>CAZMCK010000027.1:0-30058 GCA_964565075.1 uncultured Dehalococcoidaceae bacterium
GTCGAGCGCGTCGACCTCGAGGCCCGAATCGTCGGCGAGCGAAGGCAGTCCCGACGCCTCGGCGTGACGGACGGCCTTCGACACGGCGTTCTCGAGGTACGAGCGCGACGTCTCGATCACCTCGACGCGCGGCAGCCCGATGTCGGCCGGGGCCACCACGTCCCACCCGCACCCGTCGAGGAGCGTGCGGAACTCGGCGACCTTGCCGGGGTTGCCGGTGGCGATCAGCAGGCGCGGCGCTTCCGGCACTTGGAGACCAGGTTTCGCAACCGTCGTCCGGAGCTAGTCCATCGACTCCCAGCGGTCGCTGAGCTTGGCGGCCACCGCCGGCATCGTCGTGTACTCCATCTCGTCCAGGGGCAGACGGTGCGGCTCGAACGGGCCGTGCTTGCGCAGGTAGTCGCTGACGCGGTTCGCCTCGTCGCGCGCGTTGTCGTACGACGGGTCGTCGAAGAGGTCGCGCGGCGTGCCGAGCATGCCCTCGGCGAGCTGGAAACCGAGCGCGACGATGCGCGGCGGGCCGTCGAAGCGCGAAGGGTGCGCCTGCTCGACGGACGTCGGCATCCACGGGCCGTAGTGCGAGCCGCGCATGAAGCCCTCGACGGTCCACGCGGTCGTGAACGGCTCGATCACCTCGCCGACGGCCGGGAAGGTGCCCTGGCAGCGCACGATCGCCGTCGGGTCGTCCTTGCCAACGTAGCGGCCGGCGATGAGCGAGAGCTTGTCGGTGGAGGAGACCGCGGCGACCTCGTTGGTCTGGCGGTTGCGCACGCGCTTCACGGCGTAGCGGGCGGGCGAGCCGATGAAGACGAGCAGGTCGTACATCTCCTCGGGGCACGCGAGGTAGATGCGCGAGGCCTCCTTGACGTCGTGCACCTCGAACTCGAAGCCGCCGTGCAACGGCTCGGCGATGACGAGCCCGGCGGTGTTGAACGGGTCGGCGAACATCTTGAAGAACGGCAGGTTGAACGACCCGGCCGAGGTCTTGTCGCCCATGAACACGATCACCGGCTCCGACGGGCGCTCCTCGATCTCCATCTCGGCCGAGCCGGGGCCCGCGCCGCGGATGTTGCCGGAGAAGGCGTCGACGAGGATGTCCTGGCCCGCGCCGTAGAGGTGCAGCTTCTGCGCGACCTCGGTGCCTGTCTGGAACGTGTCCCACGCGAGGCGGTGGATCTCCTCGTCGTCCTCGCCGCGGTCGTGCGACATCACGAGGAAGAGGTCGTCGCCGCAGGCGTGTGCCTGGGCGTCGATCAGGAGCCCGGACTGCACCGCCTGGGCGAGCGACTCGCGGCCGGAGTCGAGGAGCTCGGGGTGCATCGCCGAGTGGCCAACCCAGCCACCGACGTCCGCCTTGATCACGCTGAGGGTCTGGGGCATCGCGTCCTCCGTCGTCGTGCTCCGCGCCTCACCGGGCGGCGGGCAACGCGTTGTGCCTTGGGTCTGCCTGGGGATGGGTACCCGTTGCGCTCTCGATACTACACGAGGGTCACGAACCGCCGAAGCGCCTCCGTAGCTCTGCGAGCACCGATTCTGCCGGAGAGAAGGCCACCTCCCACGCTCCACCGCGGCTTGAGCTGTCCGTGCGGCGTGCGCCCCACTCCGTGCTTGTTATTGTGAGTTACTTATTGTAAGTAGCGGCTAGCAAGAGTGTGCCTCGGCGAAATGGGGACATAGGACTGTGAACAGAATCGAACGCGATCTCCGCCTGGGCGAAGTGTTCACGCCCGCCGCTCCGATCGACCGGTTGAGCCTCTTTGCAGGGCGCGTTCCGCAGCGCCGCGCAGTACTCGACGCGATCTTGCAGCGCGGACGACATGCTGTGCTCTTCGGTGAACGCGGAGTCGGCAAGACATCGTTGGCAAGCGTCCTACGCGAGTATCTTGAGGCCGCTGGGCAGTCTGTCATAGCCCCCCGAGTCAACTGTGACGATGGGGACGACTACCCCGCTATATGGCGCAAGGCGTTCGATGACCTCCAGGTCATCGAACGTCGTCGAACTGTTGGATTCACGCCCGAAATACAGGAGATCGTCCACTCCGTAGGCGATCTCGTAGGTGGTGAACAGGCGCTCGGCCCGCATCAGGTGAGGCAGGTCCTTGAGCGACTGGGCGAGCAGGCAATCCTCGTCGTCATAGTTGATGAGTTCGACCGAGCAGCGAGCCGGGCGGGAACACAATTTGCTGACACCATCAAGATGCTGTCGGACCAGTCGGTACCCGCCACGCTCGTTTTGGTCGGTGTCGGCGAGACCGTCAGTTCGCTGATCCACGAACATGAGTCAATCGAGCGAGCGCTCGCCCAAGTGCGCGTGCCACGCATGTCCCATGCTGAGTTGCAGGAGATCGTCGTTGGTGGGCTGGCTGAGGTGGAAATGACAGCGGAGGCTGACGCAAGGGACCGGATCGCCAGCCTGTCGCAAGGTCTTCCTCACTACACACACCTCATCGCCTTATATGCCGCCCGTCACGCCAACGATGACGACTCGGACGTACTCCGCTCGGCAGATGTAGAAGCTGGTATTCGTGAATCCGTCGACAACGCCCAGGAGACAATCACGACGACACATCACCGGGCCGTGATGAGTGCTCGCGCGGACTCACTCTATCGGCAGGTCGCTCTCGCGTGCGCGCTGGCGAGGACTGACGAGCTTGGCTACTTCACGTCAGGTTCCGTCCGCAAGCCAATGAGCGCGATCATGGGGAGGCGCTACGAGATTCCTGCGTTCGCAAAGCACATGAACGAGTTTTGCGGGGTCGGACGCGGGCCCATCCTCGACAAGATTGGAACACGGCGGAATTATCGGTTCCGGTTCCGCAACCCACTCCTACCGCCCTACATCATCATGAGCGGGATTGCCCAAGGCCTCATCAATGCTGACGATGCAGCCCGCATCCAGAACGGGGCTTCTGCATAGAGTGAATGCGGTACCCATGCTCCACCATCGGGAGAGTTATGGCCCAGGCCTCTGAGGCGTTGACAGGCATATTGTTAGTTAGTTGCTGTCACTGCGCGCTATCCGAGGCGTCCGTACCGGGCGGGTGGACTTCGTCACCCGCCGAAGCGCCTCCGTAGCTCGGAGAGCACCGATTCCGCGAGCGGGAACGTGACCTGCCGCAGCTCCGGCGCCAGCCCCGCGCGCTCGGCCAGGAACGCCTCGAGCGCGGCGGCCGCCTCGAGGCCGCGTGTGCGCGCGTGGTCGTCGTCCAGGGCGCGGAAGCCCTGGAGCTTGCGAGGGCCCTCGCGGCCGCCTTCCGAGATGTACCAGTCGCGGAACGCGACGCCGCAGCCGACCTCGAACAGCAGCGCGCCCAGCGGCGTGGCGACAGGCGGGACGCGCGCCGACAGCGCCCGCGCCGTGAGCGATCGCGCGCCCGAGTCGTACTCGGCCATGAGGTGCCCGCCCGGCGGCACGATGCTCGCGAGGCGCTCGAACAGCGCGCGCTCGACCTCCGCGCCGACCTCGAACGTCCCGCCCGTGTCGAGCGGGACCGAGGCGAAGTAGTCGAGCACCTCGACCCAGTTGAAGCCGGGGTACGGCCCCGAGTTCTGGAGGCCGAACACCACCGGGGCGGTCGTGTGCCCGCCCGGGGTCGCGAGGTAGCAGCGGAAGTACGTCGAGCCGACCGCGCTGCGCGGGCCGAGCCGCACGTCGAGCGTGACGCCGCCGCCGAGGTCTGAGCCGTCGAGCGGTGCGAGCGCGTGGTCGGGCGAGTCGGCGGCCTGCTGCCAACGGTCGTCGCTCGTCATCGCATCAGGCCGTCCTCGTGCGCAGCGCCCACAGCGCCATCGCCGCGGTGACGGCGCCGAGGCCGAAGACCGAGGCGAACGCGCCGACGAGGTTGTCCCACTCCCAGCCGTCGAGCGCCAGCGTGCGCATGCCCTCGAGCAGGTAGGTCACGGGGTTGATCGAGGCGAGGAATTCCATCCACGGGTCGAAGAACTCCTTCGGCGCGAACGCGGGCGAGAGGAAGAGCAGCGGGAAGAAGAGCAGGAACCCCGCCTGCGCGGCCTGCGCGTTCCCCGTGCGCAGCCCGATCGTCACGCCGATCCCGGAGTAGGCCACCCCAAACAGCCCGGCGAGCGCGATGACCACGAGGTAGCCGAGCGGTCCCGCCTCCATCCCCGACGTGAAGAAGCTGAGCACGGCCACGATGATCGACGTGAACGCCATGCAGCGGATGCCGTCGGCGATGAGCCGGCCGAGCACGATCGCCAGCCGCGGCATCGGCGTGAGCAGCAGCTTGTCGAAGTACCCACTCTCGATGTCCTTCACGATCGCCACGCCCGAGACGGCCGCCGCGCCCGCGACGCCCTGCGTGACGGCCACGGGCAGCTGGAACGCCTCGTAGTTCTCGATGCCCAGCGCCGGCGCCGCGATGTTGCTGATGGCGCCGACGGTGACGAAGAAGAAGAACAGCGGGATGAAGAGGTTGCCCACCTCGACGCCCGGCTGCCGGATCGTCTCGCGCACCGCCCGCCACGCGAGCTGATAGGTCCCGAGTATGAGCGCGGTCATCACGCACCCTCCTCCCCGGCTCTGGGAGCCGATGTGTCTGCGTCGACCTCGAGGTGGCGACCCGTGGCCCGCAGGAACACGTCGTCGAGCGTCGGTTGCGCGAGCGTCACCTCCCGCACGTCGAGCCCCGCTTCCTGCACCAGCGTCACGAGGCGCGCGATCGCCCGGCTGCCATCGGTGATGTAGACGACCACGGCGTCGTCGAGCGTGCGGACTTCCTCGAGACCCTCGAGTTCCTCGATGCGGAGCACGGCGCGCGCAATCGCGGCGCCGTCGTCCGCATCGACGTGGATGGTGACGACGTCGGCGCCGATCGTGGCCTTGAGGTCGGCCGGCGAGCCCTGCGCGACGATGCGCCCCGCGTCGATGATCGCGACCTCGTCGGCGAGGCGGTCGGCCTCCTCCAGGTACTGCGTGGTGAGGAAGAACGTCACGCCGTCCTCACGGTTGAGCTGCTCCACGTAGCGCCAGACCTGGTCACGGCTGATCGGGTCGAGGCCCGTCGTCGGCTCGTCGAGGAAGACGATCCTCGGCCGGTGCACCAGCGCCGAGGCGAGGTCGAGCCGCCGCTGCATCCCGCCCGAGTACGTGCCGATGCGCCGGTCCGCCGCGTCCTCGAGGTCGACGATCCCGAGCAACTCGGCCGCACGGGCGTCGACGTTGCGGCGCGGTACGCCCTGGAGGCGGCCCTGCAACGTCAGCAGCTCGCGGCCCGTCTGGAGGTCGTCGAGCCCGGCCTCCTGCAGCGCCACGCCGATCCGTCGCCGCACCTCGGCGGGCTCGCGCTGCACGTCGAGGCCGTCGACGTAGGCGCGGCCCGCGGTGGGGCGCAGCAGCGTGGTGAGCATGCGGATGGTGGTGGTCTTCCCGGAGCCGTTCGCACCGAGGAAGCCGAACACCTGGCCGCGCTCGACGGCAAGGTCGATGCCGTCGACGGCGCGGACGGCGGGGTAGTCCCGCACCAGCCCCTCGGCGCCGATCGCCGCGTCATGGGCAGCCGTCATCGTCTCCCCTCCCACCCGCGCGAGGACGCGCGGCGCGCACCGATCCATCGTACGGCGGAGTGCGCGCTAGCATGAGCCGGTGGGAGCGGCTGCAAGGGACATGGGGAACTCTACATGCTGATACGCAATCTGCGCCTCATCGACGGGGCTGGTGACATCCGCGACGGCGTCGACGTACTGATCCGCGACGGGCGGTTCGCCGGGATAGGCCCCGGCCTCGACGGCGACGGCGAGGAGATCGACGCCGGCGGCGCGACGGCGATCCCCGGGCTCATCGACGCACACACCCACCTCACGATGGACGCAACGCCCCGGGCGCTCGACAACGCCCTCGACCTCCCGCACGCGGAGCAGGCCGGGAACGCGGCGAAGCGCGCCGCGGCGCTGCTCGGCAACGGCGTCACCACCGCGCGCGAGGTCGGCGGCGTTGGGCCGCTCAGCCTCGACCTGCGCGACTCGATCGCCTCGGGCGTCGCGCCCGGTCCGCGCCTCTTCACTGCCGGGGCGTGGATGACCCTGCCGGACGGCCACGGCTGGCACGTCGGCCTGCACGCCGACGACCCTGAATCCGTACGTCGAGCAGCGCGCCAGCAGCTTGACGACGGCGCCGACCTGCTCAAGATGATGGTCTCCGGCGGCGTCATCGGCACCGGCCACGGCCCCCGCACCGAGCAATACAGCGAAGAGGAGGTGGCGATCGTCACCTCGATGGCGCACGCGGAGGGCAAGCGCGTAGCCGCCCACGCGCACGGCGAGCCGAGCATCCGCAACGCCGTCCGCGGCGGCATCGACACCGTCGAGCACGCCTCGTTCGTCACCGCCGAGCTGATCGAGGAGATGCTGGAGCGCGGCACGTTCGTCGTCCCGACGCTGGCGGTGATCCACTTCGTGATCGAGATCGGCGCCGGGGTGCTGAAGGAGGAGACGCTCCAGCGGGCTCGGGAGACCGGCGAGGTACACCACGCGAACATCAGCGCCGCCTGGCGAGCGGGCGTCCCGATCGTCGCCGGCACCGACATGGGCAGCCCGTTCACGGGCCCCGACGCCATCCACCAGGAGATCGCGCTCCTCACCGGCATCGGCATGTCGAACCACGAGGCGATCCAGGCGGCGACACTCCTGGGCGCGCGCGCCATCGGCGTCGAGGACGACCTCGGTACCGTGCGGCCGGGCCGCCGCGCCGACCTGCTCGTGCTCGACGGCGACCCGCTCGACGACATCACCGCGACGCGGCGCATCCGCCACCTGCTGCAGGACGGCGAGTGGCGCATCCGCGACGGGGCCGAGGCGGTCTGAGCGCCGGGGACAACTCGTGAGAGACGACACTCTCTGGCAACTCGCGAACGAACGCGGTGTGAGTCGCCGGCGCTTCCTCGGGCTGCTCGCGGCCGGCGGCGCGGCGGCGGTGCTCGCGGCGTGCTTCGGGACGGACGACGACGGCGACGAGCCGTCCGGGCTGGCTAAGGACCCGGAGCCCTTCATCGCGCACGGCGAGGCCGGCCTCGAAGCGCGCCTCGAACTCATGGACGGCGTGATCACGCCCAACCGCCTCTTCTTCGTCCGCAACAACTCGCCCAAGAGCCCCGAGCTCGACGCAGGCGCGTGGCGGCTTGTCGTCGACGGCGATGCCGTCGAGCAGCCGCTGGAGCTGACGTACGAGGAGCTGCGCCGCCTGCCCGCGCGCACGCTGGTCTCGTACCTCGAGTGCGCCGGGAACCACCGCGTGATGTTCGACCGCCTCCAGGGGCAGGCCGCGAAGGGCACGCAGTGGGGCCGCGGCGCGGTCGGCAACGGCGTCTGGCTCGGCGTCGCGCTCGCCGACGTGCTCACGCTCGCGGGCATCACCGACGAAGCCACCAGCGTGCTCCTCACCGGCCTCGACGAGGATGCGCCGGAGGGCGGGTTCCGCCGTGTCGTCACTGTGCAGAAGGCGATGCACCCCGACACGCTGCTCGCCTACGGCCTCAACGGCGAGACGCTGCCGCGCGACCACGGATTCCCGCTGCGCGCGCTCGTGCCGGGCTGGGTCGGCAGCACCAGCATCAAGTGGCTCGGCCGCATCGAGGTCTCGCGCGAGCGTCTCTGGACGCGCAACAACACCACCTCGTACGTGCTGATCGGCGACGACTATCCGCCCGCGGGCGAGGCCGAGGGGCAGGCGGTCACGGTGCAGTCGATCAAGAGCGCGCTCGGCCTGCCGTGGCCGGCCGAGCTGGCGGGCGGCATCCACCGCCTGCACGGTTTCGCGCACTCGCCGCTCGGCGCGATCGCGACAGTCGAGTGGAGCGTCGACGGCGGCGCGAGCTGGCATCCGGCGCGCGTCGTCGAGCCGCAGGTGCAGTACTCGTGGGCGCGGTTCGAGTTCGACTGGCCCACCGCGCCGGGCGAGTACACGCTGCTGACGCGCGCCACGGATGTGGTGGGCAACACGCAGCCGGACGCGGTGCCGTTCAACGAGAAGGGCTACCTCTTCAACCAGCCGCTCCCCCACCCGATCCGGGTAACCTAGCGCCGATCCCACCGGCGTCGAGACAAGGGTGGCATCCAGCGCGTTGGCGCCGGTTATTGATAATGCACTCTCTCATTTGCTAAGCTGTGTCGGCGGCATCGCGGGCCGTAAGATGAGTTCAGGAGTTTCCCCATGTTCCTGGAAGCCATCTTTGTCGTCGTGACGATCGCGCTGGCGTGGAAGCTCCTGAGGCCCCATACATCGTTGGGGCGGCGCCAGAGGGATCCGCTATCCGACGATTCCGTGGGCAACGAACACGACCGAGGTCCAGTACACTCCATACGTCGGTAGATCCCGCATGTGCCTTCGCTCGAATTCCATCACGGCGAAGGCCTTATCCTCATCAACGGCTGTGAGCAGCCAGAACATGCAGACTCCGAGTGTTGCCCCGATAAGTGCGCCCGGAGCTGTTGACTGAAAGAACACCGCGCTCACGGGTACGGCGATTGTCGTGCCGACGACCGCTTGATCGAGACTAATCCAGAACCACCACGGGACACTGTCCCACAAGTGCGCAATGACTAGCGCGAGTGCTCTGAAGAGGTTCGGCACCACCTCAGCGTAGGCTCGCACTCCTCCGCTGTCGAGGCTGCGGCAGCGGCTCCACGCCCGAGGCGAGCCCGCGTTCCTGTGTCGTGGTCATCAGATTCCCCGTGAGGCGAGGGTGTCAGATCTTCGGGGGGTCAGCGGGCTGCGAGTGTGCATTCCCGGCCCGCGCTCACGTACCTCGGGATGCACGAATTCGAGGATGTCGGGCACTTCGTGGCGGAGGAGGCGCCGGACCGGATCCTGCGCCTGCTCCGCGGGTTCATGCGTCGCGCGCAGTCGAGCCGCGTTCGGCAATGCCCGCGGCGTCGAGGCGCTCGTGAAGCCTCTGCAGCTCGGCGAGCACAGCTTCGAGCGTCGCTGCGGTATCGCCCGATACGTCCGGGCTGTCCGACTCGACGAAGTGCGCGGCGACGTTCGCGGTGAGCAGGCCGAACAACCCGACGCCCACCAGCATCAGCACCGTCGCGACGCCCCGGCCCACAGCCGTGACGGGGTAGGCATCGCCGTACCCGACGGTCGTGACCGTGGTGAACGCCCACCACACTGCCGTGTCGAACCCATCGATGGGCCCGCCGGCGCCCCGCTCGGCGAGGGCGGCCGCCACCGCAGCGACGACGAGTGCTGCGAGTCCGAGTACCAGTAGGCCCTGCACGCCTTGCCGGGCCAGGATCGCCCGTACGGTGTGCGAGCTTCGAAGCAGATATGCCATGACCCGCGCGGCACGAAGGACCTGCAACGCGCGAGCGGAGCGCAGCGCCCGCATGAACGGCAGGACGACGATGAGCACGTCGAACCAGTGCGAGACGAGGTAGGCCCGTCTCGCCGGGGCCAGGTAGAGGCGTATCAGCAGCTCGGTCGCGAAGACGCCCCAGATGAGCCAATCGAGTGCCAACAGGACGCGCTCGACTCGCGTGGACAGGTCCAGCGCCACCGGGGCGAGCAGGATCGGGATCATGAGCAGAGCAAGCACCAGCAGGGGGATCTCGGTGAAGTTCTCGAATCGATCCAGCCGCTCGGCGCGGCGTTCCTGTGTGGTGGTCACGTCGTCCTCCTCGCTCTCGATCGCGGCCCGGCCTTTGACGAGCCTACGTCGCGCGCGTCACACTCGCCCCGTCGCGCGCAGCGCGACAGAACGGGAACAGGGCCGCGCCATGCGTGACAGACCGCGAACCCGGTCGCGCACCGCGCGATAGAGCGGAGATAGAGCCGCGCGCAGCGGCGCGGCAGAACGGACCGAGCAGTGACACCGCCCGACGACCACGCGGACGCTGCATCGACCCCCGAGGACGCCCGGGCCGCCTCGGAGATCGGACCGCACGAGGACGTTCGCTACTACTTCGATGAAGACCTCGCCGGACGCAACTGCACCTGCGAGGGCGGTGCGGCCGTGGAGGGCACACCCGTCGGCGGCCGCGCGACCTACACCGGCGTCCTGACCGGACGCCGCTTCGACCACGGCGACCCGCCGTGGAAGTGGGTCGAGATGATCGGCCGCAGCGACGACGACCCCGCCGCCGCCACCAACCAGCTCGTGTGGTGCGAGGAGAGCTTCATCTTCCTCGAGGGCGAGGACTACTAGCCCCGCCACACGCACCAGCCACAGTGGGGCCGCCAGTGGGGAGCGCCACAGTAGGGCCGCCCGGGGGGAGGACCGCATGCACATCGTGATCTGCGCGAAACAGGTCATCGACCCCGATGGCGTCAACAGCTACGCGCTGTGGGGCCAGCTCGAGGTCGACGAGTCCGGCCGCGCGTTCAGCACGGAGCTCCCTCTGATCATCAACGCCTACGACGACCAGGCGATCGAGGCCGCCCTGCGCCTCCGCGACGACGGCCACGACGTGACCATCACGGCGATCTCGGCCGGCGGCGAGGACGTCAACCAGCTGCTCCGCCACTGCAAGGCGATGGGCTGCGACGAGATCGTGCGCGTCGACGACCCGGACGGCCCGCCCGACGCCTTCCGCACGGCGCGCCTGCTCGCCGCGGCCATCCGCGATCTCGGCGACGTGGACCTCGTGATCTGCGGTCGGCAGTCCTCGGACTACGACCAGGGCACGACGCCCGCCGCGCTCGCCGAGATGCTCGGCTACGCCTACGTGACGGTCGCCTTCGACGTGCGCGTCGAGGGCGAGCGGCTGCGTATCAAGCGCGCCACCCCGCTGGGCGAGGAGCAGGTACTGGCCTCGATGCCGACGGTCGTGACCGTGAGCAACGAACTCGGCATCCCGCGCTACCCGACGGGCCGCGGGATGATCCAGGCCCGCCGCCACCCGGCGACCGTGCGCACCCCGGAGGAGCTCGGCGTCGAGGACGGCGCGGGCGCGGAGCTGCTCGAGCTCTACATCCATGAGGTGGCCGGCGAGTGCGAGTTCATCGAGGGCGATGACCCCGCGGCGCAGGCTGCTGAACTGCTGAGCAGGCTGGAAGCGGAGGGCGTGCTGTGAGCGGCATCATCGCGATCGTCACCCAGCCGCCGGGAGAAGGCCTGACCGGCGGGGACCTCGAAGCACTCGGCGGCGCGGCCGCGCTCGCGGCCGAGACGGGCGAGCCGTTGCTGGCCGCCGTCATCGGCCACGACGTCGGCGACGCGGTCACGGAGGCCGCCGAGCGCGGCGCGGAACGCGTCTACGTCGCCGACGCCGAGCACCTCGCCGCCTTCTCCGGCGACGCCGTCGTCGGCGCGGCAGCCGCGATCGTCGAGGCGTCCGAGGCGAGCACCGTCGTCGTCGGACGCGGGTCGAACACGCTGGAGTTCGCGCCCAGGCTCGGCGCGCGCCTCGGCGGCGGCTGCGTCATGGGCGTGACGGAGACGCGCGCCAACGCCGAGGGCGGCTTTGCCGTCGTCGCGTCCGTCTACGGCGGCTCGGCGCGCGCCGTCTACCGGCTCGCCGCCACGCCCCGCGTCCTCGGGCTCTCACCCGGCCTCGCCCCCGCGCCGGACCGCGAGGTGGGCCGCGGCGCGGAGGTCGTCGCCGTCGACGTCGCGGCGCCTGCCGAGGAGCGCGTCGTCGTCGACCAGGCGGCAGAGGCCAGCGGGCCGCGGCTCGAGGAGGCCAACGTGGTCGTCTCGGGCGGGCGCGGGCTGCAGAGCGGCGACAACTTCGCGCTCATCCGCGAGCTTGCGGCGAACCTCGGCGGCCTGCCGGGGGCCTCGCGCGCCATCGTGGACGAGGGCTGGGCGCCCTCGGAGGAGCAGGTGGGGCTGACGGGCAAGATCGTGAGCCCGGACCTCTACGTGGCGGCGGGTATCTCGGGCGCGAGCCAGCACATGATGGGCTGCTCGACCTCGCGCGTGCTGGTGGGAATCAACACCGACCGGGACGCACCGATCTTCCGGTACGCGCGCTACGGCATCAACGGCGACGCGCTCGAGGTGCTGCCGGAACTGATCCGGCTGACCCGCGAACGCGCGGGCGGCTAGGCGGAGCCGGATGCCCATAGGCCTCAACGGCAACGGGATGGCTGGACCCGGCTCCGAACTCGGCGACATCGCCGAGGCCCGGTTGCCGGGTGGCGCCGTCCTCGACCTGCACTGCCACAGCTCGGAGCGCTCGCTCGACAGCGGCGTGCGCGCCGCGGCGCTCTGCGCCCAGGCGGTGGCGCGCGGCCTGGACGGCGTCTGCCTGACCGAGCACAACGCGATCTGGCCCGAGGCCGACGTGCGTGCGCTCGCGGACGAGTACGGGATCTCCGTGATCCGCGGCATGGAGGTGAACACGCAGATCGGCCACGTGCTCGTGTTCGGCCTCGACCGCTACCGCCCGCAGCTCTCGGACCTCCACCGGCTGCGCGCGGCAGTCGTGTCGGAGGGTGGCGCCATGGTGTGGGCGCACCCGATGCGGCAGGGCATGGGCACGCCACCGTCGTGGAAGGACGTGCCTGACCTCTTCGAGGCCATCGAGGTGGTCAACGGCGACCACTCGGACCAGGTCGACGGGTACTGGGCGACGCTGGCGGAGGAGCTCGGCGTGGGTCGCACAGCCGGCTCGGACGCGCACTCGCTGCCGGCGGTCGGGCGGGTGGGGACGGGCTTCCCGGAGCCGGTCCCGGACGTCGAGACGATCGTGCGGCTGCTGAAGCTGCACCGCCACGCGCCGCTCGACTTCCGCCCCGGTGGAGCACACGGCCTGCCACACCTCGCGGAGCCGCCGCAGTACACGCGTCGCGAACGGGTGTAGCCGAAGGCGTGTCCCGTACCACGCCGGACGGGGCACCTCGGGCCGTGGTATTCTGCAAATACAGAATTCAGTATGTGATGGAGGCCCGTGATGGTCGCCGGCAAGAAGCGCCTCACCCTCGACGTCGACGCGTCGCTGCAGCAGCGACTGAAGGTCGTCTCGGCGCTCAAGGGCGTCAGTATGCGGGAGTACTGCGAGACCGCCATCGAGCGTGAAGTCGACCGCGACGAGTCCCAAGAGATTCCGAAGCTGCCGTTCGGTCCTGAAGCGATGGCGCGCCTCGACGCGATTCGGGCGCGACCTCCGGGTGGCGGGATGTTCCCCGGTGACTCAGTCGACTTTATCCGGGAGGCCCGTGAGACCCGGCAGCACTTGTGAGCGACCGCGTCGTCGTTGACGCGAGCGTGGCCGTCAAGTGGCTCGTCGAGGAAGCGGACACCCCCATCGCGCGCGCTCTCGCTGCGTCATGGGTGAGCGCGGGTGTCACACCTACGGCGCCCTACCTGATGCCGGCCGAGGTAGCGAATGCCCTGCATCGGCGGGTGGTTGACAGTCAGCTGTCGCTCGGAAGGGCCTCCGAACTGATCGAGACGCTCCTCGTCTCGGGCGTCGAGCTTCTTGAGACCCGCGCACTCCACAGCAGGGCGATCGAGTTGGCCAGCCTCTTGGAGCAGGGAGCCGTCTACGACGTGCACTACCTCGCGCTCGCCGAGACGCTGGAGTGCGACCTCTGGACGGCCGACCGGAGGTTCCAGCGAGCGGTCGGGACCACGTCCGACCGTGTGCGGTGGATCGGCGAAGCGACGACGGCCGACGCGCCATAGCATCGCGCCTGACCCCAACATTGAGCGCCGCCGCCGCGCGGTGGTATCGTCGCGCCAGCCGCGAGTGCCGAGCCACGAGGAGCCCGACGCTGGACCGCACATTCCGCAAGGCCCTCTACAAGCTCGTCCGCGAGGTCTCCGACGTCGACGACCTCAACGCGCGCTTCGACGCGTTCATCGAGGACGTGCGACAGGCGCCGCCCGCAGTGCGCCCGTACCCCGACCAGGTCCGCGACACGCTGCGCGGGCTGAGCCTGCGCCGCGACCTGGCGCTGCAGCTCCAGCGGCGTTACGAGGACGCTCGCGTGGGCGCCGGGAGCCAGACCGCATAGCCTCGCACCCCACTTCGTCCCGCAAGCCCGCCGGTCGGCTCGCCGCTGCTGCGGGCGCTGCTATGATTCGCCCCGGTCCGGGACCAACAGCCGAGCCAGCCCCGGCGCAAGCGGGCGGGCCGTGGCCGCGAGCGGAGGCGGGTGCAGCATGACGACGACCGAGACGCACAGCGTCGAGACGACCGAGGTGGCCGGCGGCAGCGTGCAGTACCTGCGCGGCGGCAGCGGCTCGCCCGTGCTCGTGCTACACCACTCGATCGGCAACATCGGTTGGATCCCCTTCTACGAGGCCCTCGCCCAGTCGCACGAGGTGTTCGTGCCTGACCTCCCGGGTTACGGTCAGTCCGAGCGGCCGGAGTGGGCCAAGCACCCGCGCGACCTCGCCATCCTCTTCCACCAGATCCTCGACAAGCAGGGCGGAGACGGCCCCATCGCCGTAGTCGGCCTGGGCTTCGGCGGCTGGATCGCCGCCGAGATGGCGACGATGAACCAGTCGCGCATCTCCTCGCTTGTGATCGTCGGCGCGCCGGGCATCCAGCCCGCGGAGGGCGAGATCCTCGACCAGATGCTGATCGACTACCACGAGTACGTGAAGGCCGGATTCCACGACGAGGGGCGCTACGTCGAGGAGTTCGGCGACGAGCCCTCACCCGAGCTGAAGGAGCTGTGGGACTTCAGCCGCGAGATGACCGCGCGCCTCTCCTGGAAGCCGTACATGTACAGCCGCGAACTCCCGCACCTGCTGCAGGAGGTCCGGACGCCGACGCTGGTGGTGTGGGGCGACGACGACCGCGTCGTACCCATGAGCTCGGCGCAGACCTATGAGCAGTCGATGCCGAACGCCCGCCTCGTGACCATCGAGGCCTGCGGCCACTTCGCCGACTTCGAGCAGCCGGATGCCCTCGCGGCGCTGGTGACGGAGCACATCGGCGCGGGCTAGTCGACCAACACGAACGTTGTGGCCGCCTCGATCGTCTCGAGGCGGCCGGGTGTCGTTCCACGCTGACGCGCGTGCCCCGTGCGCCCCTCCACCGTCACGCCGTGCGTACCCGCCGCGAGCCGCGGATCCTGGGGAGGTCAGACCGCAGACGGATCGGACATCACACGTGGGTGTTCACCCCTCATAGCCTCCGCCCGCCGCGCTATAGTGCGGCCGAGCCGCGCGAGCGAGGAGGTCGCCCATGGATCATGAGTTCAACGAGGTCCAGGAGCTGCTCGCGCAGACCGCGCGCGACTTCTTCGCGCGCGACTTCCCGATGGACCGCATCCGCGACGGCCACCGCTCCGACGCAGGCTTCGACGAGGCGCTGTGGCCCGCACTCCAGGAACTGGGGTGGAGCGCCGCGGCCTTCCCCGAGTCGATGGGCGGCAGCGGTGGCGGCCTGCTCGACATCGCGCTGATCATCGAGGAGATGGGCAAGGGCTGCGCCGCCAGCCCGTTCGTGCACTCGACCGTCGCCGCGGGCCTCGCGCTCGTCGACGCGTCCCCCGACCTGGCCGCCCGGGTGGCTTCAGAGGAGGCGACGGTGATCCCCGCGCTCACCAATCACCCGGAGGACCATCCACAGGTAGCCGATGGCACGCTCTCGGGGCGCGCGCTCGCGGTTCCCTGGGCGAACCTCGCCACGCACTACCTCGTCGCGATCGGCGGCGACAACCACATGGCCGTGGTCGCCGCCGATGGCAACGGCGTCGCCGCACAGCGGATGCCCGCGGCCGACGGCGACCTGCTCTACGACGTCCGGTTCCAGGACGCCATGTTCGAGATCGTCGAGGCGCCGGGACTGGTCACGCACGTCTCCACGCTCGGCGCGGCGGCCGAGGCGCTGCTGATGCTCGGGCTCTGCCAGCGCTCGCTCGAGCTCGCCTCGGAGTACTCGAAGGGGCGGATCGCGTTCGGGCAGCCGATCGGCAGCTTCCAGGCGATCTCGCACAAGTGCGCCAACATGGCCGTCGACATCGAGGTCGGGCGCTACCTCTGCTACAAGGCCGCCTGGCTGCACGGCGTCGGCGAGCCGTACGAGATGGCCGCGCGCTACGCGAAGGCCTTCATGGGCGACGCCACCGCCCGCATCACCCGCGACGCCATCCAGGTGCACGGCGGCGTGGGCTACATCGACGACCACTTCGCGCTGTTCCCGTACCGGCAGGGCACCGCCGCTGCCGGCATGTACGGCACCTCCCACGAGCACCGGCGAGCCGTGGCCGACGCGGTCCTGGCGTAACGGAGCGATCACCATGGACTTCGGATACACCGACAGCGAAGAGGCCTTCCGCGCCGAGGTCCGCGAGTTCCTCGCGGAGGTCTGGCCGGAGGAGATCCGCCGCGCCGGACGCGCCAGCGACGAGGAGCGCGAGCGCTTCCGCCGCGCGGTCGCGCAGCGCGGCTGGTTCTCGCTCGGGCTGCCCGAGGAGTACGGCGGGCTGCCGAACTTCAGCCAGATGGAGCGCTACATCGTCAGCGAGGAGGCGAGCCGGGCCGGCGCGCCGTTGCCGCCGTACCTCGTGAGCATCATGGGGCCGCTGATCATGAAGTACGGCACCCCGTGGATGAAGGAGGACGTGCTGCCGCGCATCCGCAACGGCGATGTCGACTTCGTGCTCGGCTTCACCGAGCCCGAGACCGGCTCGGACCTCGCCAACCTGCAGACGCGCGCATACCGCGACGGCGACGAGTACGTCATCAACGGGCAGAAGATGTACGGCAATCCCGGCCCGGACGACATGATGTACCTCGCTGTCCGCACCGACCCGGACGCCCCGCTGCGTCGCGGCATCTCGGTGCTCTTCGTCGAGTACGGTCGTGACGGCTTCACGGCCACGAAGATGCCGACCCTCGCCGGCAACACCGTGGGCGCGACGTTCTACGACGACGTGCGCGTCCCCGCCGACCACCTGCTGGGCGAGGAGAACAAGGGCTGGGACTACATCCGCGAGGCGCTGGACCTGGACCGCACCAGCGGCATCACCTACGGCCACCTCCCGCTCCGGCTCAACGAGCTCATCGAGTACGTGAAGGCCTCGACGCTCAACGGGCGGCCGCTCATCGACGACCCATGGGTGCGCGACCGCATCGCGCAGTTCGTGATCGAGGTGGAGGCCGGGGAGCTGTTGCAGGGGATGACGGCCTCGAAGATCGCGGCGGAGCTGCGGCTGCGCATGGAGTCCTCGATCGTGAAGGTGTTCCTGACGGAGATGGAGCGCCGCATGGGCGAGTTCGCGATGGAGGTCTCGGGGCCGCTGGCCTCGCTGACGCCGGACTCGGAGGACGCGCCCGCGGGTGGGCAGTTCTACTGGACGCACCGCAGCAACCCGGGCATCACGATCGCGGGCGGTAGCAACGAGATCCAGCGCAACATCATCGCGCAGCAGGGACTGGGACTGCCGAGGGGGTAGCGTCGCGACAGCGCCAGGCATCTTGACATCATGATGCTTCGAGCATCATGATGTTTGCATGCGAACCACACTCACCCTCGACGATGACCTCGCGTACGCGCTCAAGCAGCGCGCCAGGCTGCTCGACCAGTCCTTCAAGCAGGTCGTGAACGACACGCTTCGTCGTGGCCTGTCGCCGGAAGGCACCGATGCCCCGCGCCGCCCGTACCGGGTGCGCACGTTCAGCAGTGCATACGCGCCCGGTGTTGACCGGTTGAGGCTCATGGACCTCGCCGACGACCTCGACGACGAGCAGTACCTCGAAGCTCGGCGCGACGACGGCTCGGAGGACTCGTGATCGTCCCCGACACCAACCTGCTCATCTACGCGCACAACGAGCAGGATCCAGATCATGCCGTCGCCCGCAGCTGGTGGGAGGGGTTGGTCAACGCCAGTGAGATTATCGGCATCCCCTGGGTAGTCTCGACGGGCTACGTGCGGGTCATCACCCGTGCGCGAACGGCCCACCCACCGGTCGACATCGACCAGGCGCTCGATCACGTCCGAGAGTGGTTGGACTTCCCTCATGTTATTGCGATCGAGCCCGGCCCCGCTCACCTGACGTACCTGCGCCGTAACCTCGCAGCGGCGGGCGGCGGGGGTAACCTCGTCACCGACGCCCACATCGCCGCTCTCGCGATCGAGCACGGTGCCGAAGTGCATTCCCACGACTCCGATTTCGGGCGCTTCCCCGGCCTGCGCTGGCACGATCCGATCGCCGCACCGCGCTGAGGGCGCCACAGCCCTCGTTACCCCCTGCCGGGGTACGATCGACGCAGGCGGAGCGCCCCGTCGCACCTCGGAGGTATCCGTGCCGGCCCTCGCTTCGACGCGCCGCATCGCAGCGCTCCTGGCCGTCATGTTCGTGGGTGGTCTGTTCGCCGCCTGCAGTGGCGGCGACGGGACCGGCGATGCGCCCGCCGAGGTCGACTTCTCCGCGCAGGCCGTCGGCGAAGGCTTCAACCCGGACATCCAGCCGCAGGTCATCAACTCGGCGCTCGCCGTGGGGCCGAACCGTGTCATCGTCGCGCTCTTCACCTCCGATCTCGACCTCGTCCATGACGCCGAGGGCGTCCTCCACCTCTATCGCCTCGACGACGCCGGCACGGGGACCTTCGCGAGCGAGCACCTGCTGCGCCGCGCCACCATCACCGGCGAGTCCGAGCACGAGCACGCCGACGGCAGCACGCACCTCCACGACGACCCGTTCGCGACGGTGTACCTCGCCCACATCAACTTCCCGGCGGCCGGCAAGTGGGGCGTGGCGCTCTCGATCGAGGTCGGCGATGAGCGCTACGACCAGCTCCTCGTCGCACCCGTGGTCGTGCTCGACCGCACGCCGGAGCCGGGCATCGGCGACCCGTTGCCGGCGAGCACGCACCTCACGCTGCGCGACGTGGAGCACGTGACCGAGATCAACAGCCACCAGGAGCCGATCGCGGCAATGAACGAGATGACGATCGCCGAGGCGCTCCAGACCGGGAAGCCCGTGCTCGTCGCCATCGCGACGCCGGCCTTCTGCCAGACGCGCTTCTGCGGGCCGATGATGGACAGCGTCGTGCACCCGCTGTACGAGGAGTACTCCGACCGGGTCCAGTTCGTGCACGTCGAGCCGTTCCTGCTGCACGAGGCGCGCAACAACCAGCGCCTGGTGCCGGTACCGCTGATGGCCGAGTGGCGGCTGCAGACCGAGCCGTGGATCTTCGTGACCGACGCCGACGGCGCCGTGGTCGCCAAGTTCGAGGGCGTCGCGACGGTGGAGGAGGTGCGCGAGACGCTGGCGTCCGTGCTCGCCTCCGGCGGCGGTTAGGCCCCGCGAGCGTCCTCGTGCCGAAGCCCGACTACACCACCCTCCAGTTCCCCGACCCGCCCGGCGACCGCCCGTACGTCATCGCCGACATGATCGCCTCGGCGGACGGCAAGACCGTGATCGAGGGCAACGAGGCGGGCCTCGGCTCGCGCACCGACCGGCGGCTGCTCCACGAGCTGCGGCTCCACGCCGATGTCGTGCTCTGTGGCGCGGGCACGTTGCGCGCCACGGGCGCCTCGCCCGTGCTCCACGAGGAGGACCTGGAGGCGCGACGGCTGGAGCGCGGCGGGTCGCGCTCGCCCATCGGCGCGGTCATCACAGCGTCGGGCGACGTGCCCCTCGACAACCGCTTCTTCACGTCCGATGCGTTCGAGGCGTACGTCTACCTCGCCGACACCGCCCCGCCCGCCCGCCGCGAGGCGATCGAGGCGGCGGGCCGACCGGTCGTCGAAGTGCCGGCCGATGATGCCGTAGCGGCGATGCTGCGCCACATGCGCACCGAGCTCGGCGCGCGGCTCGTGATGCTCGAAGGCGGCCCGACGCTCAATGGCGAGTGCTTCCGCGCCGGGGTCGTCGACGAGCTGTTCCTCACCCTCGGCGGCGTAGTGGTGGGCGGCCAGGGGCTGCCGACGGCCGTCGAGATGCCGGGCGTCGAGGTCACGCGCGAGACGGTGACGCGCCTCGAACTCCTCGCCGCCGCGCCGAACCCGGAGACCGACGAAGTCTACCTGCGCTACCGCGTCCGCCGCTAGCCCGACCCGGCGGCGGCCACCGCAGCCTCGCAGGCATCTACGGCCGAGGGAGCGTCCTCGACGCGCTCGATCGGGGCCTCCTCGCCGTGGCCGTCGCGCAGCTCCCACGTCCCGATGCCGACCACTGGCCGGCTGCTGATCAGCGCGAAGGCGATCTCGGAGAGCGTCCCGAGGCTGCCGTCGATGGCAATCACGGCCTCGCCGGCGCGCGCGACGAGCACGTTGCGCGCGTAGCCGATCCCCGTCGGCAGGGGGATGTCGACGAACTCGTTGACGTCGCCGAGGTCGTCCCCGGGGAGGATGCCGACCGTCAGCCCGCCGGACTCCTTCGCGCCCCGGCACGCCTCGCGCATGACGCCGGTGCGCCCGCCGCAGATCAGCACGTGCCCGCGCGCCCCGATCTCGCGTCCGACCTCGAACGCCAGCCGCGACGCCTGCTCGTCCGCTTCCTGTCCGCCGATGACCGAGATGCGCATTGCCCGCCTGCCTTCCTCGCCGGTCTGTTCGCGGCGAGGGTAGCGGGGGGCGGCGTCGGGCGCTGCCGTCGAGGATCGTGCGGGCGGGTTGGGCGGCTCAGCGCAGGGGCAGGTCGAGCACGGTCACGAGGCCGCGACGCGTGTTGGGGACCACGCGAGCCGCGCGCATCACCGCGGCGGCCGTGGCGTGGTCGCCGAAGACCCCGCCCTCGAATCGCAGCTTCAGGGGCGGCGTGCCGTCGACGACGATCTGGTCGTACTCCTCGTCGACCCCGGCGTTCGCCTCGAAGTGCAGATCGACGAAGCGCCCGTCGGCCGTCGTCCCGCGGAGTGTCTCGAGGGTGCCGAGGACCCCGTCCTGCCCGTCGGCCCGGCACGGGACCATGTCGTGCTGCCACTCGGTGAGCGACCAGCCGAGCGCGGCGGCGAGGAGCCGCGCGGACTCGACAAGGCCGACGTGGCCGAAGCCCCCGGCGTCGCGCCGCTCTTCCCACTGCGCCGTCGACAGACCCATGCCGACTTTCTGCTGGAAGGGCACCCGCCGCCTCGACGGATCCTGCACACGGCGGACCTCGACGGACCGGATGCCGTGCGAGATCGAGGCCAGCGAGGCGGGCAGCGCGTCCATGAGGAAGCCGGGGTTCACACCCGTCGCCACCACCGTGCGCCCCGCGGCCTTCGCCAGCTCGTCGAGCCGCGCGGCGATCTCCGGGTGGCGCTCGTCCGGGAACGTCAGCTCCTCGCACGTCGAGACGACGTGCAGCCCCTGCCGCACCGCCTCCTCAAGCTGCGGCGCGACGCGGTCGAGGTAGGACCCGGTGCAGTGGATCAGGATGCCGCCGTCCGAGGCGGAACCCGCGCGGGCCGCCTCGACCGTCGGCTCAACGATCACGTCGGGCGCGCCGTCGACGAAGTCGGAGAGCGGCCGGCCCACCATGTCCGGGTTGATCTCGACCGCGCCCACCACCTCGAGGAAGGGGTCGCCGAGGGCGGTCTCGACCATGAGCAGCCCGATGGGCCCCAGCCCCTGCACGATGACGGGCAGCGGTGCGTTCATCTCGATCCTCCGGCGGTGGCGGGACTACGATTCAGTCTCCGCGCTCTCCCTCGAAGGCGCCAATCAGGGCGCGACCGCCCCTCGCAACTCGCCGGCCACCCGCAGGGCGCGCGCGGCCTGCTCCTCGGCCTGCCGCGCGCTGTCGCCCGTGCAGCGCGCCGGGTCCAGCAGCTCGGCGAGGCGGTCCGCGCCGAGCCGCGCGGCGACCTCCTCGTCGCGCGCGAGGATGAACGCGAAGGACTCGCCGCTCGTCGCGGCTTCCTGCGCCGCCTCGTAGACCACGTCGTGTGCGCGCTGGCGGCCGATCTCGCGGCCGAGCGTCAGCATCAGGCTCTCGGACATGATCAGCCCGCCCGAGAGGTCGAGGTTCCGGCGCATCCGCTCCGGGAACACGCGCAGCCCCGTCACCACGTCCTGCAGCCGTACGAGGATGTCGCCGGTGAGCTCGAGCGCCCGCGTCAGCGCGCGGTCGATCATCACCGAGCGGCTGCCGTCCGCCTCGTGGTCGCCGAGCATGGCTTCGAGGGCGAGCGGGACGAGCGACCGCACCTCGGTGTCGTCGGCCATGATGTCCTGGCAGAGCTTCGGGTTGCGCTTCTGCGGCATCGTGCTGCTCCCGACGCTGCCGGGCGGCACGGGCTCCTCGACCTCCCCGAACTCGTCGGACATGAGCGCGCGCACCTCGCGTGCAGCCTTGCCGCAGCTCGTGTCGAGCATGGCGAGGGCGAGCACGTACTCGGTCATGTGGTCGTAGGTGGTGCGGCTCGGCAGCGGCATCGAGCCCAGCCCGAGCAGCTCGCCCATCCGCGCCTGGAGCGCGGGCCCGTGGCCCTCGAACGAAGCGCCCGTGCCACCGCCGCCGCCGAGCATCGCGACGAAGAGCCGCGGCTCGAGCTGCCGCAGCCGCTCGGCGTGCCGGCACAGCTCGTCGATCCACACCGCGACCTTCGCGCCGAAGGTCGACGGCACCGCGTGCTGGCGGTGCGTGCGCCCGGCGATGGCGTCGTCCTTCGTGCGCTCGGCGAGGTCCGCGACCGCGTCGAGCAGTCCCGCGATCTCGTGGAGCACGACGCGGTGGGCCCGGCGCACCTGGAGCAGGTAGCCGGTCTGCGTGATGTTCTGCGTCGTCGCGCCCCAGTGGACGTAGCCGCCCGCGTCGCCCTCGCACAGCCGGTCGAGCTCCCACACAAGCGGGACGAGGCCGTGCCCGGTGACCCGCAGCCCCTCGGTGACCCGCTCGAGGTCGAAGAGCTCGAGCCGCGCCCTGCGCTCGATCTCCTCGGCGGCCCCGGCCGGGATCATGCCGGCCTCGGCCTCGGCGTGGGCGAGCGCGACTTCCACGTCCAGCCAGGCCTGCCAGCGGGCCTCGCGCTCGAAGAGCGCGCGGATGCCGGGGTCGCGGACGCGCAGGTTGGTGGGTTGTTCCAGGCTCATCGTGGGCTCCTCGACGCCGCCCGATGCTACGCGAGGAGCCCGCGTGCGCCAGCGGGGCCGCGCCTACTCGCTCCGAGGGCTCACCGACCGGCGCGCAGTGGCGACCGCCGCGATCGCGGCGAGCACGAGCGCAAGCGCCACAACGGGCGAGGTCGCGCCTTCCGGCTCCGCGACGCCGGCGGAACCCGTCGATGGCGTGGAGGGCGCCTCGACGAACGTGATGCGCCCCTCGCCGCCGGGGGCGTAGCGCGGGTCGGCGGCGGTGACCCTCCCGAGCGTGCCGAGGTAGTCGCGGAGGGCCTGCTCGTAGGAGACGGGGAACTGCCGCTTCCCCGCGGCCTCCGCGAACATCGTGTAGCCGTCGCCTCCGTCTGCGACGAAGCTGTTGGTGACCACCGTCACGGCCGGTGCGCCCTCGACGACGGCGCCGGCGGCGACGAGTGGCGTGCCGTCGGCGAGGGTCAGTGCGACCACGCGCAAGCCCGGCGGAAGCGCCGGGTCGTACACGACGGCGATCCCGCCCACCTGGAGGAACGCGCCTGAGGTATTGGGATAGCGGGACGCGGACTGCTCGAACACCTCCTTCAGGTCGGCAGCCGCGACGCCCGGCACGGCCGTGACGCCGTTGGGGAAGGGCAGCACGCCCATCGTGTCCAGCAGGAAGATCGTCCCGGGCGCGCTCCCCGTGGTGGGGAGGACGTCGCCGACGGTCTGGCGGATGCCGCCCCCGTTCTGGATCGCAACCACCGGCTCCCCGGGCCCGCGCGACGGCAGCCCCAGACCGGCAGCGTGCCGGTCATAGCTGTGCAGGAACGCGTCGGCCACGAGGTTGCCCGCGTTGCTCTCGCGCGAGCGGACGGCGTCACGCGAGACATCGAGCAGCACCTCGGTCGACGCGACCGGCGTCGAGGCGAAGCCGGCGAGGCAGTCGCGGAGGGGCGCCTCGATCGTGTCGAGGAGGCTCGCGTCCGGCTCGACCGCGCCGGCGAACCGCCCCGACGCCGCCTCGCCGGCGGGCACGACGGGCCGCGGGTAGCTCGACTCCGCCAGGACATGCGCCACCTCGCCGTGCTCGTCGAAGGCCACGTCCAGGCGTCCCACGTACTGGTAGGCGCCGGCCGTCGTCACGACGTACACGGTCCGCCCGTCCGTGTCGGTGGCCTGGATCGGGTACTCGCCCCACGGCTCCGCGCGCTCGCCGGGCAGCCGCTGCAGCGCCTCCCCGACGGCAGGGCTCTGGAGCAACTCGTCGCCGCCGCCCGCGACGGCGATGTCGACGCCGCTGAGGAGCCCGACGAGCTGGATGTCGTGCGTCACGCTCTGGAGGTGGCTGACCAGCACGATCTTGTTGATGCCCCGCGCGAGCAGCCGGTCGACCTCGGCCTGTACGGCCGCTGCCGTCGTCGCGAGATCCGGTGTCACCTGCACGTGGCGCGGCACCGAGACGACGGGCAGCCCGGGCGTCGTCGCGCCCACCAGCCCGAACCGCGCGCCCGTCGCCGCGTCGGTCACGACCATCGAGCGGCCCACGACGCGTCCGTCCTCGACGGGCGGCTCGATGAGGCCGTCGCCGTCCAGGAGGTCGGCGTACCCGGGCTCACGGGTGAAGTCGAGGTTGGCGCTGAGGAAGGGTTGCGCCCCGGAGGCGCGGATGAAGCGTTCGAGGAAGTCGGGGCCCGAGTCGAACTCGTGGTTCCCGATCACGAGGGCGTCGTAGCCCACGGCGTCCTGTGCGACCGCCTCGAAGACCGGGTTCCCCTCGATCACCCCGCACTCCAGCGTCGGGCTGCTGAGGTAGGCGTCGCCTGCATGGACGCTGAGCACGGCGTTCCCGCCGGCGCGGGCGCTCGACGACTCGCGGCCCACGACGGACTTGAACGCGGCGATACCGCCGACGGGCACCTCGACGCGCTCGCCGTCCACATCGACCGTGTTCGTGACGGGGAGCAGCGCGGATTCGCCGTCGCTGTTGTGGAGCAGCGTCAGCGTCACTGCGCCTGCGGCCTGCGCCGACACGGCGGGGACGAACCGGGGCTCGCCCGCCGGGGCGGCGAGGAGCACGCCAGCCGCGGCCAGCGCGACCGCGATCGTCACGCCGAGGCTGCGAGCCAACGCGAGGGGCACCGGCTATCCGAGCCGGGCGCGCCGCAGCCGCAGCGAGTTGGCCATCACCGAAACAGAGCTGAGCGCCATCGCCATCGCCGCGACGATCGGGTTGAGGAAGCCATGCTCGCCGAAGACCGGCTGCAGGACCGTCGGCGTCGAGGCGCCGTCGAACAGCAACGCCAGCGCGACGTAGCCCAGCCCCGCGGCGACGGGGATGAGCAGCGTGTTGTAGCCGAACGCCCACAGCAGGTTGAGGCGCATCGTCCGCATCGTCGCGCGGCTGAGCGCGATCGCGGCCGCGACGCCGCCGAGGTCGGGGCGCATGAGCGTGACCGGCGCGGCCTCGAGCGCCACGTCGGAGCCGCCGCCCATGGCGATGCCCACGTCGGCCTGCGCGAGCGCGGGCGCGTCGTTGATGCCGTCGCCCGCCATCGCGACGCGGCGGCCCTCGTCCTGCAGCGCCTCGACGGCAGCGGCCTTCCCGTCGGGGAGCACCTCGGCGACGACCCGCGCGATGCCGGCCTCGCCCGCGATCGCCTGCGCGGTCTCGCGCCGGTCGCCGGTGAGCATGACGGGTTCGATGCCGAGCGCCCGCAACCGGATGACCGCCGCAGGCGTGGTCGGGCGCAGCGGGTCGGCGACGGTGACGAGGCCGGCGAGGCGACCGTCGATCGCCACCATGAGCGGCGTCTCGCCTTGCGCCGCCGCCTCTGCGGCATCCTCGTCGAGCGATCCCGAATCGATGCCTTCGGCGCGCAGGAGCGCCGCGTTCCCGGCGGCGACAGTGCGCCCCTCGACGTTCGCGACGACGCCCATGCCCGGCTCGGCCCGGAAGTCGGTGGGCCAGGCCAGGTCGAGCGCGCGCCGCTCCGCCTCGCGCGAGATCGCCGAGGCGATCGGGTGCTCCGAGCCGCGCTCCGCCGAGGCCAGCAGCCGGATCAGCTCATCCTCGCCCGCCAGCGCGCTCACCAGTCCCTCGACCGATGCGACCTCGGGGCGGCCCTCGGTGAGCGTGCCCGTCTTGTCGAGCGCGACGGCGTCGACCTCGTGGGCCTGTTCGAGGGCGCGGGCGTCGCGGATGAGCACGCCCGCCGCAGCGCCGCGGCCGATGCCGACGGCGATGGCCGTGGGCGTGGCGAGGCCGAGCGCGCACGGGCAGGCGATGATGAGCACGGTCACGGCGTTGATCAGCGCGAACGTCAGCGACGGCTCCGGGCCGAGCGCCCACCAGCCGACGAACGTGAGCGCCGCGACCACCAGCACCGCGGGCACGAACACCGCCGCTACCCGGTCGACCATCGCCTGGATCGGCGCCTTCGAGGCCTGCGCGAACTCGACGAGCTTCGTGATCCGCGCGAGCGCCGAGTCGGCCCCGACGGCCGTTGCCCGCACCTGCAGCGCGCCCGTCGTGTTGATCGTCGCGCCGTAGACCGCGTCGCCGCGGCCCTTGGCGACCGGCATCGACTCGCCCGTGAGCATCGACTCGTCGACCGCCGAGGCGCCCTCGATGACCTCGCCGTCGACGGGCAGCCGCTCGCCCGGACGCACGACGACGACGTCGCCGGGCTGCACCGCGGCGATGGGGATCTCGTACTCCTCGCCGTCCTCGAGCACGCGCGCGAGCGTCGGGCGCAGCTCGATGAGGCGGCGCACCGCGTCCGACGAGCTCGCCTTCGCGCGCGCCTCCAGCAGCCGGCCGAAGAGCACGAGCGCGACAATGGCGGCGGCCGTGTCGAAGTAGACGTTGGCGCGCAGTCCCGCCTCGGGCGCGAACAGGCCGGGTGCGAACGTCGCGAGCACCGAGTACCAGTACGCCGCCGACGTGCCGATGGCGATGAGCGTGTGCATGTCGGCAGCGCCGTGGCGCGCCGTGCGCCACGCGGAGACATGGAAGCGCCACCCGGCCCAGTACTGCACCGGCGTGGCGAGGACGAAGAACAGCGGGTGCCACACGCGGTCCGGGACCGCGTCGAGCCCCGGCAGGCGCGTGTACCCCATCGCGCCGATCAGGAGCGCGGCGACCACGCCTGCGAAGATGGTTCGGGTGCGCAGCTCGCGGTACTCGGCGCGACGCTGCGCTTCGAGGCTGTCACGCGCCTCGTCCTCGTCGGCGCCCTCGCCGGGCAGCCAGACGTCGTAGCCGGCCTTCGTGACCGCCTCGCGCAGCGCAGCGAGCGGCGTGGCGGCGACCGCGACCGTGGCCTCCTCGGTGGCGAGGTTCACGCTCGCCGACTCGACACCCGGCACAGCGACGAGCGCGCGCTCGACGCGCCGCACGCACGAGGCGCATGTCATACCGCGGACGGGGAGCCGCAACTCCTCGAGCGTTGTGGTGGTGGGCTGTTCGGTGGTCACGTTTAGATGGTACAGCGTCTGAGAAGAGAGTTGACGCGCCACTGGCCCCTGCTCGCGGTGTTACTCATGAGCCATGAGTCGGATAGACTGTCCGTATGCCGAAACGACTGCAAGTGCTCATGGACGAGGAAGAGTACCGCGAGATTCAGGGCGTCGCCCGGCGACAGCGTGTCACCGTCGCCGAGTGGGTACGACAGGCCTTGCGCAAGGCCCGCGAGGACGATTCCGGTACGGTCGAAGCCAAGCTCCGCGCCGTGGCTGAGGCATCGCGCCACCAATTCCCCACTGCCGACATCGACGTGATGCTCGACGAGATCGAGCGTGGACGACTGCAAGGGCTTGAGTGATCCTCGTCGATGCGAACGTGCCGATGTATCTCGTCGGCGCCCCTCATCCGAATAAGGACCGCGCCCTCGCGCTCGTGACGCGATTCATCGGCGAGGGGGAGAGACTGATTACCGATGTTGAGGTCTACCAGGAGATTCTTCATCGATACACCGCAGTCCGTCGTGGGGACGCTATCGACGCCACGTTCGCGGCGCTCGACGGCATCGTCGACGAAATCCTGACCGTCGACCTGACGGATGTGCGCGCCGCGCGCGGGCTGCTCGCGGAACTCAATGGTCTATCCGCTCGGGATGCGGTGCATGTCGCAGTAATGCAACGCGTTGGGGTCAGCCGGATCTTCAGTTTCGATCGGGGATTCGACCGCTGCCCCGGAATCACGCGTCTGAGCTAAGCCGGAGACCCGATCGCGCGAGGAGCCCTAGTCGTCCTCGAAGATCCAGCGGTCCGTGTCGCGGTCCCAGCTCGGGAGCGGCTCCTCGCCGAAGAACAGCGCGATCTCGCGCGCCGCGCTCTCCGGACCGTCCGATCCGTGCACCAGGTTCCGCCCCACCTCGAGTCCGAGGTCCCCGCGGATCGTGCCCGGCGCGGCCTCCGTCGGGCGCGTCGCGCCCATCGTCTGGCGCGCCGCCGCGATCGCGTCGGGGCCTTCGAGCACCGCCGCGACGAGCGGGCTCGACGTGATGTAGTCGACCAGCCCGGCGAAGAACGGCTTGCCGTCGTGCTCGGCGTAGTGCCGGCGCGCCAGCGCCTCGTCGACATGCATGAGCCGCAGCCCGACGATGCGCAGACCCCGTGCCTCGAGGCGCCCGAGCACCTCTCCGATGAGTCCTCGCTGTACAGCGTCCGGCTTGACCAGGATCAGCGTGCGCTCCACGGCGCCTTCCCTTCGATACGTCCGATGCGGGTTCGCTCGTTCGACTGCGTGCTATGCGCCCGTGCCGCTCAGCGACGCGCGGACCGCGTGATCGGCGGCGGCCGCAGGTACACCACGTCGACGAGCGCTGGGTCGCCGTAGGCCTCGTGCAGCCGCGCGAGGCGCACGAGGTCCGCGGCGCGGCGCACATTATCGTCGGGTGGCACGTCGGCGTCTCCCGTGCGGGCGGCGTCCCGTGCGGCGGCCAGCTCGGCCGTCACCTCGCCGCACCACAGCGATCCGGGCGGCGCGTCGCGCACGCAGTCCTCGACGGTCTCGAGCCGCGCTTCGGCGAGCACCGATGGCGCGCCGGCCGTGGCCACGTACGCCGCCCACGCGACGCGGTTGCCACCGGCCGCGTGCACGGCGACGGTCGGGCGAGCGCCGTGCACGTGCGGGAACGCCGCCAGCTCCAGGCGCGAGACGCCGGCGAGCGGCACGTCGAGCGCGAACGCGAGCCCCTGCGCGGTCGCGACGCCGCTGCGCAGCCCGCCGTACCCGCCGGGTCCGGCGTCCACCACGATCGCGGCGAGGTCGTCGCGCGTCACGCCGGCATCGCGCAGCACCGCATCGATGCCCGCGAGCAGCTCGCGCGAGTAGTTGGTCTCGACGGTCCAGCACCGCTCGGCGCGGGCCGTCTCGCCGTCGACCACGCCGAGCACCGCCTCCGTCGAAGCGGTGTCGATCGCGAGGTGGGGACCCGTGGGCGCGTTCATCCGCGCCCGCCGAGGCCGTCGACGATGCGATGGTAGCGCTCGCCGATGGCGACGATGGTGAAGCGTCGCTCCTCGGCCGCCTTCGGGTCGGGCTCGATCACCACGAGCAGGTGCTCTTCGGGCAGCGCCTCCAGGCCGCGCTCCGGCCACTCGATGAGGAGTGCGCCGTCGGAGGACTGCTCGGCGAGCTGGAGCTCGCGCACCTCCTCGAGGTCCGTGAGGCGGTACAGATCGGCGTGGTACAGCGACCGCGGGCTCTCCGGCCGCATCTCCTCGTCGGGCACGTCGTGGCGCGCGAGCAGCACGAAGGTGGGGCTCGCGACGGGTCCGGGCACGCCGAGCCCGCTGCCCACACCCTGCACGAGCGTGGTCTTGCCGGCGCCGAGCGGCCCCTGCAGGAGGACGACGTCGCCGGGGCGGAGCAGGCGCGCGAGCCGCCTGCCGAAGGCGCGCGTGCGCGCGGCGCCTTTCGTCGTCACGAGCATCCGGTTCGCGGTATGCACGGTCGCCCTCCCGGGGCGTCTCGCTAGCCTCGTCTGCTGCGCAGCTGGTCCCAGCCGCCCGACGGCTGCGCCAGCGGCCGGCCGTCTGCGCCCAGGGCGACGACCTCGCCCGGGTGCGCGGTGACGACGCGCCCGATGGTGGTGATGGCCGTCCCCGCGGGCGGCAGCGCGCCGAGCGTAGCAGCGGGCGCGGTGAGCGCCAGTTCGTAGTCCTCGCCGCCGCGCAGCGCGCGCT
>CAZMCK010000028.1:0-29386 GCA_964565075.1 uncultured Dehalococcoidaceae bacterium
GTCGACGAGATGCAGCGCACCGCCGCGCGTGCCGCAGCCGAGGCCGGTGAGGCCGGCGGCGCGGGCGCCGACGCCGAGGCGCGCGCCGCCGCAGTCGATACCGACGAGGCGCCGGCGGACGGTGGCGGCGACGAAGGCGGGGCCGAGTCGTGATCCAGCAGGAGAGCCGCCTCACCGTCGCCGACAACTCGGGCGCGCGCGAGCTGCTGTGCATCCGCGTGCTCGGCGGCTCAGGCCGCCGCTACGCCCGCATCGGCGACCTGATCGTGGCGACGGTGAAGGACGCGCAGCCGAACAGCCCCGTACGCAAGGGCGAGGTCGTGCACGCCGTCGTCGTGCGGACCGCGCACCCGATGCAGCGCCCGGACGGCTCCACCATCCGCTTCGACGACAACGCCGCGGTGGTGCTCGAGAACCGCGAGGGCAACCCGCGCGGCACGCGCATCACGGGCCCCGTCGCCCGCGAGCTGCGGGACCGCCAGTACATGCGCATCGTCTCGCTCGCGCCGGAGGTGCTGTGATGGCGGCCCGGGTGAAGCGCAACGACACCGTCGAGGTGATCGCGGGCAAGGACCGCGGCCGCCGCGGCTCCGTACGGCAGGTGCTGGCCAAGGACAACCGCGTGATCGTGACCGGGATCAACATGGTGAAGAAGCACCGCCGGTCGCAGAACCCGACGATGCCGTCGGAGATCCTGGACCTGGAGGCGCCGCTGCACGTCTCGAACGTCATGGTCGTCTGCCCGTCGTGCGACCTGACGACGCGGGTCGGCTTCAACGCGCTCGAAGGCGGCGGCAAGACGCGCGTCTGCAAGCGCTGCGGCGTGGCGATCGACTAGGGATGAACGAGTAATGGTGACCGCCACGAAGCCACGGCTGCGACAGCGCTACGAGGACGAGATCCACGGCGCGCTCATGCGCGAGTTCGGCTACTCGAACCCGATGGAGGCGCCGACCCTGAGCAAGATCGGGGTCAACATCGGCCTCGGCGAGGCGCTCGACAACGGCCGCGCAATCGACAGCGCGACGCAGGACCTGCGCTCGATCACCGGGCAGAAGCCCGTCGTGACGCGCGCGAAGCGGGCGATCTCCAACTTCCGCCTGCGCGAGGGCAACGCGATCGGCCTCAAGCTGACGCTGCGCCGTGACCGCATGTGGGAGTTCTACGAGCGGCTGGTGCACATCGCGCTCCCGCGCGTGCGCGACTTCCGCGGCGTCTCGCCGAACTCGTTCGACGGGCGCGGGAACTACTCGCTCGGGGTGACCGAGCAGGTGATCTTCCCCGAGGTGAGCTTCGACAGCATCGACCGCGTGCGAGGGCTGCAGATCAACGTGATCACCTCGGCGCGGACAGACGAAGAGGGCAAGCGGCTCCTGGAGCTGCTGGGCATGCCGTTCGCGCGGGCGCAGTAGCGCCCCGCGTCGGGGATGCATCGGTACGGAGGAATGGACGGATGGCGCGTAAGTCGCTGATTGCGGCCGCGAACCGCAAGCCGAAGTACTCGAGCCGTAAGGTGAACCGCTGTCCCGTGTCGTTCCGCGACCGGCCGTGCGGTCGCGCCCGGGCCTACATGCGGCGCTTCAAGATGTGCCGGATCTGTTTCCGCACGCTGGCGAACCAGGGCAAGCTGCCCGGCGTCCGGAAGTCGTCGTGGTAGGCGCCGCGAAAGACCGCGGAGAGGGGACGAGCACCAACCGATGAGCATGTCAGACCCCCTGGCCGACATGTGCACGCGCATCCGCAACGCGCTGGGTGCTCGCCATGACTCGGTCCGCGTACCCGCCTCCCGGCTGAAGCAGGCGATTGCCGACGTGCTCCAGTCCGAGGGCTTCATCGCCGGCTACTCGGAGGAGCAGGAAGGCAGCCGCCGCTACCTGCGGCTGCGCCTCAACTACCTCTCCGACCAGCAGGCCGCGATCGGCGGCATCCGGCGCGTCTCACGCCCCGGCCTGCGCGTCTACGTGAACCGCCGCGAGATCCCCCGGGTCTACGGCGGCCTCGGCGTGGCCGTGATGAGCACCTCCCAGGGCGTGATGACGGGACAGGAAGCCTGGCGCCGCAAGGTCGGCGGCGAGGTCCTGTGCTACGTCTGGTAGCGGTGAGGCAGGAAGCAGAACGATGTCACGCGTAGGCAAGCAGCCGGTCCCCGTGCCAGACGGCGTGCAGGTCAGCCTGGACGGCGGTACGTGCCGCGTCCAGGGACCGCGCGGCGAACTGGCGCACGACCTCCACCCGGAGATGGGCGTGCAGCTGGACGACGGCGCTGTCGTCGTCACGCGCCCCTCGGACGCGCCGGGCCACCGCGCGCTCCACGGGCTGACGCGCGCGCTCATCGCCAACATGGTGGAGGGCGTGACGCAGGGCTTCACGAAGTCCCTCGAGATCGTCGGCACCGGGTACCGCGCGGAGCTGCGCGGGCAGAGCCTGGTGCTGAGCGTGGGCTTCTCCCACCAGGTCGAGCTGGAGCCGCTGGACGGTGTCACGTTCGAGGTGGAGACCAACACGCGCGTGCACGTGCACGGCATCGACAAGCAGCGAGTGGGGCAGCAGGCGGCGCTGGTGCGCCGCGTGCGGCCGCCCGAGCCGTACCAGGGCAAGGGCATCCGCTACCGTGGCGAGCAGGTCCGGCGCAAGGCCGGGAAGCGCGGCTAGGAGCGCGCGCGATGAGCAGTAGCCAGAACACACGCCGCGCCGCGCGCCACCGCCGACATCGGCGGCTGCGCAAGCGCGTGGCCGGCACCGCGCAGCGGCCGCGCCTGGCCGTGTTCCGCTCGGCGCAGCACATCTACGCGCAGGTCATCGACGACCGCGCCGGGCATACGCTCGTGGCCGCCTCGGACCTGGATCCGGCGGTGCGCGCGAACGGCGGCGGGACCAAGACGGACCGCGCACGCGCCGTGGGCACGCTGCTGGCGCAGCGCGCACGCGAGGCGGGCCACGAGTCCGTGGTGTTCGACCGCGGCGGCTTTGCCTTCAAGGGCCGCGTACGCGCGCTGGCGGAGGCCGCGCGCGAGGAAGGGCTGGTCTTCTGATGGTGCAGCAGCGCGGTGGACGCGACCGGGGCGACCGCGACCGTGATCGCGGCGGCCGGGGCCGACGCGGCGACCGTCGCCGCGACGCCGAGCCCGAGGGCCCCGAGTACATCGAGAAGGTCGTGGACATCAACCGCGTCGCGAAGGTCGTGAAGGGCGGACGCCGTTTCTCCTTCACCGCCGTCGTGGTCGTGGGCGACGGCGCGGGACGCGTCGGCTTCGGCATGGGCCGGGCCAACGAGGTGCCGGAGGCGATCCGCAAGGGCGGCGTCATCGCGCGCCGCTCGATGATCCAGGTGCCGATGCGCGAGGGCACCATCGTCCACGAGCTGGTGGCGCGCTTCAAGGCGTCGAAGATCGTGATGCGGCCGGCCGCGCCGGGCGCGGGCATCATCGCCGGCGGCGCCGTGCGCGCGATCATGGAGGCGGCGGGCGTGACGGACGTGCTCACGAAGTCGCTGGGCTCCAACAACCCCGTGAACGTCGTGCGCGCGACCATCGACGGCCTGGCCTCGCTGCGCAACCCGGAGGAGGCCGTGGCGGCCCGCCGGGCGCTGGTGGGCGCGGAGTAGCACGATGGGCAAGCTGCGCATCACGTGGGTGAAGTCCGGCATCGGCTACGCCGAGCGCCAGAAGCGCACCATCAAGGCGCTGGGGCTGAAGCGTCTCCACCACACCGTGGAGCACGACGACAACCCCACCATCCGCGGCATGGCCCAGAAGGTCCGCCACCTGGTGGCTGTCGAGGAGGTCGAGTAGTGGACCAGCACACACTGCGGCCGCCCTCCGGCGCGAAGCGCCCCCGGCTGCGCCGCGGCCGCGGCAACGCCTCCGGCAAGGGCACGTACTCCGGCCGCGGACTCAAGGGCCAGAAGGCCCGCAGCGGCGGCAAGGTGCGGCCCGGCTTCGAGGGCGGCCAGATCCCGCTGATCCGCCGCCTGGGCCGCAAGCCCGGGTTCCGCAACCCGTTCCGCACGGAGTTCCAGGCCGTGAACCTGCGCGACCTGCAGGCGCGCTTCGAGCCCGGCGCCGTCGTCGACGGCGAGGCGCTCGCCGCCATCCGCCTCATCGATGGCCCCGACGAGCCCTTCAAGGTGCTCGGCACGGGCGAACTGACGCACGCGCTGACGGTGCGCGCGCCGCGCCTCTCCGCCTCGGCGAAGGAGGCGATCACCGCCGCCGGCGGCAGCTTCGAGGAGCTGGCCCCGGCCGTGCGCAGGGTGCGTAACCGCATCCACCGGCGCGGGGAGAGCTAGACCGTGGCGCAGCAGCAGACCGCTCCCGCTCAGCGGCCCCGGCTGCTGCAGGCCGCCGTCGACGCGTTCCAGCAGCCCGACATCCGCCAGAAGATCCTCTTCACGCTGGCGATGCTGATCATCTTCCGCTTCGTCGCACACGTGCCGGTGCCGGGCATCAACTCAGACGTCCTGCAGGACGTCTTCGACAACAACGCGATCCTCGGCTTCCTCAACATCTTCTCCGGCGGCGCGCTCGAGAATCTCTCGGTCGCCGCGCTCGGCGTGTATCCGTACATCACCGCCTCGATTGTCATGCAGCTCGGCGTGCCGCTCGTGCCGCGGCTGCAGAACCTCTCCCGCGAGGGCGAGTCCGGCCGCCAGAAGATCCAGCAGTACACGCATTACCTGTGCGTGCCGCTGGCCGCGTTCCAGGGCTACGCGCAGCTGCTGCTGATCCAGCAGTTCGGCGGCGTGAGCGGCATCTCGCTGACCGGCGAACAGGCGCTCCCCACCCTCGCGACGGTCATCTCGATGGTGGCGGGCACGATGTTCCTGGTGTGGCTCGGCGAGCTCATCTCCGAGGAAGGTATCGGCAACGGCATCTCGCTGATCATCTTCAGCGGCATCGTGGCCGGGCTGCCGGGCATCGTCGGGCGCGCCGGGCTCGCCGGGACGGGCGCGACACTCAGCGCGATCCTGCTGCTGGCGCTCATCACCCTCGCCGTCGTGGCGCTGATCGTGCTCTTCCAGGAGGCGCAGCGGCGCCTCCCCGTGCAGTACGCACGCTCGACGATCCGTGGGGGGCGGATGTACCGCCAGCAGGGGCAGACGCACATCCCGCTGCGGGTGAACACGGCGGGGATGATCCCGCTGATCTTCGCGTTCTCGATCATGATCTTCCCGCCCGCGTTCGCGCAGTTCGTGGCGGAGACCTCGGACGTGGGGTGGATCGCGGACGTCGCGCGGTTCTTCCAGGACACACTGACGCCGGCGAACTTCATCTACTGGCTGCTGGTCTTCGTGATGGTGGTGCTGTTCGCGTTCTTCTACACGATGGTGGTGTTCCAGCAGCAGAACCTGGCGGAGAACCTCCAGCGCCAGGGCGGCTTCATCCCCGGCATCCGGCCGGGACGCCCGACGCAGGAGTACATCTCCCGGGTGCTGATCCGGATCACCTGGGGCGGCGCGATCTTCCTGGGGTTCGTCGCCATCCTCCCGTTCTTCGCCACGATGCTGACGAACGTGCAGGCGCTGCAGATCAGCGCCGCCGGGCTGCTGATCGTGGTGGGCGTGGTGATCGATACCATGCGGCAACTGGAAGCGCAGATGATGATGCGCAACTACGAAGGGTTCATCGCCTGATGCGACTCGTGATCCTCGGACTGATCGGCGCCGGCAAGGGCACGCAGGCCAAGCTCTGCGCCGAGCAGCACAACATCCTCCACCTCTCGACCGGCGACATGCTGCGCGAGGCCGTCGCGGCCGGCACCGACCTGGGCAACCAGGCCAACGAGTACATGACCTCCGGCCAGCTCGTCCCCGACGAGCTCGTGATCGACATGCTGCTCGAGCGCATCGGGCAGCCGGACGCCGAGGGCGGGTTCATCCTCGACGGCTTCCCGCGCACGGTTGCGCAGGCGGAGGCGCTGGAGACGGCGCTCACGGAGGCCTCCTCGGACATCGACACGGTGCCGTTCATCCGGGTGCCGGAGGAGATGCTGCTGGAGCGCATCGCGCGCCGCGCCGAGGTCGAGGGCCGCGCCGACGACACCCCGGAGGTGGCGCAGCGCCGCCTGCGCGAGCAGTCCGAGGGCATCGAAGGCGTCGCGAGCTTCTACGCGGGTCGTGGGAAGCTGCAGGACGTCGATGGCGTCGGCAGCGTCGAGGAAGTGAACGCGCGGCTGGAAGCCGCGCTGGCAGGCTAGCCCGGCGCGTGCCGGGTGCGGAGTGAAGGCGTAACATAGATTGACGTCCGTCGAGATCAAGTCATCCGATGAGATCGCGATCATGCGCGAGGCCGGGCGTCGCAACGCCGAGGTGCGCCGGATCCTGATGGAGGCGATCGCGCCGGGCGTAACGGGCCGGGAGCTGGACGAACTGGCGAAGGCGGAGATCGCGAAGCGCGACGGCGTGCCGACGTTCATGGGGTACGCGCCGGGCGGCAGGCCGCCCTACCCGGGCGCGATCTGCTACTCCGTGAACGAGCAGCTGGTGCACGGACTGCCCGGCGACCTGGCGCTCAAAGAGGGAGACATCGTCAGTGTCGACCTCGGCGTGACGTGGGGCGGCTACGTGTCGGATGCGGCGTTCACCGTTGCGGTGGGCGAGGTGCCGCCGGAGGTCACGGAGCTGTTGCGGGCGACGCAGGCCTCGCTGCTTGCCGGAATCGAGCAGGCGCGGGCCGGGAAGTACCTGGGAGACATCTCACACGCGATCGGCGCGGTGGGCGAGCAGGCCGGGTACGGTATCGTCCGCGAGTACGGCGGGCACGGCGTGGGGCGGGAGATGCACCAGCCCCCGCACGTCGCCAACTTCGGCCGGCCCGGTGTCGGGTACCGGCTGAAGGCCGGGATGGTCCTGGCGCTCGAGCCCATGTTCGCGCTGGGCGGCGAGCGCACGATCGAGGAGGAAGACCGCTGGACGGTGAGCATGCTTGACGGCAGCCTGTGCGCCCACTTCGAGGAGACGGTGGCGATTACCGATGGCGCCCCGGAGGTGCTCACGAGCATCGCCCAGCTGCCCTCGCGAGCGGAGGCCACGGCCTGATGCCGCAACGCAAGGAGAAGCAACGCCAGCAGCAGAAGAAGAAAGAGGTCATCGAGGTGGAGGGCGTCGTGCGCGACGCGCTCCCGAACGCACAGTTCGACGTGGAGTTGCCCAACGGCCACCACGTCCTGGCGCATGTCTCGGGGAAGATGAAGGTGCACTACATCCGCATCCTCCTCGGTGACCGCGTGCTGGTGGAGCTGAGCCCGTACGACCTGACGCGCGGACGGATCACATACCGGTTCCGCTAGGGCGGAGGACGGAGCAGGGCGATGAAGGTGCGAGCCTCGGTGAAGAAGCGGTGCGACCGCTGCCAGATCATCCGGCGTAAGGGCCGGCTGCGCGTGATCTGCGTGATCCCGCGCTGCCGCCAGCGCCAGGGCTAGCAGAGGGAACGAGGAGGACGGACGATGGCACGAGTAGCCGGCGTCGACATCCCCAACGACAAGCGTCTGGAGTTCTCGCTGCCGTACGTCTACGGCATTGGCCGCTCGCGCGCCAAGCAGATCGCGGAGCAGACCAACATCCCGCTCGACAAGATGGTGGGCGAACTCACCGAGGACGAGCTCGTGCGCCTGCGCGCGGTCGTCGAGGGCGACTACACGGTCGAGGGTGACCTGCGGCGCGACGTGCGGCAGAACATCCAGCGGCTGATCGAGATCAACTGCTACCGGGGCTTCCGCCATCGTCGCGGGCTCCCCGTGCGGGGCCAGCGCACGCGCACCAACGCGCGCACGCGCCGAGGCTCGAAGCGCACCGTCGCCGGCAAGCGGCGCGTGGCGCGCAAGAAGTAAGGGAGCGCTCGACATATGGGAGGCCGGCGCGGACGGCGACGCGAACGCAAATCGATCCCGCGGGGGCGGGCGTACATCCGCTCGACGTTCAACAACACCCTGATCACCATGACGGACCCGAACGGGAACGTCGTGGCGTGGGGATCGGGCGGTACCGCGGGATTCCGTGGTTCGCGCAAGAGCACGCCGTACGCGGCGCAGCTGGCGGCCGAAGGCGCCGCGCAGCAGGCGATCGAGAACGGCATGCGCGAGATCGAGGTCTACGTCCGCGGGCCGGGCGCCGGCCGTGAGGCCGCCGTGCGCGCGCTGCAGGCCACCGGGCTGCGTGTCTCCTCGATCCGCGACACCACGCCGATCCCGCACAACGGCTGCCGCCAGCGGCGCCGGCCGCGGACGTAGGGGCAGGGAGCACGATGGCTCGATACACCGGCCCCCGGGTCAAGAAGGCACGACGCTACGGCGCGCCGATCTTCGCCAACGCCGCGGTGCTGCGCATGCGGCGGCAGGGCCCGCCCGGCGCGCGCCCGGCACGGCGGCGCAAGATCTCCGACCGCGGCCTCCAGCTCATCGAGAAGCAGAAGGTCCGCTTCGCCTACGGGCTGATGGAGAAGCAGTTCCGGCGCTACTACGAGCGCGCTGCCTCGCGCCCCGGCGTGACCGGCGACAACCTGATGGCATCGCTTGAGCGACGCCTCGACAACGTCGTGTACCGCATGGGCTTCGGGGGCACGCGGGCGCAGGCGCGCCAGCTGGTGACCCACGGCCTGATCGCCGTCAACGGCAAGAAGCTCGATGTGCCCAGCGCGGAGACCTCGATCGGTGACCGCGTCGGCTTCTCCGACCGCGGCAAGCGGTCGAAGTACATCGACATCGTCAAGGAAGACATCCAGGGGCGCGAAGTGCCCGGCTGGATCGAGGTCGACCGCGAGGCCCTGGAGGGCCGCGTGTCCGGCGCGCCCGGCACGGGCGACATCGAGCCGTACTTCAACCCCAGCGCCATCGTCGAGTACTACTCACGCTGAGCGATAGCTGAGCAACGCACGGGCGGCCGTACCCCATGGCACGGCCGCCACGACCACGCAGCGAGGTGTTCATTGGCTGCTGAACTGCAGAGCCCTGAGCTTCGGATCGAGGAGCAGGACTCCGACTACGTGAAGCTGGTGATGGAGCCGCTCGAGGCCGGCTTCGGCACCACCGTCGGCAACGCGCTCCGGCGCGTGCTGCTGTCGTCCCTCCCGGGCGCGGCGATCACGTCCGTACGCATCGAGGGCGTCGACCACGAGTTCTCGACCATCGACCACATGCAGGAGGACGTGACCGAGCTGCTGCTGAACCTCAAGGAGGTGCGCCTGCGCTCCTTCGCGGACCGGCCCGCGCGGCTGTTCCTGGAGGCCAGCGGCGAGACCGAGGTCCGCGCCGGCGACGTCCGCGCCACCGCGGACTACGAGGTCGTCAATCCCGACCTGCACGTCGCGACGCTCGACAACCCGGAGGCGTCGCTCGTCGTCGACCTCAACGTCGAGACGGGACGCGGGTACACCCCGGCGGCGATGGCCGAGGGCCTGCCGATCGGGGTCATCCCGATCGACGCGCTCTTCACGCCCGTGCGGCGCGTCAACTACCACGTCTCGCACACGCGCGTCGGGCAGGACACGAACTACGACCGCCTCGAGCTCGAGGTGTGGACGGACGGCACCCTCACCGGCGAGCAGGCCATCTCGATGGCCGCGGACATCCTCCGCGACCAGCTCCAGCCGCTGCAGCTGCTGGGCAGCGTCGAGCCCGAGCCGGAGCGCGCCGCGACGGAAGCGGCGCGCCCCTTCGACGGCTACGAGACGCCCATCGAAGAGCTCGAGCTCTCCGTGCGCGCCTACAACTGCCTCAAGCGCTCCGGGCTGACTACGGTCGGCGCGATCCTCGAGCGCTCCGAGGAGGAGCTGCTGGCGCTGCGCAACTTCGGGGAGAAGTCCTACGAGGAGCTGCGCGACAAGCTGGCCGAGCACGGCTTCCCGGCCCCGCGCGGCGACGCGCGACGGCCGGCCGAGACCGCCGCCGTGGCCGAGCCGGTCGCGGCCGGCGCCGCGGTGACCAGCGAGGCGCCCGCGGCCGAGGAAGACGAAGACGGGGTGGGCTCGCTGGGCGCGGCGCTGATCCAGGCGCTGCGCGAGGCCGGCGAGGATCCAGCGGACCTCGTCGAGACCGAGTAGCGGCCGGGTACGGCAGGACGGGTAGCGAGTCATGCGCCACAAGGTCGACGGCCGGAAATTCGATATGCCCACCGCGCAGCGGATGGCGATGATGCGCAATCTCACCACCGACGTGCTGCGCTACGGCTCCGTGCAGACCACCGAGGCGCGCGCCAAGGAGGCGCGTCGCTTCGTGGACCGCATGGTCACGCTCGGCAAGCGCGGGACGCTGCACGCGCGCCGCCAGGCGCTCGCGTTCATCTACGACCCGAAGGTCGTCCAGCGGCTCTTCGACGAGCTCGCGCCGCAGTACGCCAACCGCCCCGGCGGCTACACGCGCGTCCAGAAGCTGGGCCAGCGCAAGGGCGACGGCTCGCGGATGGCGAAGCTGGAGTTGGTGTAGGCGCCCGTGGACACCCTGCGACGCGTCGCATTGCTCGTCGAGTACGACGGGACGGAGTTCTCCGGCTCACAGCTGCAGCCGGGCCGCCGCACCGTACAGGGCGCCATCGAGGACGCGGTCTACGCCTACGACGCCGAGCCTGACGCGGAGCCGCGCCGGGCCGCCCTCGCCGGGCGCACCGACGCCGGCGTCCACGCGCGCGGGCAGGTCGCGGCCATCGACCTCAACCGCCGCGACGACCTCGCGACGGTGCGCGACGCCGTCAACCACTACCTGCCCGATGACGTGGCGGTGCTCGCCGCGGCCGACGTCGACGAGTCGTTCGACCCGCGTCGTTGCGCCACCTCGCGCTGCTACCGTTACCGCATCGAGGACGGCAGGCCGCGCTCTCCGCTGAGCCGCCGCGACCGCTGGCAGGTCCGCAAGCGCCTGGACCACGGCGCGATGGCCGAGGCCGCCGGGATGCTGCCGCGCGAGGAGCGCGACTGGTCGGCGTTCGCGAGCCCCCTCGAGGAGGGCCGCTCGCCGCTGCGCACACTGCTGAACCTGTCCGTGGAGCGCACGGGCGCGAACACGATCGAGATCACGATGGAGGCGGACGCGTTCCTGCCCCACCAGGTGCGGCGCACCGCGGGCGCGCTCGAGCGCGTCGGCGCGGGCGCAAGCACGCCGGAGGCGTTCGCCGTGCTGGTGGACGGCGAGGCAGCGAGCGTGGGCCCCACGGCGCCGCCGCAGGGGCTGACGCTGGAGGCCGTGCGCTACGCGCCGGGCCTCCCCGCGTGGGATTGCAACGACACGGCACCGGGCGGTGCGGGAGGTCCGAGGTGACGACGAAGACGTACCGGCTGCGCGCGTCCGATATCGAGCGCAAGTGGCACGTGCTGGACGCCGGCGGGCGGCCCCTCGGCCGCGTCGCGAGCGAGGCCGCGCACCTGCTGCTCGGCAAGCACAAGCCGACCTACGAGCCGCACCTGGCGATGGGCGACCACGTGATCGTGGTCAACGCCGCCGGGGTGATCCTGACCGGCAAGAAGGCGAGCCAGAAGACCTACTACCGGCACTCGGGCTACCCGGGCAACCTCCGCAGCCGCACGTTCGAGCAGCAGATGGAGCGTGACCCGCGCAAGGTCATCGAGACGGCCGTGCGCGGGATGCTTCCGCACAACGTGCGCGGCCGGGAGCTGTTCCGCCACCTCAAGGTCTACAACGGCGCCGAGCACCCGCACGAGGCGCAGGTCAACGCCGGCACGGGCGCTCGCGCCCGCCGCCGCGCGGCCGCCGAGGCCCGCGCCGCGGCCGAACCTACCCCGGTCGTGGAGGCCGAGGAGCCTGTCGCCGACGAGCCGATGGTCGAAGAGCCGGTGGCCGAGGCCCCCGTCGAGGCTGTCGAGGAGGCTGCTACGGAGGCGTCGGACGAGCGCCTGACCGGCTCACTGTCACGCTATCGACGCGACGAGCTGGACGCCGAGGCGGAGCGCCTCGGCATCACCATCGAGGACGGCTGGCGCAAGGGCGACGTGGCCGACGCCATCTCCGCGCACTACGATGCGAACCCGCTGGACGAGGAAGAGTAGACGATGACGACTGACGCGCAGCACTACTACTACGGGCTCGGCAGGCGCAAGGCATCGGTCGCGCGCGTGCGGCTCTACCCCGGCAACGGCGCGGTCGTCGTGAACGGCCGGCCGCTGGAGGACGTGATCTTCCGGGCCTCGCAGCGCCAGGACATGATGCTCCCGCTCTCCGTCACCGAGACGACGGGGCGCTTCAACGTGCAGGCGATGGTGAAGGGTGGCGGCGTGACCGGCTGGACCGGCGCGCTCCGCCTCGGCATCGCACGCGCCCTCATCGCGGCCGACGAGGGGTACCGGCGGACGCTGCGGCAGCACGGGCTGCTGACGCGGGACGCGCGGGTGAAGGAGCGCAAGAAGCCGGGCCTGAAGCGCGCCCGCAAGGCCCCGCAGTTCACGAAGCGCTAGCGACGGGCCCGGCCCCCTCCGCGCATTGTGAGGCCTCTGCATCATGGCGCCGGCGCAGACCGAGGTGATTGTCCGGCGCGGTACCGGCGACGCCGGCCGTCCGCCGCTGTTGTTCGTACACGGCACCGGCCATGGCGCGTGGGCCTGGGATGTGCACTTCCTCGAGTTCTTCGCTTCGCACGGCTTTGATGCGTACGCGCTGAGCCTGCGCGGCCACGGGGAGAGCCCGGGCCGTGAGCGATTGTCCCGAGCCTCGATCGCCGACTACGCGAGCGATGTCCACGACGTGGCCGCGGACCTGCCCGGCGCCCCCGTGGTCGTGGGACACTCCCTCGGCTCGCGGGTCGTGATGAAGTACCTCGAGACGCATGAGGCGCCGGCCGCGGCGCTGCTCGCGCCGTTGCCCCGGTTCGGCTTGCTGCTCTCGGTCGCGCGCGCGGCCCGGGATCACCCGCGGCTGGCGATGCGGGCGCTCCTCGCCGGGAAGCCCGGCCGGCTGCTCGGAGCGCGGGAGCTCACGCGGCAGCTCAACTTCTCACCCGAGCTGGACGAGGAGCTGATGCGCGAGTACGCGAGCCGCCAGGGGCCGGAGTCCACGCGCGCGCTGGCGCAGCTCACCTACGTGCAGCCGGATCGCGCACGCATCCGGGCGCGCGGCGTGCCGCTGCTGGTGATCGGCGCGAGCGGCGACTACTTCGTGCGGCCCGCCACAGTCAGGCGCATCGCGGAGTCGTACGGCGCCGAGGTGAAGATCGTCCCCGGAGTCGCGCACTGCATGATCCTCGACGCCCGCTGGCGCGACGTCGCCGGCACGCTGCTGGAGTGGCTGGAGCGGGTGCCCCGCCTGAGCCCTGCGGAACACGGCCCGTAGCGCAGAGTCCCGATGCAGCCGCGCGGGCCCCGCGCAGGGATCGCCTGCCGTCGCGCAGGCCGACGGCGCCTGCGCATCGTGCCCCCGGCCCCCGACAGGGGCCCAGATATACGCAAAGCCCCCGAAGGGGCTTCGCACCCGGCCCGCGAACCGACCGGGGGAGTGCCTTCAAGTGTGCTACGTGAACCGCCGGGCAGTCAATCGACGCCCGCGATGCTCTGCCCCTCGCGCAGCGCGGCCTGCACCAGCTCCACCGAAGGCATCTCCGCGTAGATCCGGAGCAGCGGCTCCGTGCCGCTGAAGCGCAGCAGCAGCCACCATCCGCCGTCCAGCGTGAAGCGGTAGCCGTCGAGCGTGTCCTTCGAGGTGACCGCGAGGCCGGCGATCGCCGAAGGCTCGGCGGTGGCGACGCGGGCGGCGATGGCGTCGCGGTCCTCGGGGCGGAGCGCGATGTCGACGCGGTCGTACTCGTGGCGGCCGACCTCGTCGTACAGCTCGGCGAGGAGCTGCGAGGGCGGCCTGCCGCTGCGTACGACGTAGTCGAGCAGCAGCAGGCCGGACAGGATGCCGTCGCGCTCCGGGATGTGGCCGCGCAGCGCGTAGCCGCCCGACTCCTCGCCTGCCACTAATGCGTCCTCCTCGACCATCCTGGGCCCGAGGAACTTGAAGCCCACCGCCGTTTCGTGGACGGGGCAGCCGAAGCGCTCGCCGAGGCGGTCGATCATCCGCGTCGACGTAATCGAGCGCACGATCGCGCCGCGCTCTCCGCGCACCTCGAGGAGGTAGCGCACGAGCAGCGCGAACGCCTGGTGCTGGTTGAGGAACGCGCCATGCTCGTCGACCAGGCCGAGGCGGTCGCCGTCGCCGTCCGTGGCGAGGCCTATGTCGTACCCCTCGCCGCCGACGAGGTCGAGCAGCGGTCCGAGGTTGCGCGCGATGGGCTCGGGCGCGTGCATGCCGGGGAAGGCGGGATTCGGCTCGCCGCGCAGCTCGCGCACCGTCGTGGCGCCGTCGCCGAGGACGCGCGCCGTGAGGCCGCCCGCCGCGCCGTGCATCGAGTCGACGGCGACGCGGAGCCCCGCCTTCCGGATGCGCTCGATGTCCACGAACGCGCGCAGCGCGTCGACGTAGGCGGGGCGCGGGTCGAAGCGTTCGATGAGCGGCGTCGTCGCGTCGGTGACGGACCGGACGCCGCCCCGCGCCTGGATGCCGGGGATGGCCGCCTCGATCTCCGAGGTGACCTCGGGCGGGGCGGAGCTGCCGACGGCCTGCTTCACCTTGAAGCCGTTCCACTGCGCCGGGTTGTGGCTGGACGTGATGACCACGCCCGCCCCTGCGCCGCGCTCCAGCACGGCGTGCGAGATGGCGGGCGTCGGCGCGGCCGCCGAGGCGAGCCCGACGGCGATGCCGTTGCCCGCGAGCACCTCGGCGACCGCGAGCGCGAACGCATCGGACTGCGTGCGCGTGTCGTAGCCCACGACGGCGCCGCGGGCGGCGAGGCCGGCGCGCTGCATCCACTGCGCCGTGGCCTGCGCGACCGCGCGCACGTTCTCGAACGTGAAGTCCTCGCCGATGACCGCGCGCCAGCCGTCGGTGCCGAAGCGGATATCGGCCATCAGGCGCTGCGGCTCCCCGCCGCTGGGTGCACCGCGCCGTCGCGGAACACCGCCCCGTCATCGATCTCGATGCCCGCCGGCGGCCGCTCGCCCGCAGCCACCTCGGCCCCGTGCCCCAGCACGACGCCTTCGAGGACCGCGCCCGCGCCGACGCGCGCGCCGGTCGCCAGCACGCTGCGGTCGATGCGTACGCCCTCGCCGACGTGCACGCCGTCCCACAGCACGCTCGCCGTCACGAGCGAGCCGGCGCCGACCTCGCAGCCGGAGCCCGCGACCACGCCCATGCCGAGCATCGCCGACCCGGCGACCGTCGTGCCCTCGCCGAGCAGCGCCGGGAAGCCCTCGGGCGCGAGGGCCGGCGCGTCGCCGCGCAGCAGGTCGATGTTGGTCTGGAGATACGCCTCGGAGGTGCCGACGTCGGCCCAGTAGCCGCGGTGCGTGAACCCGACGATGGCGCGCCCGCCCTCGGCCATGCCGGGGAAGAGTTCGTCCTCCACGCGGTTGAAACGCGTCGCGTCGAGCTCGCGGGCGACGCCCGGCTCGAACAGCCACACGCCCGCGTTGATGAGGTTCGAGGGCGCCTCGGCGGCGGGTGGCTTCTCGACGAAGCGCGTGATGCGGTCGCCGTCCAGCGCCACGACGCCGAAGCGCGATGGGTCATCGACCTCGTACAGCGCGATCGAGAGCTCGGCCGATCGGGCGCGGTGCGAGTCGATCATCAGGCCGAGGTCGATGTCGCAGACGAGGTCGCCGTTGCAGACGAGGAACGGCTCGTCCCACTCCGCCGCGCAGGTCGCGATCGCGCCGCCGGAGCCGAGCGGCTCCCCCTCGTAGACCCGCTTGATGGAGAGGCCAAGGTGCGCGCCGTCGCCGAACGCGGTCTCGATCGCCTCGTTGGGCCCGGTCATGGCGAGCGTGACGTCGCGGACGCCGTGGAGGTGGAGCCGCCGCAGCAGGTACTCAAGCAGCGGCCGGTTGAGGATCGGGACCAGCTGCTTGGGGGTGCGAGGTGTGAGCGGGCGGAGCCGCATGCCGCGTCCGCCGACGAGTACGATCGCCCTCATCGCGGCGTCCTCACGACCCGGTTCGCTCTCGACAGGTATGCACCCGCATCGCCGGGGGATCGTACACCGCACCCGGCGGAGCGACGTTAACGATGGGCGCTACGCGCCGTCCGTCGGCAGGCTCGCCGCGCGCTGCAGCTCCTCGACGGCGTCGAGGCGCTCCCACGGCAGGTCCAGGTCCGGGCGGCCGAAGTGGCCGTACGACGCCGTCGGGCGGTAGATCGGGCGCTGGAGGTCGAAGCGGTCGATGATCGCGGCGGGCCGCAGGTCGAAGTGCTCGCGGATGAGCCGCTCGATCGCCGCCTCCGGCAGCCGCCCCGTCCCGAATGTCTCGATGCCCAGCGAGGTGGGCTGCGCCACGCCGATCGCGTACGAGACCTGGAGTTCGAGCCGGTCGGCGATGCCGGCCGCCACGATGTTCTTCGCGGCGTGGCGCGCCGCGTAGGCGGCGGAGCGGTCGACCTTCGTCGGGTCCTTGCCGGAGAAGGCGCCGCCGCCGTGGCGGGCGATGCCGCCGTAGGTGTCGACGATGATCTTGCGGCCCGTCAGCCCGGCGTCGCCGGCCGGCCCGCCGGAGACGAAGCGCCCGGTAGGGTTCACGTAGAGCCGCTCGCGGTCTAGGCCCTCGAGCAGCTCGGGCGGGCAGACCGCCTCCACGACGTGGCGCTCGATGTCCTCGCGGATCTGCTCGCTGCGGACGTGGGGGTCGTGCTGCGTCGAGACGACGAGGGCGGCGATGCGCTTCGGGCGGCCGCGCTCGTACTCGACCGTGACCTGCGACTTGCCGTCGGGGCGGAGGTAGGGGAGCGAGCCGTCCTTGCGGAGCTCGGCGAGGCGGCGGGTCAGCCGGTGCGCGAGCGAGATCGTGAGCGGCAGGTACTCCTCGGTCTCGTTGCACGCGAAGCCGATCATCATGCCCTGGTCACCCGCGCCGACGAGGTCGTAGCGGTCCTCGGAGCCCGCGGCGCGCACCTCGTGCGCGCGGTCCACGCCCAGCGCGATGTCCGAGGACTGCTCCTTGATCGAGGAGAGCACCCCGCACGTCTCCCAGTCGAAGCCCACGCGCGAGTCGTTGTAGCCGATCTCGCGGACCGTGTTGCGCACGACATGCTCGAGGTCGACGTACGCCTGCGTGGTGATCTCCCCGAGGATCAGCACCATGCCCGTCGTCACGGCGGTCTCGCAGGCCACGCGCGAGTGGGGATCCTGCTCCATCATCGCGTCGAGGACGGCGTCGGAAACCTGGTCGCAGAGCTTGTCGGGGTGGCCCTCGGTGACGGACTCGCTGGTCAGCAGCAGCGAGGGCGACTCGTAGAACGTGTTGGTCACGCAGTCCCTTCTTCCCACGAACTGAGATAGCGTTCTTGCTCCTCGGTGAGGGTGTCGATGGCGATGCCCATCGCGTCGAGCTTGAGCCGCGCCACCTCCTCGTCGATGTCGCGCGGCACGTCGTAGACGCCGGGCTCGAGGCTGGCGTGGCGGTCGGCCAGCCACTCGGCGGTCAGCGCCTGGTTGGCGAACGACATGTCCATCACGGACGCCGGGTGCCCCTCGGCCGCTGCGAGGTTCACGAGCCTCCCCTCGGCCAGCACGACGATGCGGCGGCCGTCGGTGAGCGTGCGCTCCTCGACGAACTCGCGCGGCCGGTGGCGCGCCTCGGTCATCGCGTCGAGGGCGGGGAGGTTGATCTCCGAGTCGAAGTGGCCGGAGTTGGCAACGATCGCGCCCGACTTCATCGCGTCGAACGCGGGGCGGTCGATGACGTTGATGTCGCCGGTGACAGTGACGAAGATGTCGCCCTCACGCGCCGCCTCGGCGATGGGCATGACGCGGTAACCGTCCATCGCCGCCTCGAGGGCGCGCGTGGGCTGCACCTCGGTCACGACCACGTGTGCGCCGAGGCCGCTCGCGCGGCTCGCGAGCCCGCGCCCGCACCACCCGTACCCGGCGACGACGACCGTCTTGCCGGCCAGCAGCACGTTCGTCGCGCGGATGATGCCGTCGATGGTGGACTGGCCCGTGCCGTACCGGTTGTCGAAGAGGTGTTTCGTATCCGCCTCGTTGACCGCGACGATCGGGTAGCCGAGCGCGCCGTCGGCGGCCATCGCGCGCAGGCGGATCACGCCGGTCGTCGTCTCCTCGGTCCCGCCCATGACGCCGCCGAGGAGGTCGCGGCGGTCGCGGTGGAGCATCGCGACGAGGTCCGCGCCGTCGTCCATCGTCATGTGCGGGCCGTCGCCCGCGGCCTGCTGGAGGTGGCGGTGGTAGGCCGCCGAGTCCTCGCCCTTGATCGCAAACGTCGGCACGCTGAGCTGCGTGCTCAGCGCCGCGGCGACGTCGTCCTGCGTCGAGAGCGGGTTCGAGGCGCAGAGGCGCACCTCGGCCCCGCCGTCGCGCAGCGCGAGCACCAGGTTCGCGGTCTCGGTGGTGACGTGCAGGCACGCGCTGATGCGCACGCCCTCGAGCGGGCGCTGCTCGGCGAAGCGGCTGCGGATGCCCGCCACGACCGGCATCTCGCGCGCCGCCCACTCGATGCGACGCAGCCCCTCGGCGGCGAGGCCCGGTTCGGCGATGTCGCTCTCTGCGGTCGTGGTCATGGCTCGCTCCGTCCCGCCCTACCATCGTCGGGCCGGACGGCGGCTCGTACCAGCGCCTCACCGTCGTCGCCGCGGCGGGCGAAGATCCGGCGGAACATCGCCCCGAACCCGATCATGTCGCGGCGCCGGATGCGCGCCTCGACGATGGGCGAGCCCGCCTCGTAGCCGAGCCGCCGGTAGGCGCGCACGGCGGGCGTGTTTTCGGGGTCCACGGTGAGTGTGACGGTGGAGCAGCCGCGTGCGAACAGCTCGCGCGTGACGGCGCCGGTGACCGCGCCGGCAAACCCCCGGCCGCGCGCCGAGGCGTGCGTGAACACGTTGCCGACCACCGCGATGCCGACGTGCGGCGCGAGCATGTGTGTGCCGGCCACCGCGAGCAGCTTGCCGTCGTCGAAGACGCCGAAGTAGACGCCCCGCTCGATGTGCTCGCCGCGGTAGCCCGTCGGGCCGTCGCCGGTGGCATAGAGCGCGTTGAGCTGCCGCACGTCGGCGCGCACGAGCCGCCGCACGCGCCGCATCGAGGAGTCCGTCGGGTCGCTGAAGCCGTGGGACTGGACGGTCATGCGCATCATCCGCAGCGGGTCGCCCAGCTCGTAGACGCGCTGCGCGACCGCCACATGCTCCGGCCCGCACGTCGCCAGGTACCCGCCGCGCGGGCCGGGGTGCAGCGACAGCACGGCCTCGACCGCGTCGGCGTCGCCGGTGAGCACGGTCGTGCGGCCAAGGTTGGCGCGGGCGTGCATCACGATGCCGCTGCGTCCGCCGGGGCCCTCGGCCGTCCAGAAGCGCGAGAACGGCAGCAACTCGGGTTCGAGGTGCCCGAGCGCGAACGCGGCGAACGACGGGTCCTCGCTGAGCAGCGTGCGGACGACCTCGGGGTCGTGCTCCTCGCGCACGATGAAGGTCGAGGCCTCGCCGATGGCGGCGTGGTCGCGGTCCGATGCGTGTGTCACGCGCCGCCCTCCCCGTCCGCCGCGTCGGCCGGCCCCCAGTATCGGTCGACGAGCAGCGCCAGGCGCTGCCGCGTCCCGGCCGGGACCTGGTGCGGCGCGCTCATCAGCGCCGACGCGAGTGCGTCGTTGCATTCGCACGCCTGCTCGCCCGCCAGCCCCTCGATGGCCGCGGCGAGGATCGCGCGGGCGCGGTCGGTGTTCTCGCGCAGCACGCGCAGCACGAGGTCGGCGCTGACGTCCTCCTCGTGCTCGTGCCAGACGTCGTAGTCCGTGACGAAGCAGATCGAGGCGTAGCAGAGCTCGGCCTCGCGGGCGAGGCGCGCCTCGGGCAGCGCCGTCATCCCGACGATGTCCGCGCCCCACGAGCGGAACAGCTCCGACTCGGCGCGCGTCGAGAAGGCGGGGCCCTCGATCACCACCAGCGTGCCGCCCTCGTGCGCCGTCACGCCCACGCCGACCGCGGCGTTGGCGAGGTGCTGCGCGAGCTGCGCGCAGAACGGGTCGGCCAGCCCGACGTGGGCGACGAGACCGTCGCCGAAGAAGGTCGACGGCCGTCCCCGCGTGCGGTCGATGAGCTGGTCCGGCACGACGGCGTGCCCCGGCTCGATGTGCTGCTGCAGCGACCCCACCGCCGACGCCGCGAGCAACTGCCCGACGCCGAGCTGGCGGAAGCCGTGGATGTTCGCGCGCGCCGGCAGCTCGTGCGGCAGGATCGTGTGCCCCTCGCCGTGACGGGCGAGGAACGCGACGCGCTTCCCGCGCAGCGTCCCGACGACGTACGGCCCGCTCGGCTTGCCGAACGGCGTGTCGAGCTCGATACGCTCGGGCGCCTCGATGGCGTCGAGGGCGTAGAAGCCGGAGCCGCCGATAACGCCGATGTCGGCCGTCGCGCTCACGATCGCGCCCCTTCGTCGCCTCGAACGCTAGACGATCGAGTCACTCTTCTGCCGGTTGCAGTCTCCGCACAGCACCTGGATGTTGTCGATGGTGTTGCCGCCGCCCTTCGCCACGGGGATGACGTGGTCGAACTGCAGGTCGTCCTCGGCGCTGCACTGTACACATTGTCCCGCGTCCCGTTCCCACACGAACGCGCGCACCTCGTCCGGGATGCGCTCCCGCCGCGCCTCGGCGACCTCCTCATCGCGCGCGCGGATCTTGCGCAGGCGGTCGAGCCGGGCGTCCTGGCGGCGCTGCCGGTCCCACACGAGCAGCTCGACGTCCTCGCCGGCGAGGTCGTCGTCGGCCCAGAACAGGCCCGCGTCCGTCCACCACAGCACGCGGTCGCCGTCCTCGCCGATGCGCGCCGCGCCGGACTCGTCGAGCTCGCGCAGCGCGCGCCCGTGCTCGCCGTGGGTCAGGCTGAAGTGCCGGGACTGCGAGGTGAAGAAGCGCCAGCTCGAGAAGATCCAGAAGCCGGACTTCTCGATGCGCCCACTGCTCACCTTGCGCAGGCTCATGGGTGCCCGCTCATGGCTGCCCTCTCATGGACGCCCCCTCATGGACGCCCCCTCACGACGCCTCGACGCCCACGGGCGACGCCGCCGCGACCGCGGCAGCGATCGAGGGGCCGTAGGGCGCGCGCAGCACTCCCTGCTCCGTCACGATCGCGTCGATCAGCTCGGCCGGGGTCACGTCGAACGCCGGGTTCAGCGCCCGCGCGCCAGGTGCGGCGAGCTCCACGCCGGACGGGCGTAGCACCTCGTCCTCGGCGCGCTCCCCGATGGGGATCGACGAGCCGTCGGGCGTGTGGGGGTCGAGGGTCGAGACGGGCGCGACGATGTAGAACGGGACCCCGTGGTGGCGCGCGAGCGCCGCGAGCATGTAGGTGCCGATCTTGTTGGCGGTGTCGCCATTGGCGGCGACGCGGTCCGCGCCCGTGACGACGGCGGTGACGCGCCCGGCGGCCATCAGCGACGCTGCCGCGCCCTCGACGACGAGCCGGAACGGCACGTCGTGCTGCTGCAGCTCCCAGGCCGTGAGCCGGGCCCCCTGCAGCCGCGGTCGCGTCTCGCACGCGAGCACCTCGGCCAGCCGCCCGCCGCGCCAGCCCTCGACGATGACGCCGAGGGCGGTGCCGCCTCCGGCCGTGGCGAGCGGGCCGGTGTTGCAGAGCGTCATCACACGCGTGGCGGGCGGAAACAGCGCCGCGCCAAGCTCCGCCATGCGCGCGTCGGCGGCGTGCTGCTCCGCGTGGATCGCGCGCGCCTCGTCGAGCGCGGCAGCGCGCGCCTCCTCGTCGTTCGATGCGGCCGCGACCCGTCCGGCGACGCGGTCCAGCGCCCAGCGCAGGTTCACAGCGGTCGGGCGCGTTGCGCCGAGCACCCGGGCGGCCTCCTCGACGGCCTCGATGACGCCCGACGGCGTCGATGCAGCGGCGACGGCCAGCGCGTAGGCGGCGGTCACGCCGATGGCCGGCGCGCCGCGCACGCGCATGGTCGTGATGGCCTCTGCGGCGGCCTCGACGGTGTCGAGGGGGATGTAGCGCTCCTCGGTGGGGAGCAGGGTCTGGTCGAGGAGCCACAGCCGCCCCTCGCGCCACGCGACGGGCTCGTACGGCTCACGGGTGGATGCGGCGTCGATCGCCCGTGCCATGCACACATGGTAGAGCGCCGCGCCGCCGATGGCAGCCACGTCGCTGCTCGCGGTGCGAGCGTTGACCGCCGCAGGAGCGCGAACCTAGCATCACTCGATGCCTGAACCTGATCACGACCCCTTCGCGCCCATCGCGCGCTTCTACGACCTTGACCTCGAGGGTTTCGGCGACGACCTCGCGCTCTACGCGGAGCTCGCCCGGGGCCGCGACGTGCTCGAGCTCGGCTGCGGCACAGGCCGCGTCGCCATCCCGCTCGCCGAGGCGGGCGTGCGGGTCACCGGCGTCGACATCAGCCCCGCCATGCTCGGCATCGCGCGACGCCGCGCCGAGGAGCTCCCGCTGCGGCTGGTCGAGGGCGACATGCGCACGCTGGACCTCGGCGAGTCCTTCGGCGCGGTCTTCGTCCCGCTCGGCGGGCTCCAGCACATGGCGACGCCCGCCGAGGTCGCCGCGGCGCTGGCGACGGTCGCGCGCCACCTCGCCCCCGGCGGGGAGGCGGTGGTCGACGTCGAGGCGCCGCACCCTGACGACTGGCTGCCGGGACCGCGGCCGCTGCTCCAGCACTGGACGCGCGAGTTGCCGCGCGAGCCCGGCTCGCCGGGCGGGTCGGTCACGAAGCTCGTCGCGGTCGAGGGGCGGCCCGTGGAGGCGCTCCGCGAGGTGACGTACCACTTCGACATCCAGCCGCCCGAAGGGCCACTGCAGCGCGTCACGCATCACTTCGCGCTGCGCGTCATCACCGCCGGCGAGCTTGAGCTCGCCGCGCGGCTGGCCGGGCTGCACGTCGCGGCCTGGTACGGCGACTACGACGGCGCGCCCCCGCGCGAGGGCGACGACCGGCTCATCGCCGTGCTCGGGCACGGCGACACCCCGGGGGCCGGCTCGTGAGCCGGATCGTCCTCGACGCGATGGGCGGTGACTACGCCCCGCAGGCGACGGTCGCCGGCGCCGTCGAGGCGGCCCGCGACGGCATCACCGTGGTGCTCGTCGGCATCGAGGAGCAGGTGCGCGCCGAGCTTGCCCGCGCCGAGGGGCCGACGCCCAACATCGAGGTGGTGCACGCGCCCGAGGTCGTGGCGATGGGCGACCACGACGCCCGCGCGACGGTGCGACGCCGCGATACCTCGATCGCCGTCGGCGTCGAGCTGGTCCGGGACGGATCCGCCGACGCGTTCATCTCCGCCGGGAACACGGGGGCGTCCCTCGCCGTCTCGCTCATGCGTCTGGGCCGCCTGCCCGGTATCGAGCGGCCCGCGATCGGCATCCTGCTCCCCACGCCCCAGGGTGTGCTGCTGCTCCTGGACGGCGGCGCGAACGCGGACGCGCGGCCGGCGCACCTGCTGCAGTGGGCGCGCCTCGGCTCCTCGTACATGCGCGCGGTGCGCGGGCTGACCGAGCCCGAGGTGGCGCTGCTCAACATCGGCGAGGAGGCGACGAAGGGCTCGCAGGTCACGGTGGAAGCGTACGGCCTGCTGGCCGCCTCCGGCCTGCGCTTCATCGGCAACGTGGAGGGCCGGGACCTGCCGCGACGCCCGGCCGATGTCGTGGTCACGGACGGGTTCACCGGCAACACGGTGCTCAAGCTCGCCGAGGGCATGAGCTCGATGCTGTTCCAGGAGCTGCGCGACGCGGCCTCCCAGTCCCTGCGCGCGCGCCTCGGTGGACTGCTGATCCGGCCGGTCGCACGGCAGATGCGTGACCGCCTGGACTACCGCGTCTACGGCGGCGCCCCGCTCCTGGGGCTGCAGGGTACGGTCTACATCGGACATGGCCCGAGCGACGCCCAGGCCATCGGCAACGCGATCCGGCGGGCCGACGAGGCAGTAACTGCGGGCGTGGTCGACGCACTCCGCGCTGCGGCGGCCGAGGGCGAGCAAGCGGCGCCGTAAGTCCGGGCGCGGGATTGGGGCGCGAGACTACGGAACGGGCTGCTCCGCGGGCTCGGTCCCGGCGTGGTCCTCCCAGCCGAATCCGGCCGCGCCGGGAGCGAAGCGCCACCACAGCTTCATCGAGTCGCGGAGCGCGGCGATGCGCTCCGGGCTGTCGTCCTCGGCGAGGCAGCGCTCGAGGTGGGTGTCGAGGATGAGGGCGCCGGCGGTGTCGATGCCGGAGCGGACGGCCATGAGCTGGGTGACGATGTCCTCGCAGGCGCGGTCGTTCTCGATCATGCGGGCGATGCCGCGGATCTGTCCCTCGATGCGCCGGAGGCGGGCGCAGACCTGGTCGGATGTTGCCGAGTCGCTCATGGCTGCCGTCCCGCCGTGCGAGGGTTCGTTGACATACCCCAGTGGGGTATATAGAATCCTATGTGTCCGGTGGACACCCTGTCAACGCGCACGCGAGGCGAGTAGCGGGAGAAACGCTGGAATCGGGGTCCGCGAGCGGCGTGCTGCGGCGCATGCGGACAGGGCTGCACCGGCTGGCGATGCCGGGTAGCCGGGCCCGGGGTAGCCGGGCGAAGCCGATCTTTGCTAGGTTGCGCGCGGCGCGGTGAGACGATCGCCGGGCCCGTCAGTGCGAAAGGAATCTCATGGCAGCACCGACCGACACCTCAGACACCACCTTCACCTCGGACGTGCTGGAGCACGACACCCCGGTCCTGGTCGACTTCTGGGCGCCCTGGTGCGGCCCGTGCCGCATGGTCGCCCCCATCGTCGAGGAGCTCGCCGAGGACTACGACGGCCGCGTCAAGTTCGTGAAGCTCAACACCGACGAGAACCCGATGGTCGCGGGCCAGTACGGCATCCGCTCGATCCCCACGCTGCTCGTCTTCAAGGGCGGCGAGAAGGTCGGCGAGATCATCGGCTTCCGCCCCAAGGGCGACCTCTCCAAGCGCCTCGACGAGGCGCTCGCCTAGCGTCGGTCTGCAGGCCGCCCCCGGCGGCCTGCCGCGACGTAGCACCGGCCGCGGGTTGCACTCGCAGTCCGCGGCCTTCGTGTGTCCGGCGCGCGCGTTGCGTTCGTCTCAGCGGGTACAGCAGCAGAGGCCGCGGCCCCTCGGCCGCGGTCGTTCGCATCGCCGGCCGGGTGAGGGAGCGCGCCGGGCCCGGTCAGAAGTACTTCTCGACGCCGCCGTAGCCGATCTGCCTGCCCTGCTCGGTGGCCCTGAGGAAGCTCCGGAGGCGCTGCTCGAAGACGCCGGGGCGCGACCTCCCGGCGTCGATGTACGCCACCCGGATGCGCTGGTACGCGGCGGAGAACCCCTGGTACTGCTCCCATGCGCGCTCGTTCGCGCGTACCGCGGTGAGGATGTCGTCGGGAAACACGAACTCCTCGCGCAGCACCTCCGCGACCGCGTCGCGCATGGAGGGGTGCAACAGCCCCTCGCCGGCCAGCCAGCGCAGCCGCTCCCGGTTCAGCTGCGAGTAGGGGCTGCCGCGCCTCCTGGGCGAGAAGCGCTGGGCGGCCCGCAGCTCGTCGGGCTTCTTGACGATGCTGTCGATCCAGCCGAAGCAGAGCGCCTCCTCGACCGCGTCGTTGTAGGGGATGCGCGGCTCGCCCGACGCCTTGTTCGGGTAGACGAGCCAGATCTCGCGGGCGCTGTCGAAGTGGGCCTCGAGCCAGCCACGCCACTGCTCGCGCTCCGTGACGTAGAGCGTCTCGCCGATCTCCATCGGTCGCTCGCTCCAGCGGCCACGCGGGCGCGGCGGGGTTCAGTCCTTGCGGATAATGCGGCCCTGCTTCTTCTCGAGGCGGGCCAGGGCGCGCCCCTTGTCGGGGTGCGGGTCCTTCACGAGGCCATAGATCTCTCGGCCTTCGTGGTCTTCTGGGAGGTACTCGGTGATGGGAAGACCTTCCTCATTACAGAAGAGCAGTCAGTGGCAGTACTTGTACTTCTGCATCTCCTCGCAGGCGCAGATCCACGTCGAGCGCTTCACCTCTTCTTCCTTGTCCTCGTAGAAGTTACAGGGACAAAGCGGCCTGCCGAGGTCGTCGACGTGCTTGGCGAGCCCGATCACGAGGAACTCGGTGATCTCGCGCTGCGGGTGGAGGTACGTGCCGCTCTTCTCGGCGAACTTCTCGACGAACTTCCACATCCGCTGCATCGACTTGTCGGATGCCTCGGCGCGGTCGGCGTCGGTTGGCTGTTCGAGCACGGTCGGCTCCCGCCCGTTGCTGGGTGCGCTGCCTGGGGAGCCAGAGTATCACGAGGCGCCCGCTGGCACCGGGGCGCCGGGCGCCCGGCCGGGCGCGCGCGGGTGTCGCGTCGAGCGAGCAGCGGGCCGCGCCGGACTCGCCCGGGAACCCCTCAGGCAAGCCAACGGGCCGCCTTCCGTGTCTCCCCGGGGGCGACCCATCGGGCAAACGAACGGGCCGCCCCAACCGGAGCGGCCCGTCGTGTGTTCGCGATGGACGCGAGGCTACATGCCGGGGATGCCCATCCCGCCCGGCATGCCGCCGCCCATGCCGCCGGGCATCCCGCCGGCCATGGCTGAGGGGTCGGCGAGTCCGGCGGTGACCTCCGGGCCCTGGCGGAGCGGCTCGGGGGCCTCACCCACCAGGCTCTCGGTGGTCAGCATCAGCGCGGCCACGGAGACGGCGTTCTCCAGCGCGGCACGCGACACCTTGACCGGGTCCAGGATGCCGAGGTCGTACATGTCGCCGAGTTCGCCGCGGGCGACGTCGTAGCCGGTGTTCGCCTCGGCGGTGCGCACGTCGTCGACGATCACCGAGCCCTCGAGCCCGGCGTTGGAGACGAGCCGGCGCAGCGGCGACTCCAGCGCACGCTGGAGGATGCGGACGCCGACCTCTTCCTCGGGGTCGGCCATCGCGTCGGCGGCGGCGGCGAGCGCCTCCTGGACGCGGATGTAGGCGACGCCGCCGCCCGGCACCACGCCCTCCTCGACGGCGGAGCGGGTGGCGGAGAGGGCGTCCTCCACGCGGAACTTCTTCTCGCGCACCTCGGTCTCGGTGGCGCCGCCCACCTTGATGACCGCCACGCCGCCAGCGAGCTTCGCGAGGCGCTCCTGGAGCTTCTCGCGGTCGTACTCGGAGGAGGCGTCCTCGATCTGGGCGCGGATCTGGCGGATGCGTGCCTGCACGGCCTCGTCTGAGCCGAAGCCGTCGATGATCGTGGTGCGGGACTTGTCGGAGACCACGCGGTAGGCGCGGCCGAGGTCGGCGATCTGCGCGTCCTGGATGTTGCGGCCCATGTCGGCCGTCAGGAACGTGCCGCCGGTGAGCGCCGCGATGTCCTCGAGCGACGCCTTGCGGCGGTCGCCGAACGAGGGCGCGCGCACGGCGAGGAAGGCGAGGGTGCCGCGCACGCTGTTGACGATCATCGTCTGCAGCGCTTCGCCCTCGAAGTTCTCGCAGAGCACGACGAGGTTCTTGGTGACCTGGAGCGCCTTCTCGACGATCGGCAGGATGTCGTTCACGGCGGTGAACTTGTAGTCCGTGACGAGGATGTAGGCGTCCTCGATGACCGACTCCTGGCGCTCCTGGTTGGTGATGAAGTGCGGCGAGATGAAGCCGTGCTCGATCTGGAGGCCGTCCACGAACTCGGTCTCGTCGGCGATGGACTTGCCGTCCTCGACCGTGATGACGCCGTCCTTGCCGACCTTCTCCATGACGTCGGCGATGAGGTCGCCGATGCGGCGGTCGTTGCCGGCGATGCCCGCAACCGCGGCAACGGTGTCCTTGCCCTCGACGGGCGAGGCGAGGCCGCGCAGCTCGCCGGTGACGACGCGCTGGCCGTGCTCGAGGCCGCGGCGGATGGCCATGGGGTTGGCTCCGGCGGCGATGACGCGCATGCCGTCGGAGAAGATCGCCTGGGCGAGCACGGTGGCGGTGGTGGTGCCGTCACCGGCCATCTCGTTGGTGCGGACGGCCACCTGCTTCACGAGCTGCGCGCCCATGTTCTCGAAGCGGTCCTTGAGCTCGATCTCCTTGGCGACCGTGACGCCGTCCTTGGTGATGACGGCCGGGCCGTAGTTCTTGTCGAGCACGACGTTGCGGCCGCGCGGGCCGAGCGTCACGCCGACGGCGTTCGCGAGGATGTCGACGCCGTCCTTGAGGGCGTGCCGCGCTTCCTCGTCGAACTTCAGCTCCTTGGTATTGGGCATGCGTGGCAGCTCCTAGCCGTCGACGAGCTTCGCGAGGACATCCTGGAACCGAATGATGATGTAGTCCTCGTTCTCGACGTTGATCTCCTGGCCCGTGTACTTCTGGTAGAGGACCCGGTCACCCTCGCCGAGGTCGATGGTCTCGACCACGCCGGCGTCGTTCATCTTGCCGGGGCCGACGGAGACGACGTTGCCGTGCTGGGGCTTCTCCTTCGCGGAGTCGGGGATGACGAGCCCGGAGGCCGTCAGCTCTTCTTCCTCGATGGCCTGCAGCACGATGTGATCGGTGAGCGGGACGACTGATGTAGCCAAGTTCGGTTACCTCCCCATTGTCTGGTTGCCCATTGCCCGGGCGCCTGTTGCCCGGGTGCCTGCCTGATCCGGTGCGGTCCGCTACACAGCGGAACCCGGCCGGAGTGCTCGCGTTCGCTCGCCGGCGGGGGCGCACATTCGTGCCCGGACCGCTGCGGCGAACGGTAGCTTAGCACTCTATATGGGAGAGTGCTAGCGCCCGCGCCGAGGTCAAGCGAGGAGCGGGGCATACATGAATTCGTGTATAGTGGAGGCATGGCGGAAGAGAGCGGCCGGTACCTGGCGGGGGACGCCGGGCGCAACGATGAGGACTGGGCGAGCGGGCGCGGCGTGCGCCGGCTGCGCCGTCACCTCGGCGAGACGCAGGCGGCCTTCGCGGACCGCCTCGGCACGAACCAGCAGACGGTCTCGGAGTGGGAGCGCGGGGCGCGCCGGCCGCGGCGCATGGCCCGGCGCCTGCTCCACCTGGTCGCCGAGCAGGCCGGCTACTACGACGCCACGGACATCGACACACCGGACACGGACGAGGGCGCGTAGGTCGTGGTTCCCACGCTGACCGCGCCGCGCGCCGCCACGCCCGCCGCGCCGCTGCGGGAGCGGGAGCTGGTCGCGCTGTGGCTGCTGGGGCGCGTGCCGGCGGAGATCCTGCCGTGGCCGCTGCTGCGCGCGGGCCGCGCCGGGCGCGGGCCGGGCCCGGACGTGTGCGAAGCCGCGTTCGCCGGCCCGGACGGCGTCGTGCTGTGCGGGGACGTCGAGGTCCACCTCGCCGCCACGGACTTCGTCCACCACGGCCACCTCGCCGACCCGGCGTACGGGGACGTCGTGCTGCACCTCGTCTGGAAAGATGACCGGCCGCCGGGCGGCCCGCCGGAGGCCGGAGGGCCGCAGCCGCTGCCGGGCGGTGGCGCGGCGCCCAC
>CAZMCK010000029.1:0-29229 GCA_964565075.1 uncultured Dehalococcoidaceae bacterium
CGCACCGAGGCGCCGCGCGGCGAGTACGGCATCTACCTGGTGAGCAAGGGCGGCAACCGCCCCCACCGCCTCAAGATCCGCTCGGCCTGCCTCTCCAACCTGCAGGCGCTGCGCGACATGACCATCGGTGGCTACGTCGCCGACGCGGTCGTGATCCTCGGCTCCCTCGACATCGTGCTCTGCGAGGTTGACCGATGAACGTCGGCCTCTTCGGCATCGACAACGTCAACATCTGGGTGGACGCCTTCATCCGGCTCCAGCTCATCGTCGTCCTCATGACGGTGGTGGTGATGGGGCTCATCTACGGCGAGCGCAAGATCATCGGGCGCTTCCAGCGCCGCCTGGGCCCGATGCGGACCGGCCCGTTCGGCATCCTGCAGTCCCTCGCCGACGCGCTGAAGCTGGTCGGCAAGGAGGACCTGCGGCCCCGAGGCGCGGACCCGTGGGTGTTCGAGCTGGCCGTCTACTTCGTCTTCGTGCCCGTGTTCATGGGCTTCGTGGCCGTGCCGTTCGCGTTCGACTGGAACGTGCGGGTGCTGGAGCTCGGGCTCTTCTACATCGTGGCCATCAGCTCCATCAACATCGTCGGCTGGGTCATGGCCGGCTGGGCATCCGACAACCGCTACGCGATGCTGGGCGCACTGCGCGCCGCCGCGCAGGGCATCTCCTACGAGCTGCCGCTGATCCTCTCGCTCATCGCCGTCTCGATGGTGGTGAGCACCGACGCCGGCCGCGGCTCGCTGGACCTCGGCGTGATCGTGGCCGAGCAGGGCCACATCCCGTACATCGTGTGGCAGCCGCTGGCGTTCGCGATCTTCTACGTCGCCATGCTGGCCGAGCTGAACCGCACGCCCTTCGACATCCCGGTCGGGGAGTCCGAGGTGGTCGGCGGGCCGTTCGTCGAGTACAGCGGGATCCGCTGGTCGATGTTCTTCCTGGCCGAGTACGCCGGGCTGTTCATCCTCGCGCTCGTGGGCGCGGCGGTGTTCCTCGGCGGCTGGGCGTGGCCGCTGGGCGAGGAGATCGGGGCGGTCTGGCAGCTGGCGCTGACGGCCGCCAAGGCGCTGCTCCTCATCTTCTCGGTCTTCTGGGTGCGCGTGACGATGCCGCGCATGCGCATCGACCAGCTCATGGGCTTCTCATGGAAGGTCCTGCTGCCGATGTCGTTCGCGCTCATCCTCGTCAACGGGCTGATCCTGGTGTACGACTGGCCGGACGTGGTCCTGCTGGCGTCGAACCTGGTGGGGCTCGTGGTGCTCTACCTGATCATCGACCGAGGCATCACGCAGCGGCGTGTGCGACCCCCCGCGCGGGCGGGTGCAGCCACTACCGCGTAAGGAACGATCGTGAAAGGCTCCGCGCCATGAAGGGCGTACTCAAGAGCTTGGGTGTGACGGGGAACGCATTCGTGCGCAAGCCCGTCACGCGCCAGTACCCTGAGATGCATCGCGATCTGCCCGAGCGCGATCGCGCCTTCCCGATCCTGCTCTGGGACGACGACATCGATGAGCCGTACTGCACCGGCTGCCACGCGTGCGAGCGCGCGTGCCCGGTGGAGTGCATGACGGTGCTGATGAAGGACAACCCCAACCACGAAACCGTGGGCGGGGACTCCCGGCGCCGCAAGATCATCGACAAGTTCTGGATTGACTACGCCCGCTGCATGCGCTGCAACATCTGCGTCGAGGTCTGCAACTTCGAGGCCATTGCCATGAACAACACATGGACGGGCCACGAGGTCTCGGTCTACGACCGTGCAGACCTGGTCATGGACCTGCCGCAGCTGCTCGCGCAGCACCGGGCGGGCGAACTCGATGAGTGGGTCGCCGACATCTAGGTCGGTCCCGATCCGGAGCGTGGTACAGGGCCTGACGTGATCGACCGCTTACCGCTCCCTGCCCCATTGCACGCCCTGCTGCGGCGTGCGTTCTACCCGGAAGGGTCGTTCCGGCTGCCCCTGCCTTCCCAGCTCGACCGCGTCATCATCTACGGCGGCGCCGTGGCCGGAGCGGTGGTCACGCCGATCCTGCTCGTGCTCATCGTGCTGCTCGTCTTCGACATCCTGAGCGCGCCCGAGCTGGTCTTCTGGCTCGCCTCCGCCGTCATCGTCGGCGGGGCGCTGGGCTCGGTGCTGCTCAAGAACATCGTCCACGCGGCGCTGTCACTGGTCGTGACGCTGCTCGGTGTGGCGGCGATCTTCCTGCTGCTCGGCTCGGAGTTCCTCGCGCTGGTGCAGATCCTGGTCTACGGCGGCGGCGTGACCGTGCTGCTGCTGTTCGGCCTCATGCTCACCAACGCGACCGATGACCCCATCGTCTCCGACGGCGCGCAGAAGCCGTTCGCGTTCATCGTCGGCATCGCGCTCGCCGGCCTCCTCTCCGTGGCGCTGGTCGACCAGGTCTGGGGCGCCCCGACAGCCACGACGATCCCGTTCCGTGAGCTCGGCGTGCGGCTGTTCCGTGACTTCGGAGCGCCCTTCGAGATCGCCTCGCTGGTGCTGATCATCGCGCTCATTGGCGCCATCGCCATCGCGCGACGTGACCGGCCCGAGGACACCGAGGACGCGGCGATGGGAGACGGTGCCTGATGGCCGGCGACATCCCGATGGAGCACTTCCTGGTCCTCTCCGCCATCCTGTTCGGGATCGGCTTCTACGGCGTGCTCGCGCGGCGCAGCGCGATCCTCATCCTGGTCTCCGTCGAGCTCATGCTCGCCGCGGTCACCATCAACATGGTCGCGTTCGCGCACTACCTGGACCCGGACCAGTTCACGGGCGTGATCTTCGCGATCTTCGTCATCACGGTCGCCGCCGCCGAGGTCGGCCTCGCGCTCGGCATCGTGCTGCGGCTGTTCCGCGACCGCGAGACCGCGATGGTCGACGAAGCGAGCGATCTCAAGTGGTAGGCGCAGGCGCCGCCGCTCGGGTGGCCGGGGAGTAGCGCGGTATGGGCATGGAGCAGGTCTGGCTGCTGCCGGCGATCCCCGCCGTGATCTTCGCCCTGATGGGGCTCTTCAACCGCCTCGTCCCGCGGCGTGGCGACTTCATCGTCATCCTCGGGATGGCCGCGGTCGTCGTGCTCTCGGCGCTCGTGCTGCTGGACTTCCAGGGCAGCTTCAAGGATGGCCACTTCGAGCCCGGCGGCAGCAACGCCTACGCGTTCACGTGGGTCGAGATCGAAACGAGCGTCGTCGAGAAGCTGCTGCTGATCGAGTTCAGCACGTTCGTCGACGGCATCACCGTGCTCATGCTGGCCGTGGTCAGCATCGTCACGCTGATGGTGATGATCTACTCGGTCGGCTACATGAAGGGCGAGGCGCGCTACGGGTGGTACTTCGCGGTGCTGTCCGGCTTCGGCGCGGCCATGCTCATGCTCGTCGTGTCCGGGAACCTGCTGCTGCTCTACCTCTCGTGGGAGGCGGTCGGCCTCGCCTCGTACCTGCTCATCGGCTTCTACTGGGAGCGCCAGACGGCCGCCGAGGCGGCGAAGAAGGCGTTCATCACCACGCGCATCGGTGACGTCGGCCTGCTGATCGGGATCATCCTGCTGTGGCGCGGCTCCGGCTCGTTCGACATCCAGGAGATCATCCACTTCGCCGAGGGCGGCGGGTACGGCGAGACCTACCTGACGGTCGCGATGCTGATGCTCTTCGCGGGCGCTGCCGGCAAGTCGGCGCAGTTCCCGTTCCACGTCTGGCTCCCCGACGCGATGGAGGGCCCGACGCCGGTCAGCGCGCTCATCCACGCCGCGACCATGGTGGTCGCCGGCGTCTACCTGGTGGCGCGGATGATGCCCGTCTTCGACGTCGCCCTCGTCGCGCGCGACGTGGTGCTCTACGTCGGCCTGACGACCGCCGCGCTGGGGGCCACGCTTGGCCTCGTGACCAGCGACATCAAGCGGGTGCTCGCGTACTCGACTGTGTCGCAGCTCGGCTTCATGTTCGTCGCGCTGGGCGTGGGGTCCGTAACCGCCGCGATGTTCCACCTGTTCACGCACGCCTTCTTCAAGTCGCTCCTCTTCCTCGGCTCTGGCTCGGTCATTCACGCCACCGAGCAGCAGGTGGTCGAGTCGCTCGGCGGGCTGCGCCGCAAGATGCCGGTCACGACGATCCTGTTCGTCATCGGCTCGCTCGCGCTGGCCGGGATCGTGCCGCTGGCAGGGTTCTGGTCGAAGGACGAGATCCTGCTTGTGCTGCAGGACGGCGCGGGGTTCGGCCCGTTCGTCATCCTCGCCGCGACCGCGGCGCTGACCGCGATCTACACCACGCGCCTCGTGCTGCTGACGTTCTTCGGCGATCCCAAGGACCGGCACGCGCACGACCACGCACACGAGTCGCCGCCGGTGATGATCCTGCCGATGGCGCTGCTGGCGCTGCTCGCCGTGGTCGCCGGCTTCGTCGCCCTCGACCCCGTCGGGCGTGCGCTCGGCTTCAGCGGGGGCATCGGCGAGGTCGTGTTCACGCAGGGCCACGAGGGCCACGCCTTCAAGCTCGACGCGACGATCGCGCTGGGCGCGACGCTCTCCGCCCTCGCCGGTATCGCCATCGGGTTCATGTACTGGTGGGGCGCGGCGGAGCGCGCCGTCCGGGCGCGGCAGTGGGCGCCCGAGTTCCACGACCTGCTGGTCAACCGCTACTACATGGACCACCTCTACCAGTTCGTGATCGACAAGGTCGTGCTCGGGTTCGCCTCGGTGGTTGCGTACTTCGACCGCTGGGTCGTGAACGAGACGGGTGTCGACGGGAGCGCGCAGGGCATCAGCTTCGCGGGCTACCGGCTCAAGTTCTTCCAGACCGGCCGCATCCCGAACTACGCGCTGGCGATGGCCATCGGTGTCGTCGTCCTCGCGCTCGTCGCGGTCGGCCGGACGTAGGGCAGAGGGTCTCGAGGAACGATGACGGCGAACGAAGGCTACCTGCTGCTCGCGCTTCCGCTGATCCCGCTCGGGGCGGCGGTGCTGCTCATGCTCGTGCCCTCGAGCGAGCGCACGCTGATCCGCATCGTCACCGGCGTCGCGTCGGTCGCGATGTTCGTCATCTCCGTCTACGTCTTCTTCGCGTTCGACTACCGGGGCGAGCAGTTCCAGGGCGTGCTCTCGTGGCCGTGGTTCGAGAACGTCGGCTTCCTCGGCGAGAACGGCGTGCAGCTCAAGGTCGGCGTCGACGGCATTGCCGCGCCGATGGTGCTGCTCACCGGCATCGTGATCCTGACCGGGACGTGGGTGTCCTGGAAGCAGGAGCACCGCAGCAAGGACTTCTTCATCCTGCTGTTCGTGCTGGTGGCCGGGGTCTACGGCACCTTCGTCGCGCTCGACCTGTTCTTCTGGTTCCTGCTCTACGAGACCGCGGTGCTGCCGATGTACCTGCTCATCGGTGTGTGGGGCTCGGGCCGCCGCGAGTACGGCGCGATGAAGCTGATGATGATGCTCGTCGCGGCGTCGATCCTGATCTTCACCGCGATCTTCGGCATCTTCACCGAGGCCGGCCTCGGCACGTTCGACCTGCCGTCGCTGTTCGACGCGACCTACGACCCGACCTTCCAGAAGATCATGTTCCCGCTGATCGTGCTCGGTTGCGGCACCCTGGGCGGCATCTTCCCGCTCCACCCGTGGTCGCCCGACGGCCACGCCGCCGCGCCCACGGCCGTCTCGATGCTGCACGCGGGCGTGCTGATGAAGCTGGGTGCGTTCGGCATCATCCGCCTCGGCTTCCAGATCATGCCCGAGGGCGGCGAGTTCTGGGCGCCGGCGCTCCTGACGCTCGGCATCGTCGGTGCGCTCTACGGCGCCATCGGCGCGCTGCGCCAGACCGACTTCAAGCTGATGACCGGATTCTCCTCGGTCTCGCACATGGGCTACGTGTTCCTCGGGCTCGGCACGCTCAACCTCATCGGGATGAGCGGGGCGGTGCTGCAGATGTTCGCGCATGGCGTGATGACGGCCCTCTTCTTCCTCCTCATCGGCGCGCTCTACGACCAGTCACACGACCGCGAGATCAACCACTACTCGGGGCTCGCGAAGCAGATGCCGATCTGGGCGGTGTTCTTCGTCATCGCCGGACTCGCATCGTTCGGGTTGCCGGGGCTGTCCGGGTTCATCGCCGAGGTCCATATCTTCATCGGCGCGTTCCGGGCCTATCCCATCGTCGGCGGGCTGGCGGTCCTCACCGCCGCGATTACCGCGACGTACCTGCTGCGCATGTTCGCGCGCACCTTCTTCGGCGAGGCCGACCCGCGCTGGAGCGATGTCGGCGAGATCACCTGGGCCGAACGGGCCGGGGCGACCGTGCTCGCTATCTCGATCTTCGCGCTCGGCCTCTGGCCCGCACCGTGGATCGACCGCATCGCGATGGGTCTTGAGATGGGCATTCCCGAGGTGCTGTCGTGAACGACCTGAACTTCGAGTACGGACTGCTCCTGCCCGAGTTCATCCTCGTGGGCGCCGCCGCCGTCGTGCTGATGCTCGACGCCTTCCGCGCCGACCTGCGCATCTCGCGCAACCTGCTCCCGGCCGTCACCATCCTCGGCGCGCTCATCGCCGGCGTGGCCAGCCTGCTCTACCTCGACCGCGACCCGACCGACTTCGCGCAGCTCATCGCCGTCGATGACTTCACGACGTTCTTCCGCATCCTGTTCATCGCGACCCTGGTCGCGATCGTGCTCGGGTCCTACGAGTTCGTGAACCGCAACATCACGCACCAGGGCGAGTTCTACGCCCTGCTGCTCGCCTCCACGATCGGCGCCATCTACATGGCCGCCGCCCGCGAGCTGCTCACCGCGTACATCTCCATCGAGCTGCTCTCGTTCTCGCTCTACGTCGGCGTCTCGCTCGCCAAGACCGACACGCGGTCCGGCGAGGCAGGCCTGAAGTATGTCCTGCTCGGCGGCGTCGCCTCGGCGATGCTGCTCTACGGCCTGAGCATCGTGTACGGCACCACCGGCACGACGAGCTACGACGGCATCGCGGCGGCGCTCAACAACGGGATCGTCGGTACGCCGGCGTTCCTGATCGGCCTCGCGTTCCTCGTCGGCGGACTCGGCTTCAAGGCCTCGGCGGTGCCGTTCCACATGTGGACGCCCGATGCCTACGAAGGCGCCCCGCTGCCCGTGACCGCATACATCTCCGCCACCTCGAAGGCCGCGACGTTCGCGCTGATGCTGGCGCTGTTCGGCACGGCGCTGGAGCCGGCGAAGGCGGACTGGCAGTGGATGCTCGCCTCCCTCGCCGTCGCGACGATGGTGGTCGGCAACCTCGTCGCCATCCAGCAGACGAACATCAAGCGGCTGCTCGCCTACTCATCGATCGGCCAGGTCGGCTTCATGCTGATGGCGATCACGACGGTGTCGGACGCGTCGGGATCGGCGCTGCTGCTGCACCTCGCGGGCTACCTGATCACGAACCTCGCGGTGTTCATCGCGGTGATCGCGTTCTACAACCGCACGGGGTCCGAGGAGATCGCGGACTTCCGCGGCCTTGCCGAGACGCAGCCGTACCTCGCGCTCGTCATCACGACGGGGCTGTTCTCGCTGAGCGGGATGCCGCTGCTGGCGGGCTTCGTGACGAAGTTCGTGCTGTTCCAGGCGGCCGCCGAGGAGGGCTTCCTCTGGCTGGCGACCGTCGCGGTCATCATGAGCACCGTCTCGCTGTACTACTACCTGAAGGTCATCCGCCAGATGTACGTCGCCGAGCCCGCCGAGGGCGACACCGCGCGCTGGCGGCTCTCGCCGGCCGCCTACTTCACGACGGGCGTGCTGTTCCTCGGCATCTTCCTCGTCGGCCTGTGGGCGACGCCTATCTTCGAGGCCGCCGACGGCGCCTCGGCGATGCTCTTCGGGTAGGCGCCAGCCCCGTCCGTGGCCAAGACCAGCCGGCACGCACCAGTGATCGCCCACAGACGGGAGGCACCCCCATGGCATGGACGCGTAATCGCCCCTCCGGGCTCGTCTACCGCGACCCCGAGCAGTCACACGACGGCTACACGCTGTTCTCGAACGTCGAGGGCTACCACGCCACGCTGATCGACCCCGAGGGCCGGATCGTGCATCGCTGGACGCACGAGGAGGGCGTGCAGTACGCGAAGCTGCTCCCCGGCGGCAACGTGCTCTTCCACACGGCCAACCCGGTGCACTTCATGGAGGCCGAGGAGGTCTCCCCCGTCGGCGTCATCGGCGGTCACGCGCACGCGCTGATCGAGCAGGACTGGGACGGGAACACGGTCTGGGAGTACCGCAACGACCAGCAGCACCACGACTTCGTCCGCCTCGACAACGGCAACACGGTGATCCTGCACTGGGAGCTGCTGCCCGACGAGATCCGGCGGCAGGTCCAGGGCGGCTTCCAGGGCGCGAACGACCCGGACGCGATGGTCGGGGACCTCGTGCGCGAGATCTCGCCCGACGGCGAGACGGTGCGCGAGTGGCGCTCCTGGGAGCACTTCGACTACCGGCTCGACGTGATCTGCCCGCTCGAGCGGCGTCGCGAGTGGACGCACGCCAACGCGGTCTCGGTGGCGTCCGACGGCCGCTGGCTCGTCAGCATGCGCCAGACCGACACGGTCGTGATCGCGAACCCGGACAGCGGTGAGATCGAGTGGCGCTGGGGGCCGGGCGTGACCTCGCACCAGCACCACTTCACGCAGCTCGAGAACGGCAACCTGATGCTGTTCGACAACGGCTCGCACCGCCGGGGCGGTCCCGGCCACTCGCGCATCCTCGAGGTGGACCCGGAGACGAAGGAGATCGTCTGGCAGTACCAGGCACCGGTGCTGCTGGCGTTCATCAGCTTCATGACCAGCGGCGCCGACCGCCAGCCGAACGGCAACACCCTCATCACGGAGGGCGCCACCGGCCGCATCTTCGAGGTCACGCCGGAGGGCGAGACCGTGTGGGAGTACGTGACGGGCTTCATGCCGAACGGGCGGTTCGGCCAGACCCCCTCGATGTTCCGCGCGCACCGCTACGCCGGCGACGGCCCGGAGCTGGCCGGCCGCGACCTCGACCCGTCGAGGTGGGCGGAGGAGACGGAGAAGCTCAACCGCGGCGAGGAGCCGTACGGGGTGCGCAGCGCGTTCGACGAGTCAGGCGCCACCCCGACGCACCGCTAGCGCGGGCGTGTGCGGGGCGGCTACGTCCAGAGCCGCATCGCGGCGAGGATCGTGCCGGTCGCGATCGTGAGAGCCACGTACAACCGAATCTCGAGTCGTTCGAGGTCGGCCCTGGTCGCCACGTGCTTGAGCATGCCCTCGGCGCGCGCCGCCCGTTCTGCCGCTGTGTCCCGAGTCACCGCAGAAGCGCCTCGTCTACTGGGTAGTCTTCCAGGGTCATTGCGAAGGAGGGTTACATCCAGAGCCGCATCGCGGCGAGGATGATGCCGGTTGCGGTCGCAAGCCCAACGGTCATGGCGACGTACATCCGCAGCGCGAGCCGCTCCACGTCTGCCTTGGTGGCCAGATGCTCGATGATGCCCTCGATGCGGGCGACGCGCTGGGCGAGTGAGTCCGTCGTCATGGCTGCTCCGGTGTCCCGTGGGCACCAGTCTAGCAGAAGTCGAACGACTATTGCATGCGGTAATAGTGTTATAACAAAAGGGATGAGAGTGGCGGTCGACGCTGCGGCGCGGACCGCTTACAGCACGCCGAGGTAGCGCTCGAGCTCGAACTCCGAGACGTGGGTGCGGTACTCGTCCCACTCGTGGTGCTTGTTCGCCACCAGCGACTCGCACACGTGCGCGCCGAGGGCGTCACGCAGCAACGGCGAGTCCTCGAACGACGCGATCGCTTCGCCGAGCGAGCTCGGCAACGGCGTGATCGCCCGCTGCTCCACCTCGTCCGCCTCGAGCTCGCGCACGTCGCGGTCGAGGGCGCCCGGGAGCGCCGCCTCGCGGTCGACGCCGTCGAGGCCGGCCGAGAGCAGCGCGGCGAACGCCAGGTACGGATTGCACGCCGGATCGGGCACGCGGTACTCGATGCGCGTTGCGCCGGGGTCGTCCGGCTTGTAGCTCGGTACGCGCAGCAGGTCGGCGTGGTTCGTGGTCGACCACGTGGCGTGGGTAGGCGCCTCGAAGCCCGGCACGAGGCGGCGGTACGAGTTCACCCACTGGTTCGTGACGAGCATCGTCTCCGAGGCGTGGTCGAGCAGCCCCGCCATGAAGTGGCGCGCGAGCGCGCTCAGCCCCAGCGCGTCGGCCGGGTCGGCGAACGCGTTGTCCTCGCCGCGGAAGAGCGAGAGCTGGAGGTGCATGCCGGAGCCGTTGACGTCCCGCCGCGGCTTCGGCATGAACGTCGCGTACGCCCCGTGGCGCATCGCGACCTCCTTCACCACCAGCCGGTACGTCATGATCGCGTCGGCCATGGTCAGTGCGTCGGTGTAGCGGAGGTCGATCTCGTGCTGGCTCGGGGCGGCCTCGTGGTGGCTGAGCGCCACGCCGATGCCCATGCTCTCCAGCATCAGCACCGTCTCGCGGCGCAGGTCGCTGCCGGAGTCGAGCGGGGTGAGGTCGAAGTACCCGCCGCGGTCGAGGGGCTCCGTCCCCGTGGCGTCGCGGAAGTAGAAGAACTCGATCTCCGGCGAGACGTAGAACGTCAGCCCCTGCTCGGCGGCGCGCGCCAGCGTCCGGCGCAGCACCCAGCGCGGGTCGCCCTCGAACGGCTCGCCGCCGGGCCGTCGGATGTCGCACAGCATGCGCGCCACCGCCCGCTCGCGCGGCCGCCACGGCAGCAGTTGGAACGTCGAGGGGTCGGGGACGGCGACCATGTCGGCCTCGTCGACGCGGGCGAAGCCCTCGATCGACGCGCCGTCGAACGTCACGCCGTCGTCGAGGGCATGCTCCAGCTCCTCGATGGTGATGGCGACGGACTTGAGCATCCCGAGGATGTCCGTGAACCAGAGGCGGATGAACTTCACGTCCTGGTCGTAGCACGCCTGGATGACGTGCTGGCGCTCGTCGTAGTCGGACCGTGGTGTCGTCGTCATCGTTCGAGGATCGTAGGCGGCCGACGTTTCACCGATGTTTCTGCCGCATCTCGGCCGCCCATCCGCGGCCGTCACTCGCCGGTGAGCTCGTGGAGCGCGGCGCGGATCCGATCCGCCTCGGCGCTCGTGGGTGAGCGCGGGCGGTTCTCGTCCGGGTCGATGTACGCGGGGCGGAACGCGATGCCGGGTGGGGCGTCTTCGTGGAGCTCGATGACCGCGACCACCGTGGCGAACGGGCCCTCGCCGAGCGTCCCGAGGTCCTCGCGGTCGAGGTCGAAGACGAAGTTGCCGAGGCCGTACAGGATGAGCGCGTCGCCGCGCCGCTCCCACGGCTGGAGCGTGTGGGCGTGGTGCCCGACGACGACCGTGGCCCCGGCGTCGACGGCGGCGTGAGCCAGCGCACGCTGCTCCCTGGTGGGCTCCGGGTCGTACTCCGTGCCGAAGTGGATGACCACCACGACCGCGTCGGACTCCGCGGCTGCCGCCGCGACCGCCGCCTCGACCGCGTCGACGGTTGCCTCGGCGACGCCGGGCCGCGACGCCGTGGCGAACACCGAGGAGCGCACCGCGCTGAACCCGAGGATCGCGACCCGCAGCCCGCGGACCTCGAGCGTCAGCGGGCGTGCCGCCTCGGTGGCGTCACCACCCGCGCCGAAGTGCGCGACGCCGAGCCCGTCGAGGGTGTCTATCGTGTCGGCGAGGCCGACCGGCCCGAAGTCGAGCGCGTGATTGTTGGCGAGCGAGACGGCGTCGAAGCCGCCATCGCGCAGGGTCTGCGCCACCGCGGGTGGGGCGCGGAACGTGTAGTACTTGTCCGAGCGCTCGCCGCGTTCGGTGAAGGTCCCCTCGAGGTTGCCGACGAGCAGGTCGACGCCCCGGAAGAGGTGCATGACGCGTTCGAAGGGGTAGCTGCTGCCGTGCTGCTCCATCAGCGTGACCACGTCGCGCGCGAACATCAGGTCGCCGACGAAGCCGATGGTCACCCCTCGTGGGCTCGGCGGCGGCGTGGGCGCGGCGGCGGTGTGCGTCGCGGTCGGGGTCGAGGTCGGCGCGGCGACGGCGGGGTCGGCCGGGGTCGGGGTCAGGAGCCCGCGCCCGCGCACCGGCTCGCGCGCCTCGCAGGCCACGAGGAGCGCGACGAGCACCGCGGCGAGGGTGGCGCGCAGGACCGGCACGCGGCGCGCCGCGCTACGGCCCGCAGCCGCGGATGATCAGCGGCTCCTGCCACAGCCGGTCGAACTTGAACGAGCTGATGAACGCCGCGTTCGCCTCGGCGTCGGCGGCGGGGTCGAGCGTGACGAACGTGCCGTCCCACTCGTGGCGGCCGTTGGCGACGGCGACGGCGCCCGCCGCGCACTCGGTCTCGAGGGCGTGGCGCAGTCGCTCGATGCCGCCCGTGTAGATGGTCAGCGTCTCGGCACTGCTCCGCACGTGCGGCTCGAAGTACGTCGGACGTCCGCAGTAGTCGACGCGCAGCGGGGCCACATCGAACCCACCCGGGAAGGCCGCCTCGAAGTCGACGTTGCGCGGGCTCGGGATGCCGTTCGGCGCGACCCCGTAGGGGATCCATCTCGCCTCGCCGGCCTCGTCGACGACCGTCCCCCAGGCGATGATGCCGCCGGGGCACTGCGCGCCGAGGATGGCGCGGAAGTCCTCGTGCGAGCCGCTGAAGGTGATGAGGCCGGGGCGGATGCCCGCCCAGGGCGACCACTCGCCTTCCCCGGCGAAGTTCCACGCCCGCACGCGGAACGTCCGCGCCGGCCCGTGGTGGACCACCTCGATGGTGGTCGAGGTCTTGCCGGACACCAGGGCGACCTCGGAGAAGTAGTCGTACCCGAGGAAGTGGTCGATCGCGTGGCGGCGCTCGACCTGCTGGAGGAAGATTGGGCTGCCATTGGCGTCCGGGGCCACCCAGCGCAGCCGCACCTCTCGCGGGGCGATGCCGAGGATCGTGAGCGACGGCGGTCTCGCGGGCAGGCCGACCTCCTCGCTGGCGACCACGGGCTCCGACCACTCGCTGTCCCCCGCGAGGTTCCACGAGCGGACCCGGTACGCCTGACCGGGCTCGTCGAACGGGTTCGCGATTGCGAACGAGAACGTCGTGCTCTCCTTCGGCCACTCGGTGAAGGCCCACAGGTCGACCACGAGCCGGTGGTCGGATCCGAACAGCCGCTGCAGCTCGTAGCGGGACACCGGTGCGCCGTTCTCGGCGGGCGTGCTCCACTGGATGATGAGCGCCTCCTCGGTGGCTGAGGTGACCGCGAGGTCCGTGATGGCCTCGGGCGGCGCCGCCGGGGTGCCCTGGGCGGGGATGGACCACTCTCCCGGGCCCGCGTCGCTGACTGCGCGCACCCGGTACCAGTAGCGCTGCCCCAGCGTGAGCCTGTAGTCCCGCAGCCCCGTGAAGCGGCCGAACGAGGTGAGGTCGATCCACTGCTCGCGGTTGTCGCTCCGCTGGACGTCGTACGCGGTGATCGGCTCGCCGTTGTCGGGTGGCTCGGGCCAGCGCAGCACGAGGGTGTCCGGACCGCCGATGCCGACGCTCAGGTCCCGCACCCGGTCGGGGGGCAAGGGCGCCTCGGCGGCAACGGTGTCCTCGTCCTCTGCCGCCGCGGGGGCCGCCTGCACCCCCAGCCACGCGAGCGTGACAAGGGTGACCCACGTGGCGAGGGCGAGTGTGCGGCTCACGCTGCCCGGCTCACGCGCTGCCCGCCCTCGATTGCTCGGAGCATGTGGTGTGCATGGCCATCACACTAACACTACGGCGTGGGGGCCTCTCCGGATGTACCCTCGGGCGGGGAGGCGTCGATGACCATCGAGTCGCAGCCTGTGCAGCCCGGCCGTTCGCCCGTGCTCATCGCGCACCGCACCGCGATGGGCCTGCGGCCCGAGAACACGATCGTCGGCATCGAGGCAGCCCTCGCGTCCGGCGTCGACGGCGTCGAGATCGATGTGCGCGCTACGCGCGACGGCGCCGCCGTGCTCATGCACGATGCCTCGCTCGCCCGTACCACGGGTGACGCTCGCGACGTCGAGGACGTCACGCTCGACGAGCTGCGCGCGCTGCGCGTCCTCGACCCGCACGGTGACGTCGGCCCGCAGCCCATCCCTACGTTCGCCGAGGCGCTCGCGGCGACGGCCGCCACGCACCTCGTGATCGAGGTGAAGCAGGAGGGCATCGAGGACCTCGTGGCGCGCGGGGTCCGTGAGGCGGACGCGCTCGGGCGCTGCTCGCTGTGCGCGTTCGACGCGGGCGTGTGCGCGGCCGCAGCCGAGGCCATGCCGGGGATGCCGGTCTCGCTCCTCGCCGCGCCGAACCGCGAGCGGGCCGAGGTGCTCGCGCAGGCCTCCGACCTCGGCCTCGCGGGCGTGAGCCTGCACTACTCGATGGTCGACACGGAATTCGTCGCCGAGGCGCACAGCGCGGGCCTGACGGTGGCGACCTGGACGGTCAACGAGGAGCCCGACGTGCGTCGGATGCACGAAGCGGGCGTGGACCTGATCTGCGGCGACTACCCGGCACGCCTCGTCGAGGTCGTGCGCGGCGAGTGACGGCGAGGATGCCGCCGGGCGCTACTCCAGCGTGAGCGGCGTGTCCTCGCGGTTCGCCCACTCGCCCATCGAGCCGTCGTAGTTGCGCGCGCGGTCGTTGCCGAGCATGCGCAGGACGAAGGCCGCGAACGCGGCCCTGATGCCGCCCTGTCAGTAGGTGACGGTCGCCGCCTCCGGGTCGATCCCCGCGCCCTCGATCAGCTCCCGGATCTCGTCGAGGGGGCGGAAGCGGCGCGACGGCGGGCCCTGCATGAGCCGCAGCCACTCCAGGTGCTTCGCGCCCGGCACGTGCCCGGCGCGCTGGTTCCCGCGGTCGTTCGAGCCGTCCCACTCGCCGTCGGAGCGCGTGTCCCAGATCTGGGGCGCATCCGGCGCGTCGGGGCCCGCCTCGACGATCGCGACGAGCTCGTCGACCGTGCAGTGCGCGCCCCGGTCCACGCGCGCCTCGAATGTTGCGGGCGCGGGGCGCGCGGGCGCGGAGGTCAGCGGCCGGCCCTCGTGCAGCCAGGCGTTGAGGCCGCCGTCGACGACGCGCACGTCGCGGTGCCCGAAGTGCTCGAAGACCCACCACACGCGCGCGGCGTGCAGCGAGGCGTTGTCGTCGTAGATGACCACGGGCGTCTCGTTGGAGATGCCGAGCCGCCCCATGAGCGACTCGAACTCCGGCGGTGTCATGACCAGGCGGCTGTTCTCGCGGCCCTTGAGGTAGGGGTGGGGGAGGCCGACCGAGCCGGGAATGTGCGCCCGCCGGTAGGCGACCGCCTCGCCGGCGTCGATGAGCGCGAAGTCCGTACCGACGCCATCGAGGTGGTCGGCGAGCCATTCGGTGGTCGTGAGCAGCTCGGACTGCGCGGTCGTCATGGTCGCCTCCCCGTCGCCCTCGCGGCGTTTGCCGGAGCGATCATACGCGCGTGAGCCTCCCAGCGTCTGAACAACTGGGCTGGGTCTCGGTGGGTGCATAGTGTTGGCAGGTTCGGTCGACGAGTTGTGACTGGAGTGCGACAAACGTTCTTGACAGAGTCCCACTATCAGGCGAGGCTGGGCCTTGCTTCCGCTCCCAGGAAGGAATCCCAATGACCAACGGCGGTACGAGTTCGGACGGACTGGTCCCGCTGGAAGTCGTGCGGCAGGCGATGCGCCTCGAGATTGCTCCGCTCGCCGAGGGCGTGCAGGTGCTCCTGGAGGACGTGGCCGAGCTCAGGAAAGACATGCGTGACATGAAGGCACGCGTCGAGACCCTCGAACGCAGGTAGGCCAGGCGCCTCAGTCCGAGTACAGCCCGAAAGCTCCACCCGACGATCTTCTGGCGTCGGGCCGCCCCGGCGTGTCGCGCGGTAGCATGGCGGCGCGTCAGGAGGCGACCCGTGCGCATCGGTATCTCGCTCCCCGTGCGGGAGCTCCAGAACGACATGGCGGCGATCCGCGACTTCGCGCAGACCGCCGACGAACTCGGCTTCACCCACCTCCGCGTACCCGAGCTGCTCATCCGCCCCGGCAGCGGCGAGCTCCACGAGTCGCTCACGCTGCTGAGCTGGGTGGCGGGGCTCACCACCAGCATCGAGCTCGTGCCCTCGGTCATCATCCTGCCCGCCCGCCAGACGGTGATGGTCGCGAAGCAGGCGGCCACCATCGACGTGCTGAGCGGCGGTCGGCTCCGCCTCGGCGTGGGCGTCGGCGGCAGCGCCGAGGAGTACGAGGCGCTGGGCCAGGACTTCCGCACGCGCGGCCGCCGCTGCGAGGAGCAGCTCGAGCTGCTGCGCCTGCTGTGGACGCAGGAGTCCGTGGACTTCGAGGGCCGGTGGGACCGCGTCGACGGCGCGGGCATCAACCCGCTGCCGGTGCAGCAGCCGATCCCGGTGTGGATCGGGCCGGGCGGCGGTGCGCCGCTCACCGACCGCATGGCGAGCCGCATCGGACGCCTCTCCGACGGCTGGTTCGCGATCGTGCCACGCGACGATGTCGCCGCGTCGCACGCGGCCGTCGCCCGCCACGCGGAGGAGGCGGGCCGCGACCCGACCTCGATCGGCGTCGAGGGCGCCGTGCCGGTCGTCGGCCGCGAGCCCTCCGAGTGGCTCCCGGACGTCGAGGCGTGGGATGGCGTCGGCGCGACGCACCTCTGCCTGCGCACGCTCGGCGGCGGCCTCGACGCGGCGGGACACCTCGCCGCCCTGCGCGAGGCGCGCGAGGTGCTGGACTCGCGCTAGGTCCGGGCTGCGGCTGCCCCTCTCATGGGGGCGGCTACGGCCCGCGGCCGGCGAAGATGGCCGGCGGGAACGCGGGCTCGACGTCGTCGGGGATGCCCTCGCGGATCGCACGCTCCACGGTCTCGGCGGCGAGGTCCACCTCGGCCTCGGTGTTGAAGGCGTGCAGCGAGAGCCGCACGCTGTTGAACTCCGCCACCGACCGGCACACGACCCGCGCCTCAGCCTGCAGGAATGCGTTCACGTCGGCCGCCGGCAGGTCGTCGACAACGAAGCAGAACAGCCCCGTGCGCGTCGAGTCGTGGCGAGGGCTCACCACGCTCACGCCCTCGATGCGCCCGAAGCGCTGCTCGGCGTAGCGGTTGAGGTCGCGCGCGCGGGCGAGGACGGCCTCCGGGCCGGAGTCGAGGAACCACTCGGCCGCCTCGAGCGTGCCGGCGATGAGCGGGGTCGAGGTCGTCGTGAGCTCGTACTTGGTGATGCGCTCGCGCTCCGGCTCGAAGTTGCCATCGAAGTCGTACGAGGCGGCAGCGCGGCCCGCGACCTTCGCCGGCTCGACGAGCGGGATGAGGTCCTCGCGGATGTAGAGCGCGCCGAGGCCGTCCGGCCCGCACAGCCACTTGTGCGAGGGGATCGCGTAGAAGTCGACGTTCGTCGCGCGCACGTCGATGGGGATGTGTCCGGCGGTCTGCGCGCCGTCGACGACCACGTGGCCGCCTCGGCGGTGCGTCTCCTCGACGATCGTGCCGAGGGGCAGGAGCTGGCCGGTCGAGTACGAGATCTCGGAGAGGATGACGAGCTTGATGTTGCCGGCCGCGGCGTCCATCGCCCCGACGAACGACTCCATTGCCTGGCCGGGCGAGTCCTGCGCGTCGATGGGGACGATCATCACCTCGCAGCCCGTGCGCTCGCGCAGGTAGTAGGCGGGGACGATGCCGGAGCCGTGCTCGACGTCGGTCGTGACGATGGTGTCGCCCGAGGTCACCTCGAGGCCATTGGTGATGACGTTGATGCCCTCGGTGGTGTTGCCGGTGATGGCGATCTCGTCCGGCGACGCGCCGCCGAGGAGCCGGCCCATCACCTCGCGGTAGCGACCGGCGAGCTCGAAGCGGTCATCGAGGGCGTGGCGGGTGGTGGAGCCGTGCATGAGCTCGAGGTCGAGGCGCTGCTGGACGGCCTCGTGGGTGGCGCGGCGCTTCGGGCCGGAGAACCCGGAGTTCATGTACGCGTACTCGATGAGTGCGGGCGTGTCGTCGCGCCACGCCTGCCAGCGCTCGTTGCTCATGCCGCCGCCTCCGTCGCATGCCCTGATCGGCGCCCCTCGCGTTCGAGGTGCTCGTGCGAGTCTACCGCGAGCGGGCGCAGTGGGCCGCCCGCCCGGGCCGCGAGCGGTGGGGCCTCGGCCCTATGATGGCCGCGAGGCAGCGACAGGTGAGGGAGGGCGGCGATGGGCAAGCTCGACGGGAAGGTGGCAGTCATCTCCGGCGCGGCGCGCGGCCAGGGTGAGGCCGAGGCTCGGCTCTTCGCCGAGGAGGGCGCCGCGGTCGTCCTCGGCGACATCCGCGACGACGAGGGCGAGCAGGCCGCAGCACGCATCGCCGACACCGGCGGTCAGGCCGTCTACCAGCACCTCGACGTGACCAGCGAGGAGGACTGGGCGGCCGCGGTCTCTCGCGCGAACAGCGAGTTCGGCGGGCTGCACGTCCTGGTCAACAACGCCGGCATCGGCGGCGCGTCGACGTTCGTCGAGGACACGAGCCTCGAGGACTACATGCGCGTCATCAACGTGAACCAGGTCGGCGTCTTCCTCGGCATGCGCGCCGCGATCCCCTCGATCCGCGAGTCCGGCGGCGGCTCGATCGTGAACATCTCCTCGACCGCCGGGCTCGAGGGCGCGCCCACGCTTGCGGCCTACGGGTCGAGCAAGTGGGCGGTGCGAGGCCTCACGAAGGTGGCGGCGATGGAGCTGGCGAACGACGGCATCCGGGTCAACTCGGTGCATCCGGGCCCGATCGACACGCCGATGCTGCGAGGGGCCAACATCCCGATGGACAACTGGGGCCGGTCGGTGCCGCTCGCCCGCGTCGGCACCGTCGACGACATGGCCTCGCTGCTGCTGTTTCTCGCCTCCGACGAGAGCTCGTTCTGCACCGGCACGGAGTTCGTGATCGACGGCGGGATGACCGCCGGGCGGCCGTTCCGGCGTCGCCGGAGCTAAGGCGAGCCGCAGCGGCGGCGAGGGATAGCGAAGGGCCCCCGTGAGGGGGCCCTTGCCATGTGACTCCGGACGGGGCCGTTAGTCGTTGAAGTACATCTCGTACTCGAACGGGGTGGGCCGCTGGGCCTGCTCGGACACCTCGGAGCGCTTGAACTCGAGCCACGTGTCGATGAGGTCGTCGGTGAAGACGCCGCCCTGCATCAGGTAGTCGTGGTCGGCTTCCAGCGCGTCCAGGGCCTCGCCCAGGTTGGCGGGGACCTGCGGGAGACCCAGGGCCTCCTCGGCCGGCAGGTCGTAGATGTTGCGGTCCAGCGGGTCGCCGGGGTCGATCTGGTTCTGGATGCCGTCCAGGCCGGCCATCAGCATGGCCGAGAACGCCAGGTAGCAGTTCGCGGTCGGGTCCGGCGGGCGGAACTCGATGCGGGTGGTCTCAGCCCAGTCCGGCATGCCGATGCGGTAGGTGGAGATGCGGACCGCCGCCGAGCGGTTGCGCATCGAGTAGACCAGGTTCACGGGCGCCTCGAAGCCCGGGACCAGCCGCTTGTACGAGTTGGTCGTCGGCGAGGCGAACGCGAGGACGCTGCGGGCGTGGCGGAGCAGGCCGCCGGTGTACCAGCGCGCGAGCTGCGAGAGCCCGGCGTAGCCGTCGGCGTCGAAGAACAGCGGCTGGCCGTCCTTCCACAGCGACTGGTGGGTGTGCATCCCCGAGCCGTTGTCGCCGTAGATCGGCTTCGGCATGAAGGTCGCGACCTTGCCGTGCTGGCGGGCGACGTTGCGGACCAGGTACTTGTACCACTGGGCCACGTCGGCCTGCCGGAGCAGCGTGTTCTTGCCCACGCCGATCTCGGCCTGGCCGGCGGTCGCCACCTCGTGGTGGTCGACGAAGGTGTCGATGCCGCAGTTGTTCATCGCCGTCACGATCTCGGCGCGCAGGTCGGCCGTGTCGTCAAACGGCGGCAGCGGGGCGTAGCCCTCCTTGCCGGCGATCTTGTACCCGAGGTTCGGGGTGTCGCCCGAGCCGCTGTTCCAGTGCGCCTCGACCGAATCGATCTCGTAGTAGGCCGACTGCGGGGTCTGCGCGTAGCGCACATCGTCGAAGAGGAAGAACTCAAGCTCCGGGCCGATGAACGCCTCGTCGGCGATCCCGGTGGACTTCATGTACTCCTCGGCCTTGACGGCCACGTTCCGAGGGTCACGCGAGTAGCGGTCGCGCGTGACGGTGTCGATGACGTTGCAGACCAGCGCGAGGGTGGGCTGGGCCGGGATCGGGTCGATGACGGCGCTCTCGATGTCAGGCACGAGCAGCATGTCGGACTCGTGGATCTCCTGGAACCCGCGCAGGCTCGAGCCGTCGAAGCCGTTGCCGTTCTCGAGCAGGTCTTCGTCCAGCGCCTTCGGCGGGACCGTGAAGTGGTTCCAGCGTCCGAGCAGGTCCGTCACGCGCAGATCGATGCGCATGATGTTGTTCTGCTGTACCAGTTCCGTCAGCTCCTGCAGGTTCAAGCGCTGCCTCCCTCTCACCAGCGGCCGCTTCGCGCGGCCGCGCCATGACTCTTGTGGTACCGATGTTGCACCAGGCGGCGCGCGCGATCACCCGCCGCCACGCATTGCAGGCTAGGGGGGCGCCATTACCGCCGCATTACCCGATTGTTACCGCTGTGTTTCAAGCTCCGGGCCGGGCCCAGCGCAGGCGCCGACGCCGCTCAGGCCGGCGGGTTCAACTCGACGAAGCGGTAGCCGACGTTGCGTACGGTCTCGATGTAGGGCTCGTGCAGCTCGATCTTGGCGCGGATGCGCCGCACGTGGACATCGACGGTGCGCGAGCCGCCGTAGTAGTCGTAGCCCCACACCTGGTTGAGCAGCATCTCGCGGGTGAACGCCTTGCCGGGGTTCAGCGCGAGGAACCGCAGCAGCTCGTACTCCTTGTACGTGAGGTCCACCACCTCGCCGCCGAGGCGGACCGTGTAGCGGTCCTGGTCGATCGCCAGCTCGCCGCGCCGCAGGACGCCCGTCTCGATCGCCTCGCCCACCGAGCCGAGGATGCGCTCGACGCGCAGCCGCAGCTCGTCGGGGTCGAAGGGCGGCACGACGAGGTCGCTCACGGGCACGCCGGCGCCGACGAGGTGGAACTGCATCGGCGTCGCGATCGCCAGCAGGGCGGTGTCGGCCTCGAACTGCGGGTCGCGCATGAGGGCCGCGAAGCCGCCCATGGTCAGCCCGAGGTTGAGGTCGACACAGAAGACGCGTGGCGGATCTTCGCGCATGGCGAGCAGGCCGCGCTCGAGCGTGGGCTCGCAGCGTAACTGGTAGGCGTCGTCGCGGAACGCCGCCTCGGCGGCGTCGGTGAAGACGCGCGAGTCGCTGACCATCAGTACCTTCGGCACGCACGCAGTGTAGGGAATCGGGCGCGCGCTGTGCGAGGGGCGAGACGGCCCGGCAGCGACGCCAACTATCGCCGCGGCGGCGCGCGTTGCTACAATCCGTTCCCCAGCCGCCGCGACGGGCAGGTCGCGCGTCGAGAGCGCAGCTGTGCCGGGGAGTACGACGCTCCATGCATGTTGTCGAGGCGGTGGACCTGACCAAGGTCTACCAGAATCGCTACATCGCGCTGAACGCGCTCGACCTCAAGGTCGACAAGGGGATGGTCTACGGGCTCGTCGGCCCGAACGGCGCGGGCAAGTCCACGACGTTCCGGATCATGCTCGGTCTGCAACGCCCCACCGCGGGCGAGGCGCGCGTCTTCGGCGAGACGATGACATCGCATCGCGCCGACCTCCGCCGCCGCATCGGGTTCCTGCCGACCACGCCCTCGCTGCCCCGCGAGATGACGCCGATCGCGTACCTCCAGTTCGTCGGCAAACTGCTCGGGATGGACCGCGGCGAGGTGATGATCCGCCTCACCTCGCTCCTGCAGTCCGTCGACCTCCTCTCGGTCGGCTCGCAGCGCATCGGCGAGTTGTCGACGGGCATGGTCACCCGGCTCGGCATCGCCGCCGCGCTGATGAACGACCCGGAGCTGCTGATCTTCGACGAGCCCACATCAGGCCTCGACCCATCGGGCCGCCGCCAGACGCTCGAGCTGATCCGCGAGCTGTCCGGCAGCGACCGCACGATCATCATCGCGACGCACATCCTCAGCGACGTCGAGCGGCTGTGCACCGACATCGGCATCATGGCGGAGGGCCGCATCATCTACCACGGCCCCATCGCCGAGATGCGCCGGCTGGTGCGGCAGCGCACCGTCTCCGTCGAGCTGGAGGGCAACCTCGCGCACTTCGAGCAGCAGCTGCCGGAGCTCGACACGTTCGGCACGGTCCGCGTGGACCGGATCGGGTCGGAGTTCCGCATCAGCTTCCTCGGCGCGGAGCCGCTGCCGACGTACGTGCAGCGCGTGCTCGACCTGGTGCACCGCAGCGGCGTCGAGCTGATGCACATCGACACCGGCAGCCATGAGATCGAGGAGGTCGTGCTGCGCCGCCTCGAGGAGGACCGCCTGACCAGCTTCGTGCGCGCGTCGGCGTGGAGTGCGGCCCAGAAGCTGGCGCTCACGCCGGGCGCCGCCCGCAACGGCAACGCCATCGAGATCATCGGCGAGGCTCGTGCTCCGGACGGCGACACGGTCGCCGAGCCCGACGCCGTCGATGACGCCGATGCGGTCGCCGTCGAGCACGGCGAGACTGGCGCCGTCGCCAACACGGACCCCGAAGCGGAGTAACTCGATGGAGGCGTACTTCGCTCTGGTACGCCGTGACCTGGAGCAGTTGCTGAGCTCCTGGCTGCTGCGCGGCTGGGTCCTGCTCCTGGCTGCTCCGGCGGCGTTCCTGGTGGTGGTGGCCGCGCGCGAGGACGAGCTGGCGTCCGAGACCCTCGCCGCGTACGTCGCGGCCGTGCTCGCGCCCCTCTCCTGGATCGTCATCTCCTTCCTCGCCGGCACCGCCGTGAGCGGCGAGGCGGGTACGATCGCGGACACGATCCTCTCGAAGTCGGTCACGCGCGCGGAGTACATCTGGGCCAAGATCACCAGCCGCATGGTGGTGTTCCTGGCGGTCTACTTCGCGGTCGTGATCCCGTTCGCGTACCTGATCGACCGCTACGCCGTCTCGAACGACACGTCGCTCGGCGGGGTCGTCGGCGGGGTGGTGATGGTGGGGGTGCTGTTCGCGTTCCTCACCTCGTTCGGCATCGCGCTGTCGACGGTGTTCCGCAACTCGCAGCTGGCGGTCGTGGTCGCGCTACTGACGGTGGCGGTCTCCGGCGCGGTGCTGCAGTTCCTCGGGCTGAAGTGGATGAGCACGACCGCCGTGATCGGCGGCCTGCCCGAGACGTTCCGGGGCGAGACGGCCATCGCCGACCAGGCACGCGTCCTCGTGGTCTTCGTCGCGCTCAGCGCAGCCGCGATCGCATCGGGCGTGTGGCTGTTCGAGCGGCGAGACCTGTAGGAGCCGCTCGCAACGCCGGGGTTGCCGCGGCCCGCCACGGCCCGCGACCGAGCCCGTATACCCGTTGACCCCATCCGTGGCTGACGCCGATCGCACCTCGGACCGTCGCACCTCGGACCGCACGACGAAGGGGAGCCCCGTCGGGGCTCCCCTTGTAGTCGCATCGGGCGGCGGGTGCTCGCCGCCGGGCTGTCGCTAGTCCGGCTCCGCCACGTAGGCGCCGGCCACGGCGAGGTCGCCCGGCTCGGCCTGCATGAGCTCCGCCAGCGACTCGCCTTCGCCCTCGGCGCCGTCGGGGCGCTCGAAGTCGAAGATGAACGGCAGGAGCAGCGACTCCGGCATCGGCATCTCGGCGATCGGCGCGGGCCGCTCGACCGTGATCTCCGCGCGGGCGGGGATCAGCTTGCCGATGATGACGTTCTCCTTGAGGCCGCGCAGGTGGTCCGTGGCGCCGCCGATGGCGGCCTCCGTGAGCACGCGCGTGGTCTCCTGGAACGACGCCGCCGCGAGGAACGAGTCCGTGCTCAGCGAGGCGCGCGTCACGCCCTGCAGCATCGGCTTCGCCGTCGGCACCACGCCGCCCGCCTGCTCGATGCGCTCGCACTCGCGCTCGAAGAGGTGGCGGTCGACGGGCTCCTCGGCAAGGAAGTCGCTGTCGCCCGGGTCGAGGACGCTCACGCGGCGCATCATCTGCCGCACGATCACCTCGATGTGGCGGTCGTTGATGTTCACGCCCTGCGAGCGGTAGACCTTCTGCACCTCATCCACGAGGTACAGCGTCACGGCCTCCGGCCCGAGGATGGCGAGCACGTCCTGCGGGTCCAGAGCGCCCTCGGTGAGCTGCTGGCCCGCGCGCACGATCTCGCCGGTCTCCACGCGGATGCGCGCCGAGGCCGGGATCGGGTACTCACGCTCGTCCACCGTCTCGGAGACGATCCGCAGCCCGACCGGCTTCTTCGCGCGGCCCTTCTTGATGAACTCGACGCGGCCACCCAGCGCGGTGGACAGCTGCACCGCCGGCACGCTGGCCTCGGCGTCCTCGTCCGGCTCGGGGCCCGTGACCAGCACCTGGTCGGGGGCGACCTCGTCGCCGTCCTCGACGAGCACCTCGGCGCCCTTCGGCACCTCGAGCTCCTCGGTCGCGGTCTCCGTGTTGGTGACGGTGATGGTGCGCACGTCGCCGGAGCGGAGGACGTCGACGTGGCCGTCGATCTCCGTGATCACGGCCTGCCCCTTGGGCACGCGCGCCTCGAAGATCTCCTCGACGCGCGGCAGACCCGAGGTGATGTCGAGGCCGCCGGCGACGCCGCCGGTGTGGAACGTGCGCATCGTCAGCTGCGTGCCGGGCTCACCGATCGACTGCGCGGCGATGATGCCAATCGCCACGCCCTGCTCGACGAGCTTGCCGGTGGCGAGGGAGTGGCCGTAGCAGCGCTGGCAGACGCCGCGCCGCGACCCGCACGAGAGCGGCGAGCGCACGAACACGCGCTCGACGTTCGCCTCGATGATGTCGCGGGCGCACTCTTCGGTGATCGGCGCGTTGGCCTCGACGAGCACCTCGCCGGTCTCGGGGTGCGCGACGGCGCCGGCCGTCCAGCGGCCGGTGAGGCGCTCCTCGAGGGAGGCGAGGATGCCGGTCTCGGCGTGCTCGCGCAGCCAGATGCCCTCGAGCTCCCCGCCCTCGGGGATGCAGTCCTCTTCCAGCACGATGACGTCCTGGGCGACGTCGATCATGCGGCGGGTGAGGTAGCCGGAGTCGGCGGTCCGCAGCGCGGTGTCCGCCAGGCCCTTGCGCGCGCCGTGTGTGGAGATGAAGTACTCCAGCACGGACAGCCCCTCGCGGAACGAGGAGCGGATGGGCAGGTCGATAATGCGGCCGGTGGGGTCGCTCATCAGGCCGCGCATCCCGCCCATCTGGCGGATCTGCGCGATGTTGCCCTTCGCGCCGGAGCGCGACATGAGCGCCAGCGGGCCCATCGGGTCCAGGCCCTCCTCGAGCGCGACGGAGATGTCATCGGTGGCGGCCTGCCAGATGTCGATCGCCGCCATGTAGCGCTCGTTCTCGGTCATCAGGCCCATCTGGTAGTCGCCCTCAAGTGCGTCGACGCGCTGGTCGGCGTCCGCCATGAGGTCGGTCTTGCTGGCCGGCACGACGATGTCGGAGACGGCGATGGAGATCCCGGACTGCGTGGCGTAGCGGAACCCGAGGTCCTTGATGGCGTCGACGAACTCGACGGTGCGCTCCGAGCCGAGGTCCTGGTGTACGCGCGAGACGAGCGTGCGCAGCGCGCGCTTGTCCTGGATCTCGTTCTGGAACTCGAAGCTGTCGGGGACGATGTCGTTGAAGAGCACGCGCCCCACGGTGGTGTGCAGGACGGGGCCCTCCTGGCGCAGCCGGACGTGGTCGTGGAGCTGCACGTGGCCGAGCTCGTAGGACATCCGCACCTGGTTGGGGGAGCCGAAGAGCGCGGTCTCACGCCCTGTGTCCGCGCCGGGCTCCTCGTCGGTGAACGTCATGTAGTAGCAGCCGAGCACCATGTCCAGCGTCGGCGCCACCACGGGCTCGCCGTCCGAGGGGGACAGCAGGTTCTTCGTGCTGAGCAGCACCTGGCGCGCCTCCGCGACCGCCTCATAGGAGAGCGGCACGTGGACGGCCATCTGGTCACCGTCGAAGTCGGCGTTGTACGCGAAGCAGACCAGCGGGTGGAGCTGCAGCGCGGAGCCCTCGACGAGCACCGGCTCGAAGGCCTGGATGCCCAGGCGGTGCAGCGTCGGCGCGCGGTTGAGCATGACCGGGCGGTCCTGGATGACCTCCTCGAGGACATCCCAGACCTCCGGCCGTGCGCGCTCGACGATGCGCTTGGCGCTCTTGATGTTGTGGGCGAGCCCCTTGCGGACCAGGGCGTGCATGATGAACGGCTTGAACAGCTCCAGCGCCATCTTCTTCGGCAGCCCGCACTGGTGCAGCCGCAGGTCCGGCCCCACCACGATCACGGAGCGGCCGGAGTAGTCGACGCGCTTGCCGAGCAGGTTCTGCCGGAAGCGGCCCTGCTTGCCCTTGAGCAGGTCGGACAGTGACTTCAGCTTGTGGTTGCCGGAGCCGCTCACGGCGCGGCCGCGGCGCCCGTTGTCGATCAGCGAGTCGACCGACTCCTGCAGCATGCGCTTCTCGTTGCGGATGATGATCTCGGGCGCGCCGAGGTTCAGCAGCCGCTTGAGGCGGTTGTTGCGGTTGATCACGCGGCGGTAGAGGTCGTTGAGGTCGGACGTGGCGAACCGGCCGCCGTCGAGCTGCACCATCGGACGCAGGTCCGGGGGCAGCACGGGCAGCTCCTGCACCACCATCCAGTCCGGGCGGTTGCCGGACTTGCGCAGCGCCTCCACCACGCGCAGGCGCTTTGTGGCCTTCTTGCGGCGCTGCCCGGAGGCCGAGTGGGTCTCCTCCTGCAGCTTCGCGCGCAGGTTGTCCAGCTCGATCCGCTCGAGGATGGAGAGGACCGCCTCGGCGCCCATGCCGGCCTTGAAGACGAGCCCGAAGCGCTCGTCCAGCTCGCGGAACTCCTGCTCCGTGAGCACGGTCAGGGCGTCGGCCTCGATCGGGTCGCGCAGCTTCTCGAGGCGCTTGAGCAGGTCCTCGTTCTCCTTGCGGACCTGGGTGCGCACCTCGGCGACCTGCGTGCGGAGCGGTTCGAGCTCCTCGAACGCCTCGTCGCGCTTCTGCTGGCTCGCGGTCTCCGCGCTCGCGGTGAGGTCGTCCTTGCGCTGGGCGATGCGATGCTCGGTATCGGCGACCTGCTGGCTGGCGGCGTCGTGCAGCGCCGAGATGGTGTCGGCGCTGATCTCGTTGCCGCGCGTGGCGAGGGTATCGCCGCGGAACTGGAGCTTCGCGCGCAGCTTCTCGCCGGTGCGCTCCTGCAGGTCCTCCTCGAGGCTGCGGGCCTCGCCCATGATCTCGTCGATGAGCCCCGGCAGCTCCGCGTCGGCGGCCGCCAGCTCCTCATCGCGCTTGCGCTCGATCTCGCCGAGCTCCTGGACCAGCGACGCCTCGCGCACGGCGATGTGGCTGGAGGCCTCGCTCTCGCGGCGGCTGACTTCCTCCTCGATCTCGAGCTGGAGCTGCTCGAGCGCGTACTGGCGCGCCTCGTCGTTCACCTCGGTGATGACGTAGTGCGCGAAGTAGAGGACGCGCTCCAGCGTGCGCGGGGCGACGTCCAGCAGCAGCCCGAGGCGGCTGGGCACGCCCTTGGCGAACCAGATGTGCGTGACGGGCGCGGCGAGGCTGATGTGCCCCATGCGCTCGCGGCGCACCTTGCTGCGTGCCACCTCGACGCCGCACTTGTCGCAGACGATGCCCTTGTAGCGGACACGCTTGTACTTGCCGCAGTAGCACTCGAAGTCCTTGGTGGGTCCAAAGATCTTCTCGCAGAAGAGCCCGTCCTTCTCGGGCTTCAGGGTCCGGTAGTTGATGGTCTCCGGCTTGGTAACCTCGCCGTACGACCACGACTTGATCTGCGCCGGGGATGCCAGCGACAGCCGGATCGCGTTGAAGTCGTTGACCTCAAGCACTCGTGCTCTCCTCTGCCTCACGCCCGGACAGGTTGATGCCGAGCGACGGGATCGCCTCGATGTAGTCCTCCGAGAACGCCACCTGTTCCTCGTCCTCGTTGAGGATTTCCACGCTCATGCAGAGCGACTGCAGCTCCTTGACCAGCACCTTGAAGGACTCCGGCACGCCGGGCTCCATGGTGTTCTCACCCTTGACGATGGCCTCGTAGGCCTTCACGCGGCCGACGACGTCGTCGGACTTCACGGTGAGCATCTCCTGGAGGATGTGCGCCGCGCCGTAGGCCTCCAGCGCCCACACCTCCATCTCGCCGAAGCGCTGCCCGCCGAACTGCGCCTTGCCGCCCAGCGGCTGCTGCGTGATCAGCGAGTACGGCCCCGTCGAGCGGGCGTGGATCTTGTCCTCCACCAGGTGGACGAGCTTGAGCATGTAGATGTAGCCGACAGTCACCGGCTGGTCGAACGCCTCGCCGGTGCGGCCGTCGTACAGGGTCTGCTTGCCCCACACAGGCGGCGCCTCGCCCAGCTCGCGCGCGACCTCGTCGACGCGCGCCTCGATGGCGGTTTCGTCCAGCGTGCGCGCCTCGCGCTCGCCGCGCTGCTCCAGCCACAGCGTGAGGCAGGCCCGGCGGGCCGTGCCGACGTGGGCGTGGCTGAGCACCTGGTCCGGGTCGAAGCCGCCCTCGCGCACGTACGCCTCGAGCTTCCCGAAGTCGAGCCGCGCGCCGAGGTCGCTGGAGCCGTTGGCGCCGTTGCCGTGGCCGTTCCCGTTGGGCGCCGAGCCCTCGGGCATCACGGCCTCGGCCTGCATGGCGAGCCATGCGCGGGCCAGTGCGTCCTCGATCTCCGCGTCCGAGGCGCCGTCGAAGACGGGAGTGACGGCGCGCATGCCGAGCGTGTTGGCGGCCCACCCGAGGTGGGTCTCCAGCACCTGCCCGACGTTCATGCGCGACGGCACGCCGATCGGGTTCAGCACGATCTCGATCGGGCGCCCGTCGGCGAGGTACGGCATATCCTCGATGGGGGTAATGCGGCTCACCACGCCCTTGTTGCCGTGGCGGCCGGCCATCTTGTCGCCCTCGGCGATCTTGCGCTTCTGGGCCACGGAGACGCGCACCATCATGTTCACGTCGGTCGGCAGCTCGTCGTCGGCGGTGCGCTCGAAGACGCGCACGTCGATGACCTTGCCGCGCTCGCCGTGCGGGACGCGCAGCGAGGTGTCCTTCACCTCGCGCGCCTTCTCGCCGAAGATCGCGCGCAGCAGCTTCTCCTCCGGGGTGAGCTCGGTCT
>CAZMCK010000030.1:0-27770 GCA_964565075.1 uncultured Dehalococcoidaceae bacterium
GCAGGCGCGCGCCCAGCGACGCGCTCGACGCCGCACGCGGTCCAGCGGCGCGGCGATCATGCGCCACACCGGCACCTCCTCGACGGCCTCGCCGCGCGCGTAGTGCTCGAGGGTGGCGGCGAGGCCGGCGATGGCGGCCTTGTCGAGGCGCATGGCCCGCGCCAGCGGGTGGCGCTGCATCGCGGCGATGGCGTCGGCCGAGCCGACGGCGATGCCGGCCTGCGGGCCGCCGAGGAGCTTGTCGCCGGAGAACAGCGTCACGTCGGCGCCCGCGGCGACCGAGTCCTGCACCGTCGGCTCCGCCGCGAGCCCGTACGGGAGCGTGTCGAGCAGCGCGCCGCTCCCCAGGTCGTCGATGAGCAGCAGCCCGCGCTCGCGGGCGAGCGAGGTGAGGCCCTCGAGGGGCGCGGCCTCGGTGAAGCCCACGACGCGGAAGTTCGAGGCGTGGACGCGCAGCAGCGCAGCCGTGTCCTCGGTGATTGCCTCGGCGTAGTCGCGCAGGTAGGTGCGGTTCGTGGTGCCGACCTCGACGAGGCGCGCGCCGGACTGGCGCATGACGTCCGGGATGCGGAACCCGCCCCCGATCTCGACGAGCTGCCCGCGCGAGATGACCACCTCGCGGCCCGTGCACAGCGCGGAGAGCGCCAGGAGGAGCGCGGCCGCGTTGTTGTTGACCGCGATGCCCGCCTCGGCGCCCGTGACGCGCGACAGCAGATCCGAGAGGTGGCTGAAGCGCGAGCCGCGCTCTCCGCTGTCGAGGTCGAACTCAAGGTTCGAGTAGCCCTCGGACGCCGCGGCCATCGCCGCGATCGTCGCGGCGGAGAGCGGCGCGCGGCCGAGGTTGGTGTGGATGACCACGCCCGTCGCGTTGATCACGCGTCGCAGCGACGGTTCGAGGGACCGCGCGCGCTCCGCGACCGCCTCGGCGGGCGGCACCACCGGCGCCTCGCCCGCGCGGTCGATCTCGGCGCGGTACTCGTCGAGGACGGCGCGGCTGATGCGCACGAGCGCGTCGTGGCCGTGGCGCTCGGCGAGCGGCGCGACGCGCGCGTCGGCGAGCAGCCGGTCGATCGCCGGCAGGGCGCGGTAGGGGTTCGTCGGTTCCGCCATCGTGCGTCGATTGTACGAGGGGGCCACGCGGCAGCCGAGCGGTGCGGGGTGCGCCGTCTCACGACCCCTCGAAACCCGGGAATTCCGGGGGCGATTCGTTGACGCTACGGAATTGCTAACCCTACGATCCGATTGCCTGCGACCGCAGGCGCATTCCATGCCCAGGAGGAGCACTTGAACCTGCGCACGCCCGGCCCGATCCCGGTTCCGCAAGAGGTCGCCGAGGCCGGAGCCGCCCCGATGATGAACCATCGTGGCCCCGAGTTTGCCGCCATGCTCGCCCGCTGCGAGGAGGGCCTTCAGGAGGTCTACCGCACCGGGAACCACGTCGCGATCCTCACCGCCTCCGGCACAGGCGGCATGGAGTCCGCGGTCGTCAACCACGTCAACCCCGGCGAGCGTGTCCTCGTCGTCACCATTGGCGTCTTCGGCGAGCGCTTCCTCGACCTCATCCGCATCTACGGCGGAGACCCCGTGCACCTCGCCTTCGAGTACGGCACCGGCGCGGACCCCAACGCCATCGACGAGGCTCTCGCAGCCAACGACGACATCCGCACCGTCTTCGTCACCCACAATGAGACCTCGACCGGCGCGACGAACCCGCTCGAGGAGATTGCGAGCGTGGTCAAGGGCCGCGACCGGCTGCTCATCGTCGACGCCATCTCCTCGCTCTCCTCGATCCCCGTCGAGACGGACGCGTGGGGGCTCGACGTGGTCGTGTCCGGCTCGCAGAAAGGCTGGATGCTGCCGCCGGGCCTGGCGTTCGTGAGCGTCAGCGACCGCGCGTGGGAAGTGCAGGAGCAGTGCACCACGCCGCGCGCGTACCTGGACCTGCAACGGGCGAGGAACGCCGCCGCCAACGGCCAGACGCCGTGGACCCCCGCCGTCTCGCTCTTCTACCAGCTCGACCGCGCGCTCGCGCTGCTGCGCGAGGAGGGCGTCGAGCAGGTCTGGGAGCGCCACCGCGCCACCGCCGCGCGCGTGCGAGCCGGCGTCGTGGACATGGGCCTCGACCTGTTCGCGGACGAGTCCGTGCGCTCCGACACCGTCACCGCGATCCTGCCGCCGGAAGGCGTCGCCGCCGACGAGCTGCGCAAGATCGCGCGCGAGGAGTTCGACACGGTCTTCGCGGGCGGCCAGCGTGACCTCGGCGGCAAGATCTTCCGCTTCGGCCACCTCGGCTACGCCGGCGACGACGAAGTGAACGGCGCCCTCGGCGCGATCGAGGGCGCGCTCGCCCGGCTCGGCCACGCCGTGCCCGCGCGCGGCTAGCGCGCACGGCGGGCGGAAGGCACTCATGGCCCGCATCCTCATCGCCGACCAGATCGCCGAGCAGGGCATCGCCATGCTCGGCGAGCAGCACGACGTCACCGTCTCGACCGGGCTCTCCGAGGACGAACTCGTCGAGGCGGTCGCGGAGATCTCCGCCCTCGTGGTGCGCAGCCAGACGCAGGTCACGCCCCGCGTGATCGAGGCCGCCCCGAGGCTCGAGGTCATCGGGCGCGCGGGCGTGGGCGTCGACAACATCGACCTCGCCGCCGCCACGGCGCAGGGAGTCGTCGTGGTCAACGCGCCGCTCGCCAACACCATGTCGGCGACCGAGCACGCGTTCGCGCTCATGCTCGCGGCCGCCCGCAACGTGCCGCGCGGCGACTCGTCGCTGCGCGAGGGGCGATGGGAGCGCGGCCGCCTGCAGGGCGTCGAGCTCGCCGGGCGCACCCTCGGCGTGGTCGGGCTCGGACGGATTGGCTCGGGCGTCGCGATCCGCGCTCGGGCGTTCGAGATGCGCGTGATGGCCTACGACCCGTTCGTCTCGACGGAGCGCGCCAACTCGCTCGGCGTCGAGCTGTGCTCGCTCGAGGACCTGCTGCGGGAGTCGGACTTCGTCACGCTGCACACCGCGCTGCACGAGGGCACGCGCGGGCTGATCAGCGCGGAGCAGTTCGCGCTGATGAAGCCCTCGGCCTACCTCGTGAACACTGCCCGCGGCGCGCTCGTCGACGAGCAGGCCTTGTACGACGCGATCACCGAGGGCCGCCTGGCCGGGGCGGCGATCGACGTCTTCAGCGAGGAGCCGGCCATCGGCAACGTGCTCACCACCTCCGACCGCATCGTCGTCACGCCACACCTCGCCGCCTCGACGGCCGAGGCCCAGGACCGCGCGGCGGTGGATACGGTGGTGCAGGTGCTCGACGTGCTGAACGGGCGACAGCCGCAGTTCGCCGTCAACGCCCCGCCGGTCGACGCCGAGACGATGATGGTGATCGGCCCCTACATCGAGGCGGCCGAGGTTGCCGCCCGGGTGGCATCGCAGCTCGAGGGCGGGCAGCTCCAGGGCATGCGTATCGAGTACCTCGGCGAGATCGGCAACCACGAGGCCGGCCCGCTGCGCGCGGCCGCCATCGTCGGCGTCCTCGAACCTGTCTCGGTCGCGAAGGTCACGATCGTCAACGCCGACCAGGTCGCCGAGGAGCACGGCCTCCCCGTCGACGAGGACCGCGGGATGGCGCGAGAGCCCTACGCCAACCTTGTCGTGGTGCACGTGCGGTCGGAGGCAGGGGAGACCACCGTCGCCGCCACGCACACCCCGCAGGGCGTGCGCATCGTGGGCCTCGACGACTACGAGGTGGAGATCGCGCCGAGCGTCGCGCCCTTCGTGCTCGCCATCGAGAACGTCGACCGCCCCGGCATGATCGGCCGCGTCGGGAGCCTGCTCGGCGAGTGGGGCGTGAACGTCAACTCGATGTCCTCGGTGCCCGGCAGCGTCGAGGGCCGCGCGCTGATGGCGCTCGGCATCACCCGCGCGCTGAGCGCGGAAGAGCGCGCCGAACTCGCGGCGATCGAGGACATCTTCACCGCCCGCCTCATCGACTTGACGTAACGTCGAGCGCTACTCGTCCAGCGGGTTCAGCACCATCCCCGTGGCGAGCTTCGGGTAGAAGAACGTCGACTTCTGCGGCATCACCTCGCCCGCGTCGGCGACGGCGACCACCTGGTCGACGCGCGTCGAGTTGACGAGGAACGCGAGGCGGCCCGGCTCGGCCTGCGTCCACTCCCACGCCTCCTCGACGTCCTCGCTGAACTCGACGCGCCCGGCCGTGAAGGCCGCGGCGTCGAGTCCGAGCAGGGGGTCGAGGATCGTCTCGTTCAGGATGAGCACGTCGAGGGCGCGCGAGGCCGGGGACCACTCGCCCGGCATGCGGGCGTCGACCGCCTCGGGCGAGCGCACGCGCAGCAGGCGCAGGCCTGAGCCGCCGAGGCCGAGCAGCCCGAACGTGCCGGGACTCGCCGCGCCTGCCTGCACGGCGGCCCAGAGCGCCTCGACGTCATCGAACGGCGCGACCTCGTAGAGCTCGCCCAGGCGGTCGGCGAAGTCTGCCGGCGGCGTCACGTCGGGGAGCAGGCGGTGGGTCGGCAGCACGACGAGGCCGGGCTCGTCCTCCGCGACGAGTCCGGCGAGCACCCAGCGCGCGCCCTCGTCGCCGCCTTCGCGCTCGCCGAGGTAGCCGAGCGCGGTCTCGTAGCGGTGGTGGCCGTCGGCGATCGTGGCGGTCGAGCCGTCCGCGGCGTTGGTCAGGGCCTCGACGGCCGCAGGCTCGTCGACGATCCACAGGCGGTGCTCGTCGCCGCGGTCGTCGGTGGCCGTGTAGACGGGCTCGGCGGCGACCGCCTGCTCGATGACCCGGGCAGCCTCGCCCGAGGCGTCCCGGTACATCACGAGCAGGGGGCTGATGTTCACGCGCGTCGCGCCCAGCAGCGCGCGGCGGTCCGCCTTCGGGCCTGACATCGTGTGCTCGTGCGGGCGCACGACGCCGTCCTCGAACGGTGAGAGCAGCATCCGCGCGAAGCAGCAGCGACGCGCGACGCGCTCGCCGCCGATCGCTGTGCGCTGCTCGTAGACGTAGTACGCGGGCGCATCCTCGCGGATCAGCACGCCCTCGCGCTGCCACGCGTCGAGGAGCGCCGCGGCGTGGGCGTAGCGGTCGCCGTCGTCGGCGGTGCGAGGGGACTCGACGTGGCCGACGTTGTACGGCGAGCGGGCGTGCAGCGCCGCGACGGCGTCCTCGCCGACGACGTCGTACGGCGGGGCGATGACGGCGTCGGGGTCGACGCGTGCGGGGTCGTAGCGAAGGCCGCGGAACGGGGCGATCGTGACGATGGGAGTGCTCCTCGGCTGGCCGCATGCAGCGGCGTCCGGTTAGGCTGCGTCAGCGGCGCGGCGGGCCGCGAGCACGGGGAGGCGCTCATGGCGGCCATGGAGCGGCGCTACTGCATCTTCTGCGAGATCATCGCCAAGCGCTCGCCCGCGGACATCCGCTACGAGGACGACAACGTCATCGTCTTCCGCAACCAGCTGCGCTGGGTCCCGATCATGCTCCTCGCCAGCCCGAAGGAGCACATGACGCAGGCGCAGCTCTGGGAGGGCGACCTGCTCGCGGAGCTCGGCCGCATCGCCTCCGAGGTCGGCCGGGCACACTGCCCGAGTGGCTACCGTCTCGCCTCGAACTTCGGGTGGGACGCCAAGCAATCGCAGGAGCACGCCCACATCCACATCCTCGGTGGGACGTTCCTCGGCGACTACGTGAACCCGCAGGGCTGGTAGGCGCCCGCACCGCCTACCGCTGGCTCGACCGCCACTCGCCGATCGCCTCGCGCTGCACCTCGAGGAGCTGCCGGATGCCCGCCTCGGCGAGGCTCAGCACGCGGTCGAGGTCGCGCCGCGAGTAGGGCGCGCGCTCAGCCGTGCCCTGCACCTCGACGAGCTGGCCCGTGCCGAGCTGCACGACGTTGAAGTCGGCCTCGGCCTGTGAGTCCTCGGTGTAGTCGAGGTCGAGCAGCGCTTCGCCCCCGCTGAGCCCGACCGAGATCGCCGCGACCTGCGTGCGCAGCGGGTCCGCTGCGAGCGCGCCGCCGCGCTGCATCCAGTCGATCGCCATCGCGAGCGCGACCCATCCCCCGGTGATGGCGGCGGTGCGCGTGCCGCCGTCGGCCTGGATCACGTCGCAGTCCACGGTGATGGTCTGCTCGCCGAGCGCGTCGAGGTCCATGACGGCCCGCAGCGAGCGCCCGATCAGGCGCTGGATCTCCTGCGAGCGGCCGCCCTGCCGCCCCTGCCGCGCCTCACGGGCCGAGCGGGTGTGGGTGGAGCGGGGGAGCATGCCGTACTCGGCGGTCACCCAGCCCGAGCCCGTCCCGCGCAGGAAGCGCGGCACGCCGACCTCGACGCTGGCGGCGCACAGCACCTGCGTGTCGCCCGCCGTGATCAGCGCCGACCCCTCGGCGTGGCGCAGCGTCCCGGCCTCGATCTCGACCGGGCGCAGCTGGTCCGCCTCGCGTCCGCGTGCTCGCGCAACCATCGTGTCCCCCTCGCCGATCACCGTAGCACGAGGTCAGCGCGCGCTCCGCACCCACAGCCGCGCGCCGTCGGAGCGCAGCGTCACGTCGCCGTGCTCGTCGGTGCGGAACAGCAGCGTCCCCTCGTAGCGTGCGAGGACCTCGGGGTGCGGATGCCCGTGCCGGTTCCGCGCACCCGCCGACGCGATCGCGACGCGCGGCTGCACCGCCTCGGCGAACGCGGGCGACGAGGAGCTCTTCGAGCCGTGGTGCGGCAGCACCAGCGCGTCGGCGCGCAAGTCGAGCCCGCTGTCCACCAGCCACTCCTCGGCGGACGCTTCGATGTCCGCGGGGACGAGCACCCGCACCGCGCCGATGTGTACGAGCAGGACGAGCGAGCGGTTGTTGTCGCCGCGGTGCGCGCGCCCCGCCGTCACGACCGGCGGCGAGAGCACCTCGATCGACGTGCGGTCGGTGAGGCGGATGCGGTCGCCGATGTCGAGCGCCGCCGCGCCCGCGATCCCGTCGCCGAGCACCATGCCGACGCGCAGGCGGCGCTCCAGCTCGCGCAGGCCGCCCGCGTGGTCGGCGTCGTCGTGGCTGATCACGACGGCGTCGAGGCTCCGCGCGTCTCCGACGCGCGCGAGCGCACGCAGCACCGCGCCGTCGGGCGGGCCGGCGTCGATAAGCACCGAGGCGCCGCCGTCGCGGACGAGCACCGCCTGGCCCTGTCCCACGTCGAGCACCGTCACGCTCGCGAGGTCGTCGCCCGGCGCGAGCACCGCGAACCACAGCCCGACGGCCGCGAGCCGGAGCGCGACATCGCCGGCGAAGCCCGACCGTGAGCCGCCGAGCTGCACTTGCGCCGGCTCGTGGCGTCCGAGCAGCCACGCGACGCCCGCGAGCGCCGCGTACCACGTCGCCCCCACCGCGAGCGGCGCGCGGACCTCGACGACCGCGGCCGGCAGTTCGGCCAGCACGCCGACGATCGCGACGAACGCGGCGGGCGCGTACACCCCCGCGAGGTGCAGCAGCGCAGCAGCGGGCTCGAGCCCGCCGAGGAGCGCCGCCGCCACCGCGACCAGCAGGGTCGCCTCGTAGAGCGGCGCCACGATCACGTTCGCGGGCACCTGCACCAGCGATACGGTGCCGAAGCTCGCCGCCTGCACCGGCAGCACCGCGAGCGCAGCGCCGAGGGCGATCGCGCCCGCCTCGATGAGCGCCGAAGTGGGGCCGTCGCTCGTGACTCGCAGGCGGAGGGCGGCCCAGTCGCGCAGCGGCGGCGCGACGAGCATCACGCCGGCGGTGGCCGTGGCGCTGAGCTGGAACGCCACGTCGCGCACGAGCAGCGGCTGGAGTGCGAGCATGATCGCGAGGGCGTACGCAAGGTAGATCCACCCCGGCGTGCGCCGCCCGGTCACGGCGGCGAGCGCGATGCCCACCGCCATGATCGCCGCCCGCACGACGGGCGGCTCGGCACCGACGAGCACGACGTAGCCCGGCAGCAGCGCGAGCGCGAGCAGCGCCGCACGCCGCCTCGATATGACCGCCGTCAGCAGGGCCACGGCCGTGCCGAGCAGCAGTGCGACGTTCTGCCCCGACACCACGAGCAGGTGCGTGGTGCCGGTGCGACGCAGGTCGTCCTCGAGGCCGGCGGGCATCGTGCGCTGGCGGCCGAGCAGCATCCCCGCGGCCAGCGACGCCTCCGGCTCGGGCAACGCGCGCTCGACGTTGTCGAGCGCCCACCCGCGCAGGCGGCGCAGCGCGTCGGCGATGTCATTGCCGGCGTCGCGTTCGAGGAGCTCCCAGCGCTCCGGGAAGGCCGCGACCGCATGGATGCCGCGCGAGCGCAGGAACGCCGCGTAGTCGAAGTCGTCGAAGCGCGGGGCGCGCTCGATCTCCGCGGTGACCGCGATGCGGTCGCCCTCGCGCAGCGGCTCGCGCGGCGCGGGCATCGTGAGCCGCAGACCGCCGTCCTGCTCGACGCCGTCGAGGGTCTCGACGCGGAGGTCGAGCCGCGCAAGCGTGCCGGACGGCCGCGGGTCGGAGCGCACGACGCCGACGACGTCGTGCGTGCCTTCGAGTGCCGCGAGGAGCGGCGGTGGCATCGACTCCGCTTCCTCGACCCGCGCGTGCCCGGCCGCGGCGACCGCCACGAGCGCGACGAGCAGGACCAGCGGCGCGCCGAGGGCTCGCCGCCCGGCTGCAAGGACCACGACGGCCGCCACGAGTCCGGCCACGAGCAGCGTCGCCCACCACGGCCCGCCGAGCACCGCGCCGCCCACCGTCCCCGCGATGAAGCTCGCCGCCACGAGTGGCAGCGCCGGCAGCAGCGGGCGGCGCTCGACCCTCGCGTGCGCCATCAGCGGGCCATGATCAGCGCGCGGATGCGGTCATAGACGTGTTCCGGGATCACGTCGCGCTCGACGAGCGCGTCGGTGGTGGCGAAGGGGCCGCTTTGCTCGCGGGCCGCGACGATCGCTGCCGAGTAGACCGGCCCGATGCCCGGCAGTTCCTCGAGCTCGGCGGCCGTCGCCGTGTTGATGTCGAGCAGCGGCGAGCCCTCGCCGATGCGCGGCACGACCATGCGGTCCTCGTCGCGCAGCCGCAGCGACAGGTTCAGCGCGGCGGCGTCGGCGTCCGGCTCGAGGCCGCCCGCGAGCGCGAGCGCGTCGGCGACGCGGTCACCGGGCTGGACCGTGTATACGCCGGGCTGCGCGACCGCCCCGGTGACCTCGACGCGGATCTCGTCGACGCCCGGCGGCGGGTCGAGTCGCAGCACCTCGATGCCGGGGTCGGCGTCGGCGCGGAGCACGAGGATGGCGAGGGCAAGCGCTGCCGCCGCTCCGAGGGCGATTCGGAACGTTATGGACCGGCTCGGGCGGAGTGCCCGGAGCGGTAGGTGTTGCACGTCGACCGAGGGGCTGCGCTAGTCGTCGACCTCCTCTTCCACGAGCTTGCGCAGCAGGGCTTTGAGGCGGGGGGAGCGGTCGATTTCCTTCTTGAGGGGGAGCAGTTCCTTCTCGTTGATGATGAGGGGCCTGCGCTCCAGGTCGTTTTGCTGGCCGTAGGCGGCGAAGCGGATCGCCATCTGGCCGCGCTTCTCGCCCTTCTCGTAGCGCATCAGCTGGATCGACGGGGCATGCAGGCCGCCCTCGATGGCGGCTTCCTCGATGATCTTGCCGCTGCCCCAGAGCAGGTTGAACGGGCGCGGGATGCGACGGAGGGGCATGGGGAGCCTCCCTCTACCCGGCGCGACGCCGGGGTCGCGCGTGCGCCGACGGCCGGCGTCCGCGCACCCCTAGCATAGCGCCACCGTGAACCCTCGACGGCTATCCTGTCCCCCGACCTGTGCAAGTGAGGGATGGAGCCACCGTGAGCAGCGAACCACGCGCACCCGACACCCCAGCCGCCCTCGGCGCCGCCGAGGCGGCCCGACGCATGGCCGCGGGCACGCTGACCTCCGAGGCCCTGGTCGCGGCGTGCCTCGATCGCATCGCCGAGCGCGACGCGGACGTGCGCGCGTGGGTCCACCTTGACGCGGACGCGGCCCTCGCCGAGGCGCGCGCCCGGGACGCCGAACCGCCCCGCGGCCCGCTGCACGGCATCCCGGTCGGGATCAAGGACATCTACGACACCGCCGACATGCCCACCGCCTACGGCTCCGTGTTGTACGAGGGGCACCGGCCGGCGGTCGACTCGGCGCCTGTGGCGGCGCTGCGCGCTGCGGGCGCGATCGTGCCCGGCAAGACGGTGACCACCGAGTTCGCCTACCTCACGCCCGGCCCCACCCGGAACCCGTACGACCTCTCACGCAGCCCCGGCGGCTCCTCGAGCGGCTCGGCCGCGGGCGTCGGCGACTTCCAGGCGCCGCTCGCGATGGGCTCGCAGACCGGCGGCTCGACGATCCGCCCTGCCGCCTACTGCGGCGTGTACGGGTTCAAGCCGACCTTCGGCTTCGTGAACATCGACGGCGTGCGCCCGCTCGCGATGGCGCTCGATACCGCGGGCTGGTTCGCGCGCAACGTCGAGGACCTCGCGCTGCTTGGCTCGGTGCTCCACCCGCTGATCGACGCCGGGCTGCGCCCGCTCGCCGAGCCTCCGCGCATCGGTATCGTCCGCACCGCCGACTGGGAGCGCACGACCCCCGACGTCCGGCGCGCCATCGAGGGCACCGCCGATGCCTTGGCGGACGCCGGGAGCACGGTCTCGGAGGTCGAGTGGCCCGAGGAGTGTGACGGGCTCGGCACGGCGTGGGAGGCGGTGATCGCCGCCGGCGCGGCGAGCGCCCTCGCCCCCGAGTACGCCTCGCACCGCGACCGCATGGGCGACCACATCCGCACCCTCATCGAGCAGGGCCGGGCGCTGACACCCTCGGAGCGCAGCGCCGCCGAGGCGCTCGCTCTCCGCTGCCGCGCGCTCGTCTCCGAGCTGTTCGAGGACTACGACGCGTTCCTGACCCCCGCCACCGGCGACGTGGCCCCGGAACGCCTCGACTCCACCGGCGACCCGCTGTTCAACCGCAGCTGGACGCTGCTCCGCCTCCCCTGCCTCGCCGTCCCCGCCGGCCTCGACCCCTCGGGCCTCCCGCTCGCCACGCAGCTGGTGGGGCGGCACGGTGGGGACCAGGCGTTGTTGGAGGTGGCGGGGTTTGTGGAGGGGGTGGTACAGAGCTGAGAAACACTTGCTGTCGTCCGCGACGCGGTAGGATGTAACTCAGGCCCAGAGGAGTCCGTGTGACGAGTCCCGCGATCGAAGAGCGCATTGATGAACTGTGCCGCGAGTTCGGCGAAGGTGGTGTTGAGGACGCCCTGCTCATGTTCGCCCTGCGTCGCCGCCCCGGCCTTCGAGAGATCGTCAGGCAGCTAGACGAACACAGGCCACTCAAGAGCGAAGAGTGGCTCAGTGCAGCTGCCCTCCTGGCCACCCGGCCGGACGCCATGGTAGGCGCGGAAGGCGTCCTCCGAGACTGGCTGGCGTTGTTCGCGCTGCGAGACCGACTGTTCCATGAGATTGAAGGAGCGTCGGGGAGAATCCCCGACAACCTCGTGCGATCCATGGCGACACAGACTGAAATCCAGCGGGAGGCGATAGCGAGGATCTGGCAAGAACCTACGCTGACTCCGGCTGAGGTAGCGGCCAAGCTCGGATGGCGACGGTCGTATCACACCAAGCTTCGACGGTACCGGTTGCGTTCGTGGCTGGTCGGCCTCTTCTCTGGAAGTGCGTACCACTACCCCGAATTCCAGTTCGACGTTCCCACCGGCGATGTCTTCCCGGAGGTACGCGCGATCAATGAGATGCTCGAGGCGTCCTCGGATCCCTGGGGTGTCGCATCGTGGTGGGTGTTCTCCAACGACCGCCTTGGTGCGCGCCCCGCGGATCTTGTGGGAACGGATCGCAGCGGCGATCTCGTTGAGGCTGCCGAGGCGGTGCTGGAGCCAGTTGGCTAGGTGTCTCCTAACTCGGCGCTGGGCTTCGGCGATCCGGGGATTGGCGCGGTGGGCACAGGGCCTGAGATGGCGTTCGCGCCGGGAACCAGACGGCTTCGCGTATGTACTCTTCCGCGACCGATGCCCGGAAACCTGTCTTGAAGAGGCGGTCAGTGGTCGACCACTGCCTGTCAGTGGCCGGGATCTCGAATTCGGTTTCGGTCGACGCTACGTGGAAGACTTCTTGAGCCGGTACCGCGTCGCGGTGCTGTGAGGTCGTCGACCCTACCGCAGTCTGCCACGGCTATACTGGACGTGCTGTCCCGCAGCACACCAACCTGTCCACAAGCAACGGAGACCCCAGCCGTGCCGCCCCGTCACTTCCGCTCCATGCTCGACCTCTCGTCCGAGGAGCTTCACGGGCTCCTGGACTCCGCGCTCGCGATCAAGCGTGACGGGTGCGGGCCAGAGCTGGCCGGGCAGGTGCTCGCGCTGGTCTTCGAGAAGCCCTCGCTGCGCACACGCCTCGCGTTCGAGGTGGCCATGCACCGCCTCGGCGGGCGCGCGGTCTACCTCGGACCGCAGGAGGTCGGCGCGGGGTCGCGCGAGGCGGTGAAGGATGTCGCGCGCGTGGTCTCGCGGATGGCGCACGGCATCGCCGTGCGCACCTTCGCGCACGAGACCGTCGATGAGTTCGCCGAGTGGTCCTCGGTGCCCGTCATCAACGGCCTCAGCGAACTCGAGCATCCCTGCCAGGCACTCGCCGATCTCCTCACCCTGCGCGAGCGCTTCGGCTCGCTGCACGGCCTGCGCGTCGCATATCTCGGCGAGGGCAACAACGTCTCGCGGGCGCTGTCGATCGCCTCCGTCCTCGCGGGCATCGACTTCCGCTGCGCGTCGCCCGAGGGCTACGGGCTGAGCGACGGCGACCTCGACGTGGCGCGCGCCGCAGGCGGTCCCGGATCCGTCATGCAGACCGACGATCCGCACGAGGCCCTTCGCGACGTCGCGGTGGTCTACACCGACGTGTGGGCGTCGATGGGCGAGGAGCACATGCTGGCGGAGCGCCTGGAAGCCTTCGGCCCGTTCCGCCTCGACGCCGGGTTGCTGGCCGCGGCCCCGCCGGACGCGCTCGTGATGCACGACCTGCCTGCCCATCGCGGCGAGGAGATTACCGACGACGTCATCGAGTCGCCCCGATCCGTGGTGTTCGACCAGGCCGAGAACCGGCTGCACACGCAGCAGGCGGTGCTGCTGAGCCTGCTCGGCTAGGCTCGGCGGGAAGGCGGATCCCGGTGCGCGTGCCGGACGTGGTGCGAGACGTCTTCGAACGCATCGACGCCGTCGCGGTGCTCGACATCCTGCTGATCTCGCTCGCGATCTACTGGCTGCTGCTGCTGCTGCGCGGCACCACGGCGTGGACGGTGCTGCGAGGCGTCTCGTTGCTCCTCGTCGGAGCGTTCCTGCTGGCGCGCTTCTTCGACCTGCAGGTCGTGAACTGGATGCTGGAGAACATGGTCACCGGCCTGGTGATCGGCGTGATCGTGGTCTTCCAGCCAGAGATCCGGCGCGTGCTCGACCGCCTGGGGCGGACGGGCTGGCAGCTGGCCCTCGTCCGCCAGGACCAGGAAGGGACCATCGACGTGGCCGTGCGTGCGGCGGCGCGGCTGGCGCGCCAGCGTTACGGCGCCCTCGTGGTCTTCGAGCGCGAGACCGGGCTGCAGGAGGTCATCGACACCGGCGTCGAGTTGAACGCGGAGCTCTCCGCGGAGTTGCTCGGCAGCATCTTCATGCCGAACACACCCCTCCACGACGGCGCCGCGATCGTGCGCGGCGACCAGGTGGTCGCCGCCGGCTGCACGTTGCCGCTCACCGACTCGCCGCTCCAGGCCGACCTCGGCATGCGCCACCGCGCCGCGGTCGGGATGACCGAGGGGACCGACGCGATCGTGATCGTCGTCTCCGAGGAGCGCGGCACGCTCGGCCTTGCCGCCCAGGGGCGGATGCGCACGAACCTCGATGAGGCGGAGGTGCACGCGCGCCTCCGGCGCATGTTCGCGCTCGGCGATGGGCTGCGCGACAGCGAGCCCGGGGTGGTCTCGGCCGGGGCCGAGCCGCGCCCCGAGCAGCAAGCTCCCTGATGTCGCGGCTCGGTGGCAGCCCGGCGGGCAACACGCTCGACGTCATCATGGCGCTGTGGGGCCGCGCGTTCGTCACGGTCCGGCGCACACCGCGCCTGCTCGCCCTCTCGATCGTGCTCGGCATCGCGCTCTGGGTGTTCGTTACCGAGGACGAGGACCCCTCGATCGCGGGCGTGTTCCCAAGCCAGATCCAGGTGACGTTCGTGAACGTGGGCCCCGACCTCGCCGTGGCGAACAACCTGGGCGCCGTGGACCTGCGCATCGAGGCGTCCCAGGAGCGCTGGGAGAGCCTCACTGCGTCGAACTTCGAGGCCACCGTCAACCTCGCCGGGCTCACCGCGCGTGAGCAGTCGGTGCCGGTGCGGGTCGAGGTGAGCGGGACGCGCGGGGTGCGCATCCTCGCCGTCGAGCCGCCCTCGATCACCGTGAACCTCGAGCCGGTGGTGTCACGGATCATCCCGGTTGAGCCGCGCCTGCTGGGCGCGCCGCCGAGCGGGTTCGAGATCGTGCAGACCGTGCCAGAGCGGGTCACGGTCGAGATCTCCGGCCCCGAATCGCTGGTGGAGCTGGCCGAGCGCGCCGTCGCCGAGATCAACGTGACGGGCATCACGGTCGGGTTCCAGCAGGTCGCCGAGCTCGTGCCGCGCGGGGCGAGCGACGGGCGTATCCGCGGGCTCTCCGTGCAGCCCTCGACGGTCAGCGTGTCGGTCGACGTGCAGAAGAGCACGGTCTCGAAGACCGTGCCGTTCACGGTGGAGCTGCTCGGCGAGCCGGCCCGGGGCTACCGGGTCGCGGGCGTCACGGTCAGCCCGACCGTGGCCCGCATCGAAGGCACGCTCGAGGTGCTCCAGGACCTGGAGCAGCTCCGCCTCGGCTTCGTGCGGCTGGACGGCGCCGACGGGGACATCCGGCTCTCGCTCACCGCGACGCTGCCCCCGGACGTGGCTGCCAGCGGCGGCGCGAGCGCGCGCGTGGTCGTCACGGTCGAGCCCGTGCTCGGCACCACCGTGCTCACGGTCGTGCCGGAGGCGGACGGCGTGCCCGACGACATGGTCGCGGACCTCGGCGACCAGGTGGTGACCGTGGTGCTCGAAGGGCCACTGCCCGTGCTGAACGGGCTCGAACCCGGTGACGTGCGCGCCGAGGTCGACGTCGGCGCGCTCGACGGCGACGAGTCGGGGTTCGCCGAGGTGGCCGTGATCGCGCCGGGCAACGTCACCATCCGCGAATGGCGACCGGCGCTGCTCTCCGTTACGCTCACGCCTCTACCGACAGGGGATGAAGGATGAGCGCCACACCTCCGCTCGTCGCCATCGTTGGACGCCCGAACGTCGGCAAGTCCGCGCTGTTCAACCGCATGACGCGGTCGCGGCGCGCGCTCGTCGAGCGGCTCGCAGGCACCACGCGCGACCGCCAGTACGGGTGGTGTCGCTGGGGCCGCAGCCGCTTCCGCGTCGTCGACACGGGCGGCCTCGAGGGCCCCGACGACTTCCCCGGCGCACCCTTCGCCGACCCCATCCGGGAGCAGGTCGAGCTCGCGCTCGACGAGGCCGACCTGCTGCTCTTCGTCGTCGACGCGGCGGCGGGCCTGACCGCCTCGGACGAGGCGCTCGCCGACCAGCTGCGGCGCGCCGACCGCGAGGTGCTGCTCGTCGCCAACAAGGCCGACCGCCGCGAGGCGGCCGTGAACGTCCACGAGCTGCACGGACTCGGCCTCGGCGAACCGATCCTCATCTCCGCCTACCACGGAGACGGCGCCGCCGAACTCCTCGACGATGTCGTGGAGCGCCTGCCCGAACCCGCGGAGAGCGAGGAGTCGGAGCGCGCGCACCCGATCCGGATCGCGATCGTCGGGCGGCCCAACGTGGGGAAGTCCTCGCTCGCCAACGCCATCCTCGGCGAGGAGCGCACGATCGTCTCCGACCTGCCCGGCACCACGCGCGACGCGATCGACAGCCCGTTCGAGTTCGACGGCCACGACATGGTGCTGGTCGACACTGCGGGGATCCGGCGGCGCGGCAAGATCGGCCGAGGGGTCGAGCGGCACTCGGTACAGCAGGCGGAGCGCGCCATCGCGCGCTCGGACGTGGTGTTCCTGCTGATCGAGCCCTCGGAACCCACGGCAGCGCAGGACATGCACATCGCCAGCCGCATCGTGGAGTTCGGCAAGGGCATGGTGCTGGTGGTCAACAAGTGGGACCTCGCCGAGCCGGGCACGGAGCGCGGCGCGTTCGCGCGCGACATCGACAGCCGCTACCGCTTCGCGCCGTGGGCGCCGGTGCACTTCACCTCGGCGATCACGGGCCAGGGCATCCCGGACCTGCTGCAGCTCGCCGTCCACGTCGACGAGGTGCGACGGCGCCGCGTGCAGACCTCGGAGCTCAACCGCGTGCTGCAACGCGCGTTTGTGACGCACCCGCCGCGCTCGGTGGGGCGGCGGCGCCTCAAGCTGCTCTACGTGACGCAGGCCGAGGTGCAGCCGCCGACCTTCGTCTTCTTCGTCAACGATCCGGAACTGCTCCATTTCGCGTATCGTCGGTATCTGGAAAATCGCATCCGTGATGCGTTCGGGTTCGAGGGAGCCGCGATCCGGCTCCGCTTCCGCGCCCGTGGTGGCGCGGACGAGCCGGTCGAGGAAGCCGAGGGAGTGGGAGCGCCCGCATGATCGCCGCGCTGATGCTCGTCGGTGGCTACCTGCTCGGCTCGATCCCGTCGGGCCTCATCGTCAGCCGCGTCTACCGGGGCGTCGATGTGCGCGAGCAGGGGTCGGGCAAGACCGGCTTCACCAACACGCTGCGCTCGCTCGGCCTCGGCGCCGCGATCGTGGTGCTGCTCGCCGACATCGCCAAGGGGGCGATCCCGGTACTCGTCGCACGCGCCGTGTTCGACGACCCGTGGGCCGCGACGCTGACCGGCGTCGCCGCGGTGATCGGCCACACGTTCCCGGTCTTCGCCGGGTTCCGCGGCGGCCGGGGGGTGGCGACGGCGTTCGGCGGCCTGCTCGCGATCGCGCTGTGGCCCTCGCTGTGGCTGGCGCTCGCGGTGCTGATGGCCGGCGGCGCGGTTCTCGCCACCACACGCTACGTCTCGCTCATGTCGATGACCGCCACAGCCGTGGCGTTCGTGCTGATCGCCGTCTCGGTCGCCGTCGGATGGCTCTCGCCGCACTACCTCGTGTTTGGCGCCGCCGCGACGCTCGCGATCGAGCTCAACCACCTCCCGAACATCCGCAGGCTGCTGCGCGGCGTCGAGCCGAAGCTCGGGCAGGGTGGCGCTTCGAGCGCCGGAAGCTAGGCCCGTGACCAACGACGCTATCCGGACGGCCGCGGTCGTCGGGACCACCGCGTGGGGCACCACCCTGGCCGTGCTGCTCGCACGCAACGGCGTAGGCGTCACGCTCCTCGCGCGCGACGCGGCCGAGGCCGCCCGGCTGCATGCGGACGGCCGCAACGAGCAACGCCTCCCGGGTGTCGCGTTCCCGCCCGGGCTGGAACCGAGCGCCGATGCCGAGCGGCTGAGGGACGCGCAGCTCGTGTGCTTCGTCGTGCCCTCGCAGACCATGGCCGCGAACGCCGCCGCCCTCGCCGGCGCGGTTGCGCCCGACGCCGTCGTGCTGAGCGGCTCGAAGGGGATCGAGGATGCGACCGGCCGTCGCATGACCGAGGTGCTCGCCGATGCATTGCCCGGCCGGCCGACCGCCGCACTCTCCGGGCCGAACCTCTCGCGCGAGGTGGCGTCGGGCCTCCCCGGCACCACCGTGATCGCCTCGCACGATGCGCCGATCGAGGCGCTACGTGCGGCGTTCCACGGCCCCGTGCTGCGCGTCTACACCAGCCGCGACGTGGTGGGGGTCGAGTTCGGCGGGGCGCTCAAGAACATCGTCGCCATCGCCGCCGGGATCGTCGACGGGTTCGAGTACGGCGACAACGCGAAGGGCGCCATCATCACGCGCGGGCTCGCGGAGATATCAAGGCTCGGCGTCGCACTGGGCGCCGACCCGCTCACGTTCCAGGGGCTCGCCGGCGTCGGCGACCTCATCGCCACGGCGATCAGCCCACTCTCGCGCAACCGGCGGCTCGGCGAGCTGCTGGCGCGCGGCCGCTCGCTGGACGAAGCGCTGGCCGAGATCGGCGAGACCGCCGAGGGCGCCACCACGACCCCGGCGGCGCTCCGCCTCGCGGCCCGCGTCGGCGTCGAGATGCCCATCGCGGCGGGGCTGGACCAGGTGCTCCACCACGGCGTGCCGCCGCGCCAGGCCGCCGAGGCGCTGCTCGAACGCGACCCCACGGCGGAGCTCTCCTCGTCGCCCACCCCCGACTGATCGCCGTCCGCGGCGTCCCTGCTACACTCACGGCCGATGCCCCAGACCTCAGACAACGGCGATGCGGACATGCCCGAACACGGTAACGGCGACCTGCCCGAGGACGCCGCGGACGGGGGGTTCGACGCCCCCGGACTCGACGAGCCCCGCCGGCTGCCGCCGCCGGGGACGGTCCTCGAAGCCATCGCCGACGAGGCCTTCGGGCTCCCGTTCGCCGACCTGCCCGCGCTGAGCGCCGCCGACGACCAGACCGTGGGGCGCGTGCTGGCGCTGCTGCCGCAGCTCGCGCCGCAGCGTCGCCGTGACCTGCTGGCCGCGCTGCAACAGCACGCCGAGGACGACGTCACGCTCGACTTCGACCGGGTCCACCTGGCCGCCCTGCTCGACAGCGACGTGGCCACGCGCATCCTCGCCATGCACGGCCTGCGCGAGCACGACCGCCTGGAGTACGCGGAGCTCCTGACCGGCATCGTCTCCGACGACCCCGTCTCCGCGGTCCGCGCCGAGGCTGCGAACAGCCTCGGCAACTTCGTCGTGGGCATCGAGTTCGGCATGGTGCCCTCGGACCTGGGCGAGCGGATTGCCGAGACGCTCCGCGAGCGCGTCGAGGACGCCGTCGAGGACGACGAGGTACGCGCCGCCGCCCTGGAGGCCGCGGGCGCGTCGTCCGAGGAGTGGGTAGCGGAGCTTATCGCCGAGCAGTACGAGACGGGCAACACGCGGATGCGCGTCGCCTCCGTGGTGGCGATGGGCCGCCACGGTTCGGACGACTGGCTGCCGATCCTCGTCCAGTCGTTCGAGGACGAGGACGACGACGTGCGCGCCGCCTCCGCGACCTCGGCGGGCCAGTTGCTGCTGGAGGCGGCCATCCCGCCGCTCACGCTGCTGCTGGACGAGGAGCAGGAGCCCGAGGTGCAGGTCGCGGCGATCCGCGCGATGGGGGAGATCGCAGGCGAGGAGGCCGAGGCCATCCTCGTGCGGCTCCTGGAGAGCGACGAGCCGCACATCGCGGAGGCCGCCGAGCTCGCCATCGAAGAGCTGCAGATGATGTCCGTCGACTTCCAGACGGAGGCGTCGCAGTGAGCAAGCGCAAGGCGCATCGCGAGGTCTGGGCCGCGGGCGGTGTCGTCTACCGTCGCGTCGAGGGCCGCATCGAGGTCGTGCTCGTCGCGCGCACCGACGAAGGGCTGTGGGCGCTGCCCAAGGGGAAGCCGCACGACGGCGAGTCGGTCGAGGAGACCGCGCTGCGCGAGGTGACCGAGGAGACCGGCCTCGAGGTCACCATCGACACCGGGATCGGGGAGGACGGCCGCATCGGGTCGATCAGCTACCGCTACGGTGGCGCGCCGGGCGGGGTGCCGCGCGTGTACAAGGAGGTGCACCACTTCCTCATGCACGCACACGGCGGCGACGTGGCGCACCACGACGCGGAGCACGACCTTGTCGACTGGTACGACATCCACGAGGCCGCCAAGCGCATGACCTACTCGAACGAGCGCGCGATCGTCGAACGCGCGGGCCTGATGCTGGCGGACGAGGTGGCCGCTCCATGACCGCGACCGCGCCCCGGGTGGTGGCCGTCGGCCGGCTCGTGCGCCTGCGCGAGAAGCAGGCGGAGGACGCCGCGCGCGACTACGCGTGGCGCAAGGACGTCGAGCTCGCCGCCTACGACGCCACCCGCCCGATCACCATGAGCTACAAGACCTTCCTCAAGAGCAGCGCCGAGGAGATCCGCCGCCCCTCGAAGTACCGCCGGACGTACGCCATCGAGGAGATGGAGCACGGGACGCACATCGGCAACGTCATGTACTACGGGTACGACTCGCTGCTGCGCGAGGCGGAGCTCGGCATCACCATCGGCGTCCGCGAGTACTGGGGCCGCGGCTACGGCTCCGATGCGGTGCGCACGCTCCTCGAGTTCGTGTTCGAGGAGCTGGAGCTGCGGCGCATGTACCTGCACACGCTGACGTCGAACACGCGCGCCCAGCGCGCCTTCGAGAACGCCGGGTTCCGCCGTACGCGACAGGTCCGCCGCGACGGATACCAGTTCGAGCGCATGGAGATCGCGCGCGAGGAGCTGTACGACCCACCCACAGCGGAGCGCGATCTCACGGCGGAACCGGACGCGTGAGCGGATCCGGGAACAACCCACGTCCGCGCGACTTCCTGCTCACGCTGGGGGTCGCCCTCGTCGCGGTCGGCATCGCCGCCGTGATCGCTGCGTTCGTGCGCGGAGAGCCCGAGGATGCCGGGCTGAGCGCGCTCATGATGCTCGGCGGTGGGATGTTGTGGCGGTGGCGACGCTCGAAGCTGGGGTGATCCGCGGCGGTCAGCGACACGCGTCGCATTGTCCGGGGTATAGGCCCGTGCTACATTCCGGCTCGATCGGGCCCGGCGGTGGCGTACGCTCGCATCTCCCTCGCAGAGGCGCGACGCTGGGCCGCGACGCGGCGGGCCGCCTCGACGGATGCTGAGGAGCTCACCGGGTGATTCCTGAGCTGTACGGCCGCGTCGGTGTACTCGTCCTGTTCGGCATCGTCTTCCCCGCGATTCCGCTCGTCGCTTCGTACGCCTTCTACAAGCTGCGGCTGCGGCCGGAGAACCCCGACCCCGTGAAGAGCGCCACCTACGAGTGCGGCGTCGAGGCCGAGGGCAACGCCTGGGGCCAGTTCAACGCGCGCTACTACCTCTTCGCGCTCGGCTTCGTGATCTTCGACGTCGAGGTCGTGTTCCTCTACCCGTGGGCCGTCGAGCACCTGAGCCTGAACACGGACGCGCTGTTCAAGGCCGGCATCTTTGTCGGCGTGCTCGCGTTCGGGCTCGCCTATGCGTGGCGCCGCCGTGCGCTGGACTGGCGCTGACGTGCCCGCCGGCCCCACCCAGCTGACCGGCGACACCGTCGCCACGGCGCTCTCGGCAGCGCTCCCCGGCGCCGTCGCGACCGCGACGGCCGAGTGGGTCGAGGTCGAGCCGTGGCGCATCCTCGACGCGCTGCGCTGGCTGCATGACAGCGCCGAGTTCGATGCCAAGCAGCTCTCCAACCTCTGCGCCGTCGACCGCCACGACCGCTTCGAGGTCGTCTACCACCTTCAGTCGATGGACCGGAACCACCAGATCGTGGTGAAGGCGGTCGTGGGCGACCACGATGAGCCGGCGCTGCCGAGCTCCTACCCCGTCTACAAGGGCGCACTGCTCCAGGAGCGCGAGGTCTACGACCTGATGGGCATCCGTTTCGAGGGGCACCCGGACCTGCGTCGCATGTTCCTGTGGGAGGGCTACCCCGGGTTCCCGCTGCGCAAGGACTTCCTCCAGATCCCGGACCACCACCCCGGTCTGCCCAAGTTCCCGTTCGAAGAGCCGGGGGTGCAGGCGCGATGACGACAGCGACCGAGCCGTACGTCCTCAACATCGGGCCGCAGCACCCCTCGACCCACGGCGTGTTCCGGCTGCGCGTCGTCATGGACGGCGAGCGCATCCAGGACATGGACATGGTCGTCGGCTATCTCCATCGCTCGATGGAGAAGCTGGCGGAGGAGCGCACCTACACGCAGAACATCCCGTTCACCGACCGCGCCGACTACCTCGCGGCCATGAGCGGCAACCTCGGCTACTGCCTCGCCGTCGAGCGCCTCGCGGGCGTCGAGGTGCCGGAGCGGGCGTCGTACCTGCGCGTGATCTTCGCCGAGCTGCAGCGCATCGCCAGCCACTCGATGGCGAACGGCACGTTCGTCAACGACGCCGGCGCGTGGCAGACGCCGCTGATGTACATGTTCCGCGAGCGCGAACGCATCCTCGACCTCTTCGAGATGACCGGCGGTGCGCGCCTGACGACCAACTACATGCGCATCGGCGGCGTCGCCTTCGACCCACCGCCCGAGTTCTTCCCGGCCATCAACTCGCTCATCGACGAGATGCCGGAGCGCATCGACGAGTACGCCGAGCTGCTGATCGACAACGAGATCCTGCTCGCCCGCAGCCGCGGCGTCGGCACCATCACCGCCGAGGACGCCATCAACGGCTCGTTGAGCGGGCCGATGCTGCGCGGCTCGGGCGTGCCGTGGGATCTGCGCAAGGCCGAGCCCTACTGCGTCTACGACCGCATGGACTTCGACATCCCCGTGGGCCGCAACGGCGACGCCTACGACCGCTTCCTCGTGCGCCTCGAGGAGGTCCGGCAGTCGACGCACATCATCCGCCAGGCGCTCGACGCCCTCCCGGCGGGGCCGCACAAGACAGACACACCGCTGGCGCTGCGTCCCGACCCCGGCGAGGCGTACGGGCGCGTCGAGGGCCCGCGTGGTGAGCTCGGGTTCTACGTGGTGTCTGACGGCGGCTCGGCCCCGTTCCGCTTCCACGTCCGCGCACCCTCGCTGATCAACCTCTCGCTGCTGCGCGAGATGGCCATCGGCTCGTCGCTGCCGGACGCGATCGTCGCGCTCGGCTCCGTCGACATCGTGGTCGGGGAGATCGACCGGTGAGCGCCACGCTGCGGGAAGGCCGCAGGCGACCACGGACGCGCGTGCCGTTCGCGCTCATGATCGTGGGCGCGGTCTTCGCGCTCGGGTTCCTCGCGGTCAACGCCGCCATCGGCTACGTCGTCATCGACGGCCGCCTCGACGGCCAGTGGTACGACATCCGCGACCTCGGGATCGCCGTCGAGGAGCTCAAGCTCCAGCTCGACAACATCAACGACGACCAGCCGGCCTTCCTCGACGACATCGTCGGGCAGCACTGGATCTCGTACGCCGTCGGCGCGCTGCTCGGGGCGATCGGCATCCTGTCGTTTGTCGGTGGGGCGCTGCTCGTGCTGATCTGGGTCGAGCGGCGGCTGATCGGGCGGATGCAGATCCGGCGCGGCCCGAACCGAGTCGGCCCCTACGGGCTGCTGCAGCCGGTCGCCGACGCCGCGAAGCTGATCCAGAAGGAGGTGCTCACGCCCGACGGCGCGGACCGCATCCTCTTCCTGCTGCCCCCGGCCATCATCTTCGTCCCGATGATGGCGGCGTGGGGCCCCGTCCCGTGGGCTCCGAAGATGGCGTACCTGGATATCAACGTCGGGGTGCTCTACCTCATCGCGGTCAGCTCGCTCACCACGCTCGCGGTGTTCCTCGCGGGCTGGGCGTCGAACAACCACTACGCGCTGCTCGGCTCGATGCGCACCGTGGCGATGATGATCTCGTACGAGATCCCGCTCTCGATCGCGCTGCTGTCTGTGGTGCTCATCACCGGCTCGATGCAGCTCTCCGAGATCGTGCAGTGGCAGGCCGACCACAACCTGTGGCTCGCCGCGCTCCTGCCGATCGCGATGCTGACGTACTTCTTCTCCTCGACCGCCGAGCTGAACCGCACCCCCAACGACATCGCCGAGGCGGAGTCGGAGATCGTGGCGGGGTTCCACACCGAGTACTCGGGGATGAAGTTCGGGCTGTTCTACGCCGTCGAGCTCGGCAACGCGCTGCTCGTCTCGACCCTCGTCGCGACGTTCTTCCTCGGCGGGTGGTCGCTGTTCGGCCTCGAGGAGTGGATTCCGGGCTACCTGATCCTGTTCGTGAAGCTCTCCGCGGCGTACTTCGTGCTCGTGTGGCTGCGAGGCACGCTCCCGCGCTTCCGGCTGGACCAGCTGATGCGCTTCGCGTGGCAGTACCTCATCCCGCTCTCGCTGTTCAACCTGCTCATCGTCGCCGTCGAGGCGTCGCTGCTGGCGCGCTGGGACGTGCCGGGGCTCGTGAGCCTCGGGCTCTTTACCGTCGTGAACTGGGGCGCCGCGTTCTTCCTCTTCCGCGACTGGGCGCGCCGCATCGGCTACCAGCCCGACGCCGGCGGACCGCGCCGCGCCGAGCTGGCGCAGCAGGTCGGCGGCCTCGAGGCGGCGCAGCGAATGGGGACCGCGACCTAGATGGAATCCCTGGGCATCATCGTCGCCTTCTACCTGCTCTCCGCCATCGCGGTGGGCGGGGCGATCGGCGTCTTCCTCGCGAGCGACCTGATCCGGGCGCTCGCGTTCCTCGTGCTCTCGTTCGTGGCGACGGCCGGACTGTTCCTGACGCTCTCGGGCGACTTCATCGCGATCGCGCAGATCCTGATCTACGCGGGGGCGATCCCGGTGCTCATCGTCTTCGCCGTCATGCTCGCCCCCCTCGCCGGGCGCAACAACGGCAATGGCCTCTACCTCGTGCCCGGCGTCGCGATTGGCGCCGCCGTGGCCGTGACCGTCGCGTTCGTGGCCGTCGATGTCGAGTGGAGCACGCTCTCCGGCCACCTGCTCGCCGAGCGCGACTTCGAGACGACCGCCAACGTCATCGGCGACGCGCTGGTCGGCAAGTACGTGCTGGCGTTCGAGATCGCCTCGGTGCTGCTGCTCGCCGCGCTGATCGGGGCGATCGTGCTCGTGCGGGAGGATGAGCCCGCATGAGCGTCGACCTCGTCCACTACCTGACCGTCTCCGGCCTGCTCTTCGGCGTCGGCATCGCCATCGCGCTGGCGAAGCGCAACGCGATCGCGGTGCTGATGGGCATCGAGCTGATGCTGAACGCGGTCAACCTCTCGTTCCTCTCGTTCTCGCGGTTCTCGGCCGCCTTCGCGGTGAAGGACGAGCCACTGGACGGGCATGTCTTCGTGGTGTTCGTGCTCACCGTCGCGGCTGCCGAGGCGGCCGTGGCGCTGGCGCTGTCGGTGCTGATCTACCGCCGCCGCGAGACCGTGGACCTCGATCGCATCAACCTGCTGCGGTGGTAGGGGGGCGCGCACGATGTGGGTGAAGTTCATGGACGTGCCCGATGGCTACGCCGCCTCGACGTGGTGGGAGCTGTTCACGACCGAGGCCGTCTCGGTGCGCATCGTCCCGCCCCTCGAGATCGGCGCGATGTCGGACCCGCGGGAGCTGTGGGTGCCGGACGGCAAGACACACGTGGCGCGCGAAGTGCTGAACAAGATTTGAGCCGCCGGATGCGTATGCACGCGAGTGAGGCTGCATGATCCTCGGCACCGTCCCGGAAGCCGTCGTCTGGGCGATCTACTTCGCCCCGGTGCTCTCGTTCGTCACGATCGTGGCGCTGCACCGCGCGCCGTGGTTCCAGGACGAGTGGGCGAGCCGCATCACTATCGCGGCGATTGGCATCGCGTGGCTCGCCTCGCTGTGGGCGCTCGACAGCGCCATCGGCAACGACGGTGAGTCGCTTGGCTTCGCGGCGCACACGTGGGTCACGCTGTTCGACCTCAACGTCACGATGGGCGTCCACATCGACGGCCTGGCCGGGATCATGGTCTTCGTCGTCACCAGCGTCTCGCTGCTCGTCCAGGTCTACTCGGTCGGCTACATGCATGGCGACAGCGGGTACGCGCGCTACTTCGCGTCGATGTCGCTGTTCACGGCGGCCATGCTCGGGCTCGTGCTCGCATCGAGCCTGCTCCAGCTGTTCGTGCACTGGGAGCTGGTTGGTCTCGCCTCGTACCTGCTGATCGGGTTCTGGTTCGACCGGCCCTCGGCGGCCGCCGCGGCGAAGAAGGCGTTCATCGTCACGAGGTTCGGCGACTTCGCGTTCCTGCTCGCCGTGATCCTCATCTGGTCGAAGACCGGCCTGCTCGACATCGCCGCGATCAACGAGCTTGCGGTCGCGGGCGGCATCGGAGCCGCCGTGCTCACCGGCTTCACGCTCGGCCTGTTCTCCGGGGCCGTGGGCAAGTCGGCGCAGTTCCCGCTGCACATCTGGCTGCCCGACGCCATGGAGGGCCCCACCCCGGTCTCCGCGCTCATCCACGCCGCGACGATGGTCGTCGCAGGCGTCTACCTCATCGCGCGCTTCTTCCCCAGCTTCGAGGCGGCCCCCGCGCAGGTCCTCGACATCGTCGCGTACACGGGCGGGTTCACGGCGCTCCTCGCCGCCTCGCTCGGGCTCGTGCAGACCGACATCAAGCGCGTGCTGGCGTACTCGACGATCTCGCAGATCGGCTACATGGTGATGGCGCTGGGCGTGTTCGGCTTCGTCGCCGCGATCTTCCACCTGTTCACGCACGCATTCTTCAAGGCGCTGCTGTTCCTCGGCGCGGGCTCGGTGAACCACGCGACGGGCACCTTCGACATGCGGCGCATGGGCGGGCTGCGCGGCTACATGCCGATCACCTACTGGACGTTCGTGATCGGCTCGCTCTCGCTGGCAGGCGTGTTCCCGCTCGCCGGCTTCTGGAGCAAGGATGAGATCCTGCTCGACGCGTGGAAGCACGAGAAGGTGCTCTTCGTCATCGGCGCGCTCGTCGCCGGGATGACCGCGCTCTACATGTTCCGGGCGATCTTCATGACGTTCTGGGGCCAGTACCGGGGCGGCGAGGAGCCGGAGCACGCCGACGCCGAGATCCACGGCGAGCCGCACGAGTCGCCGCGCTCGATGGCGCTCCCGTTGCTCATCCTGGCCGTCCCGGCCGTGATCGCGGGCTTCTTCAACCTCGGCGGCGGCTTCTCGCACCTCGTCGAGGGGGCGTTGCCGGAGGAGCTGCGCCACGGCGCGCCGGACATCTACGGCGGCATCGTCGCCGTCTCGCTCGTCATGGCCTTCGGCGGCATCGGCGTCGCGGCGGCCATCTACCACTACGGCCGCCCGTCGGCCGCCGAGGTGCGCGGCCGGCTCGGCCCGCTGCCGATGGTCGCCGAGGCGAAGTACTACCTCGACTTCATCGCCGAGACGGTAATCGTGCGCTGGATCCTCAACGGCGTGATCCAGCGCGCAGCGCAGCTCGTCGACACCTACATCATCGACTTCGCCGTCGACCAGTTCGCCGAGAGCGTGCGCCGCGCCGGTGACGCGATGCGGCGCGTCGAGGCCGGCTACGTGCAGGGCTACACATCACTCTTCCTCGCGGGCGTCGTGATCGCGATGGTGATCATCGCGGTCCTCGGCACGGACGTACTGGAGCGCTAGATGCTGTCTGTGTTCCTGCTGCTACCGCTCGTCGGGGCACTGACCGTGCTGACGCTGCCGCGCGACAGCGAGGGCAACGCCCGCTGGGTCGCGCTCTTCTACAGCGTGCTCACGTTCATCATGTCGATCGCGATCTTCATCCGCTTCGACCCCGACAACCCGGGCTACCAGTTCGTGGACCGCTTCGAGTGGATCCAGGGGGGCGACACCGGGTTCACGGTGCAGTACGCGCTCGGCGTCGACGGACTGTCCGCGCCGCTCGTGCTGCTCACGGGGCTGCTCTCGCTGGCGGCCGTGCTCGTGTCGTGGAACATCGACCTGCGGCCGAAGCAGTACTTCGCGTGGCTGCTCGTCCTCGAGACGGCCGTGGCGGGGGTCTTCCTCTCGCTCGACCTCGTGCAGTTCTTCTTCTTCTGGGAGCTCGAGTTGCTCCCGATGTACATGCTGATCTCGATCTGGGGATCGGGACGCCCGCGCTACAGCGCGATGAAGTTCCTGCTCTTCACCATGGGCGGCTCGG
>CAZMCK010000031.1:0-26204 GCA_964565075.1 uncultured Dehalococcoidaceae bacterium
GGGGGCGTCGCCGCGCCACGGGTCGCGGCCCGCGCGGCGCGTGATGGCGCGCCGGTACGCCGGCATGATGACGAGCAGGAGCGCCCCGATCAGCCCGGCGAGGCCGAAGATGCCGAAGGCGGCGCCGGCGAGGGCCGCCACCGCACGGTGGCGGGTTCCATCGCTGAGCATCGCGCCGCCGATGGCCATCAGCGTTGCGAGGCCGAGCGCGAACACCAGCACCTCCACGCCCGGCTCCTCCCCGGCCTCGGGCTGCGGGACGCCCGGCCGTCGCAGTGTACGGCGACGCGGTGGAGCCGAGGCGAGTGTGCTACAGGAACGCACGGTGCAAGATGGCAACGTGTTGTGGATCCTCCGTATCGCCGCCGTCCTCGCGGGCCTGTTGTTCGCGGCCGCGCTCTTCTTCGGGCTCCTGGCGCAGGCGCTCGGCACGACCCTCGCGCGCCCGGCGTTCTACCCCGAGCTGCTTGAACGCGCCGAGGTCTACGACTTCGTCACGACGGACCTCGTCGAGGCGCTCATCGAGGACTCGCGGCAACTGGAGGCCCCCGACTTCGGCGAGGACTTCCGGGACAACCCCATCGTGGCCTCCGGGCTGACCACGCAGGAGATCGCCGACGCGGTGCGCCGCGCACTCCCACCCGAGGAACTCGAGGCGACCGTGGCGCCCGTCGTCGAGCAGACCGCTGCCTACCTCCTCGGTGAGCGGGACGAGATCACGGTCACCCTCGACCTCGCCACGCATGTCGATGCGGCTGTCCGCGAGCTGACGGCCCTGCTGCGCGACTCCGGCGCGTACGAACGCCTCCTGAGCGACGAGCTCGAGCCGAGGTTCGGCGAGTGGGCCGACGAGGCGCTCCCGCCCGACCGCAGCGACTCCGGGTGGACGTCGTTCCTGGGCGGCGGCGAGGAGCGCGCGGCCGACAGCCTGCTGCGAGTCTTCACGAGCGTCGTGACTCCCGAGTGGCTCGCCGACCAGGTCGACCACTCGGCCAGCGAGTTCACGGGATACCTCGTCGGCCGGGACGACGGGTTCGAGATCCGCATCGAGTTCGACGACGTCCAGGCAGCGGCGGCCGCCGCAGAGCTCGCCGCCATCCTGCGCGACGCAGATGCGTACGACCTCGCGCAGGAGGCAGTCATCGAGCCGGCCGTCGAGGAGCACGTCGGAGCGTCCGTCGAGCTGCCCTACGGCGTCACCCTCACCCGCGACGAGGTACTCGTCGCGCTCCGGGAGGCCGTGTCGCCCGCCTGGGTGGACCGGCAGGCCGACGCACTGGCGCGCGACGTGAGCGACTACCTGACGGGGCGCACCGACAGGTTCACGACGGAGGTCGACATCGCGTCGGTCAAGGATGAGGCCGCCGCCGCCCTCACCGACGCTGCCCTCGCCACCATCGAGACGGCGTTGGACGGGCTCCCCGTCTGCGCCACACGCGCGGAGATTGCGGCGGCCCAGGCCGCCGGGACGCGCGAACTGCCCTCGTGCCTCCCGCCGGGGACGACCGCGAGCCAGATCGCGACCGACGCCCGCCCAGCGGTCGCCGCCGCGATCGCCGAGTTCGTGGCGGAGCCCGTACCGGATACCGTGGCGCTCACCGAGGGCGACCTGCGCGACGCCGTCCGGGACGACGGGGGCGACGAGGCGGTCCAGGCGCTCGACGACCTGCGCGACCTGTTCCAGGCCGGGTGGACGTTCACCGACGAGGACCTGCGCGCCAACCTCACCGTGGACGACCGCGAGGCGCTGGACGACCTCCGCGCGCTCCTCGGCGACGGCCACGCCATCGACATCGCGACCGAGGATTGGCCCGAGTGGGAAGAGGCGCTGGACGGCAGCCGCGCGGCGGCGGACGGGATCGGCCAGGCGCGCTCGGCGGCCCTCGGGATTGCGGCGCTCCTGCTGATTGGCGTGGGCGTGCTCGGCGGCACGAGCTGGCGCGGGCGGGTCGCCTGGGGCGCGGGGGCGCTGCTCGTCGCGGCCGGCCTGGTCGCCCTCGTGTGGGGACCGGTACACCAGGCTGTCTCGGGCGCGGCGATCGAGGCGGCGCGCGAGGAGATCGCGGCGAACCTGGACGCTGACTTCGCCCGCACGTCAGACCTGCTGGCGGACAAGCTGCTCGATCTCGCGGTGATGGTGTTCGACGACATTGCCGCGAGCATGGTGCGCAACAGCATCATCCTCGCCGTTGTCGGGGCGGTCGCCCTCGCCGTCTCGCTGTCATGGGACCGCATCACCGGGCTGGGGAGCCGCGCCCCCAGCTGAGCGTGGCTCCAGCGCCCCCAGCAGGACCTGCACCCGCCGATGGCCGTGAGCGACGCCCGCCGTATCATGACGCGCCATGCTGGATCGTCCCGCCCCGGGCGCCGACGGACACGCGACGAGCCCCGTCGCGGCCGGTGGCCCGCCGCCGCGCCGGCGGGCGCCGTCGTGGTGGCCGCGCATCTACTACGGCTGGTACATGGCGACCGCCGGGGCGGCCAGCAACTTCCTCGTGCTGGGCATCACGGTCTTCGGGTTCGGCGTCTTCATCCCGCCGTTACGCGACGAGATGGGATGGACGATCGCCCAGATCTCGTTCGCGTTCTCGCTGCGCAGCTTCGAGAACGGCCTGCTCGCGCCGTTCACGGGCTTCATGGTGGACCGGCTCGGAGCGCGGCGGATGGCGTTCACCGGGCTGATCGCGCTGGTGCTCGGGCTGTTGCTGTTCTCCCAGTCGCGCACGCTCATGGCGTTCTACATCGCGAGCCTCGTCATGGCGTTCGGGCAGAGCCTGGGCTCGTTCACGCCCTTCAGTGCGGCGCTGATGAACTGGTTCACCCGCCAGCGCGGCCGCGCGATGGGCCTGGTATCGACGGGCAACGGCGCAGGCGGCCTCGCCGCTCCCGTCATGGCCGCGATGATCGTGTTGATCGGCTGGCGCGAGACCGCGGTCGCGGCGGCCCTGGTTATCGGCATCGTCGGCTTCCCGCTCGCGATGACGCTGCGCGACCGGCCCGAACCGTACGGCTACGGCCCGGACGGCGTGCCGCTGGACCAGGCGGCGCGCCAGCGCGCCGCGCGTGGCGGCCCGCCCGCGGGCGCGTCGGGCATGAGCGTCGCCGAGGTGCTGCGGACGCCGGCCTTCTACCTGCTCGCGATGGCCTCCGGGCTGGGTGGCGCGATCCTCGGCACCTGGATCGTGCACCAGATCCCGCACCTTGAGTCGACCGGGTTCTCGCTGCCCGCGGCTGCGTCGATCGCCGGGTTCTACGCCGTCTTCCAGATCGCGATGCGCTTCGCCCTCGGCTGGGTGGGCGACATGGTGGGGCGGCGTCCGATGTTCGTTGCCTCGTTCGTGCTCATCGGGATCGGGCTGCTGGTGTTCAGCCGGCTCAACCCCGCCCAGCTGTGGCTGATCCCCGTGTACTACCTGACGTTCGCGACGGGGCACGCGACGTTCGTGGTCATGAGCCAGACGGTGGTCGCCGACTACTTCGGGACGAGGCGCTTCGCGACCATTCGCGGGCTGGCCCAGAGCACCGCGATGCCACTCGGACTCGTCGGCCCGGTGTTCGCGGGGTGGATGTTCGACCGCACGGGCAGCTACGAGATCGCGTTCACGGTGCTGTCGAGCTGCGCGATCTTCGCCGCAATCTGCACCCTGCTCATCCGGCGTCCGCAGTGGAGCGACGTGTCCGCCCCCTCGACGGCCCCGACGCCTGCTCCCGCCCCGGCCGCCGCCGCGGTGCCGGCGAGCACGACGCCGGCGCTGGTACCGGCGAACGGCGGGTCACCGCAGTCGACGCACCAGGGAATGGGGGAGAGCGAAGTGGCCGCGGACCGGCCAGGCGTCTCGATTCGTAGTTGACCAGCCCGGCATCGAGTCACAGGAGTCAGAGGCACGGCTCCCTTGTGAACCGCTCAGGGTGGGGTGGCCCTATAGTTAACGTTCGGTGCCACCCCAGGAGGCGCGCGTGAGCGTGACGCAGGAACGCCCGGGCAGTTCGGCGGCCCCGGCCGCCGCGACGCCGCTCACGCACGGCGGCCTCAACGACCTGACGAACGGCGCGCCGCCGGTTTCGGCGCCCACCGCGCCCTCGGCCGGTAACGGGCTCGCGCCACCCGTCCAGTCGTCGCCACGGGCCGCCGTCGCGACGGAGCAGCCGCGCATTTTCTACGGCTGGTGGATGGTCGGCGCGGGCTTCCTCGCCGCGTTTACCACGGCTGGCGCGCAGGGCTACATCGCCGGCTCCTTCCTCGTGCCGATGAGCGACGAGCTGGGGTGGACGCGCGCCGAGTTCCTCTACGGCCAGACCGTCGGCCAGTTCTTCATGGCCTTCGCGGGCTTCTTCGTCGGCGCGTACGTGGACCGCTACGGGGCGCGACCGCTGATGTTCATCGGTGCGACGCTGCTCGCGGGTGCGCTGTTCGCCCTCTCCGAGGTGCAGGAGCTGTGGCAGTGGGTGATCCTGCGCGGCGTCTTCAGCATGCTCGGCGCGGCCCTGCTCGGCTTCCTCGCGGTCAACGTCACGCTCTCCAAGTGGTTCGTGGAACAGCGCGGACGCGCGATCGGGCTCGCCTCGATCGGTGTCTCGATGGCGGGCATCGCCCTCCCCGTCGTGGCCACGTGGTACGTCGACGAGTTTGGCTGGCGGGAGACGTGGCGCGTGATGGCGCTGGGCGTCGTGATCCTCGGCTACCCGGCCGCCGCGCTGATGCGCCGCACGCCCGAGGACTACGGGCTGCACCCCGACGGCAAGAGCGAGAGCCAGATGGCGAGCGGCGGCGGCGCGCGGGCGATGGCGGACTTCGCCAACTCGTTCACGCGACGTCAGGCGATCCGCACACAGGCGCTCTACGTGCTGATCGTCACGTTCGGCCTCGGCAGCCTGGGGCTGATGACGATCATCGTGCTCAGCATCCCGTACCTCACGGACTCGGGCTTCAGCCGCGGCACTGCGGCGATCATGCTCTCCATCCTCGCCATCCCGGCCGGCGTCTCGAAGCCCGTGTGGGGCTGGATGGCCGACGTCTGGTCGGAGCGCCTTTCGACGTCGCTGAGCTTCGTCATGAACGCCGTTGCGATGGTCGTGATCGTGCTCGCGGCGCAGACGCAGGCGACGCTCATGCTCGGGATCGGGTTCTTCATCGTGGGCTGGGGCATCGGCGGCCAGATCCCGTTGCAGGAGACAATCTGGGCCAGCTACTTCGGCCGCCGCTACATCGGCGCGGTGCGCTCGGTCGCGATGCCGTTCACGATGCTCATCGCGGCGTCGGGCCCGATCCTCGTGGCGACCTACGCGGACAACGTCGGCAACTACGACCTGGCGATGTTCGGCGTGGGCGGCGCCTGGGCCGTGGCCTCGCTGCTCATCCTGATCGCGCGCCGCCCACGGCTCCCCGAGTCGAGCGAGGCGACCGGGACGCCCGCCGCGGCCTGAGCGCTCCCTCGTTCTGTCAGCGCGAACATCGGGCTATCATGGCGGCTGCCGCGCGCCCGCAACCCTCGCGTCCGGCGCCAGTCACGAAGGGAACCGACGTGTCGTACGAGAACCTGACCATCGAGCGCAGCGATCACATCGCCACTATCACCATGAACCGCCCCGAGGCGCTGAACGCCCTCGACCGGGGCCTGACCCGCGACATGCACATGGCCATCGAGGAGCTCTCGGGTGAGTTCCCCGACATCCGGGTCGTCATCCTCACCGGCGCCGGCCGCGGCTTCTGCTCCGGCGCCGATGTGATGGCACAGGCGCGCGGCCTCACACCGAGCGAGCCCGAGCCACACGACCCGCTGAACAGCATCCCGCCGCTCGCGCCCGAGCTGCAGGCAATGCCTCAACCGGTGATCGCCGCGGTCAACGGCGTCGCCGCCGGCGCCGGGTTCTCGCTCGCGATGGCGTCCGACATCCGTGTCGCCGCGGAGAGCTCCCGCTACGCGGTGATCTTCGTGAAGCGCTCGCTGGTGCCGGACACCGGCTCGTCGCACTCGCTGCCGGCCGTGGTCGGCCGCGGCACGGCGATGGAGATGGCGCTCACCGGCCGCGTCTACGACTCGGCGTGGGCGTTCGAGCGCGGGCTCGTGAACTACGTCGTGGCGGACGATCAGGTCATGGCCGAGGCGCGCGCGCTGGCGTCGGAGATCGCCAACAACCCGCCGCTGTGCGTGCAGTCGATCAAGCAGCTGATGCACCGCACGGACCGGCTGGCCGAGGTGCTCCCGTACGAGCACGACGCGAACACGCCGTCGATGAACACGCACGACCGTCGCGAGGCGGTGATGTCGTTCGTGGAGAAGCGCGACCCGGTCTTCCTCGGGCGGTAGTGAGGCGCCAGGCACGTCAACCGTGGCTCGCGAGCGGGCATTGCGAGCCACGGCATTGCTCCTTACAATTGGAGTAAGGAGCTACATTCCTTACCGCAGGGCGGCTCCATGGTAACAGCGAAGATAACCAGCAAGGGTCAAGTCACGATCCCAAAGGACGTGCGGGACCGGCTCGGCCTGCGTCCCGGCGACAAGCTCGCGTTCACCGAAGACGAAGACGGCTGGCACATCCAGAAGCAGATCGACGAGTCGCCCTTCGACAAGTGGGTCGGGTATCTGGCCCACCTCGAAGGCCGGGACCCCGACGCGCTCGTCGAGGAGATGCGCGGCCCGCCGCTCGATCCTGAGTTTCGTGACTGAGTCCAGGGTGTGATCACGGCCGTCGACACCAACATCCTCCTCGACCTGCTGGTTCGAGGGGCACCCCATGCCGCCGAATCCCGGCTGCTCCTCACGGAGGCACGGCAGGCAGGAGCACTTGTGATCTCGGAGCCCGTCTACGCCGAGGTAGCGCCGCGCTTCGTCGACTCGGCCGGCCTCGACGGCTTCCTCGATGACACCGGCATCAGGCTCGAGTTCTCGACCCGCGCAACGCTGCACCGGGCAGGCGGTGCGTGGCAGATGTACTCGCGGCGGAGGCCGCGCATCCTTGCCTGCCCCCGGTGCGGCGAGCCGCAGTCCGGTACCTGCGAAGCGTGCGGGGCGCCGCTCGGGGTCCGCCAGCACGTGCTCGCCGACTTCCTGATCGGCGCGCACGCCGCCGTGCAGGCCGATCGCCTGATCACGCGCGATCGCGGGTACTACGCGACGTATTTCCCAGACCTCGAACTCGCCTGAAGCGGAGCGTCCAGCCGCTACCCGGCCTCCACCCACGCCCTGATCAGCTGGTGCGCGATGGTGAACGGCGGGGGGACGCCGAAGCCAACCTCGGGCGACGGCCCCGCGCCCTCGCCGGCCGATGCGAGGGCGACCCGCACGCGGTCGCGGGTGAACCACTGCGCGTCGCCAATCTCCTGGTGGTCCACTGCGATCTCGGCGCTCGCGGCGTCTGCGTGGCAGCCGATCATCAGTGACGAGGGGAACGGCCACGGCTGCGTCGAGTGATAGCGCACCGCGCCCACCCGCACCCCCGTCTCCTCGAACACCTCGCGGCGCACCGCCTCCTCGATCGTCTCGCCCGGCTCCATGAAGCCGGCGACGCAGGTGTACATCGGCGCTCGGCGCGCCGTGGGGTTGGCGAGCAGCGCGCGGTCGCCGTCCGCGACGAGGACGATGACGACGGGGTTCACGCGCGGGAAGTGCTCGGCGCCGCAGGTCGTGCAGCGGCGCATGTCGCCGCCGAGCCGCGGCGTCGTCTCGGCGCCGCAGGTCGCGCAGAAGCCGTTGCGCGCATGCCAGTCGAGCAGCGAACGTGCCTGGGCGAGGATGCCAGTCTCGTCCTGCGGCAGCGACGCGCCGGCATCGCGCGCGCCCATGAACGCGTCGGCCCCCGCGAGCGCCTCGATGGCCTCGGCGCCCGCTGCGGTCACGTCGACGGCGAGGTGTGGCGTGCCGTTGCCGACGCCGAGCAGCACCGCCGAGTCCTCGCCCGCCGGGAGGGCGTCGCGGGTGCGCCACGCGAGCCTCGGCGACGCCTCGCCCCCGCTGACCAGTGGGTCGAGGTCGCGGAACGCGAGGTAGCGGGCGCCGGGGTCGGCGAGGGCCGCTTCGAGCCATGCGCGGTCGCGCCGTTCGTTCGAGGAGCGGTCGAGGGGATTGCCGGCGAAGGTGTTGAGGGCGGGAGTCATGCGGCCCGCGGCTTCGAGGAGTCCTCGGTCTGCATGAACGGGTTGCCCGAGCCGCGCGGGAGCCGCAGCAGGAATGCGATGGGGATGCTCGCTGCGCTCAGCGCGGCGAGGAAGATCACGCCGGTGAAGTAGGTGCCCTGGAGGTCGAAGAACAGCCCGAGCACCATCGGCGCGAGGACCGCGAACGGGACCGACGTGAAGTTGGTCAGGCCCTGGATCGTGCCGAATGAGGGCAGACCGAAGAGCCGCCCGACGAGCACGGGGCGCGAGGGGATCATGCCACCGAAGGAGATCCCGAACAGCGATGCGAAGATCACGATCTGCCAGTAGCTCGTCGCGTACGCGACCACCAGCAGCGACGATGCCTGGATGCCGAGCAGGAGCGCGGGCACGATCCGCAGGTCGAAGTCGCGGCGGTCCAGGAAGTCCATCAACATGCCGCCGAGCACCCGGCCGAGCAGGCTCACGAGGGTCATCACCGCCAGGCTGAACGCGCCTGCCTCGCGGGAAAAGCCGAGGCTCACCAGGTATGGGATCTGGTGCAGCATGAACCCGGAGATGCCGGTGGAGAGCACGCCGTAGATCAATGCAAGTACCCAGAAGTTGCGGTCCCTCAGGGCCTGTCCGGAGGTCATGCCACCCTCGACCGGGCTGCCCATCGCGACGACCTCGGCGTCGGTGTCGCCGTCGGGGTTGAGGCCCTTGTCGGAGGGCTTCGATCGGATCAACATCGCGCACGGGATCCCGATGAGCAGCATCCCGAGACCCAGGATGAAGGCCGACTCGCGCCATCCGTAGGTCGCCTCGAGCCACACGACGACCACGACGAACGGCCCGCTCAGCGCCCCGCCCGAGAAGCCGATGCCGAGCGCCTTGCCGCGCTGGCGGCGGAACCAGTTCACGATCGCGGTGTTGAAGCCCACGCCCATCGTCGAACTCATGCCGATCGAGACGAGCGAGAACGACAGGAACAGCATCCATAACGCCTGCATGAACGCCAGCGACATGATCCCGAGACCGATACACACGACGCCGCCGATCGCCGCCGACCGCGCGCCGTGGCGGTCGACGAACGCGCCGATGAGCGGCCCCACGGCGCCGCCGACCGGCTGCATGAACAGCGCGGTCAGCGAGCCGACGCTGCGGCTCCACCCGAACGTCTCGAGGATGGGGACGAAGAGCACGCCGAAGCCGTAGACGAAGGACGCACTGACGTACCAGTGGATGCCCATCATCCCGGCGATCATGTACCAGCCGTAGAAGAGCCCTCGTCGCCGTCGCGGCTCCGCCGCCGCGGGAGCATCCGCCGTGGCGGACGGCGGTCCGGCGGGCGGCGCGGCAGGCGACGCGAGCGCCGCAGCCCTCGGCGTGAGGTCGTGCATTCCGTCGTGCGTGAGTGCGGCGAGCCGTGCTGCGGTCTCCGGGTCGCGGACAGGAACGGCCACGGGTATCCCGTTTCGTGCCGACACACGGTACCAGTCGTGCGCCCCTCGCGCCCTTCGGGGCCCCGCCCACGCGCCGAGAGATCCACGCACGTCGCGCGTTCGTAATACCGCCAGAGGGCAGGCGGGGAACGGCGCCCAGGACCCCCTGCCGGACGCCGCCCCCTGCCCGTCCCGGCGACGCCGTGCGGAGGTTCCAGCATGTCCAGTCTCAACAACATGACCTCGCTCGGGAGACGGTTCGGCGTATGCCTCGTCGCCGTCGCGCTCGCGGTGGGCCTCGCCGCGTGCGCGGCCGAGTTCGAGGACGATGATGACGACGGGCCGTACCAGACCACCTCGACAACCTCGACAACGACCACGAGTACGTCGACGAGCCAGGCTGCGACGACCGCATCGTCCTCGGACCTCTCGTCGACGTGGGATAGCGCAGCGGACGAGGACGACGCCGCGGGGACGACCGCGAGCGTGGTGCAGGCCTCGGTGGCGGAGGCGCCGGCAAAGGACGGCGTGGCCTACTTCGGGCCGGAGTCGGGCGGGACGGCCAACCCGAACGACCGCCCGCTGCCGCTCATGTACTTCGAGAGCCACGGGGTCAACCCGTTCGTCGACGCCGATGAGGACCCGCTCTCCACGTTCGCGCTCGACGGCGACACCGCGTCGTACGAGATCCTCGGGCTGTACCTCGGCCAGTACCAGCTCCCGCCGCCCGAATCGGTGCGCATCGAGGAGTACGTGAACAGCCTGCCGCAGGACTACCCGGCCGCCGGGACGGCGCTCGGGCTGCACCTCGACGCCGGCCCCTCGCCATTCGGGCCAGAGGGCTACGTGCTGCTGCGCGTCGGGGTGAGCAACCCGCGGCCTACCTCGGACCGCGACCCGGTGTCGCTGATCTTCGTCATCGACACTTCGGGCTCGATGGCGGCCGACAACCGCCTCGGTCTCGCGAAGACGGTCGCCGAGGGGATCGCGGACCGCATGATCGACGGCGACCGGGCCGCGCTCGTCACCTACGGCGACATCGCCGTCAGGAACAGCGACTTCATCGACGCCGGCGACCGTGCGAGCGTCGTCTCCGCCCTGCGCGGGCTCTACGCCAACGGCAGCACCTACGCCGAGGCGGGGCTGCGCATGGCCTACCGCCTCGCCGAGGACGAGCTGGACGAGGGCCGCACGGTGCGCATCGTGCTCTTCTCCGACGGCGTCGCGAACGTCGGCGCCACGGGGCCGGAGTCGATCCTCGAGTTCGTGGACGAGCAGGCGCACCGGAAGGCGACCCTCACCGCCATCGGCGTCGGCATCTCCGGCAACTACAACGACGTGCTGATGGAGGCGCTGGCGAACCGCGGCAACGGCACCTACCACTACCTCTTCGACCACGCGGCCGGCGAGGAGTACCTCTCCGGGGACGTGAACGGCGTCTTCACGGAGACGGCGCGCGACGCCCGCATCCAGGTGGCGTTCGACGCCGGCGCGGTGCGCAAGTACCGGCTCATCGGCTACGAGAACCGCGCCGTCGCCGACGAGGACTTCGAGGACGACACCCTCGACTTCGGCGAGCCGGGCTTCGCCCGCGACGTGACCGCGCTCTACGAGCTGCGCCTCGAGGAAGGCGCGTCGGCAAGCGACACGCTGGCCTCGGTGCGGCTGCGCTGGCTCAGCCCGGGATCGGGCGGCGCGGTCGAGACCTCGGCGAGCATCACGGTCGGCGACGTGGCCGGCAGCATCGACGCCACGAGCGCGCACTTCCGGCAGGCGGCCGCGACCGCGGAGTTCGCCGAGTTGATGCGCAAGTCGTTCTGGGCGCAGTGCAGCGATCTCTCGTCCGTCCGCAACCTCCTCGACGGCGTCGGCGGCGAGCTGGGCGAGAACAGCGACTACACTCGCCTCGTCACCCGCGTGGCGCGGGCCTCGGAGTACTTCGAGCCCTACTGCAAGGCGTAGCCCGCGCCGGAGCACCGGAGCGAGGAGCCGTCGATGACCACCGAGACCGAGAGCACCATGCCCACCGACATCGGGATCGTCGACACGCTGCTCGGGATCCCGGCGGCGGACAAGACGGGCGCCTACGACTGGCTGCGGCCGCTGCTGCGCGACGCCGAGTCGCTCGGCGCGTTCGACTTCCCCGTGCAGTACCAGTACCACGCGCTGCCGGAGGTGCCGAAGGACGGCACCGTCGACGACATGATCGACTTCACCGTGGAGCAGATGGACAGGCACAGCATCTGGAAGGCGCTGCTCAACGTCAGCCTCGAGGCCGACGATCCGGGGCGGCGGGCGATGGAGCGCTACCCCGACCGCTTCTTCGGCAGCGTCAGCGTCGACCCGAACCGCGGCGTCCCGGCGCTCCGCGACCTGCAAGACGCCGTCGAGGACCTCGGCGTGAAGGCGGCGAGCGTGACGCCCGCGTTCGTTGTCCCGCAGTGCCCGATCAACGACAAGCGGATGTACCCGGTCTACGCGAAGTGCTGTGAGCTCGACATCCCGATCCTCTGCACGACGGGCGTGCCCGGCCCGCGCGTGCCGATGGCGCCGCAGGACGTCTCGCTCATCGACGAGGTGATGTGGTTCTTCCCGGAGCTGAAGTTCGTGATGCGGCACGGCGGCGAGCCGTGGACATGGCTGGCCGCGAAGCTGCTGCTGAAGTGGCCCAACCTCTACTACTCGACCAGCGCCTTCGCGCCGAACCACTACCCCGACGACATCGTGCAGTTCGCGAACACGCGAGGCGCGGACAAGGTGATGTACGCCGGCTACTTCCCGGCCGGGCTCTCGCTGGACCGCATCTTCCGCGACATGCCGTACGTGCCGTTCCGCGAGCACGTCTGGCCGAAGTTCCTGCGCGAGAACGCCGTGCGCGTCTTCGGCCTCGACGAGTAGCCCTCGACGCGGACCAGGCAGCCTCGCGGCCGCCCGGCGTGGTCGTGCGCGCCTAGGGTCGCTAGCGGCCCTGGAACTGCGGCTCGCGCCGCTCGAGGAACGAGTTGATGCCCTCGGCGCCGTCCTCGGTCGCGCCGAGCTGGCGGTTGTAGGCCTGGCTCAGCTCCTGCACCCGCGAGAAGCCGTCCTGCTCGACGACCGTGACCATCCGCTTCGACGCCGCGATGCCGAGCGGCGGCCCGCCCGCGATCTCCGTCGCGAGCTCGACCGCGCGCGCCTCGAGGTCGTCGACCGGCACGACCTCCAGCACGAGGCCGAGGTCGTGTGCCTCCTGCGCGTCGAGGCGACGCGCGGTGAAGATGATCTCGAGCGCGCGCTGACGGCCGACCTGCTCCTGCAGGAAGTAGCTGAGGCCGTACTCAGGCACGATACCGCGCTTCATCTGCGCGGCCTGGAAGACCGCGTTGTCGGCGGCGATGCGGAGGTCGCACGCGAGCGCGAGCGAGAAGCCGCCGCCCATCGCGTAGCCGTTGATGGCGCCGATGATGGGCGCGTCGCAGTCGCGCATGAAGCTGACCACTTCTTCCTCGGGGTGGCCGCGCCGCCACGGGTCGGGGAGGGCGTCCGGGTCCTTCGGCGAGAAGTCCCCGCCCGCGCAGAAGGCGCGGCCGGCGCCGGTGAAGACGATGGCGCGGGTGTCGTAGGAGCCGCGCTTGAAGTCGGCGAAGTACGCGTTGAGCTGCTGGATGAGGTCGGGGTTGAGCGCGTTGAGCCGCTCCGGCCGGTTCATCCGCACCACGGCCACGCCGCCCTCGCGCGCCTCGACCTCCACCACTGACTCGACTGCCGTCGTCATCGCCCACCTCCGTCGATGTGTCGTGTTCGTGAGGTGCAGGATAGCGGGCCAGTACGAGCTATGCCCGTCGCGCACGAGCGCGCCGCGCTTAAGGAACCGCGCGGCCTACTCCGCGAAGTCGAACAGGACAGGCGCGTGGTCCGAGGGCTTCTTGCCCTTGCGGAAGTCGCGGTCGAACCCCGCCGCACGCAGCCTCGATGCGAGGTCCGCGCTCACCAGCGCGAGGTCGATGCGCAGGCCGAGGCCGCGGTGGAAGTTGCCGCCGCGGTAGTCCCACCACGTGTGCTGCACCAGGTCCGGCTCGACCACGCGGAAGGCGTCGGCGAGTCCCGCGTCCAGGATCGTGCGCAGCCGCGAGCGCTCCGGCTCGCTGACGTGGGTCGCGCCCTCGAACGCCTCGGGGTCGTACACGTCCATGTCGGCGGGGGCGATGTTGAAGTCGCCGGCAATGGCGAGCGGCTGCCCGGCGAGCGCGCGGGCCCGCGCGGCCATCGCGTCGAGGAACGCGAGCTTCGCCTCGTACATCGGGTCGTCGAGCGCCCGGCCGTTGACGACGTAGACGCTGGCGACGCGGACGCCGTTCAGCGTCGCCTCGACCCAGCGCGCCTCCTCCGGCAGCGGGTTGCCCGGCAACTCCGTCGAGACCTCTTCGAGCGCTGCGTCGTTACGGGCGAGCACGGCGACGCCGGCCCACTGTCCGGCCGAGTGGTCGGCGGCGTGGTAGCCGGCGGCGGCAAGCTCGTCGTGCGGGAACGTCTCGGGCGCGACCTTGGTCTCCTGCAGGCAGACGGCGTCGGGCGCGTGGACGTCGAGGAACTCGATCACGCGCGGGAGCCGCGCGCGGATGGAGTTGACGTTCCAGGTGGCAAGCAGCACGACGACGTCACCCGCTTCCGCGAGCGACGTCGTGAGTTGTGCTGCCTGCTACCCGTGCCGCGCCGGCTATGCCTGGAACAGGAGCTCGAAGACCCCGTAGAGCACGGCCGTCAGGACGAAGCCCGAGATGAGCACGCCCCGGATCGTGTCGTACGGCGCCTTGGACCAGTGCCCCGCCCCGTGGCCGAACGGCCAGCCCAGCGCGTTGAGCTCGATGGCCCCGACGATGACCACGAAGATCACCCAGTACGAGGCGAGCGCGTCGTTCGCGAGGTCCCCCGCGAAGTGGCTCGAGCCGAACAGGTGGGAGGTGCCGCCCATGAAGAGCAGCATCGGGATCGAGAGCAGCGTGTTGGTGCGCGACGCCAGCGCCGCGCGACGGGCAGCCGCCGGCGCTGCCGGGTCCGCCTCGCCGCCCTCGGCGACCGTGACGGCCGAGCCGATGGCGACCTGCTGCGCGGGCCAGATCACGAGCCAGACGTTGCTGAACATGATGATGCCGAGGATGCCGCCGCCGGCGATCGCCGTGCCCTGCACCGTGCTGAAGTAGTCACGGGTGAGCTGCTCGTTGAAGGCGAGGATCAGGAGGCCCGTGAGCACCGTGAACATCGCGCCCCAGCGGAACCACCAGAGCGCGCGCCAGGTGACGCGACGCATTGCCTCGGACCGGCCGTCCGGCGTCATCTCCGCGAAGGCGGGCACCTGCACGAAGTTGAAGTAGTAGAGCAGGCCGATCCAGGTGATCCCGGCGAGGAAGTGCGCCCATCGCGAAAGGAATCCGTAACCTTCCTGCGTAAGAATTTCCATATTCCCCACCTTCCAGAATTAGCGCTGTGGGCGGGAGCTTATCACACGGGATCGAGCCGGTGCCGGGCGCAACTGCCGGGTCAGGTTCGGTCGTGCACAGGGTTACGAACGGGCGCTACTCGATGATGAGCACGCCCTCCATGCCGACCTCGCGGTGACCGGGGATGGTGCACCAGAAGACGATCGAGCCGGGCGTCGGCGCCTTGAGGAGCAGCGTCGCCTCCTCGCCCCGGTCGAGCAGCACGTGCACGTCGTACTGCGCCGGGTCGCCACCGGCCTCCTCGGACGCCTGTCCGGCGAACGTGTCGATCGTGAAGTCGTGCTCGATCACGCCGCGGTTGCGGAACTCGATGGCGAAGACCGAGCCGGCCGGCGCGCGTAGCTCCTCGGCGCTGTACGCGATGTCGCGCATGTCGAGCTTGAGCGTGACCACGGGCGCCTCGCCGTCGAGGGTCCTCGCCGGCGCCGGGGTTGCCGTCGCCCCGCCTGTTCCGCTGCCGCTCCCCGATGAACACGCCGTGACCGAGGCCGCCAGCAGGACCAGCACCGCCGTCCACGTCGAAGCCCGCACGACTCTCCGCAGCACCCGCATGCCCACTCCCGCTCCGTTCTGGCCCCGCTCCATTCAGTCTCCGCGCCCGATTCGTTGAGCGGAAGCTGCCGCGCGCCGCCGGAGGGCTGCCGCTGCCCCGGCAGATCGAGGGCGTCGTGCCATAACTGGAATGCACGTTATGTGGAGTGACACCGGATTACGTCCGAACGGTAACCTGTTATGGTGTCTGCGCGTTGTTACCTCTGCGGGGTCGGCCGGATGAGTGGCGCCGGCCGACCCCGCCTTCTTTGCACCTTGATGCGAGCGGCACCCGAGTCGACAAGCGCCCGGACCACCTCGATGAAACCGAGCGCCGTCCGTTCATAAGACATTATGTCCCCGGTGGCCCCGCTGCACTCCGCCCGCGATCAATAGCGAACCCCAGGATCGCGGGGACCCCGGGGTCCGGAGTGTTCGCCAGGACCGGCTACGGCTCGGGCGATGCGCTCACCCGGGCCGCGCCGGACGAGGGCCTAGCCCTCGTCCGGGTGCAGCTCGTCGAGGATGACGCCGGGGCTCGCCGGCAGGTGGTTCATGCGCACACCCACCGCGTCCTTGATGGCGTTGGCAACCGCGGCAAGCGGCGGGATGATCGGCACCTCGCCCACCCCGCGCACGCCGTACGGGTGACCGGGGTTCTCCTTCTCGACCAGGATGCAGTCGATCATCGGCAGGTCGAGCGCGGTCGGCATGCGGTAGTCGAGCAGGCTCGAGTTCTCCATGCGACCGGTGTCGTCGAAGACGTACTCCTCGGTCAGCGCCATGCCGATGCCCTGGGCGACGCCGCCCTGGATCTGGCTCTCGACGTACGACGGGTGCACCGCCGTGCCGACGTCCTGCACCGCCGTGTAGCGGAGGATCTCGACCTTTCCGGTCTCCGGGTCCACCTCGACGTCGACGATGTTGCCGGCGAAGGCCGGGCCGACGGTCGTCGGCTTGGCGCTCGCCTTGCCCTGCACCAGCCCGCCGGTCGCGGACAGCTGCGCGGCGATCTCCTTGAAGGTGAAGCTGCGCTCGTTGCCGTCCTCGTCGGCGGGGCCGCGGATGACCGCGTCGTCGCCGTAGGTGACCGTGTCGCGGTCGACCTCCCAGATCATCGCCGCCCGCTCCTCGAGCTGGGAGCGGATGTCGAGCGCGGCGTCGTGCACGGCCCAGCCGGTGGCAAAGGTCGTGCGGCTGCCGCCGGTCGTCCCGGTCCAGCCGATCGAGTCGGTGTCGACGATTGCCGGCTTCACGTCCTCGTACGGGATGCCCAGCGACTCGGCGTGCGTCATCGCCATCGAGGCGCGCTGGCCGCCGATGTCGACGGAGCCGATCACGAGGCTGACGGTGCCGTCGGCGTTGACGTTGGCGTACGCCGCGGACTCGTTGCCGCCGTTGAACCAGAAGCCCATCGCCACGCCGCGGCCGCGGTTCTCACCCTGCAGCTCGGAGCGGTAGTGGTCGCTCTGCTTGATGGCCTCGATGACCTCCTCGTTGCCGACGACGCCGAAGGCGGCGCCGTCGACGCGGCGCGTGCCCTCCTTGGAGGCGTTCATGGCGCGCAGGTCCATCGGGTCCATCTCGAGCCGCTCGGCGAGTTGGTCGATGAGGGACTCGACGGCGAACTCCGACGCGGGGGCGCCGGGTGCGCGGTAGGCGGCGACCTGCGGCTTGTTGAGCACCACGTCCCAGGCCTCGACGTGCTGGTTCGGCACGTCGTAGGGGCCGAACGCGCAGCGCGCGCCGGCGACGTAGGGCGAGCCGGGGTAGGCGCCGGCCTCGTAGGCGAAGCTGCCGTCGAGGGCCGTGATGGTGCCGTCCGCCTTCGCCGCGATGCGGGCGCGCGAGTACGTGCCGGAGGTGGGGCCACTGGCCTCCATCACCTCGGTGCGGGTCATGTTGACCTTGACCGGGCGGCGCAGCTTCTGCGAGAGCAGCGCGGCGACCGGCTCCAGGTAGAGCTTGGTCTTGCCGCCGAAGCCGCCGCCGATCTCGGTCGGGATGACCTTGATGCGCGACACCGGCAGCTCGAGCATGTCGGCCAGCAGGTCGCGGATACCGAAGGCGCCCTGCGTGGTCGTCCAGACGATCAGCTCGCCGTCGCGGTTCCACAGCGCCGTCGAGACGTGCGGCTCGATGTAGCCCTGGTGGGCCATCGTCGTACTGAACTCACCCTCGACGACCACGTCGGCCTCGGCGAAGGCGGCGTCGACGTCACCAATGGAGAGCTCGACGTGCTTCGCGACGTTGGTGGGCCGGTCCATGGTGGTCTCGCCGGCCGCGCCCATGACCACGGTGATCAGCTCCTCGGTGCGCATGTCGTCGTGCAGCACCGGCGCCGCCTCGGTCATCGCCTCCTGCACGTCCAGGACCGGGGGCAGCTCGTCGTACTCGACCTCGATGAGGTCGAGGGCGTCCTCGGCGATGTGCTGGTCGGTGGCGGCGACGGCGGCGACGGGGTGGCCGCGGTAGAGCACCTTGTCGATGGCGATGATGGCGCCGCGGATCCACTTCAGCGGCGTGAGCCCGCGGATCGTCGGGACGACGCGCTCACCGGGGTCCGGGAGGTCCTTCCCGGTCACCACCGCGAGCACGCCCGGCAGCGCCTCGGCCTTCGAGGTGTCGATGCTCTTGATGTAGCCGTGCGCGATCGGGCTGCGCAGCATGCGCCCATACGCCATGCGCGGGAACTTGACGTCCGCGCCGTACTCGGCGCGACCCGTGACCTTGTCAGCGCCGTCGGGGCGAACGGGGCGTGTGCCGATGACCTTGTACGGCCTGTCCGTAGCGACCATGCCGGTGCACTCCTTCGTGTGTGCTTCGATGCGTTCGCGGCATTGTAGCGGATAGAGCGACTACCGCTGTGTCCGGCCCATTAACTTCCGGTCGGCAGCACCCACACCGCGAGCGCCGAGGGGTGATCGGCGTCGTGCAGCACCTGCTGCACCGCGGGCCGCGTCTCCACGGCGCTCCACGCCGGCTCGCCCGTGTTCGGGTTCACGTCGAAGCGCGGGTAGTTCGAACTCGACACCTCGACGCGCAGGCGGTGCCCCGCCGCGAAGCGGTGGGCGATGCTCGACAGCTCGACCTCGTAGCGTGTCGGCTCGCCCGGCGTCACCGGCGAGGGCTCGGAGAGCGAGTCGCGGAAGCTCGCGCGGCGGATGCCGTCGCACAGCCCCATCGCCGTCCCGTCCGGGTGCACGTCGACGAGCTTCGCGGTCCAGTCCGTGTCGGGCGCGTCGGTCACCGCCCACAGCTCGACGACCACCGGGCCGGCCACGTCGAGGGGCTCCGACAGCAGCTCGCCCGTGTAGCACAGCACGTCGTCGCGCATCTCGACCGTGCGCTGGTCGCGCGGGCCGGGCTGGCCGACGGGGAGCTGCAGCAGGCAGCCGCCCTCGGTCGGCACGGGGCGCGCGGGGTCGTAGACGTAGCGGTCGGCGACCTCGCCGGCATCGGGAGCGGCCTCGGTGAGCGCGCCGTCGCCGCGCGAGCTGTTCGCGGCGCCGCCCGAGCGCAGGTGCAGGCGCAGCTCGCGCGCCTCCGGCGGCGGCCACGCGTCGGCGTCGCGCCACTCGTTGGCGCCCATGAGGAAGTAGCACACGGCCGGGTCGTGCTCGGGAGCGTCGACGCCCATCAGGTGCTGGTCGAAGAAGCGCTTGTACGCCTCGACCACCCCGGAGAAGAGCGCCGGACCGGTCGGGCCGAAGTCCATCTCGCCGTGGTAGCGCTCGTAGGCCGTGTGCGACCACGGCCCCATCCACAGCCGCTGCGGCGTCTTGCCCAGCGCGTGGAGCCCGACGAAGTTGCGGATCGTCCCGATCGCGAAGAGGTCGAACCACCCGCCGACGTGCATGACGGGCACCTCGAAGTCCGCGTACTCGCGCGAGAGCCGCAGGCCGTCCCAGAAGTCGTCGAGCGTGTCGTGCTCCAGCCACTCGGCCCACCACGGCGCGACGCCGGGCGCCGAGAGCCCGGGCATCTCGACGAGCGGGCGGTGCGCCATCGCCGCGCCGGGGTCGGCAGCCGCGGCCAGCAGCTCGGCGCGGGCCTCGTCGCTGAGGCCGTGGTCGGGGCGCAGCAGCTGCGCCGCGGCGAGCCCGATGCCCCACGAGGCGCTGAAGCCGAGCTGGAACGCGCCGCCGTAGTGCGTCCAGTCGTCGTAGTAGTCGCTCGCAGTGATGATCGAGGCCGCGCAACGCAGCGAGGGCGGGCGCTCGCGCGTCGCCAGCATCGTCGTCGCGCCGAAGTACGAGGCGCCGAAGATACCGACGTCCCCGTTGCAGAAGTCCTGCGCCGCGAGCCACTCGACGGTGTCGTAGCCGTCGGCGCCCTCGTGCACGAACGGGTGGAACTCGCCCTGCGAGGAGAAGCGCCCACGCGTGTCCGTGACCAGCACGGCGTAGCCGCCCTCGGCGAGCTTGAGCGGCAGCGGCATCGAGCGCAGGCCGCCGAAGCCCTCCTTGTCGTACGGCGTGCGGCTGACGATGCCCGACGCGGGCGCGCCGTCGGCGGGCCGGTAGAGGTCGCCGTAGGTCTCGACGCCGTCGCGCATCGGTACGGTCACGTGCTTCTCGACGAGTACGTTGTGGGGCGCCATCGCGGCCTCCGTTCGGTGGTGCTGTCCCGGGGTGGCGCGGGGAGCATAGCGCGCGGCCGCCGAGGTCACATCGGATTGATGGGCGCCTGATTGATGGGCGGCTGCGCGCTGGGGTAGCGTGCGCGCGAAGAGCACCGAAGGAGCGTCGAGATGGCCTACGAAGCAGAGTTCGTCAACTACACCGTGGAGGGCCATGTCGCGACGATCGCGATGAACCGCCCGGAGCGGCTCAACGCCTACGGCTCGCAGATGCGCGAGGACATGACCGGCGCGTGGGCGGAGGCGGTGGCCGACGACAACGTGCGCGTCATCATCCTCACCGGCGAGGGCCGCATCTTCTGCGCGGGCCGCGACATCCGCGAGCAGGCCGAGCGCGGCAGCACGTTGCCTCCGCCACCCTCGGCGGCCGCCGCGAGCCTCAACTACTTCGGCGTGCCGGACACCGACAAGCCGATCATCGCCGCGGTGCGCGGCGGCGCGTGGGGCCAGGGCTGGTTCATGGCCTGCGGCTCCGACATCGTGATCGCGGCCGACGACGCGCGGTTCGCGATGTCGGAGATCCCGACGGGCATCATCGGTCCGGCGTTCATCCCGCTGAAGATGAACATCCCGTGGCTCGTCGGCTCGGAGATCGTGCTGCGCGGCCACCAGATCTCCGCGCAGCAGGCCTTCGACGCCGGGCTCCTCAACCACGTGGTGCCGAGCGACCAGGTGATGACGCTGGCGCGCGAGATCGCGCAGGAGATCGCCGCGCTGCCGCCACGCCACGTGCAGGTCACGAAACGCCAGCTCGCGATGGCGCGGCCCGAGCCCTCGTACTACCAGTCCGAGGTCGCGTTCGCGCGCGGCCGCGACGAGCTCATGGCGCTGGACGACACGCGCGAGGCGGCCCAGGCGTTCGCCGAGAAGCGCACCCCGGTCTTCCACGGCCGGTAGCGGCGGGCCGCCCGGCGGGCGGCGTCAGCCTCGGCGCGGGTGGTCGAGGTACTCAATGTCGCCCCATCACACCACCTCGCCGTCCACCGTGACGGCGCAGGTGCGGGACTCGCTGGCGCTGATCGAGATGTAGCGACCGGGAGGCGGGTCCGTCTGGCCGTAGTCCCACCACGCAGGCGAGCCCCAGCACACCGCCTCGCCCTGCTCGGTCACTGCACATACGTAGCCGAACCCCGTGTCGATGGCGATGTACTGGCCGTCGGGCACTTCGAGTTGGCCGTAGCGGTCGTCGCCCCAGCAGACGGCCTCCCCGCCCTCGGCCAGGGCGCATGTGGTCCCGTAGCCGGCGCTGAGCGCGGTGTAGCTACCGGGCGGCGGCTCCGTCTGGCCGTAGTCCCACCACACAGGCGAGCCCCAGCACACCGCCTCGCCCTGCTCGGTGAGCGCACATGCGTACCCCGCGCCCGCACTGATCGCCAGGTGACGGCCGGACGGCACGTCGAGCCGCCCGTGGCGGGCGTGCCCCCAGCACACGACCTCGCCGACGGCGCTGAGCGCGCAAGTGTTCCAGCTCCCGGCGCTGATCGGCATAGCGACCCGCCGGGGCGTTGGCCTGCCCCCACCAGTCGGCTCCCCAGCAGACCGCTTCGCCGCTGCCGGAGAGTGCACAGGAATGTTCTTCGCCAGAGCTGATTGCCGTGTAGCGGCCCGGCGGCACAGTCGCCTGCTGGCTGTGGTCCCATCCCCAGCAGGTCGCCACTCCGTGCTCATCCAGCGCACAGGTGTGGAACGTGCCGTCGCTGACCCCGACGTGTCGTCGGGAAGCGAGATCCCCGGGTGCAAGCGTCTTCTTCGGTACCGCGCCCCAGCACACCGCTTCGGCGGACGCAGTGAGCGCGCATGCGTAGCTGTAGCCGACGCTCACGCTCGTGTACTGCGCAGGCGCGGGGTCTGGAGGCACGAGGCGCTCCCGGTCACCGCCCCAGCACACTGCCTCGCCATCCCGCGTGATGGCGCAGCCGTGAGCGCCGCCCACATCGAGCGCGATGTACGGACCGGCTGCGATCTCGTTCGGTATCACGGCCGCCTCGTCCCAGCACGCGATGGCGCCCGCATCTGTCAGCGCGCAGCTACTCGTGCGGTATCCCGAGGTCCAGACGGCTCCCACGCTCACCGCCGAGTACACGCCGGGCGGCACCTCGTGCGCGCCCTGCTCGCGGAAGTCCCCCCAGCACACCACGGACCCTTCGACCGTCAGCCCACAGCCGTGCGCGGGGCTCGCGTCGATGGCGGTGTAGCGGAGCGCCGGGACCTGGTCGGCGCCACCGTACGCGATGAGTCCCCAGCACACGGCCTCACCAGTCGTCCGTAGTCCGCAGGCTCCGCCCCCGATGGACATGTACGGGCCCGGCCGCGCAGCCGGAAGGCCATCTGAAGCCGCGCCCCAGCACACGATGTCCGCCGTGTCCGAGAGTGCACATGTGTGGTCACTCCCCGCATCGACCACCGTGTGGCGCCCCGACGGAGCGTCCGTCTGCCCCCCGCTGTTGTCGCCCCAGCACACCACCTCGGCGTCCTCGGTGATCGCGCACGCATGCGCGGCGCCGACGCTGATCGCCGTGTAACGGCCGGGCGGCACGTCGAGCGGCGAGGGGCCGCGATCCTCGTCCCGCACGAACGGTCCGTACCCGACCGGTGTCGCGGTGGGTACGGGCGTCGAGGTGGGAGTGGGCGTCGCAGTCGCAGCGGGCGTGGGCGTCGCGGTCGGCGACGGCGTGATGGTCGGCGACGCGGTGGCGGTGAGGCTCGGCGTCGCGGTCGGCGTCTGCCTCGCCGTGGCCGGCGTACCGGTGGGCGCAGGAACGATCGTACTCGCCGCGGGCGGTGATGGTGCCGGCGACGCTGTCGATGTCACGTCTGGCGTCGCGTCCTCGCCGCGCTCGCACGCGACGCCCGCAACGGCGAGGACAAGCACCGACGACAGAGCTGCAGCCCACGCTCGCACTCGTAGCCCTCATCCCACCGCGCGCGGCCGCGGGTGCGACAGTCCCGGCAATATCGCGCTCACTGGACAATACGCGCGAGGGCGCCGATCGGATGCCACGACCCGGACTCACGCAGGCGACCACGATTCCTCGGAGCGCATCACCAGTGGGGCTGCTGCGCCGCCTCGCCCGTCGCTGGCTGCCCCGCCGCCTGCGCGCCGAGGTCGCCCTCGCGCGACGCCACCTGCTCGACCTGACCGCCGACGACGACCGCGTCGCGGCGGGCTTCCACGCGCCGGTCTGCCACCTCCCGGCGGTCGGAATCGCGGTCGAGCAGCCGCCGCCCGAAGCCTCGACGTGGAGCGCGCGCACGCTGCGCACGCTCACGCCGCCCGGCGGCGAGCCGCGCCGCGACGACCTCGGCTGGCCGGTCTACCGCATCCCCGACGCGCCCCTCCCGCGGGCCGCCCGCGCCTGACGCTGGCCGCTGGCGGGCGGGCCGGTAGAATCGGGCATTGTGCCGCCCGTGCGGCGCATCACCCAACTCGTACGGCATCGAGGAAACCAGCGGGGTATCCCCGCATCGAGGAAACCAGCGGGGTATCCCCGCATCGAGGAACAGACGATGAGCGACGTGACCGCGCACGAGCACCCGTTGGAGCCGATCTTCCACCCGCGCTCGATCGCCATCGCCGGGGTGCCGCGCGACAACAGCGGGCGGCGCCGCAGCGGCTTCCTCGCCTCGCTCATGGACCACGGCTACCACGAGTCGCGCCCCCTCTACCCCGTCAACCCCAACGCCGACACCATCGCCGGGCTCCCCGCCTACGCCTCGGTGCGCGACATCGAGGGACCCGTCGACCACGTCATCTCGTCGGTCCCTGCGTCGATCGCGCCGCAGCTCGTCGAGGACTCAATCGCGAAGGGCGTGCGCTCGATCCACTTCTACACCGCGGGCTTCGCCGAGATCGGCGACCCGGAGCTGGTCCGCCAGCAGCGCGAGATCATCGGCCGCGCCACGGCGGCCGGCATCCGCGTCTTCGGCCCGAACTGCATGGGTCTCTACGTCCCGTCCGAGCGCATCACCTTCCAGGGCGACTTCCCGACCGAGCCCGGCAACGTGATGGTGATCTCGCAGTCCGGCGGCAACTCGATGGACATCGTCCACGGCCTGGCGCGCCGCGGCGTGCGCTTCTCGCGCGGCGTCTCCTTCGGCAACGGCGAGGACGTCGACGCCGCCGACCTCTTCGACTACGCCGCCGCCGACCCCGAGTCCGAGTACGTGGTCGCCTACCTCGAGAGCTCGGCGCGCGGCCGCGCGACCTTCGAGGCGCTCCGGCGCTGCGCCCGCGTGAAGCCGACGATCGTGCTCAAGGGCGGGATGACGGACGCCGGCGGGCGCGCCGCCAACTCCCACACCGGCTCGCTCGCCGGGTCGCGCGAGGTCTTCGAGGCGATGTGCCGCCAGGCTGGCGCGGTCCTCGCCGAGTCGATGGAGGAGCTGCACGACCTCCTGATCGGCGTCACCACCAACACGCGCCTCGTGCGCGGCGGGCGCGCGCTGCTGCTCGGCGGCGGAGGCGGCTTCTCCGTGCTCGCCGCCGACGCCATCGCGAAGGCAGGCCTCGACCTGCCGCCGCTCGACGAGGAGACGACGGCGCGCCTGCGCGAGCTCATGCCGGTGGCGGGGAACTCGATCCGCAACCCGATCGACGCATCGCACCTCGGCGACGACCGCGCGGGCGCGTACCGCACGCTGCTCGAGATCGGCGCGCACGCGCGCGACCTCGACGTCCTGCTCGTGATGGCCGGCGGCCCGCCGGACTTCGCGCCGCTCTCGCAGGAGGAGCAGGAGGACCCGGACTACGCCCGGGAGCGCGCCGAGCGGCGCCGCCGCCGCGACCGCCAGGCGATCGAGCAGCTGGTCGAGCTCCAGGAGGCGAGCCACCACCCGGTCGTCGCGCTCAGGCGCGCCCGCACGGGCTCCTCGGAGCAGATCGACGACGACGTGCTGGCCGACGCCTACGCGCACGGCCTCGGCGTCTTCCCCACCGTCGAGCGCGCCGCCCGCGCGGTCGCGAAGCTGCTGGCGTGGCGGGAGCAGCGCGAGGGCCTGCCCGAGCTGTTCTAGCGTCGCCGGCCAGTCGCGATCAGGACGAGGGACGCGAGCGGAACGCGAAGAAGCCGAACGCAGCCAGGACGGCCACGCCCCCCAGCACGACGGCGAGGCCGAAGTCCATCCCGCCGCCGGAGCCGGGCTGGCTGACCGCGCTGAGCATGCGCGGCTCGTTGCTCGTCCAGTCGATCTCCCAGACCAGCACGCCGCCCTCGACGCGGTCGGCGTTATGTTCGACCACCTCGCCGGGCAGCGCGACGCGCACGCGGAAGAAGGCGTCGTCACCGAGCGCGCCGGCGAGGTCCATCTCGCCGCCGTCTCCGGCAAGCTCCTCGCCGGACGGGATGGCCATCGTGAAGCGCCAGCCCTCGCCCTCGCGCACGAACGAAAGCTCGTCGGCGGAATCCGCCGCCGCGTCCACGCCCCCCATGAACTCCGCGGCGCGCGTCATGTCGGGGACGGAGACGGTGACGAACCGCCCGACGAACCCGTCCTCCTCGTACACCTCGACGACCGCGCCGGCCGGCAGGTCGCCTGCGTCGCCGAGGATGTCGTCGGCGGACTCGCCCGTGAGCGCCAGCAGCGTCTCCTCGACCGCGAACAGCGTGCTGACCACGCCGGAGCCGTCGTCGTGCACCGTGAACGTTAACTGGACGCGGAGGCAGCCGGTGAGCACGAGGGCGCCGAGCGTGAGCAGCAGCCCCGCCCGCAGCGGGCGGGCGCGTGAGCAGGGGACCGTGACACGACGAACCATGGACACAGTCTAGCGCCGCCCGAAGCTTCGCCGCACCTGGTCACTGCTCAGTCGCAGCAGCGTCGGCCGCCCGTGCGGGCAGGTCTGCGGGTGCTCGCACGCCTCGAGCTGCCGCAGCAGCTCGCGTTGCTGCTCCAGGGCCAGGCGGTCGCCCGCCCGCACCGAGGAGCGGCACGCGAGGCTCGCGGCGGCGCGCTCCGGCCCCGAGAGCCCCTCGTCCGCCTCCATGCGGTCCAGCAGGTCGCGCAGCGCCTGCGCGGGGTCGCCCCCCGCCAGCGACGCC
>CAZMCK010000032.1:0-26061 GCA_964565075.1 uncultured Dehalococcoidaceae bacterium
ATCGGGCAGGTCTACGAGCTGGTCTTCTTCGTCACGCTGATGATCACGATGATCGGCCTCGCGGTCGGCATCGACTACTCGCTGATCATGATCTCGCGCTTCCGCGACGAGATGGGCCGAGGCCTCCTCGTCGCCGATGCCGTCGAGCGCACAGGCGCGACAGCGGGCCGCACGGTGCTGTTCAGCGGCCTCACGGTGGTAATCGCGCTGCTCGGGCTGTTCATCGTGCCGATGGGGTTCTTCCGCTCACTCGGCCTCGGCGCGGTGCTGGTGGTGCTGGTCGAGCTGGCGGCCACGCTGACGCTGCTGCCGGCAGTGCTCATGCTCCTCGGGCCGAACGTGAACCGGCTCGCGATCCCGTTCTTCGGCCGGGGCCGCATCGAGAGCGCGGGCTCCGGGGAGCACTCGGGCCACGGCTTCTGGGACGTCACGACGGCGCTCGTGACGCGCTTCCCCGTGATTGGCCTCCTCGCCGTCGGGATCCCGATGGTGATCGCGACGCTCTTCTACTTCGACATCCAGACCGGCCTGAACGGCGTCGACAAGCTCCCCGAGGGTGCGCGCACGCGCGCGGCCTTCGAGGTGCTGGAGGCCAACCCCACGCTCTCCTTCGGCGTGGCCAATCCCGTCGAGGTCGTCATCGACGGCGACCCGACGGACCCGCAGCTGCAGGCCGCGGTCGAGCGCTTCGTCGCGTCGCTCGCCTCGGTCTCGCCCGCACTGCCGGTCGTGGAGGTAAACCCGGCGGGCGACCTCGCGCTGATGAGCGTGATCCTCCCCGGTGAGCCGAGCAGCCCCGGCACCGTGGCGGCGGTGAACACCATCCGCGACGAGCTCGTGCCCGCGGCGTTCGACGGCGCCCCCGCGACGGTCACGGTCGGCGGCATCAGCTCCGTCGCGAGCGACGTCTTCTCGATCACCGACCGCTACACGCCGATCGTGTTCGCGTTCGTGCTCGGCTTCAGCTTCATCGTGCTGATGCTGGTGTTCCGCTCGATCGTGATCCCGCTCAAGGCGGTGTTCATGAACCTGCTCTCGGTGGGCGCGGCCTACGGGATCCTCGTGCTGGTGTTCCAGAAGGGCGTCGCCACGGACCTGTTCGGGTTCCAGCACGCCGACGTGATCGACGTGTGGATCCCGCTGTTCCTGTTCACTGTGCTCTTCGGGCTCTCCATGGACTACCACGTGTTCCTGCTCAGCCGCGTGCGCGAGCGCTTCGACCAGACCGGCGACAACGCCGAGGCGGTCACGTACGGGCTGCGCGAGACGGCGGGCATGATCACCGGCGCCGCGCTGATCATGGTCGCGGTCTTCGGCGCGTTCGCGTCCGGCCAGACGATCATCAACCAGCAGGTGGGCTTCGGCCTCGCCGTCGCGGTGCTCCTCGACGCCACACTCGTGCGGTCCGTGCTCGTGCCGGCGAGCATGGAGCTACTGGGCGGGCGCAACTGGTACCTGCCGTCGTGGCTGGAGTGGCTGCCCGACCTGCGCGTCGAGCCCGTCGAGGAGTAGCGGCGCCCGCCCCGTCCGCGGGTGCTACCCTCGCCGCGCTGCCGTCCCATCGAGTTCCCGGGAACCACCGCATGACCCGCCTCCGACGCGTCCGCACGCTCCTCGCGCTCGCGCTGCTCGGCGCGGTCGTGCTCGCGGCGACCGCCTGTACCGGGGGCGACGAGGCGGGCGCCCCGGTCCGCGTGCCCACGCCGACGGAGCCCCCGCCCGTCGCGACCGCGACGCCCCCGCCGACGGTCACCCCCTCGACGGCCACGCCAACGGTCACGCCCGCTCCGGCTACCGCCACACCGACACCGACCGTCCCGCCGCTCACCGTGAGCTTCGCCGAGGCGTTCGGCGGGCGTGAGTTCAACCGGCCGGTCGAGATCGGCGCGTACCCGGTCGGGCCGGAGCCCGGGGCCGGCCCCGGGATGTTCGTGGCCGAGCAGGACGGGTACGTCCTCGTGCTGCACCCCGACGGCGACGAGGCTGTCGAGCTGCTCGACATCAGCGAACGGGTCAGCAGGTTCGGTAACGAGGAGGGGCTGCTCAGCGTCGCCCTCGACCCCCGGTTCGGGGAGACGGGGCACCTGTGGGTCTACTACTCGGTGCTGGGATCGCCTGCCATGACGCGGCTGTCCCGCTTCACGGCCGCCCCCGACGCCCCGCTGCGGGTGGAGGAGGGCTCGGAACTCGTGATCATCGAGGTGGAGCAGCCGTACTCGAACCACAATGGCGGCGCGGTGCGCTTCGGGTGGGACGGGATGCTCTACCTCGGCTTCGGCGACGGCGGCTCCGGCGGCGACCCGAGGGGTCACGGCCAGAACCTCGCGACGCTGCTCGGCAGCATCATCCGCATCGACGTCCGGGACGCCTCGAGCGCCGCGCCGTACGCGATCCCGGCCGACAACCCGTTCGTGGGCGTCGAGGGCGCACGGGCCGAGATCTGGGCCTACGGGCTGCGCAACCCGTGGCGCATGGAGTTCGACCCGGAGACCGGCGCGCTGTGGGCCGCCGACGTGGGGCAGCGCGAGATCGAGGAGATAGACCGCATCGAGCGGGGCGGCAACTACGGCTGGAACCGCCTGGAGGGCACGCGTTGCTTCCAGCCCTCGGAGGGCTGTGAGCGCGAGGGCACGGTACTGCCCGTGGCGGAGTACACGCACGGCCTCGGCTGCTCGGTGACAGGCGGTGTCGTGTACCGGGGCGAGGCAGTTCCGGAAATCGCCGGGCACTACCTGTTCAGCGACTTCTGCAGCGGCCGGCTGTGGGTGCTGCCCCCCGACGGCGGCGAGGTCGTCGAGGTTGCCGTGGCTCCCGGCCGCGTCTCCTCCTTCGGCACGGACGCGGACGGCGAGGTGTACCTGCTGACGTTCGAGGGGCCGGTACTGCGGATCGTGCCGTAGCATGGCAGCGGTATGCTCATACAGGCCCTGGTCGCGCTCTTCGTCGTCTACGTGCTGCTCACGCTGTGGCAGATGCGGGTGGCGCTTGCGGCTCGCGAGCCGCACGAGCGGCTGGCCCACGCGCGACGGCTGCTGCTGCTGGTCTCGGCGGGAGTGCCGCTGCTGGTGGTGCTGATCCTCGTGGCGCTGTAGCGGGCCAGGAGCACGCCCGCGCGCGCCCGGGGCGTGCGCGGTTGACGGTCGTGCGAGCGTTCGTACGATCGAACGGAGACGCGCCGCCGGGCGGGCCGGCGTGACGGGAACCGGGCAGCACCCATGACGACCCAGGAGCAGGCACCCTCCGAGGCATCCGGCGACGGACGCGACGCGGACGACCGCTACGACCCCCTCGCCGTCGAGGCGTGGTGGCAGCAGCGCTGGGCCGAGACAGGCCTCTACCGCACGCCCGACCAGATGGAGGGCCGGGACAACTGGTACCACCTCACGATGCTGCCCTACACCTCGGGCGACCTGCACATCGGCCACTGGTTCGCGATGGCGCCCTCGGACACCATCGCCCGCTTCCGCCGCATGAACGGCGCGAACGTGCTGTTCCCGATGGGCTTCGACGCCTTCGGCCTGCCCGCCGAGAACGCTGCCATCGCGCGCGGCACGCACCCGAAGGACTGGACCGACGGCAACATCGAGCGCATGCGCGGCCAGCTGAAGCGCATGGGCGCGATGTTCGACTGGGACCGCGAGGTCAACACGAGCGCCCCGGACTACTACCGCTGGACCCAGTGGTGGTTCCTCAAGCTCTTCGAGCAGGGCCTGGCCTACCGCGACGGCGCGGCCGTCAACTGGTGCCCCGAGTGCAACACCGTGCTCGCCAACGAGCAGGTCGAAGACGGGCGCTGCGAGCGCTGCGACGACCTGGTCGGGCAGCGCACGATGGAGCAGTGGTTCTTCCGCATCACCGAGTACGCCGACGAGCTGCTGGCGAATGAGGACATGGCGTGGCCCGACCACGTCAAGCTCATGCAGCGTAACTGGATCGGCCGCTCCGAGGGCGCCGAGGCGTCGTTCGCTCTCGAGACGCCGACCTCGGACGGCACGGACGAGATCCGCGTCTTCACCACGCGCCCCGACACGCTCCACGGCGTGACGTTCATGGTGCTCGCCCCCGAGCACCGGCTCGTCGACGAGTTCACTACCGACGAGCAGCGCGAGGAGGTGCAGGCGTACGTGCAGGCCGCGCTGCGCGCCTCGGAGCTGGAGCGGCAGTCCACGGAGCGCGACAAGACCGGCGTCTTCACCGGCTCCTACTGCGTCAACCGCCTCACCGGCGAGCGCGTCCCGATCTGGGTCGCCGACTACGTGCTCGCCTCGTACGGCACGGGCGCAGTCATGGGCGTGCCCGCGCACGACGACCGCGACTTCGAGTTCGCCGAGCTGTTCGGGCTGCCCATCCCGGTCGTGATCGCACCCGAGGACTGGGACGGCGAACCGCTGACGCAGGCGTACCTCGAACCGGGCGTGCTCGTGAACTCCGGCCAGTTCGACGGGACGCCCTCGGAGGAGGGCAAGGCGGCGATTACGGCGCACCTCGAGGCCAACGGGTGGGGCGGCCCCACCGTCCAGTACCGGCTCCGCGACTGGCTGATCTCGCGCCAGCGCTACTGGGGCGCGCCGATCCCGATCGTCTACTGCAACAGCTGCGGCATCGTCCCCGTTCCCGAGGACCAGCTCCCCATCGAGCTGCCGTACGACGTCGAGTTCCTGCCGACGGGCCAGTCCCCGCTCGCGCTCTCCGAGGAGTTCGTGAACACCCCGTGCCCGGAGTGCACGGAGCCGGCCCGGCGTGAGACGGACACAATGGACACGTTCATGTGCTCGTCGTGGTACTTCATGCGCTACGCCGACCCGCAGGACGCCGACTTCGCCATCGACCGCGAGATCGCCGACATGTGGCTGCCGGTGGACCAGTACACAGGCGGCAGCGAACACGCGACGATGCACCTGCTGTACGCGCGCTTCTTCTACAAGGCGGCACGCGACGCCGGCCTGGTGCCGGACGACGAGCCGTTCACGCGCTACTTCGCGCAGGGCCAGATCCTCGGCCCCGACGGGCGGCGCATGTCGAAGTCGCGCGGGAACGTCGTCCCGCCCGACGACCAGGTGGAGCGCTGGGGCGCCGACGCGTTCCGCGCCTACCTGATCTTCCTCGGCCCATGGGACCAGGGCGGGCCGTACGACGTGGACGGCATCGTCGGCGTCGCGCGCTGGCTGCGACGCGCGTGGTCGCTCCTCGCGGGCGAGGTGGATACAGGCGCCCCTGCCGACGCCGCGAACGCGCTGGCGCCGCTCCAGGAGGCGCACCGCACGCTGGAGCGCGTGACCACGGACCTCGACCGCTTCCAGATGAACACCGCCGTCGCCGCGCTCATGGAGCTCACGAACACCCTCGCGCGGCTGCGCGACGAGGGCGCGGTGCACGAGGAGTCGTGGAACGGCGCGCTGCGCCTCTTCGCGCTCATGCTCGCGCCGATCTGCCCTCACTTCGCCGAGGAGCTGTGGGAGCGCCTGGGCCAGTCCTACTCGGTCCACGAGCAGGCGTGGCCGGACGTCGACGACTCGCTCACCGCGCGCGAGACGGTCGAGCTGGTCGTGCAGGTCAACGGACGGCTGCGCGACCGCCTGCAGGTCGCGCCCGACGCCGACGAGGCCGAGGTGCGCGCGCTCGCCGAGGCCAGCGAGCGCGTCGCCGCCGCGCTCGGCGGCAAGGAGCCGCGCCGCGTGATCTACGTCCCCGGTCGCCTCATGAACCTCGTGGCGGGATAGCCCGCGGGCGCTCATGCGACGCTCGCAGGTGCTGGTTGCGATCGCGGGCCTTGCCCTGCTGCTCACGTCATGCACGAATGACGACGACCAGACGACCACGTCCGCATACCACGAGGCGGCCCGCGTCGAGACCATCGAGGCCTCGGACGGCGTGCGGCTCGACGCGCGGCACTTCCGGGCGGCGGGTGAGCGGCTCGTCATCCTGCTGCACATGTACCCCGCCGACCAGACCTCGTGGTTCGGCTTCGCCGAGGAGTTGCAGGCGCGCGGCATCGACGGGCTGACGTTCGACTTCCGCGGCTACGGCGCGTCGGGAGGCGAGAAGGACCCGGGCGTCGCCGACCGCGACGCGCGCGCCGCACTCGCGTTCGCGCGTGCGCGCGGCTTCGAGCGCGTCGTGCTCATCGGGGCATCGATGGGTGGCACGGCAGCGATCGTGGTGGCCGCCGGTGAGGCGGTGGACGGGGTGGCCGCGCTCTCGGCGCCTGCTGCGATGGCCGAGCTGGACGCTGCGCCGGTGATCGCCGAGGTCGCCGCCCCGATCACGCTGGTCGCGGCCGGCGACGACCTCTCCGGCGCCGAGTCGCTCCGCGACCTCGCGGCGCGCGCGGACCTGGGCGAACACGACGTGCTGCTCATGGCCGGCCGTGCACACGGCACCGAGCTCCTCGAAGAGCCCGGCCATGAGACCGTGCGCGGCTGGCTGCTGGACTTCCTCGACCGAGTCTGGGGGCCGTAGCCCGGCTCAGTTCCCCGGTGTCTGCGCGATCGTCCCGAGGCGCGGCGTGACGATGTCCGGCTCCTCCGTCGACTCGGGCTCGACGGGCTCCGACTCGGCCACCGCCTGCTCGGCGACTGGCTCGAGGGCCTCGAGCTGGGGACGCTCGTCGTCGAGCGGCGGCATGGCGAAGTCGTCGATGACGCCCCTGTCGTCCGGGAGCGGCTCGGGCTCGGCCTCGGCGGGCGTAGTAGCCACGCCGCCGGGGCGGACGAAGTGGATCGGTCCGCCGCCTGACGGCTCCGAGGTTGCACGTCGCGCGGCTTCGTCGAGCGAGCGCGGCGCGGCGGCTGCGTCGGCCAGGAAGTCACCCATCTCGTCGGCGGTGACGGTCGGCGTGATCACCGCCTCGGGCGGCGTCTCCGTGAGCTGGTCGAGGCCGGACTGCACGGAGCGCTGGAACGAGCCGAGCTGGGCGTCGAGCTTGGTGAGCAGCCGGCGCGCGTACTCGTCGGCGGCCGCCATCTGCTGCTGCGCAACCACGCGCGACTCCTCGATCCGGCCCGCCATCTCGGCGTTGGCGCCCGCGTCGCGCTCCTCGGCGCGTGCATCGGCCTCGGCGATGATCTCGGCGGCGCGCTCGCGGGCGGCGAGGGTGACCCTGTGGTCGCCGACCAGCGCGGCGGCCTGCTCCTCGGCGCGGGCGAGCATGAGCCGCGCTTCCTCCTCGGTGTTGCGGCGGATGGCGTCCATCTCAGCCACGATCTCGCGCGCCTCGCGGACCTCGGCGGGGACCGCGACGCGAAGCTGGTCGATCGTGTTGAGCAACTCGCGGCGGTCGACGACCGCGCGGTTGCCGAGGGGCATGCGCTGCGCGCGCGCCACCTGCTCCTCGAGACGGTCGATGAGGTACAGCAGATCCATGGGGAGCCTCCTGCTATCGATTCCGGAACTTCTCTTGCAACGCCGCCACCACGTGGGGTGGCGTCATGTCGCTCACGTCACGCCCGAAGCCGGCGAGCTCGCGGACGCGCGATGCGCTGATGAAGAGGTGCTCGAGCGACGTCATGAGGAACGTCGTGTCGACATCGGGCGCCATCTTGCGGTTCATGAAGGCCTGGTCGATCTCGCCGGTGAAGTCGTTGATGTCGCGCAGCCCCTTCACGAGCACGATCGCGCCCTCCTCGCGCGCGCTCTCCACGGTGAGCCCGCGGTTGGCGATCACGCGCACGTTGGGGATGTCGGCAACCCCCTCGGCGAAGAGCGCGACGCGCTCCTCGGTGCTGAAGAGCGCGGAGCGGCTCTCGGCGACCGCGACGATCACGGTCTCGTAGAGCTGGGAGGCGCGGCGCGCGATGTCCAGGTGTCCGAAGGTCACCGGGTCGAAGCGGCCGGGGTACATCGCGATGGTCACGTCAGCTCTCCTTGCTCTGCGTGGCTGGGGTGTGGTCGCGGCGGTAGAGGGCGACCGCGCCGTCGCCCTGCCGCCGCTCGCGCCAGCGCGGACGGCCGGCGAGCGTGGCCGGCGGGTCGGTGCGGGCGGAGTGCTCGACGGCGATTACCGATTCCTCGTCGAGGGCGCGCGAGATGGCGCGGTCGATGTCCGTCCAGGCGTCGTCGTCGCCGTACGGGGGGTCGGCGAGCACGAGGCTGAAGGCCGCGCCGTCCGGCGCGCGCCAGCGGCCGACGCGCGCCGTCGTCACCTCGGCGCGGTCGGCGAAGCGCGTCCGGTCCAGGTTCTCGCGGATCACACGACACGCCTGGCGGCTCGAATCGACGAAGACGCAGTGCTCCGCGCCGCGCGAGAGCGCCTCGATGCCGAGCGCGCCGCTCCCCGCGTACAGGTCGACGACGCTGTCGAAGGGCGTCCCGGCGGCTTCGAGCATGCCGAACAGCGACTCACGCAGGCGCGCCGAGGTCGGCCGGGTCTCGCTGCCCGGGGGCGTGCGCAGCAGCAGGCCGCGCGCGGAACCGCCGATGACCCGTAGCGGCATGCGGCGTTCCTACTCGTTCCCGGCCGGGCCCGGCGGTGTCGACGGCGTCGGAGAGGGCGCCGGAGTCGGCTCGGGGGTGGGTTCGGGAGTCGGCTCCGGGGTTGGCTCGGGTGTTGGTTCCGGCGTCGGCTCCGGCGTGGGCTCGGGTGTTGCCTCCGGAGTCGGCTCGGGGGTCGGCTCGGGCGTGGCTTCAGGCGTCGGCTCTGGAGTGGGCTCCGGGGTCGCCTCGGGCGTTGTTTCGGCGGTCGGTTCGGGCGTGGGCTCGGGTGTTGCCTCCGGCGGCTCGGGGGTCGGCTCGGGGGTCGGCTCGGGCGTGGGGGTCGGGCTCGACGGGGCAGCGGCTGTCGGCTCGGGCTCGGCGACCTGCTGGGCGATCTGCTGGCCGACGAACACGACGCCGTCCGAGACGATCAGCGTCACGTCGTACCGGCCCGGGCTCTGCGGCGCACGCCAGGCCACCAGGCCTCCCGTGCCCTCGATCTGGCCGCCGGACGCTGCCCACTGCGGGCGGAGGTACGGCCCGTGCGGCAGGAGGAGCCGCACCGAGTCCTCGCCGACGTAGTCCAGGACGACGTCCCAGAGGTCGGGCAGCTCCGCGTCGTCGTGCCCCGCGCCGACGGCGACACCACCGAGGCCGTAGCGGCGGGCGAGGTCCAGGCGGAAGACGGCTGAGTAGCGGTTCTCGATCCAGACCGTGCGCGGGCCACCGCGCGCCTCGTAGGCGAAGGTGACGACGCGCGCCTCGTTGTCCCAGTAGAGGCCGCTGTTCCCCGCGTCGCGGTCGAGGTTGATGGCGGCGACGGAGACCACCTCGCCCGGCCCCACGCTCCCGCCGGCGCGGCTCTCCACCGTGCTCGCGAGCGACAGCGCTTCGTGGAGCGTGAGGAAGCTGATCCCCTCGGCCGAACGTTCCCGCGAGCGGCGGTCGATGACGAGCGAGACGCGCGCGAGGTCCGTGCCGGCCGCGCGCTGCGCGGTGAGCGCCGCGCCGACCTCGTCGTAGAACAGGCTGTGGTTCGTCGGCGGCATCAGCCACAGCTCGGTGGCTGCCGTGAGCGCGTCCCAGTCGTAGGCCCCGAAGTCGGTACCCGAGGGCGTCGGGACGGCCACGACGAGCCCGAGCCCGCGCTCCCCGGCGGCTTCGGCGAGCGCGGCGACGAAGTCACTGAACGCCTGCCGGCGGGCGCTGTCGAGCGCAAGGTACTCGAGGTGCAGGCCGTCGGCGCCGGCCGCATCGGCCGCCTCGATGAGCGCGTCGACGTGCTTCGCGGCGATGTCCGGCATGGCGAAGATCGCATCGATGGCGGCGGCGTCGGACGTATCGGCAAGGTAGACGCCGAGGTAGACGTCGCCACGGCTCGTGGCGTCGCGGGCCGCGGTCAGGGCGCCACCCGGCACGTCGACGCCGCCCAGGCGCTCACCGCCGGACGGAGTGGCCGCGCGCACGCTCACGATACCGGCGGCGGAGAGCGCCCCGCTGTCGGGTGTCTCGCCCGGCGCCACGATGACCGCGAGCGAACGCGCGAACGACGTGCGGGCCAGCACGGCGATGTTCGCCGGCACGCGGTCGACCTGTCCCTGGGCGGCGTTCCCGCCATCGATCAGCGAGATCGAGGCCAGGCGCCTCCAGTCGCCGTCCTCGTAGGTGTAGAAGCCGAGGTGCTCGCCCTCGCCGGCCTGCTGGTCCAGCCGCACGGTGAGCGCCGCGGGGCCGGTGAAGTCGCCCGTGGTGGCGATGTCGTAGAGCGCACTGCGCGCGGCCAGGCTGGCGGGCAGCTCCGGCAGGTCGTCACGAGCCGTCGTGCTGATGCCGGGCGTCGAGTCGCCCTCGTCCCCCCCGCGGTCGAGCAGCGAGATGGGCGGCAGGAGCAGCGCGGCGAGGATGACGCCGATCACGGCGATGACGCCGACCACGCGCAGCAGCCCGCGGTCCCCCTCCTCCTCGTAGCTGTCGTAGAGGTCGTATCCGAACTCGTCCTCGTCGCCGTCGATGGACTCGAACGGGTCTGGGTCGGGGCGGGACATGGGGTCTTGATCCGACATGGCTTACTCCAGCCTTGGCGTCACGGGGATGACGAGCTGCCGGCCGCCCCGGAGCACGGTCAGTTCGGCGACCTGTCCGGGGACGAGCACCTTCAACCGGTTCACAAACGGATTCGCGAGGTCCACGGGCATGGCGTTGACGGCGACGATCAGGTCGCCCGCCTGCACCCCCGCGGCCTCGGCGGAGCTGCCGCGCTCGACGCTGGTCACCAGCGCGCCCGCCAGGCGCGGCAGGCCCTCGGCCTCTGCCAGCTCCGGGGTCATCTCGATGTGGTGGACGAACGGGTACTCGATGCCGAGCCGCGGCCGGGGATGCACGCCCAGCGTGATGATGTTCTGGAGGACCGGCCGCAGGCTGTTCGAGGACTGGGAGAACGCCACCCCCTCGACGGACATGCCCGTCGGCGTCTCGCGCACCGCCGTCGTCAGCAGCCCGACGAGTTCGCCGGAGGCGGTGATCAGCGCGCCCCCGGAGTCGCCGAGGTTCACCGCCGCGTCGGTCTGCACGAGGTCCTCGAGGACGACGCCGTTGCGCACCCAGGACTGCTCGAGACCGGAGACGACGCCGACCTTGACGGAGTTGCCGGTCGTGAAGCCCGCGCCGGCGACGGCGATCACGGGCTGCCCCAGGCGCAGCGCGGCCGAGTCGCCGAGGGGCAGCGTACGCAGGCCCTGGCTCGGGATCGCGAGCACGGCGAAGTCGCTGTACGGCGCATCGTGCGAGACGAGCCGCGCGGGCCGCTCCTCGCCGGTGCTGAGCACGACGCTGAGCTCGGAGGCGCCGGCGACGACGTGGAAGTTCGTGATCACGTAGCCGTCGGCGTCGACCACGACGCCCGATCCGAGGCTGCGCTGCCGCGACATCTGGCCGCTTGCGTCGCGGCTGGCGGCTGTGTCGGCCACGACGGTCACGACCGCCTGCAGCGCACGGTGGATGGCGGCGTCGAAGCCCGAGGCGGGGGCGGGCGCCGGCGGTGGCGGGGTCTCGGTGGCGACCGGCGTCGTCGCGGTCTCCGGCGGCTGCGGGGCGCTGTCGTCCAGCACCAGCACGGCAACGCCGCCGGCGACGCCGCCGACCGCGCCCGCGGTCACGGCGATCACCAGCGCGACGAGCACCGCGCCGGAACTCCGGCCCTGCACTGGAGAGGGATTCGGCGAGACGATGGTTGCGTGTGCCCCCGGCCCGGGCCCCTGACGTCCCGGTACCCCGCCGGACGAGAACCCATTATGTGCTAACACGCTCGCGCAGGCCAGTGGCCATGCGGATGCCGGAGCGCGGCAGTCCCGTTGCAACGGGCAGGAGCGAGCGTTAACATAGACATAAGTTCTAGACACATGCGGACCGCGTCGGCGGGGGTCATCGCCCCGATTCGCCTCGGCCCCTCCCGCCGGCTGCCGACGCGGCCGGCGGTCACGTTGCACTGGGAGAGCGGGAGTGTTGCGGGAGGCTCGATGATGGAAGAGCACGTACTCCTCACACAGGAAGGCATCGAACGACTCAAGCAGGAGCTGCATGAGTTGCGCACGAGCGGCCGCGCGGAGGTGGCGGAGGCCATCCACGAGGCGCAGGAGCTCGGCACGGCGCAGATCGACGGCCAGTACGAGGACGCCAAGAACCGGCAGGCGTTCCTCGAGGGCCGCATCCTCGAGATCGAGGCCATGCTCGAGCGCGCCGAGGTGATCGACGAGGAAGCCGCGCACCGCTCACGCGAGGTGCGGATCGGCTCGTCCGTGACGGTGAAGATGCCGAGCGGGGCGGAGCAGGAGTTCCAGCTCGTCGGGCCCGCCGAGGCCAACCCCTCGGAGGGCCGGATCAGCCATGAGTCGCCCGTGGGGCGGGCGTTGCTCGGCAAGAAGCGGAATGACAAAGTGGACGTGAGCACGCCCGGTGGCGATGCCACCATGACCGTGCTCAAGGTCCGCTAGCGACCGTCCGCGGACCCCCGCCGGGCACGGCGGGCGCACATCGGTCGGACGCTCCCCACAATCCGCCGCCGGCCAGGCGCAGCCCCGAGGTAGCCACATGCCCAGCGAGCAGGAGCTGGTCGAACAGCGCCGCGAGAAGCGCGAGACGCTCCTCGCCGCCGGCGATCCCTACCCTGCCACCACCGGCCGCAGCCACGAGATCGCGAAGGCGCGCGCGCTCTTCGAGCGCAACGAGGGCGAAGGGCTGGAGGAGACCCGGCGCGCGCTCACCGTCGCCGGCCGCGTCGTCGCCATCCGCGACATGGGGCGCGCAGCGTTCGTCGACGTGCGCGACGGCAGCGGGTCGGTGCAGCTGCACCTGCGCCGCAACGTCCTCGGCGACGACTTCGCGCTGCTGCCGCTCATCGACCTCGGTGACTTCGTGGAAGCGCGGGGGCGGCTGTTCCGCACCCGCCACGGCGAGGTCACGGTCGCGGTGCGCACCTGGCGCGTGATCGCCAAGGCGCTGCGCCCGCCGCCCGAGAAGTGGCACGGCCTCAGCGACGTGGAGACGCGCTATCGCCAGCGCGAGCTGGACCTGATCGCCAACGAGCGCTCGCGCGAGATCGCGCGCACGCGGGCGCGCGTCGTCGCGTCGGTGCGGCGCTTCTTCGACGGCCGCGGCTTCATGGAGGTGGAGACGCCGGTGCTGCAGGACCGCGCGGGCGGCGCCGCCGCCCGGCCGTTCGCGACGCACCACAACGCCCTCGACCGCCAGCTCGCGCTGCGCATCGCCCTGGAGCTCCACCTCAAGCGGCTCATGATCGGCGGCTTCGACAAGGTCTACGAGATCGGCCGCGTCTTCCGGAACGAGGGCATCTCGCACCGCCACAACCCCGAGTTCACGCTCCTCGAGTCCTACGAGGCCTACGCCGACTACCACGACGTGGCCGCGATGGTCGAAGCCCTGATCCGCAGTGTCGTGCGCGACGTCACCGGCTCGCTCGAGGTCGCACACGGCGAGGAGGTCGTGGACCTCGGCGGTGAGTGGCGGCGCACCACCTACCGCGATGCGCTGCTCCAGCACACCGGCATCGACTACCTCCAGCACCCCGAGCCGGAACAGATGCGCACGCTCGCGCGCGATCGCGGCGTCGCGGTCGACGAGGGAACGTCGTGGGGCACGGCGCTGGACGGGCTCATGGCGGCGTACGTCGAGCCGCACCTGGTGCAGCCGACGTTCATCTTCGACTACCCCGCCGAGCTCTCGCCGCTCGCCAAGCGCAGGCGCGACGACCCACGGCTCGTCGAGCGCTTCGAGTTGTTCGCGCTCGGCTACGAGCTGGCGAACGCGTACTCGGAGCAGAACGACCCGGTCGAGCAGCGCCGCCGGCTGCAGGACCAGACGGCCGCCATGAGCGAGGGCGACGAGGAGGTCGAGGTCGCCGACGAGGCGTTCATCCGCGCGCTGGAGTACGGCATGCCCCCGGCGGGCGGCCTCGGCATCGGCATCGAGCGGCTCGTCATGCTCGTGACCGGCGAGCACTCGATCCGCGAGGTGATCCTGTTCCCCACGATGCGCGAGCCGGGCGGCTAGCGAGTGGGCCGGCTCATCGAGGACATCCACATCCACGCCGCGGCCGACGAGGTCTTCGCACGCATCGAGCAGACCGGGAGCTACGGCGAGTGGCTGCCTCGCTGCTTCCGCGACGTCGACGGCGACTCGGGCGGCTCGCTCGCCGCGACGCTGGCGCTGCCGCTGCGTGCTGAGGCGGTGCGGCTGGAACCCGCGCGGGTCGAGCCGCTGGCAATGCTCCACTTCCGCTCCGCCGACGGTGGCGAGGCGTTCGACTCGCTGACGTGGAGCCTCAGCGCCGAGGGGCCGCGCGAAGTGCACCTGGAGGTGCAGGCCGTCTACACGCCCGCCGGCGGCTTCCCCGGCGCGGTGTTCGATGTGCTGCTGCTGCGCTCCTACCGCCGCCAGGCGCTCCGGGACGCGCTGTGGCGGCTCAAGTACGTCCTGGAGGGCAACGCCCCGCCGAGCGAGGGCCACCCCGCGTGAGCCGCGTCATCGAGGCGCTGATCTTCGACCTCGACGGCGTGCTCGTGGACTCGGAGCCCGTGCACTGGCGCGCCTCACAGCGGCTCTTCGCGCCCCACGAGCTGGCGATGGAGGACTACGAGCCGTTCGTCGGCCTCGCCATCGAGCCGTACATGGCGTGGGCGCGCGAACACTTCGCCCTCGATGCGTCCGTCGAGGAGTTGACCGGGCGGTACTCCGAGGCCGTGACCGCGGAGATCGAGTCCGGGCCCATCCCGCCGCTCGACGGCGCAGGCGAGCTCATCGCCGCCGCCCGCGCGCGGGGGCTGCGCGTCGGGCTCGCCTCGCAGTCGATCGCGGCGTGGGTGCACCCCACGCTGCGCGCCGCGGGGCTCGCCGGGTCGTTCGACGTGGTCGTGACCGGCGACGACGTCGAGCGGGCGAAGCCCGAGCCGCACATCTACCGGCACACCGCGCGCCTCCTCGGCGTCGCGCCCGAGGCGTGCGTGGCGGTCGAGGATTCACCGGCGGGGGTGCAGTCGGCAGCGGCAGCCGGGATGCTTGTCGTGCAGTCGCGGCAGGCGTCGAGCGCCGCGCCGCCGCAGCCGGGCGCGCACGTGGTGGTGGGCTCGCTGCGCGATGTGGACCTCGACGCGCTGCCGGAGGCGTCGGTGGCGTCGTTTGCCCGCCCCGAGGGGTCACGCTAGGCTCAACTCGTGGAGCGTCACTTCACCGTCTCCGGCTTCCTCTCGCACGGCGGACGCACCGCCCTGCACTGGCACCGCATTGGCCTGTGGCTGCCACCCGGCGGGCACATCGATCCCAACGAGGACCCGATCGAGGCCGTCCTGCGCGAGGTCGAGGAGGAGACGGGGGTCGTCGCGGCCGTCGTGCCCACCACGCGGCCGTACCCGCACGAGTTGCCCGGGCAGCTGCCCGCGCCGGTGACCATCGGCGTCTACGACATCGACGAGCCCGGCAACCCGCACCAGCACATCGACTTCATCTACTTCACGCGCCCGGCGGCGGACGAAGCGCCGGTGCTACCCGACAGCTCCGAGGGCTGGCGCTGGGTCGACGCCGAGACGCTGCGGACGCCCGGCGTCGTGCTCAACGGACCCGGTGGTCCGGCCGAGGTGCCCGAAGACGTGCGCCGCCTCGCCCTCGACGCCATCGCGGCGGTCGAGATGCTGACCGCCGGCGTCGCCTGACGGAACGGTCGCCGTGCTCTCGATCCGATCCATCCGCGAGCAGACCGAGGAACTCCGCACCGTCTTCGCACGTCGCGGCGTCGACGCGCCCCTCGACGCCATCGTCGAGCTCGACCGCGGCCGCCGCGAGTTGCTGACCGAGGTTGAGTCGATGCGCGCCGACCGCAACCAGGCGGGGCGCGTGATCGGCCAGACCCGCGACCCCGAGGAGCGCCAGCGGCTCATCGACGAGCAGCGCGCCGTCGCGGACCGCCTCGACGCGCTGGAGGAGCGCCTGCGCGAGCAGGAGACGGAGCTGCGCGAGCGCTCGCTCGAGCTGCCGAACACGCTGCACGAGGACGTGCAGGACGGCGGCGAGGAGGCCGGCGAGGTCATCCTCGAAGGCGTCGGCAGCGCGGAGCCGACACGCGTCGAGCCTCCCGTGCCCGTCGTCGACGCGCAGGACCCCGAGGCTACCGAGGGCAGCCGGCCGCACTGGGAGATCGGCGAGGAGATGGGGCTCATCGACTTCGAGCGGGGGGCGAAGATCGCCGGGTCGCGCTTCTACGTGCTGCGCGGGCAGGGCGCGCGGCTGCAGCGCGCGCTCATCGCATGGATGCTGGACCTGCACCGCGAGCGGGGGTTCGACGAGGTCTACGTGCCCTTCGTCGTGAAGGAGGAGATGCTCGTCGGCACCGGCCAGCTGCCGAAGTTCGGCGAGACGATGTACCACGACGCCGAAGACGACGTCTGGCTCGTCCCCACCGCCGAGGTCCCCGTCACCAACCTCTACCGCGAGGAGATCCTCGACGGCGACGTGCTGCCGATCCGCCACGTCGCGTACACGCCGTGCTTCCGCCGTGAGCGGATGAGCGCAGGGCGCGACATCCGCGGCATCAAGCGCGGCCACCAGTTCGACAAGGTCGAGATCGTCATCTTCAGCGAGCCCGACCACTCGTGGGACGAGCACACCCTGCTGCTCAACGAGGCGCTCGAGGCAGTCCGGCGGCTCGGGCTGCGCTACCGCGTGGTGCGCCTCGCGGCGGCCGACGTCACGCAGTCCTCGGCGATGACGTACGACATCGAGGTGTGGGCGCCCGGCTCGGGCGAGTGGCTGGAGGTCTCCTCGGTCTCCAACTTCCTCGACTACCAGGCGCGGCGGGCGAACCTGCGGTACCGCGACGCCGAGGGCAGGGTGCAGCACATGCACACGCTCAACGGCTCCGGCATAGCGCTCCCCCGCACCCTCGCCGCCGTGCTCGAGCAGTACGACCGCGGCGAGCACATCGAGGTGCCCGAGGTGCTGCGCCCCTACCTCGGCGGCACGGAGCAGATCGAGGCCGAGTCCGTCCCCTGACGCCCGTCCCCTGACCCTCGGCCGGGGCGGGTTGACACGTCCGTACACCCGTTCTACAGTGCAGAACACACGTACCGGACATGTGTTCTGTCCCGTACGCGTGGCGACTGGGGGTGCGGAATGCTCTTCGGGATCATGCTCGGTCTCGTCCTGGGCGCTGCGGCGGTGCTGCTCATCGAGCAGTGGCTGCGCGGCGAACTCGTTGACTGGCCCGGCGCGCCGAGGCGGCTGGGTGGCGGGAGTCACCTCGGTGGCCGCGGCCGGGCCGCGGGTTCGCTGTACGGGCGACGGTGGTCGTAGCGCACGCGCGCCCGTCACACCGCGCCGCTAGACTGGCCGGGTGACCACCGACGACCAACCGATGGCCCCCGCGAACGCGCGGCCGCCGAGGCTCGTGCGGCTGCTCTGGGACGCGTTCGACGAGCTCGAACGCGCCGCCGGGGCGCTCCCGACGCCCGGCCAGGGCCGCGCCATCGGACGGCTGAATGCCGGTAGCTGGATCGTCGCGCACGTCGCGCAGCAGCAGGAAGCGTACTGGTGCACCGGCGCGCAAGGCCTCGATCCCGACGAGTGGCTCGCCGGCCTCGAGGTGGGGTTCGGCTCCGAGCCCTCGGTCCCCGATTACCGCGAGTCGCTCGCGGCGTTCGCGCGCATCCGGGCCGCTGCGATCCCCTACCTGCGCTCGCTCCGCGACGAGGACCTCGACACGGTCATGGAGTCGGCCGGGGGGTCGAGGCGCGGTGAGACGGTCGGCGACCTGCTCGTGCGGTCGGTCGGCCACCTCTTCGTGCACACGGGAGAGCTGGCGACCATCGCCTCCCTCGTCGGCGCGCCGGATCTCGGCGCGCCGGGGCGGCTCACGCACTCCACGGCTCCGCCGCCCGGCTCCGGCTAGCACGCGCAGGGCAACGAGCGAGGGCGACGAAAAGCCCGGGCGGACTGCCCGGGCTTCGCTGTCGGGGGCCGGTGAGCCCTCGGACTAGACTTCCTGGACGAGCATCCCGGTGGGCTGGCGACGCCAGCTGCGGAACTTCGCGTTCTTGATGCCGGCGGCCATCGCGTAGTCCTTCGCGCGCCGGACCAGGCCGGACGGCACGTAGATGTAGAGCGGAGCCTCGCCCGTCTCGAGGGGCGCCCAGACCAGCTCGGCCTGCTCGCGTGTCACCGTCTCGCGGGTCTCGACCTGCGCGACGATCACCGGGCGGTTGCGCGGCTGCTCGACCACCACGATGTCGGGGAAGACCTGCGAGGTGGACGCGCCGCCCGCGGTGAACTCCAGCGCGAGCGTGGGCGTCGGCAGGTTCGTGTACGTGTGGTACTCGGGGTGCGACTCGTTCGGGTACTCGAAGCGGTCGCGCGCGAGCTGGCGGACGACGACCTCGATCTCGAACTGGCGGGACTCCTCGCTGCGCCGCCACGGCGTGCCGGCCTCGCGCCAGTCCATGATCGCCCGCTCGTGCTTGGCGGCGAACAGCCGCATGTCCTTGCCCTGGCCGTACAGGAACAGCAACAGGGCCGGCGGTACGAGCAGGATGGCGATCACGACGCCGATCTGTGAAGGCCCGTCGACGCCGTCCAACAGGAGTTGGAGGTTCCCGACGTTCACGTCGCCGAAGCGGATGTTGTCGAGGGCGTCCCAGACGCCCGCGCCGTTGAAGGTCGGGCCGGGCGTGATGAAGATCGCGGCGAGCCCGATCATCAGCGCGATGAAGGCCATGAGACTGATGGGAGATGGCAGCTTGTACTGGTTGACGGCCGGTCCGTGGCCGTGCGGCGCGACTGCCTCGACCTGCCCACCGCCGGCGGGGACCGGTGCGGGCGCGGCGGCGGCTGCCACGGCGGGAGCCTCCTCGGCCTCTTCCTCGGCAGGCGCTTCAGCCTCGGCCTCCGCGGGTGCTTCGGCGGCAGCGGGCTCCGGCTCGGGCGCCGCCTCCTCGGCGGGCTCGGGCGCGGGTGGCGCCGCTGCGGGCGCTCCATCGCCACCGACCTGGGCACGCGCCGCTGCGCGGTCGTCGAACCACAGCTCGTTGATGGCGGTGAAGTGGGCCTGGTCCTCGGGGACGTCGGCCTCGTCGAAGATCGCGTCGACGGGGCATGCGGGCTCGCAGGCGCCGCAGTCGATGCATGCGACCGGGTCGATGTAGAGCATCCGGTCTTCGCCTTCTTCGAAGTGGATGCAATCGACCGGGCAGACTTCGACGCAGGACTGATCCTGGACGTCGACGCAGGGTTGGGTGATGACGAACGTCACGCGCTGCGCTCCCTCCGGTGAGGGGATGGCTCTCGCCTGCTTCGGCCGCAATCGTATCCGCGCCCCCCGCGAGCGTCTATGCCGCCGGGCGTCCGATATTCCCGGCGAGCGCCCGTGACGTGCCCGAGACGGGCGGCGCAACGCGCTCGTGGCGCCTCGGAGCCCCCGGTTTCGTGTCGTTCCGGGCCGTCTCCGGCCGCCACGAAGGGCCAATCGTGGCAACTCGGCGGGGGAAAGGAGCTGCCCCCACTACAGGTCGAGGGCTACAGGTGGTAGAACATGTGCGACCGCGCTCGCGGGAGCGTGGTGCACGGGAGGCGCGCCGCAGTGACATTCGTCATCACCCAACCCTGCATCGAGGTCCGCGATCAGTCCTGCGTCGAGGTGTGTCCCGTCGACTGCATCCACTTCGAAGAGGGCGAAGACCGGATGCTCTACATCGAGCCCGTCGCCTGCATCGACTGCGGCGCCTGCGAGCCCGCATGCCCCGTCGACGCCATCTACGCCGACGGCGACGTCCCCGAGGACCAGGCGTTCTTCACCGAGCTCAACGTGCAGTGGTACAGCGACCCCGACGCCGTCCGCGCCCGCGTTGCGGACATCCCCGCCCTCGAGGGCGCCGAGGAGGCGCGCGCGGCCGCCGTGGCGCGCGCGGAGGCGGAGGCCGCCGTGGCCGAAGCCGAGGCTGCCGCCGCCGACGAGCCGTCGAGGGGCCTCTACAAGTACGGCGAGGGCGGCATCGAGGGGAAGTGCGTGCTCTGCGGCGCGTACGTCACCAAGGGTGGCGTGATGTTCGGGGCCAAGTCCGTGGTCTGCCCCGACTGCGCCTCCCGGGCCGACCGTGTCCGCAACCCGTACGGTCGGGTCGCCGGCCGCCGCTAGGCCGCCGCATGCGGCGTCGGATCCACCGATGAGCCGCTACGTCGACGAGATGTCACGCGAGGACCTGGTGGAAGAGGTCAAAGACCTGCTGGTGCGCGGCGTGTTCCGCCACGAGGAGATCGGCGACCCCACGATCCTCGGCCAGGACGCGCTCCGCGACCTGGTGAAGCGCATCCGCCTCCGCATCCTGCTCGAGGGCCGGACGGCCGGTTAGCCGGCCCGCGCGGCCTCGCCGGCCACGGGCTTCGGCCGGCGTATCTCGATGTACTGCCAATCGCCGTCCTCGCGGACCCGGTAGGAGTGCCCGCGGACGCCGAGGTAGGCGCGCAGGGCCGAGCGCTCGTAGTCCGCGCGCGTGAGCGCTGCGGGTGCGTCGGGCGTCGCGCGGAGTGCGTCGAGGATGCGGCCGCGCGGCCACGTGGGGCCGGGGTCCTCGGCGCGCGAGGCAGGTGCGGTCATGCAGTGCCCGATCACCGTCTCGGGAGAGGGGACGAGGCCGAGCTCGGCGAACAGCCAGCGGTGGACGCGGATCGTGGCCTGCACTTGCGGCTCCGGCCACGGCTCCCCGCTGAACCCCTCGTGCTCGATGCCGATCGCGTGGTCGTTCGGGTTCGCCCCCGCCGGCAGCAGCGACCACCGGGGCGGTGCATCGCGGTCGAGGCGGCCCGCGTGCCACGCCTGCCGCCGGATCGGGACGTGCTGCACGACGCGGCCGTCGCGGCCGATCGTGAAGTGCGCGGACTTGCGTGTGACCCTCGGGCGCTCACGCGCCCAGCGGACCATCGTGGCCTGCCAGCCCTGCATGACGTGCGACATCACGCCGCGGGGCGCGATCTCACCGCCCACCGCCGCCGTCGGTATGCGCTCGACCCCGGGCATCCACTCCGCCACGACTCCACCCCCGCTCGGCACGCAACTGCCGGGCACCCTATCGAGGCGCGGCGGGATGTCCGAGGGGCCGGTGGCGCTGGCTTCGTCGGCGCGGGCTATGTCGTCGGGGCAGGTGCGGCGGACTCCTCCTCGAGGTACGGGAGGATCGCGTCCATCAGGTCCGTCTCCGAGTCGAGCGAGCGGCCGATGCCGGAGAGCAGGCCCATGACGCGAGCGATCAGCACGACGTCGCCCGGGACCTCGACGAGCGGGTTGGCGCGCAGCACGCGGCCGAGCCGCACGTTGACCTCGGCGAAGAGCTGCTGGTCGGCGTACGCCTGGCCGGAGCGCAGCACGTCGCCGAGAAATGCCTCGCCGAGCTCGTAGTAGGTCTCCTCGTCGCGGACGCGGGTGCGGAAGCCCATGTCCTCCATGACGTTCGAGATCTCGGCGCGGTGCTGCGCGATGATCGCGCTCGTCAGTACCACGACCTGCTGCCGGAACTCGTCGGGGAGCCGCTTCGTCAGCCCGAAGTCGACGAGGCCGATGCGCGCGGGCTCGCCGTCCCGAGGCGGCAGCACGAAGAGGTTGCCGGGGTGCGGGTCGGCGTGGAACATGCCGTGCCGCAGGATCGTCACGTTGTAGATGTCGATCAGCGCGTCCGCGATCGCCGCCGTGTCGATGCCCAGCTCGCGCAGCGCCTCGACGTTCGTGATCTTGATGCCGTCGAGGTAGTCCATCGTCAGCACCCGCCGGCTGGACCGCTCCCAGTAGATGCGTGGCACGACGACGTCGTCGCGGCCCTCGAGGAGCGCCGCAATCTCCTCGGCGGCGCGTCCCTCGTGGACGAAGTCGATCTCGTCGGGGGCGTTGCGCTCGAGCTCCTGGGCGATGGGGCGGAAGTCGATCACGCTCTCGATGCGCGCCCAGACGGCGGCCAGCCAGCGGATCGTCTCGATGTCCCAGCCGACGATGCGGTCGATGCCGGGGTACTGCACCTTCACGGCCACGTCGGTGCCGTCGTGCAGCCGCGCGCGGTAGACCTGCGCGAGCGAGGCGGCGGCGACGGCGTTGCGGTCGAACTCCGCGTAGAGCTCGTCGACGGACCCGCCGAGCTCGCGCTCGATGAGCGGGCGCATCTCCTCCCACGGCCGCGGCGGGACGGCGTCGTGGACCAGCGACATGGTCTCCACGTACTCCTCGCGGAGGATGTCGGCGCGGCTGCCCAGGAACTGCACGCTCTTGATGATGAGCCCCTGCTGCCGCACCGCGCGGCGCACGATGGAGCGTGCGGCGGCGAGGTGGAAGCGCGCGGTCTGCTCCGGCAGCTCGGAGCGGCGCAGCCACCGCATGACCCGCAGCCAGCGCCAGCGCAGCCACAGCAGCACCACCGTCACGGCCATCGCCACGAAGCGCCGCCAGCGGCCCGAGGGCGGGCGGGGCGCCTCGCCGAGTACCGGCTCTGTCATCGTCTCTTCCCCTCGACGCACGGGTGGGGCGGTGCGTTACGATCGTAGGCGATGGCGGTCTTCAATCCATTCCTGCCCTCGTACCAGGCCAACCCCTATCCGGCCTACGCCGCACTGCGCGCCGAGGACCCCGTGCACTTCAGCATGGCCATCCAGGCGTGGGTGCTCACCGCCTACGAGGACTGCGAGCGCGTGCTCCGCGACCACGAGACGTTCTCGTCGAGCTCCGACACGGCCTCCGGCCAGCTCGCGACCGTGCTGCAGCAGCAGCGCCGCGAGTTCCCGCTGGGCGAGGTGCCCACGGTGCTCAACTCCGACCCGCCGGTGCACACCCGCCTCCGCACCCTGCTCAACCGCGCCTTCACCCCTCGGACCATCGAGGGCCTGCGCCCCCGCATCGAGGAGATCGCCGCCTCGCTACTCGCCGACGCGGACCGCGCCCCGGGCGGGCGCTTCGACGCCGTCACCGGCTTCGCGCAGCCCCTCCCGATCATCGTAATCGCGGAGCTGCTCGGAGTCCCCGCCGGCGACCGCGACCGCTTCAAGGAGTGGTCGACGGCCATCGCCAACGCGACGAACGTTCTCAACACCCCGAAGGTGCTGGCCAACGCGCGACAGGCGACCGTCGAGCTCATCGCCTACATGGACGAGGTCGTCGCGCAGCGCCGCGCCGCCCCGGGTGCCGACATCATGACGGCGCTCGTGCAGGCCGAGGAGGACGGCGAGCGCCTCTCGCACGACGAGCTGCTGGCGTTCTCGATCCTGCTGCTCCTCGCCGGCCACGAGACGACGACGAACCTCATCGGCAACGGCCTCCTCGCCCTGACCGAACACCCCGTGGAGGCCGCTCGGCTGCGCGCCGAGCCCGAGCTCCTGCCCTCGGCCGTCGAGGAGTTCCTGCGCTACGACAGCAGCGTGCAGGGCGCGGTGCGCTTCGCGCGCGAGACCGCCGAGGTCGGGGGACGCACCATCGAGGCGGGCTCCACGCTGCTGCTGCTCCTCGGCTCCGCGAACCGCGACCCCGCGCAGTTCCCCGAGCCCGATACGCTCGACATCGCCCGCTCGCCGAACCGGCACCTCTCGTTCGGGCGGGGCATCCACTTCTGCCTCGGCGCGCCGCTGGCGCGGCTGGAGGGCGACGTCGCGTTCCGTGCGCTCCTCGACCGCTTCCCCGAGCCGCGAGTGGCCGAGGGGGGCGCGGAGCGAGCCGGGACATTGGTGCTGCGCGGCATGGGCAGGCTCGAACTCGAGGTGTGAGGCGGCCCGCCGCGACCGCGGCGGAGCGAGCCGGGGAGAGAGGTCCAACGTGAGCGACGAGGCGACCGGCTACGACCGCGACAACGTCTTCGCGCGCATCCTGCGCGACGAGATCCCCAGCGACCGCGTCCATGAGGACGACGAGTTCGTCGCGTTCCGCGACATCAACCCCGCCGCCCCCACGCACATCGTGCTGATCCCGCGCGGTGAGCCGCCCGCGGGTCCCGCCGGGCTCGAAGACGGCGACGCCGGGTGGGCGGGCCGCATGCTGGTCGCCGCCGCGCGGATCGCGGCGCGGGAGGGGCTGGCCGAGGGCGGCTACCGGCTGGTGGTGAACAACGGCCGCGGCGCAGGCCAGGAGGTGCCGCACCTCCACATGCACATCCTCGGCGGCGGTGAGCTCGGCCCGATCGCCTGAGACGCCCGGCGGGCGTCGCGGCCTCCTCGTGCGGCCTCCCCGTGCGGGCGAGGGCGTCGGGAGCCCGGGTCGCGTGTACCCTGTCGGTGCCGCTGTGGGCCCGTAGCTCAGCGGCCTAGAGCAGTCGGCTCATAACCGATCGGTCCCAGGTTCGAATCCTGGCGGGCCCACCAAATTCGGCCAAACTTGACGGTAGGCAGTACTGAGTGCGCGGCGGGCGCATCGGCCAAGACGCCCCGCGGTCGCGGCCGAGGGTGGGTCTTCGTAGGTCGACGACGCCCAAGCTGCGCCTGAGTAGGTCGCTTCTACTGCTTCCCGTTCGGCTCGGCTCAATCCGTGCCAGGAGCTGTCTGGCCTCGCATGGGTCGGTGGTTATCGCTCCGGCGCCGCAATTCGTGGGCAAAGAAAAGGACCCCGTGCGTTCCGGGGTCCCGTAGCCACGGTACATCGGCTGCATTCGGCTGACGCCTACTAGCCGAACCGGCTGGCTCCCCCGATGGTAGTGTCCCGCAGCCGCGTTTGTAAACTCCCTCAGATGAGAACGATTCGGTTGGTGTACCGCCGACCGGTGTGGGTGGTCGCCGCGATGCGATGTGAACCGGTGATGGCCGCGAGTTGATCGTCGAGCGGCTCGAGGTTGGTATCGCCTTCGATCGCCCGGCGCCTGACGGCTGCGATGAGGTCCGCTACCTGGATCGGATGCGAGTTCAAGGAGTTGGCGTAGTAGATGGTGGGGTGGAGCGGCAGGCGTCGCGAGATCACGAAGCTCCCCACGCTGCTGCTCGCATGCGCATCAAGGTCCTGGTTCGACCAGTCCGACACGATGAATCCCGTCTCGCGCCGCGTTGCGCACTCTACCGAGAAGTGCTCCACAAGCCTCTGGATCTGGAGTGGCATGGTCGTCTGTAGCTCCATGGGGTGCATGAGCCGCCGCTTGTCGATGCTGACCGTGTACACGGTGCAGTCGAGGTCGCCCAGGATGCGCATGGTTTCGGCGAGGAACTGACGGTTCTTCGATCGCTTCCACGCGTTCGGTGCGAGTGTGCGCTTGGCCTTGACCTCCCAGGTGGCGGGGTCCCCGCGGTCCGGATAGAAGCGCGACTTGGGCGCCCGCGATTCTGCGGCTCAGGGTCGGGACGTTCTCCGATGGGATCGAGAAGCCGCCAATGACGACGGCCTTGGTAGAGTCGCGGGCTGCGGGCTTCCCAGAGTCGTCGAGGAACAGAACCCGGCTGCACGAAGGGTCGGGCATGAACGCTCCAAGTGCTGGCAAAGTGCGGGCCGCAGCGCTGTATCGTGAGTCGTCTTGCGGTCAGTCCCCTGCGCGCGTCCGACGACTGGCGGCGCGTGAGCGCAGATCATACAAGGCCGCCTCGAAGCCCAATGGGTGGAATGCGGTTTGTATGCTGGCTAAAGAGCGAACAGCACCTCGAAGGTGGTACTGCCTACCGTCAAGTTAGGCCCACCACCAGCACGTACCGTGCTCATAACTCGGCGCGCGAGAGCCACGTCCACCGCGTCTCGGCGATCTCGCTCGTCTGCAGGAACTCGCTCATCTCCGCCGCGAAGGCCGCGACCTCGAGGAGCTGCTGACGTGCGCGGGAACGGGGTAGCGCCGAACGCGGGCGCGGGCCCCGCCAGCATCAATAGATGCCGGGGACGATGCGGTACGGCACCTGCTCCTGGTACTCGGCCCACTTCTCCTGGCCGTACTTCTCGGCGCAGGCGGCGTCGTCTTCCCGCTGGCGCGAGGTGAACAACCAGAGAGCGAAGGCCAGGTAGGCCCACGACCAGGGGACAGCGAAATATCCGAAGGAGAGGCCCACTGCCACGGCGAAGAGTAACTCGCCCATGTAGTTGAAGTGGCGGGCGACGCCCCAGAAGCCGCTGGTGAGGATCTTGCGGTCGCCGGCCTGGATGTAGCGGGGCTCGATGATCCCGAGGAA
>CAZMCK010000033.1:0-25158 GCA_964565075.1 uncultured Dehalococcoidaceae bacterium
ACCGCCCGAGCGCGTGCGGCGCGGCCGTCCGGGCGCCTCGCCCCGCCCCGTGCGCGGCGTGGTAGCGCGTCCGCCCGCGCGTCCACAGCTCCAGCGCGACGAGCGTGAGCGCGAGGCTCACGAGCACCAGCGCGAGCGCCGCGGCGCCGCTGAGGTCGAAGCCGGCCTCGTAACGCACGAAGAGCGCGCGCGTGAGCGAGTCGTAGCGCAGCAGCGCGACCGCGCCGAAGTCCGAGATCGCGTACAGCGCGACGAGCAGCCCACCCGCGGCGAGCGCGGGGCGCAGCTGCGGCAGTACCACGTGCCGGAACGTGTGCAGGCGGCCGTGGCCAAATCCGCGCGAGAGCTCCTCGAGCCGCGGGTCGAGCCCGGCGATGGCCGGGCGCAGCGTCAGCAGCAGGTACGGGTACGTGAACAGCGCGAGCACCGCCGTGGCGCCCCAGAAGCCGTAGATCGACGGCAGGCGCTCGACGCCCAGCGGGGCGAGCGCGTCCTGCATCAGCCCTCGCGGGCCGAACGCCGATACGGCGAGCCAGGCGGCGATGTACGAGGGGATGGCGAGCGGCAACGCCGCGAGCACCGCCATCAACCCCCTGCCGGGCAGGTCGGTCCGGACGGTGAGCCAGGCGATTGGCAGTGCGAGCGCGGCCGCGAGGGCCGTGGCGCCGACCGCGAGGGCGGCCGTGTTCCACACCAGGCGCAGCGTCGAGCCCGCGAGGAGTGCCTCCCACGCCGCGTCGGGCGACTGCCCGGCGCGCACCAGCAGGTATACGGGCGGGATGACGCACGCCATCCCGACCAGCACGGCGGGGATCCAGAGCGCAGGCGCCGGTCCGCGCTCGCCGGGCAGCCGCGCGCGTACGGCACGCCCCAGCGGCAGCGCGGCTTCGCGAACAGTCATCGACGCTCCTCGTTGGGTCCCGGGGCGCGTGGCGGCGTACGTGGGATGTTAGTCGGGGCTAACGGTGACGTATCGTAACAGCATCCGGGCCAATGCGCCCCTGCCGTACGTCGATGTCTCGCCAAAACTGCGCGCCGATCGACGCTCCGACCGTTGCCTCCACGATGCCTGTACGACGCTTCGAAGGACCGGACCACACTGGCCCCTCGCCGGGTCGTACACTCGTGTCGCGAGGTGCGTGATGGTGGGCGAGCCTGGCCACGATGTCGAAGTCGCCGTGATCGGCGCGGGCGCGCTGGGAACGGCGGTCGCCGCTGCGCTCACCCCCGATCACTCGGTGCTCGTCGTCGAGCGGCACGAGGGCAGCGGCCGGGAGACCAGCTCGCACAACAGCGGCGTGATCCACGCCGGCATCTACTACCCCACCGGTTCGCTCAAGCATCGAGCCTGCATCGAAGGCAACAGGTTGCTCTACGAGTGGTCCGCGGCGCGCAACGTCGTGCACCGTCGCTGCGGCAAGCTCATCGTCGCGCTCACCGGGGACGAGGTCGACGGCCTCGACGCCGTCGTCGAGCAGGCGCGGGCGAACGGCGTGCCCGGCATCTCGCGGCTCACGGGCGCCGAGGCGCGCGCCCTCGAACCGGCCGTCCCGGCCGCCGCGGCGCTGCTCTCGGAGAGCAGCGGCGTGGTCGACCAGGCGGGCCTCGTGCGCTCGTTCGAAGGCGCCGCGGTCGAGGGCGGGGCGCTCTTCGCCTACCAGCACGAGGTGCTGGCCGCGGAGCGCGACGGCGCGGGATTCCGCGTGCAGCTACGCGATGCCGACGGGCACCGCTCCGAGCTGCGGACCGCCGCGCTCGTCAACGCGGCCGGCCACGGCGCACCGGCGATCGCGGCCGCGCTCGGTTACCCCCTCGACGGCGAGGGCGAGGTGCCGCGGCTGCGCCAGACGGCCAGCCGCGGCCGCTACTACGATGTCGTCGGCCCCGGCCTGGCGCAGGCGGTGACACGGCTCATCTACCCGCTGCCGGACCACGCGGGCGCCGCGCTCGGCGTGCACCTCACCATCGACACCGACGGCGCGCTGCACCTTGGCCCCGACGCGACATGGCTCGACGACGACGCAACCCTCGACTACCGCAACAACGACGAGGCGCGCGCCGAGTTCCTCGCGGCGGGTCGGCGCCTCCTCCCGGCGCTGACCGACGAGGACCTCGCGCCCGGTCAGGTCGGCTACCGGCCGAAGCTCCACGACACGGGAGAGCCGCAAGCGGACTTCCTCGTCTGGCACGACGCGGGCTACGTCCACCTCGGCGGCATCGAGTCGCCCGGCCTCACGAGCGCGCTGCCGCTCGCCAACCTCGTCGCGGACCTGCTGCGCTGAGCGCAGTCCCCGCCTTCGCCCGCCCGAGTCCCGCTATGCGACGTCCCAGTCGAGCACGAGGTCGTCGGCGGGCATGTTGAAGTCCAGTCTGGCCTCGCTCAGCACGTCGCGCCCGAGCAGCGACGGCACCTCGGCGCCTGACGGCGCAAGTTCGACGTTCACGCGTACCCTCGAGATCCGAGACGTACCGTCCTCGGTCGCGAAAACGAGGAACGCATCTTCGCGCCCGTATTCGACGACAGTACTCGCTATCCCGAGAGCTCGCGCGCGTTCAATGACCACCGTGTCAGGAGAGAGCGGTTGGCCATCTTGAGTGGTCAGCAGGCGGCGGTCGACCCAGTGGATCGTCGTCGTGTCGGCCCCCGTGTCCACGAGAAACGGGACCTCGCCGGTGACGCGTAGGCCGGGCAGCAGAACCCTCGCCCGGATGTAGGGACGCCTTCGTGGCCCATGGAAGTAGCCGCTTGCGCGCGGCACGGCTACCTACAAGATCCAGGTCTGTTCTTCGGTGATCAGGTGTTCGAGAAACACGCTGTGCGGATCTCCCCCGGCGTCTACGACGCTCTGCCTGACCTTCGTGGCGTCATGCCCGTGCGCCACGATGCTCTGGTGCAGTACCCCGATCCACTCATCCGGGTACTGCTGCTCCAACTCTTCACGGTGCGCCTCGACGTACTGCCGGTTGACCTCGGATTCACGCAGCCTCTCAGCCGCGGCCTCGATGCCACCGAAGGGCTCGAACAGCTCTTCAGCACGTTCCTGCGAAATGATCGGACTCATGTGCGTGCGCATCCTGTCCGCAGGCGCCGGGGGAGCGGCACCGTGCCCACTGCACCCACAGGATACCTGAATTCCTCATCCGCTTCGTTCATAAACGGGGCGACTTGCGCGAGGATCCGGAGCAGCTTGCGGGCCTCGGAACGCTTCCCAGCCCCGGCTCAGCGCACGCTCGGGTCGTACGCCGTACCGATGTGGCCGAGCTCCTCGAACCGTCGGTACTCCGACTCGCTGAAGCCCAGCAATTCGCGGTAGACGTACTCGTTGTGCTGGCCGAGCAGCGGGGCGGGGCGCGCCGGCGGCTCCGGCGTCGCGCTCGCCTTCCACGCGCGCCCGACGTACCGATGCATCCCCGCTTCGGGCGTCGAGATGGTCTGGAAGAATCCCCGCTCATCGTGGTGGCGGTCCTCGTAGGCATCGGCGTCGTCCATGACCGCGCCGGCCGGGATGCCCTCGTACTGGAGGCGCTGCATGACCCACCGTGCGTCGCGCACCGACGTCCACTCCGCGATGATCGCGTCCAGTTCGCCGCGGTTTGCGTGGCGGCTCGCCATGTCGCGGAACCGCGGGTCGTCGACGAGGTCATCACGGCGCATCGCGGTGCAGAGACGCTGCCACTCCTCCTCGTTGCGGACGGCGATGGCGACCCACTTGTCGAGGCCGTGCGCGGGGTAGACGTTGTGCGGGGCGAGCCAGAAGTGGTCGTTGCCCATCTTCTCCCAGAGCCGCCCGTTCATCGTGTAGTCCATGACGAAGTCGCCGAGCAGCGGGACGAAGTTCTCGGCCGTCGCCAGCTCAACCATCAAGCCTCTGCCGGTGCGCTCGCGGTAGCGGAGCCCCATCAGGAACGCGTAGGCGGAACCGACCCCGGACGCGGCGTCCGAGGGCACCCCCGTCGGCGCGTATTCGTAGCTCAGCTCCGGGTACGAGCGGATCGCCGGGTGGCCGGTGAGCGCCTCCATGTGGTTCCCGAACGTGCGATAGCCGCGGTACGGACCCTCGACGCCGAATGCCGGGATACGCACCATCACGAGGCGCGGGTTCACGCTCCCGAGGTGCTCCCAGCTCACGCCGTGCTTCTCGATGTTCGGCGGCAGGTTGTTCTCCATCAGCCCGTCCGAGACCTCGACGAGCCGGTGCAGGACCTCCTGTCCCTCGGGCTTGGTGAGGTCGAGGGTCATCGAGAGCTTGTTGCGGGCGTGGTGGTTGAACGTGCCGGCGCGGTTCCACGGCCGCTCGCCGGGCTCGTCGTCCGGGTACGCCGAGGCAATGCTCGCCTGCGAGGCGATCAGCGACGCGGGCGGACGCGCGACGGTGCCGCGCGTGTTCGAGGCGAAGTGGTGCAGCGACTCGACGCGGATCACCTCGGCGCCCCACTCGGCCAGGTGCATCGTCGAGTACGGTCCGGCGAAGACGACCGTGAAGTCGAGGATGCGCATGCCTTCCAGCGGCAGCCGCTCGCGCCTCGGAGGCGTCGAGGGGGCACGGGCGGCCCGGCTCGGCAGGCCGTCGAGCACCTCCGCGGTGTGTTCGCCGAGCCGCGGGGCGCGGCGACGCTTCGGCATCGGCTCGTCGTCGCGGTAGAGGGTGTGGTGGTAGCCCGGGTACTGGACCGGGCCGGTCTCGGGGTGGTCGATGGTCTGGAAGAAGCGCCGGTAGGTGAAGTTCTCGTCAGCGAGCAGGTCGGCGATGGTGTTGATCGGCCCGCCGAGCACGCCGTACTGCTGCGAGATGTCGCGGATCTCACGCTTGGTGCGTTCCGCCATCCACGGCAACAGGTAGTCCAGGAACTGCTCGTAGCGGCCCGGCTTCGAGCGCTCGGCGAGCGTGCCCCACTCCTCGGTCTCGAGGAGGTCCTCGCGGCCGATCATGCGCAGCGTGCGGTCAAGCCGGTCGGCGCTGCCACCCATCATGTAGAAGCCGTCCTTGCAGGGGAGCGTGCCGGCCCCGACCGACCACCCGAGTGGCATGCGGCTGAGGATGCGTCCCGCGTACTGGTATCCGATGAGCCTCGACAGCCGCATGTCGATCGAGTGCGCGGCCGTCTCGTAGACGCTCACATCGAGGTGCTCGCCGTGCCCGGTCTGCTCCGCCGCACGCAGCGCGACGGCGGTGGCGAGCGCGGCGGAGTAGCCGGCGTGGTAGAGCGTCACGCGTCCCGCGGTCTTGAGCGGATAGTGGTCGGCGTTGCCAGAGCTCGCCATCGGCCCGCCCATGGCGTAGAGCGTGAGGTCCGTACCCTCGAAATCCCGGTACGGGCCGGTCTGCCCGAAGTTGGTGATCGAGGTCATCACGAGCTTCGGCTGCACCTCGCGCAGCGCCTCGTAGCCGAGCCCGAGCCGGTCCATGACGCCGGGCCGGTAGTTCTCGACGAGCACATCGGCGGTCGCGACGAGGTCGAGCAGGCGCTCGCGGCCTTCGTCGGTGCGGAGGTCGAGGATGACGCTGCGCTTGTTGGTGTTGAGGAACAGGAACACACCGGAGCGGTCGAGGCCCGGCACGTCGCCGAAGAACGGCGGCAGCGCGCGGGCGGGGTCGCCGCCGGGCCGCTCGATCTTGATCACCTCGGCGCCGGAGTCTGCGAGGACACGCGTGCAGAAGGGGCCCGCCGCGTGTTGCGTCAGGTCGATCACGCGCACGTCGTCCAGCGGCATTGGTGCGGTCATCGAGCGTCCGGGCGATTCTACGCGGTCGGCGAGGCGACGTTGTGGACTCGCCAGATGGAGCGCGGGTGGTGAGGGGTGGTGACCGGATATGGACTAGTCTAGACTAGTCTGGACTAGACTAGTCCATGTCTGGAGGGACGATGACGACTGAACGGACCGAGGCTCGCCCCGCCTGGACCATTGCCGAGGCCAAGGCCCGCCTCTCCGAGATCCTGCGTCTCGCCGAGGAGGAGGGCCCGCAGCGCATCGGCGTGCGCAATGCCTTCGTCGTCGTGCCCGAGCACGTGTGGCGGGAGCGCGAACCGGAGCCGGAACCGGAACTGTCGCTGGGCCAATGGCTTGTCCGGAACATGCCGCGCGGCACGAACCTCGAGGTCCCCGACCGCCACTCGGATCCGGGCCGTCCGATCGCATTCGCCGATTGGGACGACGAAGAATGGAGTGATGAGTGACGGGCATCCTCCTGGACACCAACGTGGTGTCGGAGATCACGAGGGACAGCCCGGATCAGTCGGTGATCGGGTTTCTGGATCAGCAGCCCGACGTGTGGATTGCCTCCCTGGTCGTACATGAGCTTGAGTTTGGGCTCCATCGCGCGCCGCGTGGGAGGCGGAGGGAGCGATTGCGGGATGACCTCGCGGATCTGCTGCGCCATTACGAGAACCGCATCCTGCCCCTCGATCGTGAAGGGGCGGAGTGGGCCGCGCGATTCCGCGCCGAGGCACTTGACGCGGGCCGTCCCCCGAGCCTCGCTGACATGCTCATCGCCGGCACGGCGAAGGCGCACGACCTCACCCTCGCCACCCGCAACGTGCGGGACTTCGAGGGGCTGGACGTCGAGGTCGTGAACCCATGGGAGCCGCTCCCGCCGGCAACGTCCCGATGACGCCACGGCGAGGACTCCGTAGGCTGGCGACATGAACCTCCTCGAAGACCCCGGCCGCTTCCACTGGAAGTGGATCGTCATCGCCGTGGGCCTGCTCGTCGTCTACGCCATCGAGCGCTCCGTCCGCACAGGCGGGCTGTTCTAGCCCTCGCACGCCCCGACGCGCGACCTCGCCATGGACCTGTCGCACCTCTCCGCCATCGAGCGTTGGCTGCTCGACCACGCCGCGCCCGAGCCGCTCGACTCCGCGCGTGCGCTCTACGAGCTCATGCCGCGCCAGCGCGGCGGCCAGCTCCCGCTCGTCGACGTGCCCTGCGACGCCCGCCGCGAGGAGCACTGGGCCGATGCCGCCCGCGTCGCCGACTACGTCGCGCACGCCCCCGAGGGCGCACGGCGAGTCCTCGACATCGGCCCGGGCGACGGCTGGCCCGCACTTCCCATCGCCGCCGCACGCCCCGACCTCGAGGTCATCGGCGTGGATCCAGCCGCGCCGCGGACACTGGTCTGCGCCGCCAACGCCGCCCGGCTCGGCCTCCGCAACACCACGTTCGTCACCGGCGACGCGGGCGCGCTGCCGCTCGCCGGGGACTCGGTCGACCTCGTCACGGCAGCCTCGGCGTTGGAGGAGGCAGCGAGGCCGGAGGCCGTCTTCGCCGAACTGCGGCGCGTGCTGCGCGACGGCGGCGCACTCCGAGCCTCGTACCAGGACTGGCGTCTCGCCGCGCCGACGATCGAGACGGTGCTCCTCTGGGACGGCGTGGCAGCGCAAGGTACGCCCGAAGCAACGCCGCTACGGCTCTACACCTACGTGCACCGCCTCCAGGAGCCCGCCGTCGAGCGGCGCTGGACCCTCGAACTCCCCGCCGAGGGCGATGCCGCTGCCCTCCACCAACAGGCGCTCGAGGCATCCGCAGAGGGCCGGCGCGCGTACGGCGAGGCGCTGCTCACACCGTCGCTCGCTGCCGAAGTCGGCGTGCCGATGCTCGAACGCCTGGCGCCGCTCGCGCGACGCACCACGGTCGTGGAGATGCGACGGTGGACGACGGAGTGGCTGGTCGGTGCGCTGGAGGCGGCCGGCTTCCGCGAGGTGCGGCCCACGGCCCACCCTGGCGACATCGCGCGCCACGTCGGGCGCGAACTGATCGCGCGCGGCGACGTGGACGCGGTTGCCCCGCACTTCGCAGCGCTCACGACCGCGATAGGCGTTGCGGCGGGGCGGCGGCCCGGCCGGGAGATGGTCGCCGCGCGGCGCTGAACGGTCGCTACGACGGGCCGATGATGCGCTGCATCTCCTCGTCGGTGAACGCGCGCAGCGTCTCGCTGGTGACGTTGCCGGTCTGGGCGATGTTGAAGGCGCCGTTCATCATCGCCTCCTCGCTCGGCGCGTTGACGACCGTGACGAGGTCGTAGTGGCCCTGGGTCCAGTAGTGGCCGAGCACCTCGAAGCCCGCGGCCTCGTTAAGCTCGCGGATCTCGTCGGCGCGGTGCACGGTCTCCTTCAGTCGCTTGCGGCCCTCGTCGGTGAACCGGTAGAGCACGACGTAGCGCGGCATCGCTCTCCTCCTCGCGTGCCCCGCGAGCGTACCGCCGCACAGCGGCTGCGAGTAGCTGCTACCGCGCGGCGCCCCACGAGGCGCGTACTATCGCCACGAATGCCGGGGCGAGAACGTGGCGCGAGCACCGATGACCCCGAGCCGCCTCGAAGCCGAGCAGCGCCGCACGCAACGCGGCTGCGTGCGGCCCTCGCGCCGCTTCGACTTCACGCCGGCGATGGCCGCGATGCGCGATCAGGGCCTTGACCCGCACTCGACGCCCCTCGAGCTCGTCTTCGGCCCCGCGCCCGCCCTCGGCGCGGACGGCTCGCAACTCGAACGCTTCGTGCTCCGCGCCATCGGCAGCAACCCGGGCATCGGCGCGGAGGCGGAGCTTGCGCTCGGTCAGATCGCCGAGGCCGAGTGGCGCACGCTCACCGCGGCGACACGGGTGCACGACCGGATTCGGATGGGGTGAACATGTGCGGCAGCACGAGAGTAGCGTCGGGTCCGCGCGCGCTGGCGAGGACAAGTGATAATGGATGCCGACGAGAGGAGGACTCGATGATTCCGGCAGTTGCCGACCGCGCTTCGGAAATCAAAGTCCTCTGCCGACGCTACCACGTTCGGCAGCTTGGCTTGTTCGGCTCCGCCGCGAGCGGCGATTACAGAGACGAAGCGAGCGACCTCGACTTCCTCGTTGAGTTCCAGCCGCCTGCATTCGAGGCCTACGCGAGCACGTACTTCGGGTTGCTTGAGGCCCTCGAGGAGTTGTTCGGCGTGCCAGTCGACCTTGTCGTTGAATCAGCAATCACCAACCCGTACTTCCTGCAGTCAGTCGAACGCACGCGGACTCCCCTCTATGAGGCTTGAGAGCCGGAAGTACCTGGAAGACATGCGGCGAGCCGCGGCACTGCTGTCGCGGTTCACCGCAGACAAGTCCCTTGCGGACTATGAGAGCGACGCTCTCTTACAGGCCGGTGTCGAGCGCGAGTTCGAGATCATCGGTGAAGCGATGGGGCAACTCGCCCGCATCGACGAGCCAACGGCCGCCCGAATCGATGGCTATCGGCGGGTCATCGCGTTCAGGAACGTGCTCATCCACGGCTACGCTGAGATCGACCACCGACTCGTGTGGGATGTGCTCATGACGAACCTCCCCGTTCTCGTGGAGCAGGTTCAGGCTCTGCTCGACGAGGAATGACCAACACGTCCCACGCGGCGGCTCAAGTTAGACGGGCTACTCGTAGATCACGTCGCCGCGGTGCAGGCGGTACGCCGTGTCGTACGTCTGCTCCGCCGAGCGCACGGTCGGCGAGTGCGCCGTCAGGAACCGCGCCGCGCCGATGAGCACGTGCCCGCCCTCCGGCCGCTCACCGAAGTGCTCCGCCAGCCGCACGGCCGCCTCGAAGATCTGGAACTCGTGGAACCCCGAGTCCTCCCGTAGCAGCGCCGTTCCCAACCCCGCGACCAGCTCGTCGCGGCGTCCCGCCGCCAGCAGGTCGGCTGCGTGGGCGGCGGTCTCGTCGACGCGCTGCTGACGGTCGAACTCCGCGAGCAGCGCCCCGAGGTCGCCCGCGCCGTTGCCGTTCCTCGCGAGGTGCGGGATCGGCTGCTTCGGCACGTTGAGGAAGCGGTCGAGGTACACGGCAGCCGCGCCGTGCAGCACCCCGCGCGCCAGCTCGCGCGAGGGCGCGCGCCGCATCGCCTGGAACAGCGCGTGGGCGTACGTGAACGTGTGGTGCACCGTGTCCCAGTCGCCGAACTCGTTCGCGACGTGGAAGTGCACGGCGCGCCGCGCCGCTGCGTACGCGACGGCCGCCGACAGCTCGACGAGCGTCGCGCCCTCGCGCGCGGCCTCGACGACGCCCTGCAGCGAGACGCGCGGCTCGTCGTCGAGGATCGACTCGGCGAGGGGCAGGTGGCCGTCCCATGCCTCGTTGCGCTCGCCGCCCTCGGCGAGTGCGGCGTCGAGGGCCGCGTCGGCCTCGGCGATGAGCCCCGGCAGGTCCACCGGGTGCTGCCAGCTCGCGGCCTCCTCCATGCGCTCGGCGCCCGCGATGAGCGGGATGATGCTCGGCAGGACCGCCTCGGCGTGCTCCCACCCGACGTGGTCGACGAGCTCGAACGCCTTGTTCGCGAAGTCGAGCGTGTGGCCCACGTCCATGAAGACGTGGTCCGTGCTCGCCGCGAACACCATGTCGGCGACCTGCTCCGGCGCGAGGCCGATCGCCACCGCTGTGCGCAGCGCCCGCTCCGCCGGGTCCTGCGAGCGCGTCTCCATGAAGCGCCGGAACCACGCGCGGTACATCTCCGGCCGATGCTCCGAGGTCTCCAGCGGGTCGAGGTCGAAGTCCGGCGGCTCGCCCGCCGTCGAGCGCGCCACGTGCATGAGGCCCTGGTAGAGCGCGCGCGGGCGGTCCTCCTCGCCGAGCACATGCAGCGTGTTCGCCATCGCCGTGAGGATCGAGAGGCCGGTGCTCCACCCGCTCGCGCGGTTGCGCGTGCCGAAGAGCGCCGCGCGCTCCAGCAGCGGCCCGGTCGCGCCCAGCTCGTTGAGGCCAATCACGGACTTGGCGAGGACGAGGCGGATGTTCTGCTCCAGCCCCTCGTCGAGCTTGCGCAGCCAGTGCGCCTCACGGTCCGACTCGCGCGGCACGGGGTCGACCCACACGTCGCCCTCGCGCACCTCGACGTCGAACGAGGTCACGTCGTCGGCGAACGGGTCGAACGTCGAGCCGCCCGCGAGGTCGAAGCGGGCGTGGTGCCAGTGGCAGGTCAGGATGCCATCGCGGATCGTGCCCTGGCTGAGCGGGAAGCCCATGTGCGGGCAGCGGTTATCGAGCGCGTAGACCTCGCCGTCCACGACGAAGACGACGATGGTGCGGCCCCCGGCCGACACCACGCGCGGCGCGCCGCCTTCGAGGTCGGCGAGCGGCCCGACGTGGACCGTAGCGCCGCTGCTGGTCTCGCTGCGGGGAGTGGTGGTCGTCATGGTGCGCCTCCGGGAGTCACTACGTTCGAGTATAGGAGCGCGGCCAACCCTCGCCGCCGCAACCCGCGGGCGCCGACGCTCCTCGCGGCTGTGCGATGATCGGCTGCGGACTGCACGATCTGAACAAGACCAGGAACGGAGCGAACGATGGCAGACCCCATCCGCGTCGGCATCGTGGGCGCGACCGTGACGACGGGCGGCAGCGGCTGGGGCGCGAACGCCCACGTCCCGGCCCTTCACGCGCTGCCCGACTACGAGCTCGTCGCGGTCTGTACCGCGCACGAGGAGACGGCGACGGCCTCCGCCGAGCGCTTCGGCGCGCCGCTCGCCTTCCACGACATCGACGCGATGGTGGCGCGCCCCGACATCGACCTCGTCGTCGTCTCGGTGCGTGTGCCGCTGCACCACGAGCTCGTGATGCCGGCGCTGCGCGCGGGCAAGGACGTGTTCTGCGAGTGGCCGCTGGGCGCGACGGTCGCCGAGGCCGAGGAGATGGCCAGTCTCGCTCGTGAGCAGGGCCTGCGCACGTCCGTCGGGCTCCAGGGCCGCAGCGACCCCGCCATCCGCTACGCCCGCGACCTCGTGGCGCAGGGCTACGTCGGCGAGGTGCTCACCGCGAACCTGAGCGTGATGTCACAGGCGGTCCTCGAGCGCGGGCCCGGCCGCATCTGGCAGGCCGTTCGCGCGAACGGCGCGAACCCGCTCACCATCGCCGGCGGTCACGCCATCGACGCGCTGTGCTGCATCCTCGGCGAGGTCAGCGAGGTCTCCGCGCGCGTGACCACGCGCATCACCGAGTGGCGCGACGAAGAGACCGGCGAGGCTGTGCCCGTCGATGCCCCCGACAGCATCGCCGTCGCGGGCCGCTTCGCAAGCGGGGCCGAGGCCGCGATCCAGGTCGCGAGCGTGCCCGCGCACGCGACCGGCACGCGCCTCGAGATCTTCGGCCGCGAGGGCGCTCTGTTCCTCACCGCGCCGTCGGCGAACATCGGGCCGAACCGGCTGCTCGGCGCGCGCGGCGGCGAGGAACTGGCAGAGCTGGAACCGCCTGACACGTACGTCCTCGCCCCCGAGGGGACGCCGTCCGGGCCGCCCCGCAACGTCGCGCACGCATATGCGCGCATGGCCGACGCGCTCGGTGCGGGCGAGGCGTTCACCACCGACTTCGACCTCGCCGTCACACGCCACCGCCTGCTCGCGGCGATCGAGCACTCCTCGGAGACCGGCGAGGCGGTGAAGGTGCCTGCGTAGCCGGGCTCACGGATCCGCCGGGTGTACGGGCGGCTGCTCTATACTCCGCGCGGCACACAACTCGGCAGCACGAACGGCGCGCGACGCCTCACGGCGCGCGGATGGAGGTCAGAGTGGAAACGCGTTACCTGGGCAACTCGGGGCTTGAAGTCTCGGTCGTCGGACTCGGCACCAACAACTTCGGCGGGCGCATGGACCAGGACGCGACGACCGAGGTCGTCCGCAAGTCCATCGACCTCGGCATCACGCTCTTCGACACCGCCGACATCTACGGCGGCTCGCTCTCCGAGCAGTACCTCGGCAAGGCCCTCGGCGCCGACCGCCACGACGTGATCATCGCCACCAAGTTCGGCATGTCGATGGGTGAGGGGCCGTTCACCTCCGGCGCGTCGCGGCGCTACATCATGAGCGCCGTCGAGGACAGCCTGCGCCGCCTCGGCACCGACTACATCGACCTCTACCAGGTCCACCAGCCCGACCGCCGCACCCCGCTCGAGGAGACCATGCGGGCCCTCGACGACCTCGTGCGCGACGGCAAGGTGCGCTACCTCGGCAACTCGAACTACGACGGCTGGGAGATCGCGAGCGGCCACTACATCGCGCAGCGCGACCGCCTGACGCCGTTCATCTCCGCGCAAAACAACTACAGCCTGCTGGAGCGCAGCGTCGAGACGGAGATCGGCCCGGCGTGCGAGGCCTTCGGGCTCGGCATGCTGCCGTTCTTCCCCCTCGCCAGCGGCCTGCTCACCGGCAAATACCGACGCGACGAGGCGCCGCCGGAGGGCACGCGCCTCGCCGGCCGCGCCCGCGACGGCCGCGTCGCGAGTGACCGTGTCTGGGACATCGTCGAGCGCCTCGACGAGTGGGCGCGCGAGCACGACCACACGCTGCTCGACCTCGCGTTCGCCTGGCTCGCCTCGAAGCCCTTCGTCGGCAGCGTCATCGCGGGCGCGACGAAGCCCGAGCAGGTCGAGGCCAACGTCGCCGCGGGCGACTGGCGGCTGACGCCCGAGGAGATGGCCGAGGTCGACGCGATCGCGCGGTAGCGAGACGGGGCGCTACCCCGGGCCGGCCGCCGCGCGGGCACCCCACACCGACAGGTGTCTAACGGCGCTCGAACTCGCGTCTGCGCTCGTAGAGGTCGAAGGACGCCCAGCTCGGAGCGGCGAGGTCGCGGCCTTGAGGCGGGAAACCGGCCTGGATCACCTTCAGTCCACGCTGATCCAGGAATTCGACGGCCGGGATGAAATCGCTGTCCGACGACACAAGAATGGCGACATCGTAGGCATCCTCCCAAGCCAGGCGGATCATGTCTGTCACGATCGCGGTGTCGATGCCCTTCTCTTCCATCCCCCGCATAGGATTGCCGCAGAACGGGCATGCATCGACGCTCCGTCCACAGCGCGCACAGCGTGGCGCTGCCCGTGGTCGCCGCTCCTTCAGGATCACCTGCACGCCCGGCTGCATATCGAGCCAGTTCTGCAGCCAGCCCTGAAACCGGCCACTCCCCGGGCTACGTGGATCGTACGAGGCGTAGACATGCATCCCCGCGTAGCTCGGGTTCCGCAGCCGGCCGATGCGGGTCGCTTCGCGCACCAGCCACTGAGGGAGAACTTCCCAGTCGAAGGCGAATCTCGCCCCAGACTTCTGGTTCATTCCCAGCTGGAGATTCCAGTAGTCGACAAAGATATGAATGCGGTTGCTTATCCCGCCTGTGTCACTCGTCACGGCGAACCCGCCAACGTCAGAGAGCCGCAGGTGACCCTGCGGCTCTCTGAGGAATGTGCCGACGGGGATCCATCTCGATGACCGAGGGCTAACCGTCGGGGGTCTGAATGACGCTAGGATACCTTGTGCTGATTGGACAGAGCAATCTGCGTCTGCGTGGCGGACCTCGAGTCACGCTCCGCAGCCAGTGGACGCTATCGCGCGTTAGTGCGCTCAGACTTCGGGAGGTGACACCGTGCCCGACACTCCGACGCAGGACGAGGTGCTGTCCTGGTTCGACACGCTCAGCAACTGGGGCCGCTGGGGCGAGGATGACACGCTCGGCACGCTCAACCTGATCACGCCGGAGAAGCGCCGCCAGGCCGCCTCGCTCGTGCGCGACGGCGTCAGCGTCTCGTGCTCGCGGGTGATCCGCTGGCACGGGGCGGGCGCGATGGCCGGCGCCAATCCCACCATCACCATGGCCCAGAGCGGCGAGCGCTACGTCCTCGGCGACGAGGTCCCCGACCCCGACTTCCCGGGCGAGAACGCGCTGCAGTGGGCCGGAGAGCAGATCTCGCTGCTCTTCCACGGCTTCATCTTCACGCACATCGACGGCCTCGGGCACGTCTTCTTCCGCGGCCAGATGTACAACGGCCGCTCCGCCGGGCTCATCACCGCCTCGGACGGTGCGCAGGTGCAGACCTCCGACGTCATGCGCGACGGCATCATGAGCCGCGGCGTGCTGCTGGACATCGCCCGCCTGCGCGGCGTCGAGGCGCTCGACCCGATGGACGGCGTCTACCCCGAGGACCTCGAGGCCGCCGAGGAGGCGCAGGGCGTGCGCGTGGAGGAGGGCGACGTGCTGCTGCTGCGCACCGGCTACGGCGCGCAGCTCGAGGCCGCGCACGCCGCCGGCGAGGAGCCGCCCGGGGAGCACTCGGGATACCACGTGGCCTGCATGCCGTGGCTCCGCGAGCGCGGCGTCGCGCTCCTCGGCTCCGATGTGGTCAACGACATGAGCCACCGGCCCTACCCGAAGGTGCGCCTCCCCGTGCACGAGATCGGGCTGGTCGCGATGGGCCTGCGGCTGATCGACAACGCACACCTCGAACGCCTCGCCGAGGCGTGCGCGGAGCGTGGCCGCTGGGAGTTCTGCTTCACGCTCAACCCGCTGCGCCTGGAGCGCGGCACGGGCTCGCCCGTCAACCCGATCGCGACGCTCTGAGTCGTCGGGCGGACCAGATCGACTGACTGCAAGTCAGGCACGCGCGATTACGAGTTGAGGATTCGGCTGATTGCTGTTAGCAGTCGGCAGATCGCAAGTCAGACGGCCGGCCGATCGCAAACCTAGCCGCTGTACGTCCACCCCGTGTACACCGACGTCAGCGGGTCGCCAGAGCCGGTGACCTCGCCGTCGACGACGCCGCCGATCACGAGCACGTGGTCGCCGACCTCGATGAACTGCTCCGCCTCGCACTCGATCCACGCGAGTGCGTCGTCCAGCACCGGGCAGCCCGAGGGGCGCAGCGTGTGCTCGACCTCGTCCAGCTTGTGGTAGCGCTGCGCCGAGGCGGTCTGGCTGCGGCCCTGGATCTTGGAGGCGTCGAACGGCTGCAGGAACTCGCGCGCGAGCGCCATGCCATCGAGGCCCTCTTCCAGCACGTTGACGGTGAAGGCGCCGTTCTTGCGGATGCGCGCCAGGCTGCGCGAGTCGTCCTCGAACGCGACGAGGAGCAGGCGCGGCTCGAACGAGACCTGCATCACCCAGTCCGCGATCATCCCGTTCGCCTGCCCGTCCTCGACCGACCCGACGACGTAGACGCCGTACGCGAGCTCGTGCATCGCCATCTCGATGGGGTCGAGTTCCTTGCGGTCGGGCGTCCCCGGGGGCAGGTCCGGCAGGGTCATGGCGCGTCCTCCACTCTGCCCCCGCACGATACCGCGACCGAGAGGCGGCGTCGCCGGAGCGGGGCAAACAGAAACCCGCCGTGCGCAGAGCGCAACGGCGGGTCCGTGCGTGAGCCCGGGCGGGCGCTAGCGCTCCGCCATCGGCACGTAGTTGCGCGTGGTCGGGCCCGTGTAGATCTGGCGCGGCCGGTTGAGGCGGCCACCTTCCTCGTGGTGCTCCCGCCAGTGCGCGATCCACCCGGGCATGCGGCCGAGGGCGAAGAGCGGCGTGGAGCCGTTCTCCGGGACGCCCAGCGCCTCGTAGATGATGCCGCTGTAGAAGTCCACGTTCGGGTAGAGCTGGCGCGAGACGTAGTAGTCGTCGTTGAGCGCCAGATCCTCGAGCTCGAGGGCGATTTCGAGCAGGCGCGGCGAGTAGCCGAGGTCTTCGATGACCTCGTGCGCGTGCTTCTTGAGGATCGTGGCGCGCGGGTCGAAGTTCTTGTAGACGCGGTGTCCGAAGCCCATCAGCCGCGTGGTGTCGTTCGTGTCCTTGGTCTTCTCGAGGAACGCCCTTGCGCTGCCCTCCACCTTGGAGATGTCCTCGAGCATGTCGAGCACGGCCTGGTTCGCGCCGCCGTGGAGCGGGCCAGACAGCGCCATGATGGCCGCGGAGGCCGAGGCGTAGATGTTGGCGCGCGAGCTGCCGACCATCCGCATCGTGCTGGTCGAGCAGTTCTGCTCGTGGTCGGCGTGGAGGATCAGCAGCGTGTCGAGGGCGCGTACGTTCGCCTCGCTGAGCCGGTACTCCTCGGTGGGTACGCCGAACATCATCCACAGCAGGTTCTCGGGGTAGCTGAGGTCGTTGCGCGGGTAGTTGAACGGCTGTCCCATCGCGTACTTGAACGCGAAGGCGCAGATGGTCGGGAGCTTCGCAAGCAGCCGGTAGACGGAGATGTCCACCTGCTCGGGGTCCAGCGGGTCAAGCGAGTCCTGGTAGAAGGCCGAGAGGGATCCGACGACCGCGGCGGTGACTGCCATGGGGTGTGCGTCCAGCGGGAACGCGTCGTACATCCGCAGGATCTTCTCGTGGATGAGCGAGTGGTTCGTGATGCGGTCGGTGAAGGCGTCGAGCTGCTCCTGCGTCGGCAGGTCGCCGTGGAGGACGAGGTACGAGGTCTCGAGGAAGGTGCTGCGCTCCGCGAGCTGCTCGATCGGGTAGCCGCGGTAGCGGAGGATGCCCTCTTCGCCGTTGATGAAGGTGATGTCGCTCAGGGTGCTGCCCGTGTTGCCGTAGCCCTGGTCGAACGTGATCAGTCCCGAACTTGCCCGCAGTTGTGAGATGTCGATGGCGCGCTCACCCTCGCTGCCCCCGACGATGGGCAGCTCGTACGTGGCGCCGTCGACCGTCAACGTGGCTACGTCGGTGGTTACCTCCGCTGCAAGCGTCATGCCAGACCTCCAGTCACCGCTCGCACGACGATCCCGGGCAGGCCGGGTCCGCCTGGATGCCGTCGTGAGTCCGGGGCCCGGAGGCCCCGCCGCGCCCCCATTCTAGCCAAAATCCGGAGGCGCTGCGGGAGACCCGCCGCCGAGGTGGCATCGCATGCCGCCCTATATTCGCTTGTTATGAGCGCCGGCGGGCCGACGACGCCCGGTTGTGATCGCCCTCGTTCCGCCCTGTGAGCCGGACATATGATAGTAGGTGGAAGTGTCGCTCCCACACGACGAGAGGACAGCGACCATGCGCATCGCGATCACCGGAGGCACCGGGCTCATTGGATCGGCGCTGCGCGAGCGACTTGGCGCGGACGGCCACGAGGCCGTCGCGATACGCCGCGGCCCCGAGGGCGATCCCGCCTCGCAGTGGGACCCCGCCGCCGGCTGGGTGCGCGACGGCGCCTTCGCCGGCTACGACGCCGTCGTCCACCTCAGCGGCGCCAGCATCGGCGAGGGCCGCTGGTCGGCACCCCGCCGCGATCTGTTGCGCACCAGCCGCATCGACTCCACCCGCACGCTCGTCGAGCACCTCGGCTCGCTGCCCGCGGAGGACCGGCCTGGCGTGCTCGTCAGCCAGTCCGCCGTCGGCTACTACGGCGAGCGCGGCGACGAGGAGCTGACCGAGGCGGCGACGCCCGGCACGGGCTTCCTCGCCGACCTGGTCATCGCGTGGGAGCGCGAGGCGACGCGCGCCGAGGAGCACGGCATCCGCACCGTCCGGCACCGCTCGGCGATCGTGCTCTCGCGGGAGGGCCCGCCGCTGTCGCGGCTGCTGCTGCCGTTCCGCCTCGGCATCGGCGGCAACCTGGGCAACGGCCGCTGGTGGATGCCGTGGGTCACGCTCGAGGACGAGGTGCGCTCCATCGAGCACGCGCTGGCGAACGACATCAACGGGCCGGTCAACGTCGCCGCCCCCGAAGCAGTTACCAACGCCGGCTTCACGAACGCCCTCGGCCGCGCGCTGCGTCGCCCGACGCTCTTCCCGTTGCCGATGCTCGCCTACCGGCTCGCCTTCGGGCAGGACCCGACCGAGCTGTTCGCCAGCCAGCGCGTGGCGCCGCAGGCGCTCGCGGCCTCGGGCTTCGAGTTCGCCCAGCCGGACATCGACAGCGCCTTCGCCTCGCTGCTGCGGTAGCACGCCGCGCCCCGCTCAACGCCACAACGACGGCGGCCGATCGCTCACGCGACCGGCCGCCGGTGTATTCGGCTCGCGCCACTCAGGCGCTCGGGGTTAGAACGGGAAGTCCGAGTGGCCTTCCTCCTTCGCGCCCACGAGGATTGCCATGTTCCCCGGCGGGTGCGCGTTCTCGTACATGAGCTGGTGGCTCTCGCCGACCTCGTCGAACTGGAAGACGCGGGAGAGCGCCGGGTCGATGCGGCCCTGCGCCACGAAGTCGTTGAACTCCGCGCACTCCTCGACGTTGGCGAAGTGCGAGCCCTGGAAGCGCTTCTGGCGCATCCACAGGTAGCGCAGGTCCACGTCGGCGTTGTAGCCGGACGTCCCGGCGCAGATCACCACCATCCCGCCGTTGTCGACCAGGAAGATCGAGGTCGGGATCGTCGCCTCGCCCGGGTGGTCGAAGACGATCTTCGGGTTGCGGCGCTCACCCAGCGCGTCCCAGAACGCCCGGCCGAAGCCGCGCGCGCCCTGCGCCCACGCACCGAACGCCTCGGCGTCGTCGGTGGCGGGGAGCCGCCCCCAGTGCTCGAAGTCGCGGCGGTTGATCACGCCCTTCGCGCCGAGCTGGAGGCAGAACTCGTACTTGGACTCGTCCGAGACGACGGCGATCGGGTGCCCGCCGAACTCACGCACGATCTGGATGGCCATCGAGCCGAGGCCGCCCGCGCCGCCCCAGATCAGGACCGGGTCGCCTTCCTCGACGACGTTCGGCGGCCAGCCGCGCAGCATCCGCCACGCGGTCGCGCCGACGAGCATGTACGCGGCCGCGCCTTCCCACGTGAGGTTCTGCGGCTTGGGGTAGCACTGGTAGTGGTCCACGAGCGTGAACTGCGCGAACGAGCCCCAGTTCTCCTCGTAGCCCCAGATCTTGTTGGACGACGACATCATCGGGTCGCCGCCGGCGAGGATGTCCGGGGCGTTCTCGTCCCACATCCCGCACGACAGCACGACCTCATCGCCGACCTTGACGTTCGTGACCTCATCGCCCACCGCGTAGACGACGCCCGAGGCGTCGGAGCCACCGATGTGGAAGGCCTCCTCGGCGCCTTGCCGCTGGCGCGCGGCGATGACGTCGACCGGGTAGCCGAGCGCGGCCCACACGTTGTTGTAGTTGGTGCCTGCCGCCATCACGTACACGAGCACCTGGCGCGGTCCCGGCGTCGGCGTGTCGATCGCCTCGACCTTGAACGCGTCGCGAGGCGCGCCGAAGCGCTCCGGGCGAATCAGGCTGGCATACATCTTCGGCGGCACCTCCCCGACAGGGGGCGCCTCGCCGACCTCGTAGATCTCCTTGGGCACTTCGCTCTCCTCCAGCGTCTGAATGCCGATCAGGCCGCCGTCTGCGGCCGGGCCCGCGTATCCTACACTGCGCGCGCCGCAGGGACTCGCACGTGGACCGCTCGATGCTCGTCCCGCGCGCCGCGCGTCACCCCGGCGGGGGCGAAACGAGGCCGCACGTGCCGGAAGCCAGCCAGCCACCGCCCGCTCGCTCCCAACGCGGGGATACCCCGCACGGCTCTCCACGCGGGGATACCCCGCACGGCTCTCAACACGGGGATACCCCGCAGGCCCACATCCGCGTCATCGCCATCTGCCTCATCCTCCACGAGGACCACCTGCTCATGGCCGAGGGCTACGACCACGTGAAGGACGAGGTGTTCTACCGCGCCCTCGGCGGCGAGGTCGAGTTCGGCGAGGCGGCGGCCTCGGCCGCCGCCCGCGAGCTGCGCGAGGAGCTCGGGCGCGACGTGGTGGTCGGCGACCTCCTGGGCGTGATCGAGAACCGCTTCACCCTGCGGGGCGAGCCCGGCCACGAGATCGTCTTCGAGTACGTCGCCGCGTTCGCGCCGGGCCACGCGCCCCGGGACCTGGAGCCGATGGCCGCGCTGGAGGGCGACGCGACGTTCACCGCGCGCTGGCTGCCGCTGGCCGAGGTACTGGCGGGCACGCACCGCGCCTACCCCGAGGGCGTCGAGGATCGCCTCGCGGCGTGGGTGAACCGGCAGTAGCCGGGGGGGCCGGCGGACTACGACGCCCGGACGGAGCCTGCGCCATCCCCGTCGAGCGCTGCCACCGCGGCCGTGACGCGCGCGACGAGACGCTCGATCTCGTCGCTGGCCTCGATGCGGCGGCCGTTCTCGCGGCGCACGTAGAACGCGTCGACGATCTCGTTGCCGAAGGTGTTGACCTTCGCCATGTGGATGTCGAGCGACATGTCCCGCAGCGCCGTGGTGATCGTGTAGAGCAGCCCGAGGCGGTCCGCCGCGTGCACCTCGACGATCGAGTACTCGTCCGAGCTGGCGTTGTCGATGTCCACGGTGGTCGGTAACGGCGCTGCGGGCTCGGCGCCGTACGACGCCCGCGCGGCCTCGAGGCGCGACTCGATGGGGAACTCGCCGACGAGCGCGCTGCTCATCGAGTCGAAGATGCGCTCCCAGCGCTGCTCGTCGATGCCGAGGCCACGCGCGTCGCCGACGTGCATGACGTCGATCGCCACGCCGTCGTCGCGGGTGTACGCGGTGCCGCCCAGCACGTTCACGTTGTGCACCGCCAGCGACCCGGCCACGGCCTGGAGGATGCCCGGGCGATCGCCCGTGACGATCGTCAGCCGGTCGAGGTTGCCGAGCTGGTCGTGGTGCAGCACCGGGGCGACCGAGCCGCTCGCACCCGAGCCGTCCCGCGACGTGAACCCGCTCTCGATCAGCTCGATGTGACGCCCGATCGCCGCGGGCTCCATCGAGAGCAGGTAGCCGACAGGCATCTGGTCGAGGTGCGCCTCGACGGCTCCTGCGTCGACGCGGCCGGACAGCTCGCGCACCGCCGCGTCGCGCCGCACGGCGGGGGTCTGCTGCGAGACGCCCGAGAGCTCGTGGGAAACGCGCAGGTAGAGCGAGCGCATGAGCTGCGCCTTCCAGGCGTTCCACACGTCGGACCCGCACGCGCGCGCGTCGGCGACCGAGAGCACGTACAGCAGGTCGAGCGTGCGCATGTCTCCGACGGTGTCGGCGACCTCGCGGATGACGCGCTCGTCGGAGATGTCGCGCCGCGTGGCCACGTCGGGCAGCAGCAGGTGGTACAGCACGGCGTCGTGCAGCCGCTGCGCGGCCTCCTCGCCCAGCCCGGTGCGCTCGGCGAAGCGCTCCGCGATCAGCGCGCCGCGCTCGCTGTGCTCGCCGCCGTGCCCCTTGCCGATGTCGTGCAGCATCGCCGCGAGGAGCACCTCGCGCGGATCGCCGATGCGTGCGGCCGCCTCGGGCGTGCCGGCGTCGAAGTCGTCCGTCTCCATCGCCGCCTTCGCCTCGACGACGGTGCGGCAGATGTGGACGTCCACCGGGTGCGTGTGGAAGAGCGTGACGTGCGGCTCGTAGCGCAGCACTGCCCACTCGGGCAGCACCCGGTCCAACCACTCGCTGGGCGGGAGCGGCTCCAGGGGTCCGCGCTCGGTGAGGCCCTCCATCGCCCTCACGAGTCGATCGAGGTCGGTGCCACCCTCGTCCGCCGCCTCGGCCTCATCGCCGCCGTCGGGCCGGCCTCGACGCCACGGCAGCGGCAGGCTCCAGAGCCGCCTGCCCGACGAGGCCGCGTGGGGGCGCAGCGCCTCGGCCGCGGTGGCGTCGACGAGGCGCATCGCCTCCGTGACGCTCCGGCTCCACTCGTGCCGGTCCGTGCCCAGGCTCTCCGCGACGCGGTCGATGAGGTCGCGCCGCAGCTGGTCGTTCGCGCGCTCCTCGAGCGCGTGCAGCGCGTTGCGCGTGGCGAGCAGCAGCTCGCGCGCCTCGGCGAGTTCGGGCGTGAGCCACGCCTGCTCGCGGTCGTCGGCGATCGCCTGCGAGAGGTCGACCCAGTGGACGGTCTGGAGCGAGCGCAGGCCGCCGCGACCCGTCTTCACGTCCGGCTCCTGGAGCTGCCACGGCTCGGCGCGCAGCCGCGCCTCGCGCCCCGCCGCGAGCTGCTCGATCAGCCACGAGCGGCGGCGGCGCACGAAGTTCCGCAGCTCGTTCCGGGAGCGCCGGAACAGCTGCTCGTCGCCGGCGACGAGGCGGGCGTCGAGGAGCGCCGTGCAGGTCTGGATGTTGTCCCGCGCCGCCGGGACCACCTGCTGCAGCCTGCGCGTGGAGTGCCCCACCTGCAGACCGCTGTCCCACAGCGGGTAGAGCACGTGGTTCACCACGTCCTGGTCCGGCTCACCCGCGAACAGCAGCATGAGGTCGACGTCGGAGTGCCGGCACAGCTCCCGACGTCCGTAGCTGCCGAGGGCGACCACGGCCATGCCCTCGCCCGCCACGGGCTCGGCGAGGTCGCGCAGGCAGCGGTCGAGCGCGTCGCTCAGGCCGTTGGAGAGCGCGAGCCCGGCCTCGGCGCGCGGGCGCACGAAGGCGCGCCCGGCAACTGCCGAGCGCGCCTCCAGGAACGGTTGCAGCGTTGCGACGTCAACCATTCCGCTGTTTCTCCGGCCGATTCGGCCGCCGGTTGGCTAGAGGGCGTCCACCCCCCGCTCGCCCGTGCGGATGCGCACGACGTCTTCCAGCGGCAACACGGCGATCTTACCGTCGCCGATCGAACCTGTCCGCGCGGTCTCCTCGATGGTCGAGATCACCGTGGGCGCCAGCGAGTCATCGACAAGCACCTCGATGCGGACCTTCGGCAGGAACTCGACCTCGTACTCGGCCCCACGGTAGGTCTCCGTGTGGCCGGCCTGGCGGCCGAATCCCTGGATGTTGCCGGCTGAGAGTCCGGTCACGCCCGCTTCGCGGAGCGCATCGCGGATGTCGTTCAGCCTGAACGGATTGATGTAGGCGATGATCATCTTCATCTTCGGCTACTCCGTCAGCACGTAGCCCTGCTCTTCGTGCAGGGTGATGTCCAGGCCGCGCAGCTCCTCGTCCTCGGAGACGCGCAGACCCATCGTGCGGTCGATGATAATGGCGATGATGTACGTCGCGATGAACGAGAACGCGACTGCGATCACGATCGAGATGACCTGGCGCAGGAACTGGCCGGCCGCCCCGAAGAACGCCCCGTCCACGCCGCCGATCGCCGCCTCCGCGAACAGCCCCAGCAACAGCGCACCGACGATGCCGCCCACCATGTGGACTGCAACCACGTCGAGCGAGTCGTCGAAGTTGAAGCGGAACTTGATCTGCAGCGCGGCGAAGCAGATGACGCCTGCGGCAGCGCCGATCACGGCTGCCCACAGCGGGCTCACGAAGCCGGCCGCGGGCGTGATCGCCACCAGTCCGGCGACGATGCCCGAGGCGAAGCCCAGCGTCGTCGGCCGTCCGTGCATGATCTGCTCGGACAGCACCCACGCGACGGCTGCGACTCCGGCCGCGATCTGCGTTGTCAGGAAGGCGTTCGCCGCCGCACCGTCCGCGGCCAGGGCCGAACCGGCGTTGAAGCCGAACCAGCCGAACCACAGGATGCCGGCGCCGAGCACCGTCAGCGGCAACGAGTGCGGGCGAATGATCTCACGCCGCCAGCCGAGCCGCGGACCCAGCACGAGCACCAGCGCGAGCGCTGCCGCGCCGGCGTTGATGTGCACCACCAGGCCGCCTGCGAAGTCGATCGCCCCGACGCCCGGAATCTCCGTGCCCTCGGTCGCACCGATGAAGCCGCCGCCCCAGACCCAGTGGGCCATCGGCGCGTAGACCACGATCGACCAGATCGCGATGAACACGACCCACGACGTGAACTTCATGCGCTCCGCGATCGCGCCCGAGATCAGCGCGGGCGTGATGATCGCGAACATCAGCTGGAAGATCAGGAACACCGAGTCCGGGTATCCCTCACCGTCGTCCAGCCCGATCTCCGTGCCGAAGCCCAGCTCTCCGAGCGCGAAGAACTCGAGGTCTCCAATCAGACCGAGTCCCCCCGCGTCCCCGCTGAACGCCAGCGAGTAGCCGATGACGATCCACGTGATCGTCACGACGCCCATGGCCACGTAGTTCTTCATCAGCATGGCCAGGACGTTCCGTCCCCGCACCATGCCGCCGTAGAACAGCGCAAGGCCAGGCGTCATGAAGAGTACGAGCGCCGAGCTAGTGAGTAGCCATGCGGTATGGCCCGTATCCACCTCCGCCTCCTTTCCGCACCACCCCAGTAGTGGCTGCGTGCAGCATCCTTCGGGTGCGTTACACACCGTTTGCGGTTGTGTTTCCGGGAGATTGCGTGTTGCCGGGGTTTTCCAGGCCCGCCGTGGACATGCCTGTGGATGCCCTCAGGCAGGCGCGCGGCTATCATCGCCACATCTCCCCCCAGCCCGGAGCAAGACCCTATCGCCGTCTCCGCGGTCAACGGTCAGACACCCACAGGCGACGTGGATGCGTCCCCGCGCCGCGCCGCGCGCCCCTTCGTGAAATGGGCCGGCGGCAAGGCCCAGATCGTCGAGGCGCTCGTCGCCCTCGCGCCCGAGCGCATGGACACGTACTACGAGCCGTTCGTCGGCGGCGGCGCGCTCTTCTTCCGCCTCGCCGCCGACCCGGAGCGCCGCCC
>CAZMCK010000034.1:0-23500 GCA_964565075.1 uncultured Dehalococcoidaceae bacterium
TCCGCGAGGGCGGCCGCACCGTCGGCGCAGGCGTCGTCACCGGCATCAACGAGTAGCGCGCGCCAGGACCCCTGCGGGGACACCCCGCAGGTACGCGGCTGAAGCGAGGAGGCGGGAACCATGGCCAAGGGAGACCGGGAGCACATCTCGCTGGCATGCGTCCCGTGCCGGGACCGCAACTACAACACCACGAAGAACCGGCGGAACGACCCGGACCGCATCGAGTTGCGCAAGTACTGCCCTCGCTGCCGGTCGCACCAGCTACACCGCCAGACGCGGTAACCTGACCGGGTAGCGTGCTGAGGCGGTAGGGGGCACGACAACATGGGTCGAGCGCTGCGCAGGCAGCAGGAGCGCGCACAGCGGCGTCAGCAGCGCCAGCAGCAGCGCCCCGCGCGTGGCGGGCGACCGCCGGTCAGCGTCTCGGGTCCCGCCACGGCCGAGGGTCGTGGCGGCGGGCGCCGCTGGGTGCCGCGCTGGATCTCGGACATCATCAGCGAACTGCGCAAGGTCACCTGGCCGACGCGTCACGAGGTCGGTTACCTCACGGTGGTGGTGATCATCGTCTCGATCTTCTTCGGCGCCATCCTTGGCGTCGCCGACCTGGGGTTCAACTGGCTCATCGAAAACACGGTGCTGCGCTAGGAGACGCGCAGGCCACGCAACCGCAGCGGCGCGGAGCGCTCACCGGGACCGACCGGCGAGCGCGCGCGCAGGGGGCCTCATGACGACTGAGCAGGAACGGGCACGCGACGCGCTGGCAGGCGGCGCCGTCACGCCCGCCGCGGCCCCACCGCCGCCCAACCCCTTCACCGCCGGCCTCGCGGCCGAGGCGGCCGAGCCGGAGATCATCGCAGCCGACGACGACCGCGCCTGGTACATCATCCAGACGTACTCCGGCTACGAGAACAAGGTGAAGAAGAACCTGGACCAGCGCATCAAGCAGATGGACCTGGGCGACCTCATCTTCGAGGTCGTGATCCCGACCGAGGAGGAGATCGAGATCCGTGACGGCCAGCGCCGCACCGTCTCGAAGAAGCTCTTCCCCGGCTACGTCCTCATCCAGATGCTGATGGAGGACGACGCCTGGAGCCTGGTCCGCAACACCCCCGGGGTCACCGGCTTCGCCGGCGGCAACGAGGAGGAGGGCTCGCGCCCCGTACCCCTGGACGACGAGGAGGCAGGGCGGATCCTGCGCCAGATGGACGCGGGCACCCCGCGCATCAACGTCGGGTTCTCGATCGGCGAGTCCGTGCGGGTCATCGACGGGCCGTTCATCGACTTCGTCGGGCAGGTCGACGACATCAACCTGGACAAGGGCAAGGTACGCGTGATGGTCTCGATGTTCGGCCGCGAGACGCCGGTCGAGCTCGACTTCCTGCAGGTCGAGAAGCAGTAAGAGCGGGAGGATCGAGCGATGGCAAAGCGCGTTCGCGCGGTGGTGAAGCTGCAGATTCCGGCAGGGCGGGCGAACCCCGCGCCGCCGGTGGGTACGGCACTGGGTCCGCACGGCATCAACATCATGGACTTCTGCAAGGCGTACAACGCCCGCACGCAGGCGCAGTCCGGGCAGATCATCCCGGCCATCATCACGATCTTCGAGGACCGCTCGTTCACCTTCGAGCTGCGCACGCCGCCCGCCTCGGACCTGCTGCGCAAGGCCGCGGGTGTCGAGAAGGGCGCCGCGAGCCAGCTCACCGAGGTCGTCGGCGAGGTCACCGCCGCGCAGGTGCGCGAGATCGCGGAGACCAAGCTCCCGGACCTCAACACCAATGACATCGACCAGGCTGTCAGGATCATCGAGGGCACCGCGCGCTCGATGGGAATCGAGGTCAACTAGCGATGCCGAAGCGAGGCAAGCGCTACCAAACCGCGAGCGAGCAGGTCGACGCCGACCGCCTCTATGAGCCCGGCGACGCGCTCAGCGTCGTGCGCGAGGGCGCGACTGCGAAGTTCGACGAGACCGTGGAGCTGCACCTCCGCACGGGCCTGGACGGGCGGCACGCCGAGCAGCAGATCCGCGGCTCCGTGACGCTCCCGCACGGCCTGGGCCGGGAGCAGACGGTGATCGTCTTCGCCGAGGGCGAGGCCGTCTCGCAGGCGCTCGAGGCGGGCGCCGACGAGGCCGGCGGCGACGAGCTGATCGCGCGCGTCGCGGACGGCTGGACGGACTTCGACGTGGCCATCGCGCAGCGCGAGCTGATGGGCAAGGTCGGGCGGCTGGGCCGCATCCTGGGCCCGCGCGGGCTCATGCCGAACCCCCGCAACAACACCGTGATGGACGCGGCGAACATCCCTCGCGCCGTGCAGGAGGGGAAGTCGGGCCGCGTCGAGTTCCGGCTGGACCGCACCAACCTGGTGCACATGGCGCTGGGCAAGGCGTCGTTCAGCGACGATCAGCTGTCGGAGAACCTGAGCGCGGTCATGGCGGAGATCGTCAAGGCGCGCCCGGCCGACATCAAGGGCCAGTACATCCGCTCCGCCACGCTGACCTCGACGATGGGGCCCGGCGTGCACGTGGACGTCCAGCCGTTGCTGGCGCTCGCGGCGGAGACGTAGCAGACTGACATCGGCGCCCCGCCGCACGCGGGGCGCGCCGCCGGAGACCACGGGTCCGCCGGGCCGACAGCCCGGACGGAGAATGGCCAGGAGCCGCCCGTGCAGGTGGGACAGGTTGCGGGCGGCGGCGAGGATCCTCGCGGCATGCCGGTGACGCCCTCCCACCCCGTGGTGGCGAGGGCGTTTTGTTGCAGCCGCGCGAACGTGTCGCGGCCGGAACGGGGGCAGCGTGGCGACGGATCGCAAGATCGCGCTGGTGGCCGAGATCAAGGCGCTGATCGAGGAGTCCGAGATCGCCATCGGCATGGCCTACCAGGGCATGCCGGTGACCGAGCAGACGCAGCTGCGCAGCCAGCTGCGCGAGGCCGGCGTCACCATGCGCGTCATCAAGAACACGCTGCTGCTGCGGGCCGCCGACGAGGCCGGGCGCGAGGCGTTCCGCGCCCTCGCGGACGGACCGACGGCGCTTGTCACGCACCCGGACGACCCGGTTGCCGCCGCGCGCGCCGTCGAGAACTGGCGTCGCGAGCACGCCGACACGACGTTCGAGGTACGCAACGCCGTGCTCAGCGGCGAGGTGGTGGACGCCGCCTACGTGGCGGACCTCGCCACCGTGCCGCCGCGCGAGGAGCTGCTCGGCAAGCTCGCCGGCGGGCTGACCGCCAAGATCACGGAGCTGGCAATGCTGCTGCAGGCGTCGACCCGCGACCTCGCGGGACTGATCGACGCCCGGGCGCAGCAGCTCGAGGAAGCAGAGGCATAGCCCGGCGCAGCGGGCCCGCGAGGGCGGGCAGCGCCGGCAGGCTGGGAGGAGCGAGAACATGGCCAAGGTGGAAGACGCGCTGGACATTATCCGCGGGATGACCCTGCTGGAGCTGCGCGACCTCAACAAGGCGATCGAGGACGAGTTCGGCGTGACCGCCGCCGCTCCGGTCGCGATGGCAATGGCGCCCACCAACGGCGACGGCGGCAACGGCGCCGCCGCGGTCGAGGAGCAGATCGAGTGGGACGTGGTGCTCACCGACTTCGGGGCGAACAAGATCAACGTGATCAAGGCCGTCCGCGAGCTGACCTCGCTGGGCCTCAAGGACGCCAAGGACGTTGTCGAGTCGGCGCCCAAGGCCATCCGCGAAGCCATCACGAAGGACGAGGCCGACGCCGCCAAGACCAAGCTCGAGGAAGCCGGCGCGACCGTCGAGCTGAAGTAGGGCCGCGCCGCTCCGCGCGCTCCCGGCGTCCGCTCCGGATCTCCGGGAGCGCGTGCTAGGCTCGTACGGTGGAGTGCTTCCTGTGCGAGCGTGAAGCCACGCGCGAGTGCGCTCGCTGTGGCGTGCTGTACTGCGACGAATGCGGCGGCGCGCTCTGCGAGCGCTGCTCCGACCCCGACCTCGCGCTCCCCTCGCACCGCCTCTACCGGGGCGCGCTGATCGCGCTCTTCGCCGCCAGCCTGTTCGTCCTCTGGCTGCTGATCCGCCCGCCCACCGACGAGGCCGGCTTCGCGAGCGCCAACATCGCCCCCGTTGTCGGCCCGGCGACGATCGTGCTCGGCGCGGACACCACCCCGACGCCCACACCCGCCGACGCGAGCACCGCCACGCCCAGCCCGACGGCGCCACCGGCCACCTCGACGCCAACACCCGCCGGGACGGCGACTCCGACGCCGACCGCGTCACCCACGCCGACCGCGTCGCCCACCCCAACGGCGTCACCCACGCCCACGGCAACCCCGACGTCCACTCCATCTCCGACGCCGACCGCGTCCCCGACGCCGGCATCGCCGCCCGCGGCCGGCTCATTCATCGAATACACGGTGGCGCAGGGCGACTCCCTGGTCGCGATTGTGCGCCGGTTCCTGCCGGACGGCGCGGCGTTCGATGAGTTCGCCCGGCGTATCATCGATCTCAACGACATCGACGACGGGAGCCGGCTGACCGTCGGGGACGTATTGCAGATCCCACGCGAATGACGCCCCGGACTCCCCGGACCGAATGCCACGCGCGGAGCGACCGATGACGCAGCCAGCCGCAGACCCCGACCCCTACGCCATCCTGGGCGTCCCCCAGGACGCCTCGCGCGACGCGATCCGGCAGGCGCACCGGGAGCTGAGCGCGTACTACTCCTCCGGCCACGCGGGCGACGACGCCGAGGCGCGGCTGGAAGAGGTCAACGCGGCCTACGACCTGCTCTCCAGGCCCTCGCGGCGGCGCAGCTTCGACCGCGCACGGGCGGGCGACGCCGCAGCGACAGCCGAGGCCGAGCCCGAGGACCGCGAGCCGTTCGCGATGAGCATGCCTCCGCGGCGTGAGGAGAAGTTCCGGTACGAACTCGTGGGCGAGAACAGCGCGCATCGCCGCACGCTGCAGCGCATGCTGCTGATGTACGGTCCGCTCACGCTCGGCGCGCTCGCGCTCTTCCTGGTGCCGCTGTTCAGCCTCCTGAACGGCACGATCGGGGCGATCCTCCCGCTCACGATCGTCGGCGTGGTGGTGGTGGCGCTCGCCTTCCAGGCCACGATGGCCCTGCGCGACCTGCGCTCCGAGCCCCTGTTCACGCGCGGGGAGATCCAGCGCGCGTGGACCAAGGGCGGGCTGCTGTGGTTCTTCCGCTCGCACTTCGTGATGGTGAACCGCCAGGTCTTCGTCGTCCCGCCCGAGATGTGGGTCCGCGTCGGCGAGGGCGAGCTGGTCGAGGCGCACCACTGGCCGCACACCCGCACCGTGATCCGGATGATCCTGCTGCACGGCAGCGACGAGGAACTCGGCGCGCTGGACCCCGAAACCCCCACCGTCCCGCTCTGATGCCCGGCCGCGCCGCGGCGGTGCTCATTCCCGCGCTGCTGATGGTCGCGCCCGGCATGCTCGGGCTGAGCGTGACCTGGCCCGCGCTCTCCTCCGAGGCGCGCGGCGTCCAGCGCTACGAGTTCCATCCGCCGTTCCGGGTGGTCTGGGTCGGGGAGGACGCGCGAGGCGACCTCTACACCATCGAGTTGATGTGGCGCGGCTACCGCTCGTGGACGACGGTCCTGCGCGCGAGCTCGGCGGAGCCGGGCGCTGTCGGGCGCATGCACACGTGGGACGGGGTGACCCTCACGGAAGACGAGCCCGCAGGCGGCCGCCGGACCTACCGCCCGGAGCTCACCGCCGACGCCCCGCTGGCGCCGGCGCAGTGGGTACTTGCCTGGGAGTACGCGCCCGGCGACGGCTGGGAGGCGCTCGGACCGGACGCCGACGGCAATGAGCGCTTCCGCAAGACCGAGACCCGTGACGGAAGTACGCGCACCATCGTCCGCACCCGGCACGCGGACGCCCCGCTCACGATCAGCAGCACCACGACGGTGGACGGGGAGCTCATGACTTCCGTCCGGGTGGTCGAGCTCGAGGTTCAGCGGGGGCTCGTTCAGTACCGTTGAGCGCCGCACCCGATTGACGCGTGCCGCACGTGTGTTCTATAACGAGGCTCCCGCTCCGCGGTGCGAGGAGTCCTCACCCATGAGCGAGTCGCCAGCCGGTGCGCCGGCGCCTGCGTACCAGCCGCGCGTGGCGGAGATGCCGGCCACGGACCGGCCGCGCGAGCGCCTGGAACGGTTGGGCCCACAGGCGCTGACCAGCGCGGAGCTGCTCGCGATCCTGCTCCGCACCGGCACTGCCGAGGAGGGCGTGCTCCAGCTCGCCTCACGCCTCCTGCAGCACCACGGGGGCCTGCGCGGGCTCGCCGGAGCAGACCTGCCGACGCTCGCAAGCTCGCGCGGCGTGCGCACCGCGAAGGCCACCACCATCGCCGCCGCGTTCGAGCTTGGCCGACGCCTCGCCCTCGAGGGCGACGACCTCCGCCCGCGCGTCGAGGGGCCGAAGGACATCGCGCGGCTGCTGCAGACGGAGCTGGAGCTCCTGCCGCAGGAGGAGCTGCGCGTGCTGGTGCTGGACACCAAGCACCACCTGCTGGGCGCGTCGATGGTGTACCGGGGCTCGCTGAACAGCACGCCGGGTCGCGTCGCCGAGATCTTCCGGGAGGCGGTGCGCCGCAATGCGTGGGCGGTGGCCGTGGCGCACAACCACCCCTCCGGCGACCCGGCTCCGAGCGTCACCGACATCGAGTTCACACGCGACCTTGTAGAGGCGGGCGACCTGCTGAGCATCGAGGTGCTCGACCACGTCATCTTCGGGCGCGGCACGTACGTATCCATGCGCGAACGGGGGCTGGGGTACAGGTAGACCGCCCCGGGTGAGCGGTTCGTGAACCGTGCTACTATCAAATTGCGCCGCGCCATGGCGCTTCGGGGCACCCCATGCACTGGCTCGACCTGATTATCGTCGCCGTCATTTCCTGGTTGACGTACCGCGCCTTCACCATCGGACTCATCCGCGAGGTGGTCACCACCGTCGCGGTGATCCTCGGCGCCGTGCTGGCCGGTCAGTTCTACGGCGAGTTGTCGGCCGACATCGCCTTTGCCATCGAGGACGAGACGTGGCGCGACTTCGTCGCGTTTGGCTCGATCTTCATCGGCGCGATCGTGATCGGGCAGGTGGGCGCCTCGTTGCTGCGGCGCGCCGCATCGGTGCTGCTGCTCGGGTGGGTGGACCGTATCGGCGGCGCGGCGTTCGGATTCGCGCAGGGGTTCCTGCTCGTCGAGGTTGCGCTGTTCGCGAGCATCACGTTCCCGGTGTCGGAGGCCATCGACGCCGCTATCGAGGCGTCGCTGCTGGCGCCCGTGTTCATCGACACCATCCCGGTGCTGCTCGAGTTCCTGCCCGACGAATTCACGTCCGCCGTCGAGGAGTTGTCGACGTAGCCCGCACGGTGCGAACCCGCAGCAACGCCACCTCGATGTGACCGCGCGGCGCGGAATCCACTACACTGCGCCGCGACGGGAGACCACACGCGAGTGTCGATCCACCGCCAGGCGCTGGTCCTCAATCAGAACTACGAGCCGCTCAACGTCTGCGGCGTGCGCCGCGCCGTGGTGCTCGTCTTCGGCGGCAAGGCCGACCTGATCGAGACCGGCGGCCTCTCCATCCGCGGCGTCGACCGCGAATACCCGACGCCCTCCGTCATCCGCCTGCGCCACCCCGTGCGACGCCCCCTGCCGCAGGTGCGGCTCACGCGTCGCGAGGTCTTCGCGCGCGACCGCCAGCAGTGCCAGTACTGCGGCAAGCACGGCAGCGACCTGACGCTGGACCACGTCATGCCGCGCCACCGCGGCGGCGCGCACGAGTGGGAGAACCTGGTCACGGCGTGCCGCTCCTGCAATCACCGCAAGGGCGGCCGCACCCCGCGCGAGGCGCGGATGAGGCTCATGAACCAGCCGGTGAAGCCTCGCGTGACCGTCGCGCAGCTCTTCGCCCACCACCTCAAGAGCTACGCGGAGTGGCGGCCGTTCCTGCTCGGCTGGCTGGACCGCGAGAGCCAGCTCGCGCTCTCCGGCTAGCTCGCCACAGGCTTCCCACCACCTCGACCCGTACACACCGGCGACGCGGCACGCGCCGCGCGCACGAGATTCGGAGGTCTGCATGACGTTCTGGGACGGCAAGGTCGCCGTCGTCACCGGCGGGGGCGGCGGCATCGGCCGCGCCAGCGCGCTGCTCTTCGTCGAGCGTGGCGCCCGCGTCGTCGTCGCCGACCTCAAGGAGGACGGCGGCCACGAGACGGTCGAGCTGGCCGGCGGCGCGGACCACGCGACGTTCGTGCGCGCCGACACCACGTCCGTCGACGAAGTCGCGGGGCTCATGGACGCGGCCGCCGGCGCGTACGGGCGGATCGACGCGCTGATCAACAACGCGGCGATCATCGAGCGCTTCGACCGCATCGAGGACGAGCCGGTGGAGCGCTTCCGGCGGGTGATCGACATCAACCTGAACGGGCTCTTCATCTGCTCGAAGGCGGCGGTCCCGCATCTGCGGGCGCAGGGCGGCGGCGTGATCGTGAACATGTCGTCGATGGGCGCGGTGGGCGGGGCGAACATCCTCGCCTACTCCTCGTCGAAGGCGGGCGTGCTGGCGCTCACGCGCGGCCTCTCGCAGCAACTCGCGGGCGACGGCATCCGCGTCAACGCGATCATGCCGGGGCTCGTCGAGACGCCGATGACCGTCGACGGCCCCGCGATCGCGCGGGCGCGGCGCGAGGATCTGCCGGTGTTCGCGCCGGAGGAGATGGCGCGCGCCGTCGCCTACGCCGCGGAGCACGAGGAGCTGACGGGCGCGTGCCTCCAGTACATGCACGCGCCGGACGGGCCGCGCTTCGCGCGCATGGAGCCGTGGACGTGGGAGCCGCTGGAGCTGTAGTCGCGCTACACTGCGCCTCCGGCTACCGTGACCGCGACGCGCCACGGCGTCGGCACATGATCGCATCGAGGAAGTGACAGGGGGTCCGCCATGGACTGGGGCGACAGCCCGGAGCAGGCAGCATTCAGGGAGCAGGTCCGTGCGTTCGTGCAGGAGCGCCTGCCGGAGCACTACCGCCGCAAGGCCGAGGGCGCGCCCGACGAGTCCTGGAGCGGCGGCTGGGCGACCGACCGCGCCGGCGAGGGCGAGGCGCACGACGCCGCCGTCGACTGGGCGCACGCGCTCTCCGAGCAGGGCTGGATCGCGCCGCACTGGCCGAAGGAGTTCGGCGGCGGCGGGCTCTCCTCGATGGAGCAGTTCATCTTCAACGCGGAGCTCGCGGACCTGGGCGCCCCCTCGGGCGTCGGCGGCTCCGGCGTCTCGATGCTGGGGCCGACGCTGATCGCGCACGGCTCCGACGAGCAGAAGGAGAAGTACCTCTCCGAGATCCTGACCGGCGAGATCTCCTGGGCGCAGGGCTACTCCGAGCCGGGCGCCGGCTCGGACCTCGGCTCGCTGCAGACGCGCGCGGTGCGCGACGGGGACGAGTACGTGGTCAACGGCCAGAAGATCTGGACGTCCGGCGCGCACAACGCCGACAAGCTCTTCGCGCTGGTCCGCACGGACCCGGACGCGCCGAAGCACCGCGGCATCTCGTTCCTGCTGATCGACGACATCCACACCGAGGGCCTCTCGGTGCGGCCGCTGGTCAACATGTCGTGGAAGCACGGCTTCAACGAGACGTTCTTCGAGAACGTGCGCGTGCCCGTCAACATCGTGGGCGAGGAGAACCGCGGCTGGTACGTGGGCATGACGCTGCTCGACTTCGAGCGCTCCAACATCAGCGGCGCGATCGCCTCCCGCAAGGAGCTGGACCAGCTCATCGGCTACCTCAACAGCGATGAGGGCCAGGAGCGCACGCAGATGCGGCCCGGCGTGCGCACGGCGATCACGGACCGCTACATCGAGTCCGAGGTCGGGTTCAACTTCTCGTTCCGGATCGTCTCGATGCAGAACGCGGGGATCATCCCGAACTACGAGGCGTCGACGTCGAAGCTGTTCATGTCGGAGCTGGTGCAGACCACGGCGCGGACGGCGACGAAGGCGCTGGGGCTGCACGCCAACGTGTGGGCCGAGGACTCGAAGTGGACGCCGATGTACGCCTACTTCACGCACCGCTACGTGACGACGATCCCGAACACGATCGGCGGCGGCACGTCGGAGATCCAGCGCAACATCATCGCCACCCGCGGCCTGGGGCTGCCTCGCGGCTAGCACCGGGCACGCCCCTTGCTCGGGGCGACGCGACGCGCAACGACCGGGGGCGGCTGGGCCGCCCCCGGATCGCGTTCTAGGGCTGCACAGGGGGAGTTACAGCAGTTCCTCAGTCTCGGGGTCGTAGACCCACGCCACGTACTGCATCCCCGCCGCCTCGCGCGCGGCGAGGAGGGCCTGCAGGCAGGCCGCCGCCGAGCCCCAGCCGTGCTCGTTGACTGCCTCGACGATGCGCTTGCCGCGCGCGGAGGCGATGGGGAGCGCGCGCTCCATCTCCTCGCCCAGGCTCTCCCACATCTCCGGCGGGTGCTCGAACTCGAAGCGCGCGTACTGGAGCGAGGCGAACTGGTTGCCGAGCGTGCCGTCGCGCGTCCACTCGCCCGGAGGCGCGCGCAGGATCTCCTTGAGCGCGGCGTGACGCTGCTCGACCTCCCACTCGCGGTCCAGGTTGAGGTCCGCGATCGCCGACTCGGCCTCCGGCGCCATCACCACCTCGCGCAGCATCGTGCGCACCGGGCCGGCGCCGCGAGCGGCCTGCCGCCCGCGGGGCCGCCGCACCTCCGGGTAGCCGTCGAGGCGCTGGCGGACGTGCTGCAGCGCGACCGCGAGCACGTGGGGGATGGCGTGCGTGGGCAGGTTCTCGTGGACCTCGATCTGCACGTCGTCCTCGTCCTCGGCCCAGCGCACGTTGGAGAAGGAGTCGCCCTCAAAGCCCTCGATGACGAGCTCGCGCTCCGCCTCGTCGCGCACGCGCGCGCTGAGCTCCTCGTAGAGCCCGTCCAGTGCATCCCCGATGTCGCGGCCGTTGACGTTCATGCCTGGTTCCTCCGTGTTGCCCCCACCGGCCGCCGTTCGAGGTCGAGCGGCTGGCAGGCGATGCAGAAGTTGGTCTCGCGCCCGCCGCTGACGCGGCCCCGGATCTCCCTGTCGCAGCGCGGGCACGCCTCCCCGGTCCGTCGATGGACGCGGAGGTGCTCGCGCCACTCCTCCTTGCGTTGTTTCAGCCCGTCGGCGACCTGCGCGTCCAGGATGGGCTGCGACCACTCGAAGACACGGCGCATCGCGCGGTACAGCTCGCGACGGCCGTCATCATCGAGCGTAGCGCCCCGCCGGTGCGGGTGGAATCCCGCCTCCCACAGGATCTCGTCGGAGTAGGCGTTGCCGATGCCGGCGATGAACTGCTGGTTGGTGAGCGTGTTCTTGAGCTGCCCCCTGCGCCGCCGCATCCGCACGACGAACTCGTCCTCCTCGATCGCCAGGGCATCCGGCCCCAGCTCGCCGAGCTGCGGCACGGTGTCGAGGTCGTCGAGGGGCACGAGGTACCAGCGGCCCATCCGCCGCTCGTCGGCGTAGCGCAGCTCGTGGCCGTCGGCGAACGAGAGCACCACGGCGGGCGCGGGGGTGCGCCTCTCGTCGGGCTGCGCCCAGTGGAAGCGGCCGGTCAGCATCGGGTTGATGACGAGCACCCGCGCGTCGTCGCTGGTGAGCAGCAGGAACTTGCCGAGCCGCCGCACGTCGACGAAGGCGTGCCCGGCGATGGTCTCCAGGTCCGCCAGGCCGGTGCGGACCAGCCACGGCTGCCGCGCGTCGACGGCCGTGACGGCGTTGCCCGCCAGCCGCGGCGCGAGGAACCCGCGGATCGCCTCGAGGTCCGGTATCTCGGGCATGGCGCTCAGGCCTCGTCGGGCTGGGCCCAGCGCGGGTAGGAGCCGAGCACGCGCAGCCACTGGGCCTGCGCCTCCGTCGCCGCCAGGGCCTCGGCGACGGGGCCGTCGCGGCGGTGGCCCTGCAGGTCGAGGAGGAAGACGTAGGTGCCGAGCGCGATGCGCGTCGGCCGCGACTCGATGTGCGTGAGGTTCAGGCCCCGGTCGGCGAACTCCTGCATCACCGAGACCAGCGTACCGGGCCGGTCATGCGCGGTCGTGAAGGCGATCGAGGTCTTGTCGTCGCCGGTGGGCTCGTGGTCGTAGGGCGCGAGCACGACGAAGCGCGTCAGGTTGCCGTGCTCGTCGGCGATGTCGTCGGCGAGCACGGCGGCGCCGTAGATCGAGGCCGCCCGTACCGTGCTCACGGCCAGCGCGCCGGGCTCCGCCAGGGCCGACTCGATGGCCGCGGCGGTGGAGAGCGCGGCCTCGGGACGCGCGCGCGGCGCGAGCTCCGCCAGGCTCTCGCGACACTGCGCGAGCGCTTGCGGGTGCGAGTAGACCACCGTCGCCGCCGCAGGGTCGGCGCCCTCCGCCGCGACCAGCGCGTGGCGGATCGGCAGCACCGTCTCGCCGTAGACGCGGAGGCCGAAGTCGGCGCGCAGCAGCATGTCCACCGTCTCGCGCACCGACCCCTCGATCGAGTTCTCGATGGCGCAGACGGCCGCGTCGGCCTCGCCGTCGTGGACGGCGCGCGTCGCGGCCGCCACGCTCGCGACGGGGAGCAACTCCGCGTCCGGGTCGTAGCCGACGGCGGCTGCCTCGGTGTTGGTGCCGCGAGGGCCGAGGTAGGCGAGGCGCACCATCACAGCACCTCGTCGATCTCGCGCAGCGGCTCATCGGGGCTGCGCACCAGCCCGCGCATGGCGGGCTCGGACTCCTGGCCGATGACCGCGATGATCTCGTCGCCCGCCTGCAACACCGTGTCGCCGTCCGGGACACGGGACTGGTCGCCGCTGACGACGAGCGAGATGACGGCGTCGTCGGGCAGGTCCAGGTCGCGCAGCGCCACGCCCGCCGCGCGCGACTGCGGCTGCACGTGCAGGTCGACGACCTCGAGGCCGGAGGCGCGCAGCTGCAGCAGCGGGATGAACGAGTGCGCGGGCAGGTCCGCCTCGATCTGCGCGAGCACGGCCGACGCCGCCGAGACGGTGGACTCGATGCCCAGGGTCTGGAAGAGGCGCTCGTTGCGGGGGTTGTTGACGCGCGCGATGGTGCGCGAGACGCCGAAGCTGTGCTGTGCGACCTGGCAGGCGATCAGGTTGTGCGAGTCGTCGCCGGTCACCGCGATGAGGATGTCCGCGCGCGATGCGCCGATCGACTCCAGGAACGAGACCTCGGTGCCATCGCCGTGCACGCAGAGCTCGCCGAGCTCGTCGCGCAGGATCTCGGCGCGGCCGCGGTCGTTCTCGACGAGCAGGATCTCGTAGTCGGCGTGGCTGTAGAGCTCGAGGGCGAGGCCATACCCGACGTTGCCCGCACCGATGATGATGATGTACATCGCGCCGTCCTCGCCCCTCAGTTGGCGCCGAGCAGCGCGTTGATCGCGAGGTCGGCGCTGATGCGCGTCGGGCTGAACGTGCGCAGGCCGAGCGCGCCGAAGAGCTCGGCGCGCAGCGGGTCGTAGACGCGCGTCACGACGGTCTCGACGTTGAAGAGGTGGCGGGCCATCTGGCTCGCCATGAGGTTGCGGTTGTCGCCCTGCGTGAGCGCGATGAACGCGTCGGCCTCGCGCACGCCCGCTGCGACGAGGATGCGGTCGTCGATGCCGGAGCCACGCAGGCGCTCCCCGCCGAAGCTGCCGGGCAGCCGCCGGAACGCCTGCGTATCGAGGTCGATGATCGTCACGTCGTGGCCCTCGGCGTCGAGGCGCGCCGCGACCGTCGAGCCGACGCGGCCGCAGCCCATGATCACGACCTTCACGGCCGCACCTCCGGGTGCGCCGGGCTCATCGCGCCGCCGCCCGTTCGGCGGGCGAGTAGCGGAACAGCCACACCTCGCACGGCGCGTTCGCCAGCACGTACTCGGGCAGCCGGCCGAGCCGGAACCGCCCGTAGGGCCGGTGGTAGTCGACGCCGACGACGATGGCGTCGGTGCCATCCTCGATCGCCTCGTCGACCACGGCGTGGCCGGCCTGGCGCGCCTGGCACATCGAGGCGTCGACCTCGACCTTGTGGTCGCGGCCGATCTGCTCGGCCTGCGTGAGGATGTCCTCGCCGCGGTCGAACGCCGCGCGCATGTCGGCGTCGAGCGGGAGCGTGCGGGGCACCTCGATGACGAAGAGGGCGGCGACGTCCGAGCGGTTCAGGCGGGCGACATCGCAGGTGGCCGCGAGTGCGGCGTAGGAGGCGGCGGAGCCGTCGACGGGGACGAGGTAGCGTCCGACGTGCCGTAGCGGCTCCAGCTTGGCCATGTCGCGCAACCTCGCTGTTCCGCGGCCCGGGCCGCTAGCCGCCGGCCTGGGCCAGGCGATACCTCACGACGGCGACCGCGAGGAAGAGCACCCCCACCAGCGTCTCGAACGAGACCAGGCTCCCGTTGTTCAGGCTCACGGCGAGCACGGCGACGCCAATGATCGCCGCGAGGACGGCCACGATGAGGTGTCGCCGGTCTCTGTGTGGGGTCGTGGTGTGCTCTCCATCGTCCGTGTCGCGCCCGTCCGGGCGCACGGGCATGGATGCTAGGTCGCGTTCCACCGGCTGTCCATCCCTACCGCGCGTGGCGGGTCAGCAGACCCCGCCGGTAGAGGACCGCCAGCACCACCACAACGATCGGCACGATCCACCACGAGAACGCGATGACCGCGAGCGTCGCGCGCGCGACCACGTTGAGCGTCGCCAGCGACGCATCCCAGCCGCCACGCACCGCGTCGAGCAGGCTGTCGCCGCCGACCGGGTCGTCCGGCGGCATCGACTGCAACTCGACGCGCAGCGTGGACAGGTCGGAGAGGGACTGGAGCAGCGCGAGGCTGCCCTGGATGCGCTCGATCTGGCCGCGCGTCTGCGTGAGCCGGTCGTGGACCAGCACCACGTCGCCGACCTCGGTCGCCTCGCCGAGCAGCTCGAGGTAGGTGGACTCGACGGCGCGCAGGTTGCGGAGGTCGGACTCGAGGTCGGTGACCTCGCCGGTCACGTCCTGCGTGTTGGTCGAGATCGAGATCACGCTCAGGGCCAGCGCCCGCAGGTCGTCCACGACGCGGTCGAAGCGGTCGGCGGGGATGCGCAGCGTGAGGCTGGCGTAGGTGAACCGCTCCTCGCCGTCGTTGCGGCCACCGAGGTCGCCGGAGAACGAGGAGTCCGCGACGTAGCCGCCGTAGGTCAGGGCGAGCGCCTGTGCCGCCTCGAACGCCGCGCCGACGGACTCCACCTCGAGCGAGACGAAGCCGTTGCGGATGATGGTGCGCCCGAGCACGCTGGCGGACGACGCGCCCTCGCCGCCGAAGCCGCCCTCCTCCTCGGTGTACTCGCCCGAGTCGGCGGTCGCGCGGCCGACGGAAGACGCCGTGGTCTGGGCGAACGCGGCATCCTCGTCCGAGGCGCCCTCGCCGTCGAAGCCGTCGTCGCCGGAGCACGCAACGAGCGAGAGGGTCAGTGCGGCGAGGATCGCCAATCCGAAGCTCGTGACGTACCCCACGCCGCACCTCCCACTCACACCCTCGTACGTTCCCCATGCACGAGGGTATGCCCACAGTACGCATGACGGGCGCGAATGGTTCCCTCGTCCGACAGTTGCGGGCCCGGCCATGACGCAGGCGCGAGGCACCTGCCATCCCTGAGCACTGCTACCAGTACGACTGCTCCAGGCACAGCACCTTCCAGGCGCCCGCAGCCTCGACCTTGATACGGTATGGCGGTCTTCCCAGCCCGAGGGGATGGTCGCCGCTGAACAGCACCATGGTCGGCACCGTTTCAGTCTCCTCCGCAACCTCGCTCCCCAGCAGCTGACTCGATTGGGATCCGTGGACCCAGACCGCGAACTGGGCTTCGCCGAAGGCGTCCGCGTTGCCGGTCACCGACGCCTGGCATACGAAGTTCCCGGCCGCGTAACTGACTGCTTCGGCCACGAACACGGCGTCGCCCACGCCGTCAACTTCCAGTAGTGGCGGACGCCAGGGGCTACCCGACCGGGAGTGCGATGTGATGGTCCCATGCGACGCTGCAGCTGTTGGTGTGGCCGGGGCCGGCGGCGTGTCGGTGGCTCCGTCGACCATGACAGCGATGACCGCTCCGAGCAGCGCTCCGGACAACACCCAGACGATGCGCTCACGAGACATCGTATCCCCCGGCCAGGTCGGCTGTACGAACTGCTCGGACGTCGGATCCGGTGGTTGGGGTCATCACCGGGCTTCTGTTCGAGTTGCCGACGGCATCGCCCACTCACGCCCTTCACCGTTCCTCGTCCACGAGGGTATGCCCACAGTACGCATGACGGGTGCGAATGGTTCCCCCATCCCCCATCGAGGCTCAGCCCGGACGCGATACAATGGCTGTGCACGAAGCGGCGCTCACCGTCGCGACACACTACGAACGTCGGAGGGGTCATGACGACCAACGGGAACATGGCAAGCGGCGACCACGGCGAGACCGCCACCTGGCGCGTCAAGGCCGGGCTCGCGCAGATGCTCAAGGGCGGCGTCATCATGGACGTCGTCACCGTCGAGCACGCTCGCATCGCCGAGGAGGCCGGCGCGGTAGCCGTGATGGCGCTGGAGCGCGTCCCCAGCGACATCCGCGCGGCCGGCGGCGTCGCGCGCATGAGCCACGTCGCGCTCGTCGAGGAGATCTGCAACGCCGTCACCATCCCGGTGATGGCGAAGGCCCGCATCGGCCACTTCGTCGAGGCGCAGATCCTCGAGGCCATCGGCGTGGACTACATCGACGAGTCGGAGGTGCTCACGCCCGCCGACGAGGCGCACCACATCAACAAGCACCCGTACCGCGTGCCGTTTGTCTGCGGCTGCCGCGACCTGGGCGAGGCGCTGCGCCGCATCGCCGAGGGCGCGGCGATGATCCGCACCAAGGGCGAGGCCGGCACCGGCGACATCGTCGAGGCCGTGCGCCACATGCGCGCCGTCCACGACGGCATCCGCCACATCACCGCGATGCGCGACGACGAGCTGGCGAACTACGCCAAGGAACTCGGCGCGCCGATCGAGCTGGTGCGCGAGATCAAGGAGACAGGCCGGCTGCCGGTCGTGAACTTCTCCGCCGGCGGCGTCGCCACGCCCGCCGACGCGGCGCTGATGATGCAGCTGGGCGCGGACGGCGTGTTCGTCGGCTCCGGCATCTTCAAGTCCGATGAGCCCGCGAAGATGGCCGCGGCCATCGTCCGCGCCGTCACGCACTACGCCGACCCGATGGTGCTGGCCGAAGTCTCCCGCGACATCGGCGAGCCCATGCGGGGTCGCTCGGCCGCCTCGCTGCCGGCCGAGGAGCAGCTCGCCGCGCGAGGGAACTGAGGGCGCTCACGCTGCCACTCGCCACCACCCCACCGGGAGCACCATGACCACCGCGCCGCAGCACGCGGCCGTCGCGCCGCGCATCGGCGTGCTCGCGCTGCAGGGCGACGTGCGCGAGCACCTCGAGGCGCTCGCCGCGCTCGGCATCCCCGGCGCGGAGGTGCGCACGCTCGAGCAACTCGACGCCGTCGACGGGCTAATCATCCCCGGCGGCGAGAGCACGACCATCGCGCGGCTGCTGCTGATCTTCGGGATGCATGAGCCGCTCCGGGATCGCATCGCCGCCGGTCTGCCCGTGTGGGGCACCTGCGCGGGCGCGATCCTGCTGGCGACGCGCGCGGACCTCGACCGCCCCACGCTCGGCGTGATGGACGTGCTCGCCGAGCGCAACGCCTACGGCCGCCAGGTCGACTCCTTCGAGGTCGACCTCGACATCGCAGGGCTCGACGGCGGGCCGCTGCGGGCAGTCTTCATCCGCGCGCCCCGGCTGGCCGACCCCGGCCCGGGCGTCGAGGTGCTCGCGCGGCTCGACGACGGCTCGATCGCGGCCTGCCGGCAGGGCCATATGCTGGCGACGGCGTTCCACCCGGAGCTCACCACGGACGGCAGACTGCACGCGTACTTCCTCGAGATGACCGAGGAGGCGCTCGCGGCGGCGAGGGCGTAGCCATGATCGGCCCCAACGACCTCATCGCCTTCGTCACGTTCGACGGGCACGTCTACGCCAACCAGGCAGTGACGCGCGAGCGGCTGGGCCAACCGCCCGAGCCCGCGCACGCACTCAAGGCCGCGCTCGCGCACTGGCTGCGCCGCCGCCACGTCTGGATGGACGTCGAGGGCCGGCACATCCAGGGCATCGCCACCGCGCGACCGCTCGCGGGCCCGAGCGCATGGGAACTCGACACCCTCGTGGACGCGGGTGAGCCCGGCGCGGAGGCGAGCGTCGTCGGATCGCTGCTGCAGCAGGTCCAGGAAGACGCCCGGCGCAACGGGGTCACGCACCTGCTGGCGCGGCTACGCTCGAACGCCCCGGCCGTGGTCGGCGCGATGCGCGCCGGGTTCACCCAGGCGCTGGCCGAGCAACTGTGGCGCGCCCCGGTCCTCCGCGGTCTCGCCGCGCCCGACCGCTCGATCACCGTCGAGGAGGCGACCGAGGCCGACACGCACGACCTGTTCCTGCTCTACTGCCGCGCCGTGCCCGTGACGGCGCGCAGCGCGATCGCGATGACGCAGCGCGAGTGGCTCGCGACGCGCGAGGAGGAGTGGCTGGGCCGCCGCTCGCTCGCCCTCGTCGCGCGGTCAGGCGGGCTGGTGGTCGGGATGGCGCGGCTCTCATCCGCGCACGGCAGCACCCACGTCGAGCTGCTCGCCGCGCCCGACGCGCCCGGCGCCGCGGGCGCGTTGCTGGCTGCCGCCGCGCCGCGCTCCCCCAGCGGACACCCGGTGCTCGTGCTCACCCCGGCCGTGGCCGGCCCCGCCGCCGGGGAGCTGCGAGCGACGGGGTTCGAGCCGGACGAGGAGTACGTGGTCCTCAGCAAGCGCGTCGCGCGCCCCGTCGAGGAGACGGTAACGGTGAGCGCGGGCGTCGCGGTGCCGGGAGGGTAGCCGGTGGCAACCGAACAGATGGCGGCGTCCGGCGAGGAGGTCCTCGCGGACTTACGCGAGATCGAGCTGCTGTTCGAGTCGCTCCCCGTGCGCATCGCCAACGCGCTGCGCGAGTCTCCCGCCGACGACCTGCTCGAGGTCGTGCTCGACCTCGGCCGCCAGCCGACCGCGCGCCATGCCGACCGTGAGGTCGTGCTCAGCGAGGACGAGGTCACTGCACAGGACCTCGACCACGTCGTCGCGGCGATCTCCGAGTTCGCCGACGACAACCGCGCCGGCATCCCGCGCACGCTCCACCGCATCTCCGCGATCCGCAACCGCCGAGGCCGCATCGTCGGCCTGACGTGCCGCGTCGGCCGCAGCGTCACCGGCTCCGCGGGCGCCATCCGCGACCTCTTCGAGGCGGGCCGCAGCGTCCTGCTCCTCGGCGCACCGGGGGTGGGCAAGACGACGATGCTGCGCGAGGCGGCGCGCGTGCTCGCCGACGACCTCGACCGCCGCGTCGTGATCGTCGACACGTCGAACGAGATCGGCGGCGACGGTGACATCCCGCACCACGCGGTCGGCCGCGCCCGCCGCATGCAGGTGCCGCACCCCGAGCTGCAGCACCAGCTCATGATCGAGGCCGTCGAGAACCACATGCCCGAGGTGATCGTGATCGACGAGATCGGTACGGCCCTCGAGGCGACCGCGGCGCGCACCATCGCCGAGCGCGGCGTGCAGCTGATCGGCACCGCGCACGGCAACACGCTGCACAACCTCATGCAGAACCCGACGCTCTCCGACCTCATCGGCGGCATCGAGTCGGTCACCCTCGGCGACGAGGAGGCGCGACGGCGCGGCACGCAGAAGACGGTGCTCGAACGCCGCGCCCCGCCGACGTTCGGGTCGCTCGTCGAGATCCAGTCGTTCGACCGCGTGGCGGTGCACGAGGACATCGGCGCGACCGTCGACAAGCTGCTGCGCGGCTTCGATGCCGAGGCCGAGGTGCGCACCATCGCCCCCGGCGGCGAGGTCTCCGGCGCCACTCGCGTCCCGGTGCCCTCGACGCAGAGCGAGACCCTGGTCCCGCCACGCGAGCGCGGCGGGGAGCGCCACGAGTTGCCACCGGCCCCCGGCGGCCCGCTGCGCCGCATCCTGCCGTTCGGGGTCAGCCGGTCGCGGCTGGAGCAGGCGATCCACGAGACGCGCTCGGACGCCGAGGTCGTCGACCGAGTCGGCGACGCGGATGCGGTGATGACGCTGCGGCCGTACTACCGGCGTCGCAGCGGGCCGCTGCGCGAGGCTGCCTCACGCGGCATTCCCGTCTACGTGCTGCGCAACAACACCATCAGCCAGATGGAGCAGTCGCTGATGCGCATGCGGGGCGACGGCAACGAGCCCGACCCGACCACCTCGGCGCTCAAGGAAGCCGAGGAGGCGATCGCGGCGGTCAACCTCGGTGGTGAGAGCAGCATCGAGCTCTCGCCGCAGAACGCCTACATCCGGCGCCTCCAACACGAGCTCGCCGCGCGCCACGGCGCGACCTCGGTGTCGCGCGGCCGGGAGCCGTACCGTCGCGTCACGCTGACCGCGGGTGACGGCGCCTCGCGCGCCGCCCGTGCCGTGCCCGCCCTCGCCGACCCGCCCGACCGCTCACCCGCAGGCGGCGACCCCCCGCCGGGCGGGTAGCCCGCGTGGCCACACGCTCCGGCTGCTTCGTCACGATCGAGGGCGGTGAGGGCGTCGGGAAGACGACCCTGCTCGCCTCGCTCGCCGACCATGCCCGCGAGGCAGGCTTCGACGTCGTCGTGTGTCGCGAACCGGGTGGTACGGCGCTCGGCGAGCGGTTGCGTGACGCGCTGCTGCGCGCCGGCGGCGAAGCGCCGGACGCGCACGCCGAACTGCTCGTCTTCGCAGCGGCCCGCGCACAGCTCGTGGCCGAGGTGATCCGCCCGGCGCTAGCGCGGGCCGCCCTCGTGGTCTGCGACCGCTACGCCGACTCGACCACCGCGTACCAGCACTTCGGCCGCGGGCTGCCTCGCACGACCGTCGACGCGGTCAACGCCGCCGCCACGGGCGGGCTCACGCCCGACCTCACGCTGCTGCTCGACCTCCCGCCCGCCGAGGGCCTGCGCCGGGCGGGGCGGGCAGGCGACTACATGGAGCGCGAGAACCTGGCGTTCCACGAGCGCGTTCGCGCCGGCTTCGCCGCGCTCGCCCAGGCCGAGCCTGAGCGCTGGCGCGTCCTCGACGCATCGAGGGGCGCAGACGAGGTGGCGGGCGAGGCGTGGACCGAGGTGTACCGGGTCGCCACTGCCTGAAGCTCGCGCATTGCCTCGGCCACCCTCGGGCTCGGCTCACGTTCGCCCCTCGGCGGCGACGTGTGCGTCGCGTAGCGGCGTGCTGTGCGAGACTTGTGCGCCACATCACAGCCGACCCGCAACCGCTCCCACGGAGGGTCGATGCATGAGTGAGCCGGAGCTGCCGGAGGGGTGGCCTGACGCCTTCGACGAGGACGCCCGCGACTACCTGTACGAAGAAGCCCGAACTGCACTCACCGAGATCACGGAGTTTGCCAGCCAGCAACAGGACAAGGCCCTGGGCCTACTGCGCCTGTCGTTCATCTTGATCGCCGTGAGCGGGATCTTCGGCGACATTCAGCTCGAACGCAGCACACTCGGAGTGCTGTCTATGCTCGCCATCGTCTGCTCGGTAGGAGTTGGCGCGGTCGGGCTCTGGCTGCTCTTCCCTCGCAGTTGGCGGACTGGCGCGGACATGGGTTGGCTCGGCAGCTGGGAAGGTGCGTCTACCCGTGACATGAAGGACGCCGTCCTGGAATCGTCCGTCCGGGCCACGCAACACAACGCGCGTCTGAGCGCGAGGCGCGGGATGCTACTGACCGCGCTCGTAGTCGCCCTGGCGCTGCAGACCGTGTTCGTAGTGCTCGTCCAGGTCGCCTCTGCGCTGGACTGATCGCCGGACGCTAACGACCCCACCGCTCAATCGTGACCGACGATCCGGGCGGACGCGGGGGACTTGACTGCTTCTCGTCTTGCTCTGTCGGATCGGGTGCCGGTTCACCGGGCTCTTGCGGAGGTGGCTCCGAAGGTCGACGTGTCACCGGCATCGACCTGCTACCGGCCCCACTTCTCAATCCGGATGGGCGAGCCGGGCGGGCGCGGGGGTGAGGACGGCTTGCCGTCCTGCTTCGGCGCATCACCGGCGGCGCCACCGCGCGGCGTCGCCTCTGTATCGCCCTTGCCCCCGGCCATCGTGACCCTCGCTAGTTGATGCGCTCGAAGATCGAGGCGATGCCCTGGCCGCCGCCGATGCACAGCGACACCATCGCGTACTGCCCGTCGATGCGCTCGAGCTCGTACATGGCCTTCACCGTCAGGATCGTGCCGCTCGCGCCCACCGGGTGACCGAGCGCGATCGCTCCGCCGTTGGGGTTGGTCTTCTCCTCGGGCAGGTTCAGCGCGTTGCTGCACGCAGCCGCGACCGAGGCGAACGCCTCGTTCAGCTCGATGGTGTCCATGTCGTCCACGCTGAGGCCGGCCTTCTCCAGCGCGCTCTGCATCGCCGGGATGGGGCCCGAGCCCATGATGCGCGGCTCAACGCCCGCCTGCGCCCGCGCGACCAGGCGGAACTTCGGCGTGACGCCGAGCTCGGCGGCCTTGCTCGCCGTGGTCACGACCACCGCGGCGGCGCCGTCGTTGATGCCCGAGGAGTTCCCCGCCGTCACCTGTCCGTCCGGCTTGAAGGCCGGGCGCAGGCGGCCGAGCGACTCCATGTCGGTCCGGCGCGGGTGCTCGTCGGTGTCGAAGGTCACGGTCTTGCGCCCCTGGCGGACCTCGACCGGGAGGATCTGGTCCTTGAAGTACCCCGCCTCGATGGCGGCGAGGGCGCGCTCCTGTGAGCGGACGGAGACCTCGTCCTGCATCTCGCGCGACACCTCGAACTCGTCGGCGAGGTTCTCGGCGGTGATGCCCATGTGGCAGGACTCGTACGGGTCGGAGATGAGGTGCAGCAGGTTGTCCTCGACGGCGTCGTGGCCCAGGCGGTAGCCGGAGCGGCCGCGGCGCAGCAGGTAGGGCTGCATCGTCATGTTCTCGGCGCCGCCGGCGACGATGATCTCGGCGTCGCCGGTCTGCAGCCAGCGGGCCGCGGTGTTGATCGCCTCCAGGCCGGAGCCGCAGATGCGGTTCACCGTGTAGGCGGGGGTGCCGACCGGCAGGCCGGCCTTCAGCGTGGCCACGCGGGCGATGTAGCCGTCCTCGGCCACCTGCCCGACGCAGCCCAGGATGACCTGGTCGATCTGCTCCGAGTCGAGTCCGGCGCGCTCTACCGAGTCGCGGATGACGGCCGCGCCGAGATCGGAAGCGGGCGTCTGGTTGAACGATCCGTTCATCGTGCCGATCGCGGTCCGCACGCCGCTGAGCAGGACAATGTCTTCCATCGGAAGCCCCCTACGGTCGTCCTCGCTGGCCATTCGGCCACCGCCGGAAACCCGTTATCGCGTGTATACAAGTGTACGTCGCGAGGCGCTAGCTGTAGTGCCTACACACCTGCGAGACACCTGATCGCAAAGGGGCCTCCGA
>CAZMCK010000035.1:0-23244 GCA_964565075.1 uncultured Dehalococcoidaceae bacterium
TCGGAGGCCCCTTTGCGATCAGGTGTCTCGCAGGTGTGTAGGCACTACAGCTAGCTCGTCGATGGGATCGGGCTCACGGTCGAAGTACTGGGGCAGGAACGCTCGCACGGCGTCGCGCGCAATCGCGGATCGCGAGATGCCGCGGCGCGCAGCCTCGGCCGACAGCGCGTCGTAGAGGTCGTCGTCGACGTAGAACTGGGCGCGTCGCATCTGGTCCAGCCTTACCGCTGCATCCAGCATGCAACGACGAAGCGGAGGCTGCTACTCGCCAGCCACGCCCCCGACCCCGTTGATCTCGTCCACCACCGCCAGCAGGTCGCCGAGGCTGTAGAAGTTCACGGCCACCAGGTTCGGTAGCTGCCCGCGCTCCGCCTCGCACTGCTGGAGGCGCGGCAGGAGCACCTCGCGCGCGTTGAGCAGCTCGGCGTCGGACGGTGAGGGTGAGACGTCCTCGATCCAGTGATTCACGAGGAAGAGCGCGGCGTCGTCGGGGCCGCGGTTGCGCTCGCAGCTGAGGTCGTCGACGGAGTGGAAGCGGAACGGCGTCTCCTGCGCCAGCTCGAAGCCTCGATGCATCCACGGAGCGGGCGATGTCCTCGCGTTCTCCGTCATCACGACCAGCCGCTCGTTGCGCTCGATCAGCGCGCCGAGGGTGGGCCACGGCGCGGCGGGACCGGGATGGGCGTAGGCGTAGCGGTCGAGGCCGGCCTCCTCGAAGGCCGCGGCGATGTCCGCGGCGGGCGCCTCGTCCTGGATGAAGACGATCACCACCTCGGCCGGGTTGGTGACGAGGAATCGCCGGATGTCCTCCAGGCTCTCACTCAACGGGGTTGCGCCGAGCTCGCAGAAGCCGTGGCAGAGGTACAGCTCGCGACCGCTCGTCGGGCCCAGCCGGGCCGCGATGCGCTCGCGGGACTCGACGGCCTCGAGGCCGTAGCGCCCGATCATCACCTCGCGGTCCCCGCCGAGCAGCTCGGTGGCGACGCCGTTGGGGGCGGGCGAGCCGAACCAGACGTCGATGAGCAGGCCGCGGATGCCGTGGTCGAGTTGCTCGGCGATGCCGTCGCGGTGCGTGGCGAAGAACCACCCCTCGGAGGCCGCGGACATCGAGTTGTGCGTGGCCGCGAGCGCGACTTCGTTGAGCGGGCGGTCGCACAGCTCGGCGTGCCCGTTGCACGCCGCCGGCGCGCCGCCCAGGCGCGCATCGCCGCCGCCGAGCAGACCGAGGCCCGGAAGCAGGACCAGGGCGGTCACGAGTCCCACGCCGGCGAGGGCGGTGAAGGCGGCTACCCGGATCACGGGTGTGAGTCGCTGTCGCGGTGCGGCGGAGGCGCGAGCGAGGTCCTCGGCGGTCGTGCGGCGCTCGGACCAGAGGAGGTGGACGAGCTCGGCCAGCCCGAGGTAGACGGCCGCGAGCCCGGCGATCGCGACGCTGAACTCGACGAGGTCCGCGGGGCGGACGAGCGCGAGCCAGCCGACGGTGACGGCGATGATGGCGCGCACCAGCCGCCCCGCGTTCGACCGTGGCGCCGTCATCAGCTCCCAGAAGCGAGCGGGCGCCTGCGAGGGCCGGAAGCCGGCGAACCACGGGCTCGCGGCGGTCGCGAGGACCGCACCGCCCGCACCGAGCGTCAGGTTCCACGACCTCAGGTCACCGAGGAACGCGTCCCATACGCCCCCGGCCGCGGAGCCCGCGAGATCGCCGTCGATGAGGGCCACGAGCACTGCCCTCGCGAGGCTGAGGAGCACGACCATCAGGACGCCGACAACGACGAGCGTGATGCCGATGCGCATCGCGGCGCGCCGCCGCCCCCGCGCCACGGCCCAGGAACCGGCAAGCGCCAGCACGGCGAGCAGCGGCAACACGAACGCGAGGACGCGGACGCGCTCCGACGTGGTGAGCGCCGCGTGCAGGTACGTGGACTCAGCGATCTCGATCAGCTCTGTGTCGAGGTCCGGGATCGACTCGGCCAGTTCCGGGTTGAAGCTCGCGAGCGTCGGCTTCACGATGACCGATGCGTCGACGATCTGGAGCACGATCGGTTCGAGCGAGAAGAGCGTACGGTGCGTCTCGCGGAGCGCGGTCTCGTAGAGCTGCTCGAACGCCTCACTGCCGATCACAGCCTGCACGGCCGCCTCGATCAGCGGGCGCGCCGCGATCAGGTCCGGCGAGCCCTCCTCGATCAGCCCGTCGACGATGGCCGTCGAGACGTAGGTCTGCACGTCCTCGTCGTTGAGAACGCGCACGGCCCGCTCGCTGAAGCCGTTGGCGTCGAACAGCACCTCGTCGGCCCACAGCACCCACTCGGCGGCGACGAGCAGCACCGCGCCCGCGACGAGCAGCAGCCACGACGCGACAGGCCGTGGCCTGCGGCGCGCGAGCCGCAGCGCTTCGCCCACGCTGCTCACAGTCGCGGGCCGATCATCGTGGGGTGAGTGGGCATCAGCCGCTCGTGCGGTACGCCTCGGCGAACGCCGTGATCGCGTCGATGTGCTGCTGCGGGGTGGCGAGCCCGGCGTTCATGGTGTTGAGCGTCGCGTGCGTCGCGCCTGACCCACGCCACGCCTCCGCTTGCCCCAGCTGGTGCTCCACCGGCCCCAGCGAGGCCTCGACGCGGCCGATGAGCGCGATCGCGTCCGGGTCGCGACCGGCCTCGCGTGCGTGGTCGCGCGCGCGGCCGAAGCGTTCGACCAGGTCGGCTCGCTGCTCGTCGGTGTTGCCGCCGAGGGTGAGCCAGCCGTCGCCGTACTGCCCGATGCGCCGCAGCACGCTTTCCGCGCCGCCGCCGAACCAGATGGGGATGCGCCGCTCCGGGCGGGGGTGGATGCCCGCGTCGCGGATGGTGTCGAACTCGCCCTCGAAGGTGACGAGGGGCTCCTCCCAGAGGCGGCGGATGAGCTGCACCTGCTCCTCCGAGCGGCGGCCGCGCGTGCGGAAGTCCTGCCCGAGCCCCTCGTACTCGACCTGGTTCCAGCCGATGCCGATGCCGAGCGTGAGCCGCCCGCCGGAGAGGACGTCGACCTCGGCGGCCTGCTTCGCGACCAGGGCCGTCTGGCGCTGCGGGAGGATGATGATGCCCGTGACCAGCTCGATGCGCTCGGTCACGCCGGCCAGGTAGCCGAAGAGCACGAAGGGCTCGTGGAACATCGACTCGTGCGTGTACGGCCCGCTGAGATCGTGCTTCGACGGGTCGGCGCCGAGCACGTGGTCGTAGGCGAGCAGGTAGTCGAACCCGGCGGCCTCGGCGGCCTGTGCGAAGTCGCGGATGGCGGCCGGGTCGCTCCCGAACTCAAGCTGCGGGTACGTCACGCCGATCTGCATGCTGGCTCCTTCGTGGTGCGGCCGGGACAAGGTCGCCTCATGCTATCCCTGCGTCACGTGCGGAGATAGCATCGCGGCGAACGGGACGAGGCCATGAGCACGCTGCTTGCCGTTCACGCGTTGGTGAAGCACTTCGGCGGCAACTACGCCGTCGACGGCGCCACGTTCGACGTCGAGCGCGGCTCCATCACAGGCATGATCGGGCCGAACGGCGCCGGCAAGACCACGTGCTTCAACTGCATCGCAGGCTCGCTCATGCCCGACGGCGGGCGCGTGGTCTTCGATGGCGAGGACATCACCGGCCTGCCCTCGTACCGGGTCTTCCGGCGGGGGCTCACCCGCACGTTCCAGATCCCGCAGGAGCTGGGCGCGATGACCGTGCTCGAGAACCTCATGGTCGTGCCGGCCGAGCAGACCGGCGAGCGCGTCGTCGACAGCTGGCTGCGCCCGTGGCGCGTCGCCGCGCAGGAGCGCGCCATCGCCGAGCGGGCGTACGAGGTGCTTGCCGAGGTCGACCTCACGCACGAGGCGCAGAACTACGCCGGGAACCTCTCGGGTGGGCAGCGCAAGCTGCTGGAGCTGGCGCGCGCGCTGATGTCGAACCCGAGCATGATCCTCCTCGACGAGCCGAGCGCGGGCGTGAACCCGACGCTGACAAGGCGCCTCGTGGACCACATCCGGGGGCTGCGCGACCGCTTCGGGATCACGTTCTTCGTGATCGCCCACGACATGGACTTCATGATGCGGCTCTGCGAGCGGCTGATCGTGATGGCCGACGGCCGGGTGCTCGTCGACGGCGAGCCGCAGGCCGTGCTCGAGGATGAGACCGTGCAGGCCGCCTACCTCGGGACGGTGACGCGGTGAGCCCGCTGCTGGAAGTCGAGGACGTCACGGCCGGCTACGGCAGCGTGATGATCGTCCATGAGGTCTCAATCCGGCTCGAAGCCGGGGAGCTGGTCACGATCATCGGTCCGAACGGGGCAGGCAAGTCCACGCTGCTCAAGGCGATCTTCGGGCTGCTGCCCGTGAGCGGCGGCGCGGTGCGGTTGAGCGGGGACACCGTGACCGACGAGGCCCCCTCGCGCATGGTGCGGCTGGGCGCCTCGTTCGTGCCGCAGACGGACAACGTCTTCCCGTCGCTCACGATCCGCGAAAACCTCGAGATGGGCGCCTACCAGCGCGCCCGGGGAGTCGCCGAGCGCGTCGACGAAGTGCTCGCGCTGTTCCCGGAGCTGAGCGAGCGCACGGGTGAGCAGGCGGCGCGGCTCTCGGGCGGGCAGCGCCAGGCGCTCGCGATCGCGCGCGCGCTCATGCTGGACCCGAAGGTGCTGCTCCTCGACGAGCCGACGGCGGCGCTCTCACCGGTGCGGCGGCAGGAGATCTTCGGCAGGCTGATGGCGATCCGCGAGGGCGGCGTCGCGCTGCTCATGGTCGAGCAGAACGCCCGGGAGGCGCTCGCCATCTCCGACCGCGCCTACGTGCTCGTGGATGGCCGCAACGCGCACGAGCAGCCGGGGCCGGAGATGCTCGCCAATCCGGAGGTCGGCCGGCTGTTCCTCGGCCTCGACAGCATCGAGGACGGCGACGGGCGGGACGCAGCCGGCGCATGACGGAGATCCTGCAACTCATCATCATCGGCATGGTCGTCGGCTCGATCATCGGGCTCGGCGCGATGGGGCTGACGCTGACGTTCGGGGTGCTCAAGTTCGCGAACTTCGCGCACGCGGACCTGATGACGCTCGGCATGTACCTCGCCTTCTTCGTGTTCGTGGACCTCGGCGTCGTGGGGCCGCGCGTCGAGCCGTTCTCGTTCGGCTGGGGGATGATCCCGGCGGTGCTGTTCGCGTGCGCCGGGGTCGCGGCGGTCTCCGTCGCCGCGGACCGGTTCGTGTTCCGGCCGCTGCGAGGGCGGGGCAGCGACTTCCTGAACATCGCGGTCGCCTCGCTCGGCATCGCGATCGCGCTGCAGGCGGTGATCCAGGCGATCTGGGGATCGGCGCCGCTGCGCTACCACAGCGAGATCCACAAGGCGTGGACGTTCGGCGGCGGCCTCAAGATCAAGCCCGACCAGATCCTGATCATCGGGCTCACGCTGGCGATGGCCGTCGGCCTCTACCTGTTGCTGCACCGCACCCGGCTTGGCACGGCGATGCGGGCCACGTCGGACAACGCGGCGCTGGCCGAGGCGAGCGGCATCGAGACGGAGCGCGTGCGCGTCGCGACATGGGTCATCGCGGCCGCGATGACGGCCGTGGCGGGCGTGTTGTTCGCGCTGCAGTCGCAGTTGCGCTTCGACGCGGGGTTCGAGTTCCTGCTGCTGCCGATGTTCGCCGCGGTCATCCTCGGCGGGATCGGGAATCCGTGGGGCGCGCTGGTCGGCGGGCTCATCGTCGGGATTTCCCAGGAGCTGTCGACCGAGTGGATCAACACGGGGTTCAAGCCGGCGGTGCCGTTCGTGCTCCTGATCGTCATCCTGATCGTGCGCCCGCGCGGCATCTTCGGCTCTGAGACGCAGTGGTCGACGTGATGCTGCCGCTGGACGCGCTCACGCCGCTCGCGGGCGAGTTGCCCGCCCTGATCACGTTCAGTGGGAGCGTGAACTGGTCGGTCGGCTTCCTGACCACGGCGGCGATCTTCGCCATGGTGGCGCTCGCGCTCAACGTCCAGTGGGGCTACACGGGCACGATCAACTTCGGCGTGGTCGCCTTCTTCGGGGTGGGTGCGTACGCCAGCGCGCTGCTCACACTGGACGCCCCCGGGGACTTCGAGAGCTACGCCGGGGGCCTCGAACTGCCGATCCCGATCGGCTGGATCGGCGGGCTGGTCGCGGGCGGCGTCCTCGCGCTGCTGGTGGGCCTGCCGACGCTGCGGCTGCGCGACGACTTCCTCGCCATCGCCACCATTGGCATCGCGACGATCCTGCGCAGCATCGCCAACACGCAGGAGGGCCTGGTCAACCGCGCGCGAGGGCTCAACGGCATCCCCCGGCCGCTGGAGGGCGTGGCGGACGACCTCGGCGTCGACTACGACCTCGTGCTGCTCGTGCTGACGTCGGCGGCGCTGCTGACGGTGTTCCTCGTGGTGCGCGGCGCGACGGCGTCACCGTGGGGGCGCGTGCTGCGGGCGATCCGCGAGAACGAGGCGACGGCCCAGTCGGTCGGCAAGCGGACGACGAGCTACCGGATGCAGAGCTTCGTCCTCGGCGGCGCGCTGATGGGCCTCGCCGGCGCGATCTGGGCGCACCGCATCGGCACCATCGCGCCCGACTCCTTCGACAACCTGACGACGTTCCTGGTGTGGACGATGGTGATCGTGGGAGGCAGCGGCAACAACCGCGGCGTGATGCTCGGCGCGCTGGTGGTGGGCTTCGTCTGGTTCGGGCTGCCGCTCATCCAGGAGGAGCTCCCGGACTTCCTCGGCACGCGCGTCTTCATGCTGCGGCGGATCGCCATCGGGATGCTGATCGTCGCGTTCGTGCTGGCGCGGCCGCAGGGCCTGCTGGCCGAGGAGGCGCGTGTGAGCCGGTTCGCACCCCGCGGGGACGGAGGTGGCGGCTTATGGCCGGGGCTCTGGTCGCGCATCCGCGGCCAACCCGGCGGGGGCGCGGCCTAGGGCCGACGCCTGCACGCGGACACGAAGCGGGCGGCCAACCGGCCGCCCGCTTGCTTGCCCTGAGGTGCTTCCGGTCCGGCTACTCGAGGCTGAACGGCACCTCGGTGACGGAGGCGATCGTGCCCTCCGCGTACTGCCAGATCTCGATGAAGCCCGAGGTCACGTCGCCGACGTCGTTCCAGTCGAGCGACGTAGCTGCGCCCTCGTAGTTGATGTCCTCGCCGTTCCGCACGTTCTCAAGCGCCGCGAGCATGCTCGGGACGCCCGGGATGGCCGTGATGCCGCCCGGAGCCCCAACCAGCGGGAGCTGGTCGCGGATGGCGGCGCCTTCGGTCGATCCCGCGGCCTCCGCCGCGAGCGCGAGCGCGATCACGGCGTCGTAGGCCTCGCGGACGAACGGGAGCGTCGGCAGTTCGCCGTGCTCGCCCATGTAGGCCGCGTCCCAGGCCGCGAGCGACGCAGTCCCCGGGCCGGCGCCCGGAGCGGTGCCGAACATGCCGTCGAGGTACTCCGCGCCGATGCCGTCGATGAGGTCCTGGCTCTTCGTGCCATCGACGAAGAGGAACGTCGTGAAGATGTCGTTCTCGATCGACTCGCGGATGAAGACCAGCGCCTCGTCCGGGAATGCGACGGCGACGAGCACCGTGGCGCCCGCGTCGGCGGCCTGCTGGAGCTCGGCGAGGTAGGAGATCTGCCCGTCGGCCGAGTAGGCCACGGCGGTGACGGTCCCGCCGAAGGCACTGGTGAAGGTGCCGGCGAAGGCGTCGGACAGGCCCTGGCCGTAGGCGTCGTCGCGGTACAGGACGCCGACGTTGTCGAAGCCCTGGTTGTCGGCGAGCCCGGCGAGGACCACCCCCTGTGCGGCGTCCGACGTGGTGCTGCGGAACAGGTAGCCATTGTCGTTCGCCACCGACAGGGCGGGTGACGTGGCCGACGGTGATACGACGGGGATGCCCGCCGGGCCGGCGACGCTCTCGGCGACCGCCAGCGTGACCGTGCTGGAGAGCGGTCCGACGATGGCGTGCACGCCTTCCACGTCGATCAGGCGGCGAGCCTCCTCGACGCCCTGTGTGGGGTCAACCCGCGTGTCGCCGGTGACGACGACCACGTCCTGCCCGTTCACGCCGCCCGCGGCGTTGATGTGCTTGACGGCGAGGTCGACGCCCGTCTGGATTACGGGTCCGAACTCGGCGATCGGCCCGGAGAAGTCGGCGAGGAAGCCGATCTTGAGCTGTTCGCCCTGCGGCTCGGGCTCCGCGGCAGCGGTGGGCGTCGGCTCCTCGGTGGGCGTCGCCGTCGGCTCCGGGGCTGGCGTCGCGGTGGCCGGAGCGGCCGTGGCGGTGGCTGGCGCCGCGGTCGGCGTCGGCTCCGCCTCATCGTCGCCATCGCACGCGACGAGCGCCACGCTCAGCGCGGCGGCCAGCACGGCCAGCAGCGCGAGTCGGGCGCGTGTACGCAGGAACCCTCTCAGCATGATATCCCCCTGTCTGATGACATCCCCTGTATGCGTCATGATGATGCAGCGCGCCGAACATAGCTGCCCGGCGGCTGATCGAAGGCTAGCGCGCCCGTCCGTCAGGAACCATGCGCCGTGCAACCGCGTCCCGGACAGACACGTCACACGTCCCCGCGCCGTCAGTCAATCGTGAACGGTATGTCCCGGACGGTGACGATCGACCCGTCGCGGTACTCCCAGATCTCGATGAAGCCCGAGGTCACGTCGCCGACGCCGTCCCAGTCGACGGTCGTCGCGGCGCCCTCGTAGTTGATGTCGTCGCCGTCGCGCAGGGCGTCGAGTGCGCCCCGGACGCCCTCGGGGCCGGCGATGAAGACCGCGCCGCCGGGATTCGCGATGCGCGTGAGCTGGTCGCGGATCGCCGCGCCGTCGGTCGAGCCCGCGGCCTCCGCGGCGAGCGCGATCGCGACAACGGCGTCGTATGGCTCGCGCACGTACGGCACGGTCGGGAGTTCGCCGTACACGGCCAGGTAGGACGCGTCCCACGCCTCGCTCGCGGCCGTTGCGGGGCCGCTGCCGGGCGCCGTGCCCCTCGAGCCGTCCAGGTGCTCGGCGCCGATGGCGTCGATGAGATCCTGGCTGCGGGTGCCGTCGACGAACAGGAAGCGGGAGAAGATGCCGTTCTCGGTCGCCTCACGCAGGAACACGCGCGCCTCCTCCGGGAACGCGATGGCGATGAGCACCTCGGCGCCGTCGCCGGCCACGCGGTTCAGCTCTGAGAGGTAGGACGGCTGCCCCTTCGGCGCGTACGCGGCGGCGGTGACGTCGCCGTCGAAGGCCCGGCTGAACTCCTCGGCGAGTCCCTGCCCGTAGGCGTCGTCGCGGAAGAGCACGCCGACGTTCGTGTAGCCCTCGTCGCTGGCGAGCGCCGCGAGCGCGACGCCCTGTGCGGCGTCCGAGATGGTGGTGCGGAACAGGTAGCCGTCGTCGTCGACCGTGGTGATGGCGGGTGAGGTGGCGGAGGGCGAGATCACGGGGATGCCCGCGTCCCGGGCCACGCTCTCGATGACGGCGAGCGTGACGGAGCTGGAGAGCGGCCCCACGATGGCGTGCACGCCTTCGACGTCGATGAGCCGCCTAGCTTCCTCGACGCCCTGCGTGGGGTCGACGCGCGTGTCGCCGGTGACGATGACCACGTCCTGGCCGTTGACCCCGCCGGCCTCGTTGACGTGCAGGACGGCGAGCTCGATGGCGTTCAGGGTGGGCGGGCTGAATTCGGCAAGCGGTCCGGAGAAGTCGAGCAGCACGCCGATCCGCAGCTGGTCGCCCTCGTCGTCCCCGCACGACGCGATGGCGAGAGCGGCGGCCGCGAGGAAGGCGAGGAGGAGTCCCGAGCCGTATCGAAGAAGTGTCGGCATACCAGTCATTCCGATCGCCACCTTATCGTCGCTCACGAGTTGCGTTGCCCAACTGTACGGGAGATCGTTCCGCATCACATATCACATATGTGCACCCATCCCGACTCGCCCGGATACGGCGGGCAGCGCTACGCTGCCCGGCGTGACAGACCACCCGGCGAAGCCGCGAACACCAGGCGTCGAGGGACTGCATCGCGACGATGCGGCCACGGTCGCCGCATACCCGGACGCGGTGCAGGCGCACGGCAACGAGTCGCACTGGTGGAACCACGCCTCGTTCATGTTGCCACTGCTTGGCTTCCTCGGACTGACGATCCCGGGCCTCGTCTTCGGTTGGGCCGAGGCGACCGGGTTCGGACTGTTCCTCGGCGTGGTGCTGGTGCTGCAGTTGCCCGTGGTGTGGTTCACGTGGCGCGGCACGGCGACGGCGATCGTGCTGACCGAGCAGGGCGCCCTCGCACTCCATCGCGGCGTCGTGCGGCGCGAGGTGCAGTGGAGCGAGCTTGAGCGCATCGAGCGGGTCGAGACGTTCGGCAACGTGCGCTGGAAGCTGGTGGAGCGAGGCGGCGAGCACATCAGCGTCGAGGGCGAGATCGCGGACATCCCCTCGCTGATCGAGCGTGCGAGCGAGCTGTCGGGTGTGGAGCCGGACGGGGAGTAACACGCTACTCCGTTTGTGGTATGCCAGGACTGCCGTGGTACGGACGGTGTGTTGTGGTATAGATAGACCGAGGAGGGCCGCGATGCCCGTCACCAGGATCGATAAGAACGGACGGGTGTTCATCCCCGCAGACTATCGCCGGGAGCTCGGACTGAAGCCGGGCGACCGTGTTGTCGTCGAACTGCACGAGGGCGAAGTACGGATCCTCTCGCAGCTCGAGGGTATCCGACGCGCTCGAGAGATTGTTGCGCGCTACGTCTCGCCGGACCGCTCGCTGGCGGATGAGTTGATCGCGGAACGCCGGGCCGAGGCCGCACGTGAGTAGTCGGGTGTTGGACGCCTCGGCGCTGCTTGCGTGCATCCAGCATGAGCCAGGCGCCGAGGTGGTGACCCGCGCACTGGTGGCGGGTGCTGCCATGAGTTCGCTGAACCTGTCGGAGGTCGTGGCGCGCCTCTCGGACGGGGGAATGTCGGCCGAAGCCATACGCGAGGCGCTCCGCTCATTCGAGTTCGAGATTGTGCCGTTCGAGGAGGACGCCGCGTTCGCCTCGGGTCTGCTCCGACCTTCTACGAGAAGCGCCGGGCTGTCTCTCGGTGACCGGGCCTGCATCGACCTCGCACTCAGAAGCGGGTTACCCGTGCTAACCACAGATCGGGTCTGGAGCACTATCGCCGGCCCGCTGAACCTCGACGTCGAGGTCATCCGCTAGTACGCCTATTCGCGCATATGCGCTCACAGATAGACGAACGAGCGTTCGTTCGCTACGATGCGCCCGTGCAGTGCTCTCGATGTGACACCCGCTGGCCCGACGGCGCCCCCAACTGCCCCGGCTGCGGCGCGTTCGCCGACGAGCCCCCGCCGCTGCTCGACCTCGACGCGCCGCCCGCCGACGACCCGGTCGAGCAGGCGCCGGGTTGGGCCGCGAACGGCACGGCCCGGGTCCCGCGACCACCGCGCGAGGAGCCATCGCGGCCACCTGTGGCCCCGCCCGCGCTGCCCGCCGACCTCCCGCGCGGCGTCGAGCGCTACCGCGAGGTGCTGCAAGACCGCTTCGGCTACCCGGACTTCCGTCCCGGGCAGGCCGAGGTCCTCGAGCAGCTCGCCGACGGCGACGTCCTGGGTGTGATGCCCACGGGTGGCGGCAAGAGCCTGTGCTACGTGCTGCCCGCGCTCGAGGTGGGCCGCGCCCTCGTCGTCTCGCCGCTGATCGCCCTCATGCAGGACCAGGTCGAGGCGCTGCAGGCCGCCGGGGTCGCGGCCGACTACATCAACTCGACGCTCTCCGCGCGCGAGCAGAATCGTCGATTCGTCGACTTCACTGAAGGTCGTACGGCGCTGCTGTACGTCGCCCCGGAGCGGTTCGCGAACCGGCGCTTTGTCGCCGGTCTCCAGCGCCACGGCGTACGGCTCCTCGTCGTCGACGAGGCGCACTGCATCTCCGAGTGGGGGCACGACTTCCGCCCCGACTACCTCGCGCTGGGCGTGGCTCGCGCGCAGCTCGGCGAGCCGCGCACGCTCGCGCTGACCGCGACCGCCGACGCGACCGTGCGGCGCGACATCCTCGTGCGTCTCGGCATCAGCGGCGCGCGCGAGGTGGTCACGAGCTTCGACCGCCCCAACTTGCGCTTCGCGGCGCAGCAGATGGACGCCGCCGGCGACCGCCTCGACTGGCTCGTGCGCTATACCCGCGAGCGTGGCGGCCAATCGGGCATCGTCTACGCGCGCACGCGACGGAACGTGGAAGAGACGGCGGACGCGCTGCGGGCCGCCGGTGTGCGCGTCGAGCCGTACCACGCGGGGATGCCGGCCTCGGTGCGGGCCACGACGCAACGACGGTTCACGACCGGAGAGACGCCCGTCATCGTCGCGACGAACGCGTTCGGGCTCGGCATCGACAAGCCGGACGTGCGCTTCGTCGTGCATCTCGGGATGCCGGGACGCCTCGAGTCGTACTACCAGGAGGCTGGCCGCGCGGGCCGCGACGGCGAGCCGGCCGAGTGCACGCTGCTCTACGCGCGCCGCGACGTGGGCCTGCAACGCCGCTTCATCGCGCAGGCGCACCCCGACGACGAGCAGGTTCGGCGCGCGTGGCGCCGCCTCATCGAGCTCCAGCGCTTCGCCGGCGACCGGCCGATGCCGCCCGCCGATGCAGCCGACGCAGGCGGCGGCGAGGGCTGGCCGGTGACGCTGGCCGCGCTCCGCGCCTCCGGGCTCATCGAGCCCGGCGCGCTGCGACTCACGAGCCTCGACCCGAGCGCGCCGATCGATACGCGGCCGATCGAGGAGCGGCGTCGCTACGCGGAGTCGAGGCTCAGCCAGATGGTCGAGTACGCCGAGACGACCGGGTGCCGCCGCGCGATCGTGCTGCGCTACTTCGGCGAGGAGCCGCGCGAGGCCGCTTGCGGCGGCTGCGACAGTTGCACCCAGACCACCCGCCGTGAGGCCCCCGCGTACCCCGGCGAGCTCTTCGATACGGTCCTGGATCTGCGCACACGCATCGCACGCGACACCGGGCGGCCGCCGTACACGGTGTTCGAGGAGCGCACCGCGCGCGAGGTCGCGACGTATCGGCCGCGCGACGAGGCGGAACTCCTCGCCACGTGGGGGATGGGCGAGACGCGCGTGAGGTGGTTCGGCGCGGACCTGCTCGCGCTCGTCCGCGCGTGGGAGGCCGAGCACCCCGGCGCGCCCGCCCCGGCGTCGCGTCCCGAGCCGAAGACCGCGTCGCGGCGGCGACGCGCGGAGGCCGGGGATGCGGGGCCCGAGGTCGCCTTCGACGACCCGCTGTACGAGCGGCTCCGCGACTGGCGTCGCGAGCGTTCGCGCAGCGAAGGCGTGCCCGCGTACACCTTCTTCACCGACCGCAGCGCGCGCGAACTCGCGGCCCGGCGTCCCGACAGCCGCGAGGCGCTCCTCGGTGTGTGGGGGCTCGGCGACTCGCGCGTCGAGGCGTTCGGAGACGATCTGCTCGCGCTGATCCGCGACCACTGCGGGGAGCTCGCGGGCGAATCGGTCGTCGAGGCGGACGGGCCGGCTCTGGAGGCGCAGATGCCACTTGCGGTGCCCGCTCCGGGCGGGCATGCTTGAGGCGCACCGAGTGAGAACGCTCAGGCGCTGCCGCGCGTTGACCGCGCGCCGGCCAGGACCATGGAGGCCCGAATGGCATTCACCCTCAACGTCACCGAGGACGCGGCGCAGCGTCTCGGCCTGATCGTCACCCAGCAGCGAGAGGACGAGGCGCAAGGCCTCCGCATCTTCGCGCGCGGTGGCGGCTGCGGCTGCAGCGGCCCCTCGTTCGCGATGGGCATCGACAAGCCGACCACCGAGGACAACGTGCTCGACCTCCACGGCGTGCGGTTCATCGTCGACCCGGTCACCGCCCCGAACCTCGAGGGCGCCTCGATCGACTACACCGAGGATGACCTGATGCGGAAGGGCTTCACCATCGACGCCCCCAACGTGCAGCAGGGCGAGGGCGGCGGCGGCGCCTGCGGCTGCGGCCACTAGACCCCGCCACACGGCACGACACGGGACGGCCGCCGCGAGGCGGCCGTTTTGTTGCCCGGCGCGTCACCGGGCCGCGCCCGGGCTATTGCAATCGTAAACGGGTCTTGTTCCGGGGCGTCCGAGGCCGCACGCTGCCGCTACCGTGCTGCACGACCTTCGCGAATGGCTCGTTGCATGGGCTGACAGCCCCGCGGGGCCGATCGCGCTCGCGCTCATCACCGCCGCCGAGGCGATCTTCTTCCCGATCCCGCCCGACCCGCTGCTTATCGCCCTCGCGCTCCGTAACCCGGACGCCGCGCTGCTGCTCGCCGGGCTCACGACGGTCGCCTCGGCGGCAGGCGGGCTCGTCGGGCACTGGCTCGGCGTGCGCTTCGGGCGGCCCTTGCTGCAGCGTATCGGCGGCGACCACGTCGAGCGCGTCGAGAGGATGTTCGCGCGCTACGGCTTCTGGGCCGTCGTGGTCGCCGGGCTGACGCCGATCCCGTACAAGGTCTTCACGATCACGGCCGGTGTGCTTGCGCTGCCGCGCCTGCAGTTCCTGGTCGCCTCGCTGATCGGGCGGGGGCTGCGCTTCGGCGCGTTCGGCGTCGCGATCTTCCTCTGGGGCGACCGCGTGCGGACGTTCCTCGAGGAGCAGTTCGACGTGATCGTGCTGGTGCTCACGGTGGCGTTGCTCGTCGCAGCGGCGGGCTGGCTCCTGTGGTCGCGCCGTCGGCGGGGCGAGGCGAGCCGTGGCGTATGATCCGGTGATCGTGGGAGTTGCCCCTTGACCAGCCAGTTCCCGTCCGGCACAGCACCGCTCGAGGTCGACGCGCGCGCCCGGCGGCTCATCGTCATTGGGGCGATGCTCGCGCTCTTCCTCGGCGCGCTCGACGCGACGATCGTCGCGACGGCCGTCCCGAGCATCGTCGGCGACCTCGGCGGCATCGACCTGCTGGCGTGGGTGTTCACCGCGTACCTGCTGACGTCGACGGTGACGCTGCCCCTGGCCGGGAAGCTCGGCGACCTCTACGGCCGCAAGCCGTTGTTCCTGATCGCGGTGGTGATCTTCGTGATCGCCTCGGTCGCCGCCGGCCTCGCTCCATCGATGGAGGGGCTGATCGGCGCACGAGCCCTCCAGGGCGTCGGCGCGGGGCTGATCTTCGCCACGACGATGGCGGTCATCGCCGACCTGTTCTCGCCGCTCGAACGCGGGCGCGTGCAGGGCGCGGTCGCGGGGGTGTTCGGGATCGCCTCGGTGATTGGCCCGACGCTGGGCGGGTGGATCACGGACGTCTCGACATGGCGCTGGATCTTCCTCATCAACCTGCCGATCGGCATCGTCGCGTTCCTCGCGATCCTCGTGCTCATGCCGTGGACGCGCCCACCGCGCGAGGGCGAGCCGCGCATCGACTTCGCAGGGGCCGTCCTGCTCAGTGCGGCCGTCGTGCCCTTCCTGCTCGCGATGGTGTGGGGTGGGGAGCGCTACGAGTGGCTCGGCGTCGAGACCATTGGCCTGGTCGCCTTCGCGCTCGTCGCGCTCGCAGGGTTCGTGGCCGTCGAGGCGCGCGCGGCGGAGCCCCTCGTGCCGCTGTTCCTGTTCCGCAACCGGGTCTTCGCGGTCTCGGCGATCCTGCTGCTGCTCACGGGTGCGGGGATGTTCGGCTCGCTGACGCTGATCCCGCTCTACCTGCAGGGTGTCGCGGGCGTCCCCGCACGCCTGGCCGGAACGCTGATGACGCCGATGATGCTCGCCGTCCCCATCGCTGCGGCGTTCTCCGGGCAGATGATGTCGCGCACCGGCCGCTACAAGTTCCTGCTCATCGGCGGCATCACCGTCATGTCCATCGGCATGCTCTCGTTCGCCACCGTGGACGAGACCACGGGGCGCGTCGAGGCGATCGCGCGGATGATCGTGATGACGCTCGGCCTCGGCGTCACGCTGCCGCTGCTCCAGGTGGTGGTGCAGAACGCCGTGCCGTTCAGCGTCGTCGGCGTCGCGACGGCGAGCGTGCAGTTCTTCCGCCAGATCGGCGGTACGCTCGGCGTGGCGGTGCTGACCGGCATCATGGTCGGGCGCTTCCGCGACGGCCTCACCGAGGCGACCGCGGGCCTGCCCGCCGTGCTCAACAACCCCAGCGCGCTGCTCAACGAGAACGAGGTGGCAGGGCTGCAGCAACGCTACGAGGCGACCGCCGGGCCCGGGGCGCCTGCGTTCGAGGCAGTCCTGGCGGCCGCCCGCGTCTCGCTGTCCGAGGCGCTCGCGCTGGTGTTCGTCGTAGGAGCGGTGATCGTGGCATGCTCCCTCGTGGCCGCCATCGTGCTGCCTGAGCTGGAGCTCGAGAGCGCGTCGCCGGCCGAGCTGGCCCGGCGCGAGGCAGCGGCCCGCGCGGCGACGGGGGACGAGGGAGGACAGCATGCATGAGGCCCTGCGCGTGCTCGACGAGGTGCGCCCGCTGCGCAACCCGGTGCTGATCGCCGCCTTCTCCGGCCTCAACGACTTCGGCGGAGCAGCCCTCGCGACCATCGACCACCTGGCCGAGGCGTGGGGCGCGCGCGACCTGGCCGAGATCGAGCCCGAGCCGTTCTTCGACTTCACCGTGCAGCGCCCGACCGTGCGCCTCGAGGGCACGGAGCGGCGCATCGACTGGCCGGCTCCGCTCTTCAGCGTCGCCTCGCCCGAGGGCGCGGGCCGCGACTTCGTGCTGCTGTCGAGCGCCGAGCCGCACCTGCGCTGGCGCACGTTCACCGAGATCATCGCCGAGGTGATGGAGGCGACGGGCGCGACCACCAGCATCACCATCGCCGCGCAGGCCGCGGCGACCCCGCACACGCGCCCGCTGCCGGTCACGCTCTCCGCGTCACACGACGACTTCCAGCAGCAGTTCGGCCTCGAGGTACCCGAGTCACGCTACGAGGGGCCGACGGGGATCGTCGGCGTGGTCAACCTCTCGCACCGCTCGCGCGGGTGGCGCAACGCGAGCCTGTGGGCGCAGGCGCCGCACTACCTCTCGTCGGGGCCGAACCCGGGCGCCATCACGGCGCTCGTCGAGATCCTCGACCGCGGGTTCGGCCTGCAGACCTCGCTCACCGCGGTGGAGGCGCACGCCGCGGACTTCGAGGAGGAGGTGCGGCAGGCGCTGGCCGAGTCCAACGAAGCGGCGGACTACATCAAGAACCTCGAAGAGCAGTACGACGAGAACCAGAGCCGCCGCCCGGCCCCGCCCGCCGAAGGCGGCGGCGAACTCCCGTCGGCCGAAGACCTGCTCAGCGACCTCGAAGGCTTCCTCCGCGACCAGCGCGACGACGTATAGCGCACGCAGCCTCGCCGCAGCGGACGCGGGCCGTCTGCGGTCGACGAAGGCGCTGCTGTCCCGGTATCACTGGCCTCCTCGCGTTGCGGGGCGCCGGTTACCGTACGCATAGTTTGCGTACACTCTGTGCGCGGAGGATCGTTCGTGGCGCGAGTTCAGTTTTTCGGGGCGTTCCTGGCCGTCGCGGCCCTCCTGCTCGCGACGGTCGCATGCACGCAGGACCCGGACACCGACACCGACACCGGGGCCGGCTGGGCGTTCGTCGGCGCCGACCAGGCGCATACCAAGTACTCCGGGGCGGAGGAGATCACCCCCGCCAACGTCGGAGACATCGAGATCGTCTGGACGTGGGAGCCGAACGAAACGCCCCTCGAGCAGTACGAAACGCAGCCGGGTCCATTCCAGACCACACCCATCCTGGTCGGCGACCGGCTCTACCTCTCCACGATGTACACGCGCGTGGTGGCGCTCGACGCCGAGACGGGCGCGGAACTCTGGGCGTTCGATCCGCGAGCCTACGAGGGCGGACCGGTGGGCGCGGGCCCGACGGGCTTCAAGCACCGCGGCATCGCCTACTGGGCCGAAGGAGACGACGCCCGCATCTTCCTCAACAGCCGCGATCGGCTGTACGCGATCGACGCCGACACGGGAGCGCTCGACGCCGACTTCGGCGAGGGTGGGAGCGTCCTGCTCACCGAGGGGCATGGCCGGCCGGTCACCCGCTTCGAGTTCGACCAGACCTCGCCTCCGGTCGTGTTCGAGGACCTCGTCATCGTCGGGAGCCGCGTGCCCGACGGGGTGCAGCGCGAGTTCGACCCGCCCGGCACGGTGCAGGCGTTCGACGTCCGGACGGGCGAGCGGCGCTGGGTGTTCTTCACCATCCCGCAGTCGGGCGACGACGTCGGCGCGGACACCTGGGAGGATGAGTCCTGGCGCTACACCGGGCACGCCAACGTGTGGGGCCTGATGTCGCTCGATACCGAGCGAGGGCTCCTCTACGTGCCGACGAGCACGCCGAGCAGCGACTACTGGGGCGGACGCCGCAAGGGGGCGAACCTGTTCGCCGAGTCGTTGGTGTGCCTCGATGCGCGCACGGGCGAGCGGCGCTGGCACTTCCAGACGGTGCACCACGGGCTGTGGGACTACGACCTCTCCGCCGCGCCAAACCTGGTGACCGTCACGGTGGACGGGCGTGAGATCGACGCGGTGGCGCAGGTCACGAAGCACGGCTTCACGTTCGTCTTCGATCGCGTGACGGGCGAGCCGGTGTGGCCAATCGAGGAGCGTCCGGTGGACACCGTGACGGACGTGCCGGGCGAGGAGCCGTACCCGACGCAGCCGTTCCCCACGAAGCCGCCGCCGTTCGCCTCGCAGGGCGTCTCGCTTGAGGACGCGAACGACCTGACACCGGAGATCCACGCGCTCGCGGTGGCTGAGCTGCAGCAGTTCCGGCTGGGTCCGCTCTTCACGCCCCCAAGCCTGCAGGGCACGCTGCAACGCCCGGGCGCGAGCGGCGGCGCCAACTGGGGCGGGGCGGCCTTCGACCCCGAGACCGGGCTCCTCTACGTGCGGACGACGGAACACGCCGACACCAACCAGATCTGTGAGAACGCGGGCGACGACCCGCGCGTCGACGTCGAGTACAGCAACAACTGCCCCTTCGGGGCGACGCGCGTCATGTTCCGCGAGGCCGGCGGGCCGGGTGCGGCAGAGTCCCCGGAGAGCGAACTCGGCCCCATCCCGCTCACAAAGCCGCCCTACGCCAACCTGGTGGCGATCGACCTCAACGCGGGCGAGATCGAATGGAAGGCGCCGTTCGGCGAGGGGAGCGAGGCGATCCGCGCGCACCCGCTGCTGCAGGGCGTGGACCTGCCGGAGCGGCTGGGCACGCGCGGCAACTCGGGTCCGCTGGTGACCCGCGGCGGGCTGGTACTCGTCGGCGGCGGGGAGCCGTACCTCTATGCGTTCGACAAGGCGACGGGCGCCGAACTCTGGCGTGGAGCGACGCCGTTCGCTACCAATGGAAACCCGATGACCTACCTTGCACCCTCGGGGCGGCAGGTCATCATCATCGCCACGGGACGCGGCGCGGACGCGGCGCTGGTCGCATTCGCGCTACCCGGGGAGTAGCACGCGACGCTGCTCGACGAGCGAGGATCATCCGAGACGCCGAGATCGGGACAGGGAGACTGTGCGCATGGAATGCTGGACCTGGAGAGTATCGGAGCCCACGGGGATCATCGACTTCGCGCAACGGGCCGAGGCACAGGGCTGGGACGGCATCGGGCTCGGAGATTCCCAGAGCCTGACGGGCGACCCCTACGTCTGCCTCGCGCTGGCGGCCACCGTCACCGACACGCTGGGACTCGCGACCTCCGTCACGAACCCGGTGACACGGCACGCCTCGGTCACGGCCACATCGGCCTTCGCGGTGCAGCGCCTCTCGCAGGGCCGCATGGTGCTGGGGATCGGCCGCGGCGACAGCGCGCTCGCGCACCTCGGCCGCGCGCCGGCGCGGCTGGGGTGGTTCGAGCGGTACCTCGAGCAGCTACAGGCCTATCTCTCGGGCGGCGAGGTGGCCTTCGGCGGCGCCGGCATCCCGGACGAGGCCGCGCCCCCGGTGGACCGCCTCGCGCTCGCGAAGGCGCCCGACGCCAGCTCGATCCGCTGGGTCGCCGATGACGTGGACGAGCCGAAGGTGCCGGTCGAGGTCGCCGCCACCGGGCCCCGCGTGATCGGCATCGCGGCGCGTCGGGCCGACCGGGTGATGCTCGCCGTCGGCGCCGATCCCCGGCGCATCACCTGGGGCATCGAGACGGCGCGCGAAGCGGCCCGCGAGGCTGGGCGGGACCCGGACACGCTCAGTTTCGGCGCCTACGTCAACGTTGTCTGCGACGAGGACCCCGCAGCAGGGCGCGAGCTCGGGCGTCCCTCCACGGGGCTGTTCGCGCGCTTCTCCGCGATGTACGGCCAGGTGGCGGGGCCGACGGACGAGCGGCAGGCGGATGTCTTCCGCGAGCTCCACAACCGCTACGACATGAACCTGCACGGCCAGGAGGGCGGCCAACAGATCGGCGCGCTCACGGACGACTTCATCGACGGCTACGCGATCGTTGGGTCACCCGGCTACTGCGCGGAGCGGCTGACGGAGCTGGGCGAGCTCGGCGTGACGAAGTTCGGGATCATCGGGCCGAACTTCGCGACAGTGGACCCCGAGGCCGAGCGAGCCGCGGAGCGGTTCACCGCCGACGTGCTGCCGTTGCTGCGCGGCTAGCTCGGCAACCCGACACGCGCCATCGCACGGCCGGGCCGCGCGGACGAGGGCGGCGGCGAGCTGCCGGGCCCCGTGGACGATTGCGCGCAGTTGATACTTGGTATTAGGTGAGGTAGGGTCGCCTACCGCCCGGGCGGTACCCGGAACGTGATCTGTCCATGGAGGTCATCGCCCTCGTGAGATTCCCAGGTGCTCTGGCGGCCATCCTGGCCGCTGCCCTTCTCTTCGTCGCCTGTACCAGTGACCCCGAGCCCCCTCCGCCCACGGAGACCCCTGCAACGACGACCCCTGCGACGCCGGCCCCGACCGCGACAGCCGCCGCCACCCCCGCCGTCGCCGACGACGAGGATGCCGACGACGACCACGCGGACGAGCACGCCGACGACGAAGACGCCGACCATGACGACACGGACGAGCACGCCGACGACGAAGACGCCGACCATGACGACGCGGACGAGCATGCCGACGACGAAGACGCCGACCATGACGACGCGGACGAGCACGCCGACGACGAAGACGCCGACCATGACGACGCGGACGAGCACGCCGACGACGAAGACGCCGATGACGACCACGCAGACGATGACCACGCGGACGACGACCACGCGGCCCATGACAACGACGACGACACCGCCAAGACGATCGTCGGGCGCCTGCTTGTTGCGGATGCGGCGGAAGCGCACCTCTCCGTCATCGACCTCAGCACCGACAAGGTCGACAGCGGCGCGTTCGAGGTCGCCGCGCCCGGCGCGACCGTGTACAGCAGTCCGACCAACCGCTACGCCATCGTCCTGGCCCGCGGGCCGGAGGCCGACGACGACCGGATCCACGTCTTCGACGGCCGCATCTACCTCGTCGAGCACGGCGACCACTTCGACCTGATTCGGCGGCCGGTCAGGCGCGAAGCGCTCGAGATCGCCGAGGAGTGGCCGGTCCACTACGTGAACAGCCACGGCTGGACCGCGATCTTCGCCGACACCAACGGCCACGTGATCCTGATCAACGAGCAGGATCTGGTCCGTTCCCGTGCCGACTACGAACCGATCGTGCTCGAAGCCGGCTTCCAGCACGGCGCGGCGCTGGTCGTCTCTGATGACCACGTCATCGTCAGCACGAACAACCCGGCCTGCACCGAGTTCATCCCGTCAGGAGACTGCCTGCCGGTCGGCGTTGAGGTGCGCACATTCGACAACGAAGTGGTCTACGACGCGGCCAACAACGCCTGTCCTGGCCTGCACGGCGAATCGCACAACGCCCACGGCGCCGTCTTCGGCTGCTTCGGCGGCGTGCTGTTCGTGCACTCGCACGACGGGGAGTACGAGCATGAGCTCATTCCCTATCCAGCGGAGACGGGTGGAGAAGTCGCGCTCGGCCTCTTCTACGGACATCACCGCAGCGACAACTTCTTCGCCCCGGCGACCCTCTTCCCCGGCGGTGAGTGTTGCGACCTCGGGGGCGTCTGGCTGGTTGACGTGCTCAACGGCGAAATGCGCGAGGTGTTCCCTGAGCCCAGCGCCGCGGGTGTGTTCTCCAGCGACGGCGAGACCTTCTACATGCTCGCCGCCGACGGCATGCTGCGCGCGTTCGACGCTCACGACGGCGAACTGATCGGGACCAGGCAGGTGGTCGATCCGTTCGAGATCGTGTTCGGAAGTCCCTCGCCCGCGATGGTCGTCGTCGACAAGTGGCTCTACATCGCCGACCCGAATAGCGGCCAAGTCCTCGGGTTCCACGTCGACCACGCGGGGATCAAGCTGGAGTGGGAAGTCGGCGGCGCGCCCTCGAGCCTGGCCTTCGTCGGAGTCATCCAGTAGCGGCAGCGCGCGTGTAGCCCGGCGAATCCGCAGTCCTGGGCGAGGCCGCGGGCGGCGTCCCAGCGCCGGCGGTCCAGCCTTCGGAGAGCCAGCCGCCTCGACCCAGTTCGGGGCGGCTGGCTCGATCTTGGGGCGGCCACCCTCCGGCCGCCGACCTGCTCAGCGAACCCCGAAGGGTTCTCCGGCGGCCAGCGCGACGAGGGTTAGCGCGGGCGCACCGGATGCAAGGGTCGGCCAGTCCGTAGTGGTAGGAGCCGATTCTGAGCGGCTGACGGAATCAATGGGGCCTGGGGCCGTTCACTCGGCACTCGGACGGACATCAGGCTGAAGGACATGTGCGCCCCACACATAGGTCTCTGACTCCTTTCGGCCTCCAGCGTCCGACCAATCAAGCCGCATCACGACTAGTTCCTCGTGCCTTGGCAATCGCCCCTCGACTCGCCGGGAATGGCTCTCCAAGTCTGAGTCCGAGATCCTCCATTGCTCGCCTGGGGCAACCTCCGCTCGGCGAAGAACCGTTTGGATGCGGTCTCGGCGGTAGAGAATCTCGACATCGGTGGCCGGACCAGCCCCGAGATTCTCGCAGGCGTAGCTGTAGCGCAGTGGTCCTCGAAGGGCGCGGTCTACGACCCGTAGGTAGGCTCGCCGCTCGGCTGAGCGGCGCTCCGCTTCTGCGTCCGCGAGCCGCTGCGTGTGGAACGCCATATCGCGGGTCGCGCTTACCATTCCTCGCGTGCTCCAGCCAAGCCACACAGTGGCAACAGCGAGCAGCATGGTCATGAGGGCGAGCGCTATCGTCCCGATCGCCGTCCAGTTCCACGACGTAGCCGAGTCTAGGTGTAGTGCCTACACACCTGCGAGACACCTGATCGCAAAGGGGCCTCCG
>CAZMCK010000036.1:0-20834 GCA_964565075.1 uncultured Dehalococcoidaceae bacterium
TCGCGTGCGGCTTCGTCCGCTCGAACTTCCCTCGCGCCATCTCCCGCTCCCGTCTTCCCGCTGACCCCGGTGGGCCCTCGGACTGCTCGCTATGCCCGTGCGCCCGACCGCTCACCCGCGACCTCGCGGGCGACCTGGTCCGGCGCCTCTTCGTAGTGGTCGAACTCCATCGAGTACGTCGCGCGGCCCTGCGTCAGCGAGCGCACGTCCGTGGCGTACCCGAACGTCTCCGCCAGCGGCACCTGGGCCGCGATCACCTGCGCGTTGCCGCGCGGCTCCGAGCCCAGCACGTGGCCGCGGCGCTGGCTGATGTCGCCCAGCACGTCACCGAAGTGATCGTCCGGCGTCACCACCTCGACCTTCATCACCGGCTCCAGCAGCACCGACGCGCCCTTCTCGAGCGCCTCGCGCATGCCCAGCGTGCCGGCCGCCTGGAACGCCATCTCCGAGGAGTCCACCGCGTGGAACGAGCCGTCCACGACGGCCACGGCGACGTCCACCACCGGGAAGCCAGCCCGCGCTCCGGTACTGAGCGCGCGCTCGACGCCCTGGCGGACCGCCGAGATGTACTCGCGCGGGATCGACCCGCCGACGGTGAGGTCCTCGAAGCTGAACCCGGCGCCGGGCTCGCGCGGCGCGACCTCGAGCACGCAGTGCCCGTACTGGCCGCGGCCGCCCGTCTGGCGCACGAACCGGCCCTCGGTGCGCACCGGCCGCCGCATCGTCTCGCGGTAGGCGACCTGCGGGCGGCCGACGTTGGCCTCCACGCGGTGCTCGCGGCGCATGCGGTCGACGATGACCTCGAGGTGCAGCTCGCCCATGCCGGAGATGACCGTCTGTCCGGTCTCCTCGTCGTAGCGGACCTTGAACGTCGGGTCCTCCTCGGCCAGCCGCTGCAGCGACTCGCCCAGGCGGTCCTGGTCGTCGCGCGTGCGCGGCTCGATGGCCACGGAGATGACGGGCGCCGGGAAGCTGATCGCCTCCAGCACCACGGGCTGGTCCGGCGAACTCAGCGTGTCGCCGGTGAAGGTGTCCTTGAGGCCGATGGCCGCCGCGATCTCGCCCGCGAAGACCTCCTCGACGTCCTCGCGCGAGTCGGCGTGCATGCGCAGCAGCCGGCCGAAGCGCTCGCGCCGGTGACGCCCGGTGTTGAGCACGCGCTCGCCGGAGCGCACGACGCCCGAGTAGACGCGGAAGAAGACGAGTCGCCCGACGAACGGGTCGGAGACCACCTTGAACGCAAGCGCGGTCAGCGGCTCGTCGTCGGAGGCGGAGCGCTCGTAGGTGACCTCGGTGTCGCTCACGTCGTGGGCGACGATCGGCGGCACCTCGAGCGGCGAGGGCAGGTAGGTCACCACCGCGTCGAGCAGCGGCTGCACGCCCTTGTTGCGGAGCGCGGAGCCGGCGAGCACGGGGGTGATGGCGTTGCTGATCGTCGCGCGGCGGATCGCCTTCTGCAGCTCCGTCACGCCGATCTCGTGGCCTTCGAGGAACGAGACGAGCAGCTGGTCGTCGTGCTCGGCGAGCCGCTCCACCATCGCCTCGCGCGCCTCGCGCGCGGCGTCCTCGAGGTGTACGGGGATGACATCGTCGGCCACGGTCTCGCCGCGGTCGCCGCCGAAGCGCAGCGCGCGCATGGTGACGAGGTCCACGACGCCGCCGAAGGCGTCCTCGACGCCGAGCGGGAGCTGCAGCGGCACGGGCACCGCGCCGAGGCGCTCCTCGATCATGTGCAGCGTGCGGTCGAAGTCGGCGCCGGTGCGGTCCATCTTGTTGACGAAGCAGATGCGCGGCACGTGGTACTTGTTGGCCTGCCGCCACACCGTCTCGGACTGCGGCTCCACGCCGGCAACGCCGTCGAACACCACCACGCCGCCGTCGAGGACGCGCAGCGAGCGCTCGACCTCGACGGTGAAGTCGACGTGGCCGGGGGTGTCGATGATGTTGATCTGGTGGTCCTGCCACTCGGCGGTGGTGGCGGCGGACGTGATGGTGATGCCGCGCTCGCGCTCCTGCTCCATCCAGTCCATCACCGCGGTGCCCTCGTGGGTCTCGCCGATGCGGTAGGTGCGGCCGGTGTAGTAGAGGATGCGCTCGGTCACGGTGGTCTTGCCGGCATCGATATGGGCGATGATGCCGATGTTGCGGACGCGTTCCAGCGGGGTCTCACGAGTCATGTCGTTGATTGCTCCCTCGACACGTGACGGCCCCGCCCGGCCGTCCGATGGTCCCTTGCATGATTTCGCCCCCGGCTCCTGCCGGGGGCGTGCGTGCCGGAATTCCGGCGCTTACCAGCGATAGTGGACGAACGCACGGTTGGCCTCCGCCATCCGGTGCGTCTCCTCCTTGCGCCGTACGGCAGTACCCGTGTTGTTCGCGGCATCGAGGACCTCCGCCGCGAGGCGCTCCTCCATGGAGCGGCCGCCGCGCCCGCGCGCCGCGTTCAGCAGCCAGCGCAGGGCGAGCGCCTGACGGCGCTCGGCACGGATGTCGACCGGTACCTGGTACGTGGCGCCGCCTACGCGGCGCGGCTTGACCTCGATGACCGGGGTGACGTTGCGGACGGCCTGCTCGAAGACGTCGATGCCCGGCCGCCCCGTCGTTCCCTCGACGCGGTCGAGGGCGTTGTAGACGATGCGCTCGGCGACGCTCTTCTTGCCGTTCATCAGCACCTTGTTGGTGAACGCGGTGACCAGCCGCGACTGGTATCGCGGGTCGGGGTCGACAGGGCGGCGTTCGGCTCGGTTACGACGCACCGACTACTCCTTGCGGGTCCCGTACTTGCTGCGGCCGCGCCTGCGGCCCTCGACGCCGGTGGCGTCCAGCGCGCCGCGCACCACGTGGTAGCGCACGCCGGGCAGGTCCTTGACGCGGCCGCCGCGCACGAGCACGACCGAGTGCTCCTGCAGCGTGTGGCCCTCGCCCGGGATGTAGGCGGTGACCTCGATGCCGTTGGTAAGCCGCACGCGGCAGACCTTGCGCAGCGCGGAGTTCGGCTTCTTGGGGGTGACGGTGCGGACCTGTGTGCAGACGCCGCGCTTCTGGGGCGAGCCCTTCTTGCCGCGCGTCATGCGGTTGGTGAGCGAGTTGTAGCGGAAGCGCAGCGCGGGCGCCTTGGTCTTCTTCGAGACCGGCTTACGACCCTTACGCACCAACTGGTTAATGGTCGGCAACGTGGCTCCCTTATCCGACTACGTTCCCGGGGCTCGCGAGCGAGCCCGCCTTATCCACACGTCCCGGCGGCTGTTCCGAGGCACAAGAAACGGCCAGCAGGCTGCGGTGTGAGCCTTGTGGCGCCCGCACCATCGGTGCTCCGCCACCGGTCCTCACCCGCATCGGCCAACCGACCGTGTGCAGGGTGTGCGCGGCCGAGCGCGCAACAAAGAATGCTACGAAGCCCACGATGCAGTGTCAACGCGCGCGACGTGTCCGCAGCCGTGGCCTGCGGCGCGGCTGGCGCGGCCACTCGATGCGACGGAACGCCTCGCGGTAACGAGGGAGCGACGTGGTCTCCTCGCCACGCGACGCCGCCTCCGTCTCCGCGCGCTCGCGCCACATCTGCAGCAGCTGCTCCGGCGTCCGGCCCACCTGCGAGACGTGCGCCGACACCGCCCGCACCTTCGTCTCCAGCACTGGCTCGATGTCGAGGTACACGTCGGGCTCGGTCGCGCCGCCCAGCAGCATCATCTGGGGGCGATGCGGCTCCAGGCCTTCCTCCTCGATCTGCTCGGGGAAGAACAGCCGGTCGTCGGTGTCCGGCCAGATCGCGTCGTAGGTCGCCTGGCCGATGAAGCGGTGGTCGCGGTGGTTGAAGCCGGGGCGGAACCCGTCCCACGTGATCACGACCATCGGGCGGAGCCGCCGGATCTGCCGCACCACCAGCCCGCGCAGCTCGTCGTCCGCCTTGAGCTGGCCGTCGCCGAAGCCGAAGAAGATCGGCTCGTTCGCGCCCAGGATGCGGGCGGCCTCGCGCTGCTCTTCCTCGCGCTCGGCAGCCAGCATCTGCGGGGTGCGGCGCGGGTCTTTCGTGCCCTTGTTGCCGTTGGTGGCGATGAGCATGTCGACGGCCCAGCCGGCGGCCGTGAGCAGCGCGATGGTCCCGCCGCACATGAACTCGCTGTCGTCGGGGTGCGCGGTCAGCACCATCGCCCGACGCTCCTCGATGTTCTGCATGAGTGCGTCGACGGCAACGATATCGGTCATGCGGCTCGCCCTGCCCTGTGCTACGGCGCGGCGCCGGCCGGCGCCGCGGCGGCCACGGCGTCGCGCACGAGGTGCGTGTAGAGGTCCACGAGCTGCGAGGCGACCGAGCGCCAGTCGTAGACGCGCATCGCCTCGGCCGCGTTCGCGCCCAGCCGCCGGCGGAGCGCCTCGTCGCCGAGCAGCAGGTCGAGCTTCTCCGCGAACAGGTCCGGGCTGCGCCACGGGATGAGGTAGCCGGTGCGGCCGTCGGCCACCGTCGAGGCGAGGCCGCCCACGCGCGACGCGACGACCGGCACGCCGGACGCCATCGCCTCCGCCGCGACGAGCCCGAACGACTCGTAGCGCGAGGGCATCACGACCACGTCGGCTGCGTTGTAGTAGGCGCCGATCTGCGCGTGCGTCACCGACCCGACGAAGCGGACGAGGTCGCTCACGCCGGCGTCCGCGGCCACGCGGCGCAGCCGGGCCACCTCGGTGCGCGAGCGGTCGTCGCCGCCGATGATGAGCAGTTGCACGCCCTCGCGCTCGGTCATCTCGCCGAGCGCCTTGATGAGTACGTCCAGGCCCTTGGGGCGCTCGATCCGGCCGGCCGCGAGCAGGACGCGCGCCTGCGCGTCGATGCCGAGCTCGGCTCGCGCGGCGGCGCGGTCGCGCGGGCGGAAGCGCTCGCGGTCCACGCCGGGCGGGATCACGGCGACGTTGCGGCCGGGGACGCCGTACATCTCACCCAGCAGGTGCATCTCGTGCTCGGTCGCGACGACCACGCGATCCAGGTCGTGGACCAGCGTGCGCTCGGCGTCGACGCGGGCATCGGGCTCGAAGTCGGAGTAGCCGACACCGAGCTTGACGTCGGCGAGCGTGTGGAACATCGCGACGTGCGGCGCGTCCCACTCGCGGGCGAGCCGCCGCCCGGCGGCGGCGGAGAGCCAGTAGTGCGAGTGCACGACGTCGTAGGTGAGCCCCGTGCTCGCCGCGAAGGCACCGACGCCGAGCGCGAACTCGTCCGCGAAGGCGTCCATCTCCTCCTTCTCGACGCGCTCGGCGGGGCCGGCGGAGACGTGGATGAGGCGGACGCCATCGGTGACGGCCTGCACCTCCGGGGGTGCGAGGTCTGTGCGGCGCGTGAAGATATCGACGTGGACGCCGGAACGGGCGAGCGCCTCGGAGACGGCGCGCACGTAGACGTTCATCCCGCCCGTCTCGCGGCCGCCGAGCGGCGCGAGTGGGGATGTGTGCATGGAAAGCATCGCGACCCGGCGGACGGTGGTCACCGCGGCCAGGGCCGCGTGCATGCCGCTGGCGGGCGTCATCGGGACAGCATCATCCGGAACACGGCCCCCCTCGGGCCTGCCGCCGCTAGCGCGGCGGTCGGATCAACTCCAGGAACTCGGATCTCGTGTTGGCGTCGCTGCGGAACGCGCCGCGCATCGACGAGGTCACCATCTTCGACCCCGGCTTGCGGACGCCGCGCGCGGTCATGCAGAGGTGTTCGGCCTCGATCACCACGCCCACACCGCGCGCATCCAGCACCTCCTCGATGCATTGCGCGACCTGGTTGGTGAGCCGCTCCTGCACCTGCGGGCGCCGCGCGAAGATCTCGACGGCGCGCGCGATCTTGGACAGGCCGACGATGCGCCCGTCCGGGAGGTAGCCGACGTGCGCCTGCCCGTGGAACGGCATGAAGTGGTGCTCGCACATCGAGTGGAACGGGATCTCGCGCAGGATCACGAGCTCGTCGTGGCCCTCCTCGAAGCCGACCGACAGCACGGCCGCCGGATCCATCTCCAGGCCCTCGAAGACCTCGCGGTACATCGCGGCGATGCGGCGTGGCGAGTCGCGCAGTCCCTCGCGCGCGGGATCCTCACCCACGGCCTCGATGAGCCTGCGGATCGCATCCTCGGCCGCGTCGTGGTCAAACCGCCCGCGAGTCAGCGGGGACGGGTGAGTCGCCGTCACAGCATGCCCCTTCCAGCCTCGTCGCCCGCCACCTGCGGACGCGACGGCTGACTCGGGTGGGAGCGCGCCCGTATCGGACGCCACGGGCGATCGTAGCACGACCCCGTACCCCGTGGGGGTACGTGCAGCGCGGTCACTCCGGCGCGCGCCATCCCAGCGCCGAGGCCACCGCCTCGGTCTCGGCCGGAGTCTCGTGCGTGACCGCGTCGATGCCGAGCGCGGTCTCCGGGTCCTTCAGGCCCGACCCCGTGATCACGCACACCGCCGTCAGCCCCTCGAGCGACTCGCCGGCGCGCGCCATCGCGAACAGTCCGGCAACCGAGGCCGCGGAGGCCGGCTCGCAGAAGATGCCCTCGTCGGCGGCGAGGCGCTCGTAGGCCTCGAGGATCTCCGCATCGCTCACGGCGCTGATGGAGCCGCCCGACTCGTCGCGGGCGGTGATGGCGCCCTGCCACGACGCTGGATTGCCGATGCGGATCGCGGTCGCCACGGTCTCGGGCTCGGCCACCGGTCCGCCGTGGACCAGCGGCGCCGCGCCCTCGGCCTGGAAGCCCCACACGCGGGGCCGCGTCGCTGCGCGCTCGCGCTGGTGGTACTCGACAAAGCCCATCCAGTACGCCGTGATGTTCCCGGCGTTGCCGACGGGGATGGCGAGCACATCCGGAGCAGCGCCGAGTTCGTCGACGATCTCGAACGCCGCGGTCTTCTGACCCTGGATGCGGTTCGGGTTGACGGAGTTGAGCAGCACCACCGGGTAGACCTCGGCGAGGCTGCGCGCGACGCGCAGTGCGTCGTCGAAGGAGCCGTCCACGGTCACGATCTCCGCGCCGTGCGCCACGGCCTGCGCGAGCTTGCCCATCGCGACGCGGTTCGCCGGCACGATGACGTAGGCGCGCATCCCGTAGCGCGCCGCGTACGCCGCCATCGAGGCGGAGGTGTTGCCTGTAGAGGCGCAGATCACCGCCTCGGCGCCGTCCTCGGCGGCCCTGGCGGCGGCGAGCACCATCCCGCGGTCCTTGAAGGAGCCCGTCGGGTTGGCGAGTTCGAGCTTGAAGTAGAGCGCGCCCAGCCCCAGCTCCGCCTCCAGCTTGCGCGAGCGCACCAGCGGCGTGCCGCCCTCGCCGAGGGTGATGCGCGGCGTGCGATCGGTGACCGGCAGCAGGTCGGCGTAGCGGTCGAGGATGAAGCGGCTGTCGACGTCGCTCACACCGGTTGCTCCGGCGCCGTCTGCGGGTCGGTGCCCTCGCGCAGCCGGGTCAGCAGCTGCTGGCCCTCGCGCAGGCGCGCCTCGATACGGTCGACATCCCGTGAGCTCTCGTCCCGCTGGGATTCGAGCAGCCGCTCGAAGTGCTCGACGATCGCCTTGCGCTGCATTTCGAGCGCGTCGCTGAGCATCAGCAGCCGCTCGTCGGTGCGCGAGAGCTGGCGGGCGAGCGCACCACGCTCCTCGGCGGCGGCGCCCAGGCGCTCCCGCGCCTCCTCCAGCGACTCGCCGTAGAGCGCGAGCCGCTCCTCCAGGCGGATGCGCGTCGCGCGCTGCTGGTCGATAAGCTCCAGCAGCTCGCTCTCGCGGTCGCGCCGCGCGCGCTCCTGGGCGACTTCCTCGCCGGTGCGACGCAACTCGGTGCGCAGTGTCTCCGTCTTCGCTTCGAGCTGGGTGATCGAGGAGCCGATCTCCGGGAGAGCCAGGTCGATCCGCTCCTTCGCCTGCCGGCCCAGCATCGCCAGGTCCGCCGCTGCGCGGATGCGGTTGTCGATCTCCTCCATGCGCCCGGGGCTGATCGAGGCCTCGTCGCTCGCGGCGCTACTTCCGCCGTGCATCGATTCAGCGGACCGGCTGCGTTGCTCCAGCGCCTGGACGCGCTCGTTGAGGCGGGTGAGCATCGTCTCGGCCCCCTCGAGCGAGGCCTGCACGCGCTGCTGCAGGGAGCGCACCGCCTGCTGCTCCGTCTCGTGGCGGCGGACACCTTCCTCGATCGACGCGAGCGCGCCTTCGAGCCCGGCGACGGTGCGCTGCTGCTCGTGCAGCGTGGAGCGTAGTACGTCCAGCTCGTGGCGGAGCCGGTCTGAATTGTCGCGCAGGCCTGCGACCTGGCGCTCCGCCCAGCCGGAGACGCCCTCCGGCAACGGCGCCGGGTCGGCGCTCTCCGCCGGGGGTTCGGTCGTCAGGCGCTCGCTCGTCATGACCCCGCCCCGATCAGCCGGCCATCGCCAGCACGTTGCCCACCTCGATGACGACCTCCGCGGAAGCGATGTCGTCCAGTGCGGCCTCCAGGGCGGCCCCCGGCCCGGCGTGCGTGGTGAGCACGATCTCAGCCGTGCGCGCGTCTTCGTCCACCTCGAACTGGACGACCGACGCAATGCTCACGCCGCGCGCTCCCAGTGCCGTGCCAATCTCGCCCAGCACGCCCGGGCGGTCCGCGACGGTCATCCGCACGTAGCGCCGGGCGTGGTGCTCGCCCGGCGACCGTACACGCATCGAGCGGTACGCCTGCGGCGGTGGCGGGCGGCGCTCGGCGACGATGTCACGGGCGACGTCGAGGACGTCCGCCAGCACGGCGCTGGACGTGGGCGCCGACCCCGCACCGGGGCCCTCGAGCACCACCCGGCCGACCAGGTCGCCCTCGACCTGCACGGCGTTGAGCACGCCGTCGACCTTCGACAGCGGCTCTTCGCGCCCGATCAACGTCGGCTGCACCGAGGCGAGCAGCTCGCCGTCGACGAGCCTCCCCTCGGCGAGCAGCTTGATGGCGTAGCCCAGCGTCGAGGCGTAGCGGATGTCGCGCGCGGTCACCCGCGTGATGCCGCGCTGCATGACGTCCTCCGGGCTCACCTCCACGTGGAAGGCGAGCCCGCAGAGGATGGCGAGCTTGAATGCCGCGTCGTGGCCCTCGACGTCGGCCGTCGGGTCGGGTTCGGCGTAGCCGAGGCGCTGCGCGTCGGCCAGGGCGTCGGCGTAGTCGGCGCCGTCCTGGGCCATGGCGGTGAGCATGTAGTTCGTCGTGCCGTTGATGATCGCGGTCACGGCGGTGATGTCGTTGGCGAGCAGGTCACGGAAGAGCGGGCTGATGATCGGGATGCCGCCGCCCACCGACGCCTCGTAGAGCAGCCGCACGCCGCTCTCGGCGGCGAGGTCGCGCAGCGCGGCGCCGTGCTTCGCGATCACCTCCTTGTTGGCGGTGACCACGTGGCGGCCGGACCCCAGCGCCTCGGCGATGTACGACCGCGCCGGCTCCTCCGCGCCCATGAGCTCCACGACGATCGAGGTCGAGTCGTCGCCGAGCACGGTGTCGAGGTCGGTCGTGACCTGGTGCGGCTCGGCGCCCTCGCGCGTCCGCGACGCGTCGCGAACCAGCACGTGGCGGAGCTCCAGGGGGCGTCCCACCGCGGCGGCGTACCGCCCCGTCCCCGCGTGAAGCGCCCGGACCACGCCCATGCCGACGTTGCCCGCGCCCAGCAGCGAAACGCCAATCGCCTCGGTCACCTGCTGCCTCCAGACATCGCCCGTTAGCCCCTCAGGTCGCTGATGAGACGGTCGAGGATCCAGCGTTCCTCGCCCGGCGACAGGTCTACCTCGACCTCCACGGTCGCGCGTTCGTCCTCGATCCACTCGAGGAACCGCGTGGCGCCCAGCGACTCGCGCTGAGCCTCATCGATCGCACGCGCGTCGTCGCGGTCGCGCACCAGGTACACATCGTAAAACAGCCCATCCCGCACGATCGCGCTCACTGCATCGGTTGGCTGATCCACAAGCGCTTCCCGCGCCGCGGGCGAGAGCGCCGCGAGGGGCAGCCAGCCGATGTCGCCCCCTCCCGCACCGTCCGAGCTGAGCTCGTCCGCGACTTCGGCGAAGTCGGCTCCGGCGTGCAACCGATCCCGGATGTCCTCCGCAGCCGACTCGTCGGCGACCCGGATGCGGGAGAGGAGCACCTGCGGCGCAGTGTCCCCGTACTCGTCCACGAACACATCTCGCAGCCGGTCGACGAGGATGTTGGCGCGGACGATCTCCTCGAGCTCCTCGCGCGAGAGCCGCGAGTCGGCGAGCATCTCCGCCAGCGCCTCCACGAAGACACTCTCCGTGGCGTCGTCCTCCAGGGCGAGCCGCGCGTACAGGTCGGCGCGCACCTCGTCGTCGGGGACTTCGCCGACGATGGCCGGGGCGCGGGCGAGCACGGTCTCGGTGTCCTCGATGCGGTCGAGGGTCTCGCTCACGGCGGTCTCGAAGCCGCTCAGGGTCGGGTCCCCGTAGCGCATCTCGTACAGCGCGCGGCGCGCGACGTCCGATGCGTTGTAGTCGCGGTCGCCGACGGTCAGGACGTGCGCACGCGGCGGCTGGTACTGCGTGGTGTAGAGGCCGACGAGGACCACGACGGCCGCCACGACGAGCGCGCCGACCACGCCGTAGATGACGAGCCGCTCCCTGCGGCGGTCACGCTCCTCGCGTTCGCGGCGCGAGGTGCCCGGCGGTCGGTAGGTGGCCACGCGCGGCTGCTCCTCGGCCGAATGCCGCCGTGCTCGACGACGGCGAGACGGGTGGGGTGGCTAGCGGCGCGAGGGCCGGCCGGCGGGGACGCCGGAGGCGCGCACGTGCTCGGCGGTGTACGGCAGCAGCCCCATGTGGCGCGCGCGCTTCACCGCCTGCGCCAGCAGCCGCTGGCACTTCGCCGTGCAGCCCACGCGCCGACGACCCTCGATCTTGCCGCGGTCGTTGAGGTAGCGGCGCAGCAGGCCGACGTCCTTGTAGTCGATCACGCGCGTGCCGGGCGGGCAGAAGTCGCACGGCCGGCGCCGTCCACCACCACCGCCCGGCCGGCGGCCACCGCCGCGGCGGTCACCACGATCGCCTCGGTCGCCACGGTCGCCGCGAGGCGGACGGTCGCCGCGGTCGAACGGGCGCGCCGCGCCTTCGTCACGAGGCGCGGCGGCGGTGGGTTCCGGCGTCGGTTCGTTCGTCACAGGGTCCTCCCCGCGCCGGTCTCCGCCGGCGGCTCCGTCTTCAGCCTAGAACGGCAGGTCGTCGGGCTCCAGATCGCCCTCGGCGTCCGCGCCCACCGCCAGCGCCGGCGCGCCTTCGCGCCCGAACGGCGCGGCATCCTGCCGGCCACCGAGGAACTTGACCTCCTCGGCAATCACTTCGGTCGTGTAGCGCGTGACGCCGTCCTGGCCTTCCCAGGAGCGGGTGCGCAGCCGGCCCTCGACGTAGACCTGGCGTCCCTTGGACAGGTACTGGCTGCAGATCTCGGCCAGGCGGTTCCAGGTCACGACGCGGAACCACTCGGTCTCGTCGCGGGCTTCGCCGTCACGCGTGGTGAAGCGGCGATTCGAGGCGACGCGGAACTCGGTGACGGCGCTGCCGTTGGCCGTGTAGCGCATCTCCGGGTCCGCACCCAGGTTCCCGATGATCATGACTTTGTTCAGCATGGCGCACTTCCCCCATGGTGCAGTGGGGAGTGGTTTGCGATCCGTGCGTACTGTAACGCGCTCGCGTCTGGCGTGCGCAACCCGGACCGACGGTTCATTCTGCGCCGGCGACGGCGGCCGGGGGCGCCTGGGTCTCCTCGGACGCCGCATCGTCCGCGCCAGCCTCGGCAGCAGGTGCCTCGGTCTCGGCAGCCGGCGCCTCCACTGCGGGCGCCTCGGCGGGCTCGGTGGGAGCTTCGGTCTCGGCAGCGGGGGCCGCGGCAGGCGGCGACGCCGGTGCGGGGGCCTCGGCTGCGGGCGCGCCGGCGGGAGTCTCCGCCGGAGCCGCCTCGCCACCCTCGGCCGGTGCATCAGCAGGGGGCGCGTCCGCCGGGGGCGCATCGCCCGCAGGCTCCGCGGGCCGGTCGGCGAACGAGGAGCGACCACCCGCGGGGCGGCGCATGTCGACCTCCTGCTCGGGGGGACCCTCGTAACCGGGGATCACGCCGGAGATGAGCAGGTGGCGCAGGATGTCCTCGTTGATGTTGAGGGCGCGCTCGAACTCGGCGGCGCGCTCGCCCGGGAGGTTGACGTAGGAGAGGACGTAGGTGCCTTCGAAGTGGTGGCGGATGGGGTAGGCGAGACGCCTGCGGCCCCAGTTGTCGACCAGGGAGACGGAGCCGCCGACGCCTTCGATGAGGCCCCCGACCCGCTCGACCATGGCGTCAACATCCTCGGCCGACAGACGAGGGCTGATCACGTACAGCAGTTCGTACTCGTTCAAGCGTCTCCTTCGCCGGGCTGTCCAGCCCACGGGCCCGCTGACCCGACCGACTCCGTCACGTTCGCGAGGTGATCGGCCGTTGAAGCAACGGCCGCCGGCTCAGCGGCGGCCGAACCCACATCGATGATGGGCGCACCCCACGCGCGCACGCAAGTATAAGTCGCCCCGATCGACGGGCAACCCTCGCGCAGTTGTGCATTACTCGACCGGCGAGGGTGCATACCACCCCGTTGAGGTCGACGGCTATGCCGTTGGCTCGATGACAACTCGCCCGCCACCGCCAACGTCGACGCAGAACTGGTGGCCGGCGAGCATGGACATACCGATCAGTGGTGTGGCGTCAGAGACATAAGCGAGGACCCGCCTCGGCCGACCATCCCTCCTTCTCCGTGTCGGCGTCCAGGTACTGCGCCGCACGGTCACCGCGTAGCTGTCCAATGCCGCTTCGCTACCATCGGCTAACTGCACACGATTGACACCAGCGAAGGCCAGATCCAATTCCTTCACAACCCGCAAGGGCAAGGTGAGGAAGCGGTCGAACCCGGTGTCCACCACGGCCTCCACCTCAAGAGCGCGGCCGGTGGGGCCACGGAGGGGAAGGCTGACCACCGCCTGCAGGGCGGCGTTCACAGCACCCTCGATCATCGGCTCCTCTGCGGGGCTCCGCCTCCGATGCTGGCTACCACGCGGTAGCCAACCCTCAGCAGCCAGACATCAATCGCGTCAGGCTGTTGCGAGCGAAGGCGGTCGGCGGCAGCCAGTTCGCTGTCGCCCATCGCCCAGTGTCCGCTCTCCACGTCGACGGCGACGAACGCGCCATCGTGGGCGTCCTCTACTTGCGAGCGGATATCGCGTTCGTATATCTCGTCGCCGAGGCGGGCCGTCTCCTCGGCAGAACGGCGAGTACCTGTCATGGCTCTATCCAGCTACGCCACCGGCACGCCCGGCGCGGGGAACGCGTCGCACAGCTCCAGCACGTCGGCGTGGGCCGACGCCGCGACGTCGTCGTCCTCGGGCGCGTCGAGGACGCGCGCGATCAGCTCGCCGACGCGCCGGATCTCGTCGGACTCGAGGCCGCGCGAGGTGAGCGCGGGCGTGCCGATGCGGATGCCCGAGGCGGTCGCCGGGGGCAGCTCGTCGTACGGGATCGCGTTCTTGTTGACGACGATGCCCGCGCGGGCCAGCGCGTCCTCCGCGCTCTGGCCGGTGAGCCCCTTCGCAGTGACGTCGACGAGCAGCAGGTGGTTGTCCGTGCCGCCGCTGACGACGCGCAGCCCGGCGTCAACGAGGGTCTCGCCGAGCACGCGGGCGTTCTCGACGGTCTGCTGTGAGTAGGCGCGGAACGCCTCGTTCGAGGCTTCGCCGAACGCCACCGCCTTGCCGGCGATGACGTGCATGAGCGGTCCGCCCTGCGCGACCGGGAAGACGCCGCGGTCGACCTGGCGGGCGTAGTCGGCGTCGCAGAGCACGAGGCCGCCGCGCGGCCCGCGCAGCGTCTTGTGCGTCGAGCTGGTGATGAGCTGGGCATGGCCCACGGGGGTGGGGTGGACGCCGGCGGCGACGAGGCCGGCGATGTGCGCCATGTCGGCCATGTGCATCGCGCCGATGCTGTCGGCAATCTCGCGCGCGCGCTGGAAGTCGATGCTGCGCGGGTACGCCGTCGCGCCGGTCACGATGAGCTTCGGGCGGTGCTCCTCGGCGAGTCGCGCCATCTCCTCGTAGTCGATCGTCTCGCTCTCGCGGTCGACGCCGTAGGAGACGAACTCGAAGAGGCGGCCGCTGAAGTTGACGTGGCTGCCGTGGGTAAGGTGGCCACCCTGGTCCAGCCGCATGCCCATGACCGTGTCGCCGGGCTTGAGCACCGCGAAGTAGACGGCCATGTTCGCCTGCGCGCCGGAGTGCGGCTGCACGTTCGCGTGGTCGGCGCCGAAGAGCGTCTGCGCGCGCTCGATGGCGAGGGACTCGACCTCGTCCACAAAGTCGCAGCCGCCATAGTAGCGGCGGCCGGGGAGTCCTTCGGCGTACTTGTTGGTGAGCACGCTGCCGACGGCTTCGAGGACGGCCTGCGAGGTGAAGTTCTCGGAGGCGATCATCTCGAGGGTCGTACGCTGCCGGCCCTCCTCGCGTGCTATCGACGCGGCTACCGCCGGGTCCGCCTCCGCGAGCGTCGTGCTCAAGTCCGCCACCATGCTCATGTTCACCCCTTGCACACTCGACGTGCCTGTCATTCCACCCTAGCACGCGCGCCGGGTGTATCCGCCAGCGCAGCACGGGCGTCGGGAGTGGTCAGACGGCGACGGCCGGCCCTACCTCGTCGACGCGCACGCGCGTCTCCAGGCGGTGGGTGTCGGCAGCCGTGCACAGCGCCGTGCCCGGCGTGAGGCACACGGCCGCGCCCGCGGCCGTCGCGGTCACCAGCGCCTCGGACCAGCCGTGGTCGCGGATCAGCGAGAACAGCAACCCCGCGAGGAACGCATCGCCCGCCCCCACCGCCGAGTTGACGTCGACGGACGGCGCCGGCACGCGGAAGTCACCGTCGGACGTCGAGGCGACGCAGCCCTCGCTCCCGCGGGTGATGACGACGTGCTCCACGCCCCACGAGCGCAGCATGCGCGCCGCATCGAGCGCGGCGTCGGCGCCGTCGATGGTGCTGCCCAGCAGCCTGCCCGCCTCGTGGTCATTGAGCTTGAGGAGGTTCGGGGCCGCGCCCGCCGCGAGGACCTGCGCGACGATCTGGCCGTCGGCGTCCAACGCCGTCTTCGCCTGCCGATCGACCGCAATGCCGAGCAGGTCGACGTACAGTCCGGCGTCGGTGCCGGGGGGAATCGACCCGGCCAGCACGAGCCAGCTCTCGATGCGCGGCCGCAGCCGCCGGGCGATGCGCGAGCGCAACTGCGAGATCGCGTGCTCGGTCACTCGCGGGCCGGGTGCGGCGAGGACGGTGTGCACGTGGCTGGTGCGGTCGAGGATCGTGATGTTGGTGCGGGTCTCGCCCGGGACGAACATGAACTCGCAGCCGATCCCCGCATCAAGCAGGGAGTCCTCGATCATCCGGCCCATGTCGCCGGGCGCGAAGCCGCAGGCGAGCGGCTCGTAGCCGAGTTCCTTGAGCACACGCGCGACGTTGATGCCCTTCCCGCCGACATCCCAGCGGTTCGAGGCGACGCGGTTGGTGTCGCCCTCGATGAGCGCGTCGATCTCGATGGTCTGGTCGATCGCGGGGTTGAGTGTGACGGTGACAATCACAGGAGCCTCCCGCCGGTGCCCCGTTCAAGCGATTCTAGGGCCGAGCGGCACGCGCTTACCAGCCCTCCCCGTCCTGCCTTAATCCTCCCTTGCTACGGCAAGGGCATACACGCGCTCTGCGCCCGCATCGAGCAGCGCCCGGGCGGCCGCACCCAGCGTCGCCCCGCTCGTCGCGACATCGTCCACGAGTAGCACCGAGGCCGGGGGACCACCACGCGCCTCGAACGCGCCGGCCATGTTGCGCCGCCGTCGGTCGACGCCCAGCGCGGTCTGCGCGCCGGTGGCGCGGCGGCGCCGGAGCAGTCCGTCGCGCAGCGGCACGTCGAGCTCGTCGGCGACGGCCTCGGCGAGCACAGCAGCCTGGTCGAACCCTCGCCGCCGACGCCGTGCGCCGTGCAGCGGCACGGCGGTGACCGCGTCCAGCTCCCACGACTCCGGCGCCATGCGCGCCGCAGCCCGTCCGAGCGGCTCGAGGAGCGCGCTCACGCCCCGGAACTTCGCTTCGATGACCGCGCGGCGGGCGTGACCGACGAAGCGGTACGGCGTCCGGAGTCCCTCGAACGCAGGCGGGGCGGCCGCGCAACGAGAGCACGCCCCGTCGCGCCTCCTCGACTCACGCGGCTGGCTGGCGGCCGGGAGCCAGCAGCGCGGGCAGCGGGGCGGACTGGCGTGGGGCAGCGCGTCGAGGCACCCGCGGTGGAGGGCGGCGCCGAAGCGGCCGCAGACGAGGCAGCGTTGCGGGAGCACCGCGTCGGCGATGCCCTGCCGGAGGGCGGCGACGAGCGTCAGCGGTGCGTTCCGGGCGGTCACGGCGACCGGCCCCACGGCGCTCCCCCCGGTCGGGGCTGCGGCGAGCCGGGCGTATACTTGCAGCGGCGGTCGCCCCTCGACGGGGCGAGCCGGGGCGAGGGAGTTCCGACGTGCAGGTTCGCATTCGGCTCTTCGCGCAGCTCCGCGAGCTCATGGGCGGCGACCTCGACGAGGACGTCGGCGCGGACCGCATCACCGTCGCCGAGCTCCATCGCCACCTCGAGCGCACGCACCCGGCGCTTGAGCCCTACCTGCCGACGCTCGCTGTGGCGATCAACCAGGAGTACTGCCTCGACGCCGCCACCGAGATCGGTCCCGGCGACGAGGTGGCGCTGATCCAGCCCATCTCCGGCGGCGCCGACACTGCGGCAACGCCCCGCTACCTCATCACCGGGGAGCCGCTGGACCGCGACGCGCTGCGCGACCTCGTCGCCACCGACGCGAGCGGGGCCGTGGTGCTGTTCGAGGGCGTGGTCCGCAACCACCACGAGGGCCGCGCGGTCGCCCGGCTGGAGTACGAGGCGTACGGGCCGATGGCCGAGCGGCAGATGGCCGCGGTCGGCGACGAGGTGCTGGCCGAGTACGCGGACCGCGAGGTGCACGCCATCGCCGCCCATCACCGCATCGGGATGCTGGAGATTGGCGATGTCTCGCTCCTCGTGGCCGTCTCCGCGGCACACCGCGGCGATGCCTTCGAGGCCGCCCTGCGCGCGGTCGACCGCATCAAGGAGACGGTGCCGGTCTGGAAGCGCGAGCACGGCGTCGACGGGTCGATGTGGCAGGAGGGCGTGAGCCCCCGGCCCGAGGGAGCGGAGCACCTCGCCGGAGCGTAGCGCGGCCGCGCCCTCGCAGCCGTTAGCCTATCTGCCCGATGATGACCCCGGCGGCAATGGCTATGGCCGTCAGGATGAGTCCGAAACCGCCAGCCATGATCGCGCCGAGCTTAATCACCAGCCTCGACTCGACCCGGTCGATCTTCTCATCCAGATGGTCCATGCGTCGCTCAAGCGCCGCGAGCGCCAGTGCGAGGTCCTGCCGGGTGACGAGATCCTCCGGCTGCGCCGCTATCTGCGTCGCGAGCACGTCGGCCTGCTCCTCGCTGAAGCCTGCCGCGCGCAGCTCTTTCGAAATGCTGAGCGTGTCTGGTGCCATTGCCACGAGTGTACCTCGTCATGTTTGCCGTGGGAGCGGCTCACAGCCGGAACATAGCACAGTTTGCCAATCACGTTACTTATACAAACTATGCGCCCATCCGATAGTCGGGCACCCGCAGCTCGTACACCGTCTGCCACTTGCAGGTCGCCCAGCCGTGAAGCGATCCGCGGCTCCAGCCTGGCAAGCTCGAGGTCGGTTGTCACCACCGTAGGTCGGCTGCCGAGGTGGAAGTAGTTAGCCACGGCTCCGCCAGAGCGGGCGGAGCACCTCGCCGGTGCGTGCCTGGCGCGGGTGTTGAACCGCTGACTACCCCAACTGAGTAAGGACTACCCCGAGAGCGGTCAACGTGAGCGCGAAGCCCGCAGCCATGCCCGCCCCCAGCTTCAGGAGGAGCCGCGTCTCTAGCTGAGACACTGCGAGTTCGAGATCTTTCTTCGTTACCAGGTCGTCAGAACGCGACGCCATGTGCGTCGCGAGCAGGTTCGCCTGCTCCTCCGGAAAGCCCACCGCACGCAATGCCTGCGAGATGCTGAGTGTGTCTGGCGCCATTGCCACGAGTGTACCTCGTCACCTTGCCGTGGGAGCGGCTGGCGGCCGGAACATAGCACACTTTGCAGGTCGGGTACTTATGCGCCCATCCGGTAGTCCGGCACCCGCAGCTCGTATACCGTCGCCACCTGCAGGTCGCCCAGGCGCGAGGCGATCCGCGGCTCCAACCTGGTGAGTTCGAGGTCGCTCGTGACCACCGTCGGCCAGCCGCCGAGGTGGCGGTAGTTGAGCAGCTGGTACAGCTTCTCCTGCGCCCATCCGCTGGACTGGTGCGCGCCGAGGTCGTCGAGGATCAGCAGGTCCACGTCGCGGAGCCGGCGGAACAGCGCATCGAAGCGCTCCCCGGAGTCCGGGTCGAACGTCGCGCGCAGCTCGTCGAGGAGGTCCGGCACCGTGGCGAACGCGACGCGGTCGCCGGCCTCCACGCGGAGCGAGGCGATCGCGGCCGCGAGGTGGGTCTTGCCGGTGCCGTTCGCGCCGAGCAGCACGAGCCAGCCGCGGGGTTTGTCGGCCCAGTTCCGGGCGAGGCGGAACGCGGCCTCCAGGTTGCGACGCTCCTCGCCACGCAGGCCGTGCCCGCCGGGGCGGAACGTCTCGAAGGTGAACGACGGCAGACGCTCCTGCGTCATCCCGCCAACAGCGATGAACTGTTGCCGCAGCGGCTCCTCCAGCACGAACTGCTGCACAAGCGACGGGTCGCTGAGTCGCGAGCCGAGGCGGCCCTCGATCTCATCGGGCTCGGTGACGGACGTGAAGACCGTGGGCAGGGCCGCGTGAAAGCGGTGCGAGACCAGCTGCACGAACTTCTCGCGCGCCCACGCGGTCTCCGAGTAGCCGTCGAGGTCGTCGAGCACGAGCAGGGGCGCGTTGCGGACGTGCTCGCTCAGCCGGTCGTAGGCCAGATCCGCATCGTCGTCGTAGGAGGCGCGCAGCCGGTCCAGCAGGTCGGCGACGGTGAAGAAGAGCGCGGGGCCGCCGCGCTCGATGGCGCGGTTCACGATCGCCGCCGCGAGGTGGGTCTTGCCGCAGCCGGGCACGCCGCTCAGCACCAGCCAGCCCTCGGGCCGCTCGGCGTAGCGGCGCGCCGCCTCGACGGCCACGGTGTAGCGTTCGCGCGCCCGGCGATCGCTGGAGCGGCCCTGCGGCAGCAGCGTCTCGAACGTGAAGCGTTCGAGGGCGCCCAGGCGCGAGTAGCGCAGCAGCCGCGCGCGGCGCTCCGCCTCGTCCTCGGCGCGCGCGCAGCCGCACGGCACGGCACGCCCGAAGTCGCGGTGTTCGATATCGGCGGTCACGCGCACGAAGCGTGCGCCGCCGCACTCCTCGCAGACCGGCTCGCGCGAGGCGGCCGGTGCGCTAGCTGCGGCGGATGATGCGCTCGTACGGGCCGTGGTCGCGCGCTGCTCTTGCAGCAGCTCCTTGAGCGGACGCATCCCGCGTACTCCTGGTTCCGTCGTCCTTGCCCTCGTGCTCCCAGCGGCGAAGGATCGCCTCCGCGTAGGCCCACGAACGCTTGTTGTTGCGCGCCGCCTCCCGCAGCGCGTCGGTCACCCACTCCTCGGGGTAGTGCTCGCACGCCTCAGCCAGTGCCTCGGACGTCGAGGGGTTCAGCAACCCGATCGTCTGCTCGTAGACCCGGGCCGGCTCGAACACCTCGAGGTCCGACGGTTCATCGCGGAGGGCGGCGAGCCGCGCCCCACCCGGCAGCGGCGTGGCGCCCGACCGCACGCGGTCGAGACTGCGGCGTCCCGCCTCGTTGTTCACGAAGCACAGCGTGTCGCCGTCGGCGAGCTCGAGGGCGAGCAGGGCCCCGCGCGCCGAGGCGCGCCCGATGGCAGGCCGGAGCGCCCCATCGCCCCCGCAGCCCGCGAGGGCCCGGCGCAGGGGCGCCTCGGCGGCGAGCTCCGATGCGCGGACGGCGCGCAGCGGCCCCCGGGCGCGCCCGATCGCGTAGAGCGCGTAGAGCGTGACCCGCAGCTCCGCCTCGTCGTCGATCCTCGGCAGCACCTCGACGAAGAACTGCGAGGGCAGCGTGGTGGCGGCGCCGCCGGCGACGAAGCCTTCGAACGGCGAACCCCCAGCCGGTACGCCGGCGCTCACTCGTCGAACTCCACGGGCGGCTCGCGCAGCACGAGGTCCTGGAACGAGGCCGTGCGGTCCTGGAAGCGCACCGTCACGGTGCCGGTGGGGCCGTTGCGGTGCTTGGCCACGATCAGCTGGGCGAGGCCGCTCGGGTGCTGGCCGCCGGGGTCGTCGGGGTGCTCGTCCTGCCACTCCTCGGGCGTGCGGTAGACGTCCTCTCGGTAGATGAACATCACGATGTCGGCGTCCTGCTCGATCGACCCCGACTCCCGCAGGTCCGAGAGCATCGGGATGTGCGGCGTGCGCGCCTCGACGGCTCGCGAGAGCTGCGCGGCTGCGATCACCGGCACGTCGAGCTCGCGCGCCGTCTCCTTGAGCGCGCGCGTGATCTTGCCCAGCTCGGAGGCGCGGTTCTCGCCGCCGAGCGAGGCCGAGTGCAGGAGCTGGAGGTAGTCCACCACCACGAGGTCGAGGCCGTGCTCGGCCTGGAGGCGGCGGCACTTGGCGCGGATCTCGGGCGCGCTCAGCACCGCCGAGTCGTCGATGTAGACGCCGGCCTCGCCGAGCGAGCCGATCGCGTGCATGATGCGCGACTCCTCGTCCTCGTTGTGCGTGCCCAGCCGCAGCCGCGTCGCGTCCACGTCCGCCTCGG
>CAZMCK010000037.1:0-20332 GCA_964565075.1 uncultured Dehalococcoidaceae bacterium
TGCCGCCCTTGCTCACCAGGTAGATGCCGTACTCGCCGCGCGGCGCCTCGGTGCGGGTGTACACCTCGCCCGCCGGGGTGCGCAGCATGCGCGGCAGGCGGTCGGGCACGATCGGCCCGGGCTCCAGCCGCTCGAGGCACTGCTCGATGATCTTGATCGACTCGTGCGCCTCGCGGACGCGGTTGTAGAAGCGGTCGAAGACGTCGCCGTGGTCGCCGGTGATGACGTCGAAGTCGACCTGGTCGTAGTAGAGGTACGGCTCGTCCTTGCGGATGTCCATCGGCACGCCGGAGGCGCGCAGCGTGGGGCCGCTGGTGCCCCAGTCGATCGCGTCCTCGGCGGTGATGACGCCGACGCCCTCGGTGCGGGCGCGGAAGATCTCGTTCTGGGTCATCAGCCCGTCGAGCTCAGCGAGTCCCTCGCGCGAGTCGCGGAGCACCTCGCGCACGCGGGTCTCGAAGTTGTCCGGGACCTCCCAGGCGAGCCCGCCGGCGCGGAAGTACGCGAACATCAGGCGGTCGCCGGTGATCTCCTCGAACAGGTCCTGGATCACCTCGCGGTTCTTGAAGCCGTAGACGAAGGCCGTGCCGAACACGCCCACGTCCGTCCCGAACGCGCCGAGGAACATGAAGTGGCTCGACAGGCGGTTGAGCTCGCACAGGATCATGCGGATCCACTGCGCGCGCTCCGGCACCTCGAGCTCCGCGAGCTTCTCGACGGCCATGACGTAGGAGAGCTCGGCGTTGAAGTTCGCGAGGTACTCCGTGCGGTCCATGTACCCGATGCCCTGGCGGTAGTCCATGGTCTCGCAGAGCTTCTCGGCCCCGCGGTGCATGTACCCCAGGTACGGCACCACGTCGGTGATCATCTCGCCGTCGATGGTCAGCACCATGCGGAAGACGCCGTGCGTCGAGGGGTGCTGCGGTCCCATGTTGACGAAGATGTCTTCGGTCTCGAACTCGCTGCCGAGCACCGGGGGAGGCTGGGTCATTCGAACGCCTCCTCTGCGTAGGCGATGCCTTCGCCCTGCAGCACCTCGATCTCCGCGAGCGGGTGCTCCTTGCGGAGCGGGAACGTGTCGTCCATGTCCTCTGGCAACAGCAGGGGCCGGGGGTCCGGGTGGCCGTTGAAGCGCACGCCGAACATCTCCGCGGTTTCCCGCTCCAGCCAGCCCGCCGCGCGCCACACCGTGGTCGCGGTGTCGAGCGTGAGGTCGTCGTTGTCGAGGTGGCACTTCACGGTCAGGTTGTGGCGGTGCTCGGTGGAGTAGAGGTGGTACACCACGTCGATGCCCTCCTCTTCCCAGTCGATCGCGGTGAGGCTCCGCAGGTAGTCGAAGTTGAGCGTCTCGCTCGCCTTCAGCGCGCGCAGCCCGCGCTCGAGCTCGCCCTTCGGGATGAAGACGATGAGGTCCTGCGCGCCGCGCTCGGGCTCGGCGGTGATGCCGGCGAGCGCGGCGTCGACGACATCCCAGATGGTGTCGTCGAAGGACTCGGGAGCGCCGTTGGCATCGTCGGTCGTCATCGACCGGTCGCCCCCCGCTCCTCCATGATCTTCTCCTGGAGGGCGACGAAGCCGTCGAGGAGCGCCTCCGGCCGCGGCGGGCAGCCCGGCACGTAGACGTCGACGGGAACGATCTTGTCGACGCCCTGGAGGACACGGTCGTAGCGGGTGTAGGGGCCGCCGTTGGTGGCGCACGCGCCCATGGAGATCACCCACTTGGGGTTCGGCATCTGCTCGTAGAGCAGCTTCACGGCGGGAGCCATCTTCTTGGTCACCGTGCCGGCGACGATCATCACGTCGGACTGGCGCGGCGACGGCCACGGCACGATCCCGAAGCGGTCGAGGTCGTAGTGGGCCATGTAGGTGGCGATCATCTCGATCGCGCAGCACGCCAGGCCGAAGGTCATCGGCCAGAGCGAGGACTTGCGCGAGGCCGCCAGCACGAGGTCGGCGGGCACCTGCATCACGCCCGGGAGCACGACGCGGTACAGCGCCTTGCCCGGAGCGGGCTCGAGCGGCACGAGGCGGGGCGCCTCGGCCGGGTGCTCCGTCGGCGGCATCTCCGGGACGAGCGGTACGGGCTCGACCGCGGGAGGTGCAGTCTCGGGTGCGCCGGGTGGCGCGGTGGTTCCGGTCACGTCAGGAGGTCTTAGCGCCACTGCAACGCTCCCTTCTTCCACGCGTAGACGAGGCCGACGGCGAGGATGGAGACGAACAGCACCATCTCCCAGTACGCCTGCGCGCCCACCTCCACGAAGGACAGGGCCCACGGGAAGATAAACACGGCCTCGACGTCAAAGATGATGAAGAGGATGGCGTAGAGGTAGAAGCGCACGCCCACGTTGGTGCTCGAGCGCCGCACGGGCAGCATGCCGCACTCGTACGTCGTGCCCTTCCCGCGCTCCTCGGAGAAGGGCGCGAGCAGCCGCGAGCCGATGAGCGCGGTGATCACGAGGATGAAACCCGTGACGGTCGCGAGCAGCACCGGGAGATAGTTGCCGAAGAGTTGATCCACGGCCGTTCGAGCCCCCTCACCGCACCAGTGGTACGCCGCGCAGAAGCACGGCGCGCAGCCGAGGGGAACGTAGCAGCGGCCCCGTGCATGGTCAACGCCGCCGGACCCCGCTACCCCCTTCGAGCGGCCTCCGACCACGCCCGTTGGTAGGATCCGGCGCGATGCCGCCCCGACGCCTGGCTGCGACCGCCGTGATCGCCCTCGTCGCGCTCGCGCTCCTCGCCTGCGTCGACAACGGCGAGGAGCTCTGCCCCGAGGGCAGCGACCGCTACACCGAGTACCAGCTCTTCTTCGGCCGCAGCACCCCCGACGGCCGCGAGGTCAGCGACGAGGAGTGGACCGCGTTTCTCGCCGATGTTGTGACGCCGCGCTTCCCCGCCGGCCTCACCGTCCTCGACGCCGCAGGCCAGTGGCGCGACGACTCGGGCACGATCCAGCGCGAGCGCTCGAAGGTGCTCTGGATCCTCGCCGCGCCGGGCGAGGAGACGCTGCGACTCATCGACGAGATCTCAGCCGAGTACGAGCGGCGCTACAGCCAGGAGTCGGTGCTCCGCATCCACGGCAGCGCCTGCGCCTCGTTCTCGTGAGTCGCCGTTGCGGGCGGGATGTTGCCCCGCCTTGCAGACCGTCGCCCTACTGGTCAGCGAGCGGATGACGCGCCGGACAGCTACGTGATCGCGCGCATGTAGCGGCCAGACCGAGCAACGGGACTACGCAGCCAGTGCGCTCAGCTTCCCGGTGAGTTGCTCGACGCGGGAGAGGTAGGCATCCACGGTTTCGCGGTCGAGCCATCCCTCATGGAGGTTCGTGTGCAGCTCACCCGCGAGGCCGAACATGATCCGGATGTCTTCGTCCCCGGTCTCCTCGGCCAGGCGGTTGATGGTGCGCCACAGGTCGCGGTGGACGCTGTGGGGCCAGCCGCGGGCTTCGGCAACGGCCTTCACCATGTGCGCGGCCGCTCCCCAGCCCTTCTCCGAGGCCTGTAACAGGTCGTCCTCGACAAGATGCGCTCGCGCGCTCGCGAGGAACTCGCGGCCTGTGTCATTCACTTGCACCGCCCGCAGGCCCGCTAGCTGATCTCCGCCAGCGACTCCTCGAGGCCGCGCAGGCGCCCGCCCGCCGTCTGGAGGCGCTCCTCCTCCTTCGCGACCACCTCGGCGGGGGCGCGCGTGCGGAACTGCTCGTTCGCCAGTTTGCGCTCCAGCCGCTGCACCTCGTTCGTCGCGTCGTCGATCTGCTTCTGCAGCCTCGACCGCTCGGCGTCGAGGTCGAACAACCCCGCCATGGGCAGCACGACGCGGCCGACCGGCAGCACGGACGTCACCACGCCGTCGGAGGGCGCCTCGTCGGGCGCGTCGACGACGTGCAACGGCCGCACGCGCGCCAGCTGGCCCAGCGCCTCGGCGGTGCCGCGCGCGGCCTCGGCCGCGTCGGCGCCGACGATGTACGCCTCGACCCATCGGCCCGCGTCGACGCGGCGCTCGGCGCGGACGTTGCGGATCGCGCGGACGAAGTCCTGCACCGCCGCCAGCTCACGCTCCGCCTCGTCGTCGAAGCGCGCTTCGTCGGGCATCGGGTAGCGAGCGACGATGAGCTGCGAAGCGTCCTCGGCCTCCGGGCGGAGCGGAGTGAGCCGCTGCCACAGCTCCTCGGTGACAAAGGGCATGAACGGGTGCAGCAGCCGCAGCACCGTGTCCAGCGCGTGGAGCATCACCGGCAGCGGCGTCGTGTCGCCGGCGCGGACGCGCACCTTCGCCAGCTCGAGGTACCAGTCGGCGAGCTCGTCCCAGAAGAAGTCGCGCGTCTGCCGCAGCGCCTCGGCGAGCTCGAACTTCCGCAGCAGTTCATCCACGAGCTCGACGGTGCGCTCGAGGCGGGACAGCGCCCAGCGGTCCTCGCGCAGCAGCCGCGGGTCGCCCACCGCGGGGAGCGCGAGGTCGTCGCGTGTGAGCCCCTCCTGCTCGATCAGCGTGAGCACCAGGCGGCTCGCGTTCCACAGCTTGTTCGCGAAGTTGCGGCCGGCCTCGAGGCGGTCGTCGGTGATGCGCTGGTCGTTGCCGGGCGAGGTGCCGGAGATGAGCGCGTAGCGCAGCGCGTCGGTGCCGTACTGCCCGATCATGTCGAGCGGGTCGACCACGTTGCCGAGCGTCTTCGACATCTTCCGCCCGTCCGGGGCGCGCACCAGGCCGTGCAGGTAGACCGTCTCGAACGGGATCGCGTCGTCGCCCAGCCCGCGCATGTTGTAGAGCGAGAGCATGACCATGCGCGCGACCCAGAAGAAGATGATGTCGTAGCCGGTCTCCATGACCTGCGTCGGGTAGAACCGGCCGAGGTCCTCGGCGTCATCGTCCGGCCAGCCAAGGGTCGAGTGCGGCCACAGCCCCGACGAGAACCACGTGTCGAGCGTGTCCTCGTCCTGGCGCAGCTCAGCGCCGCACTCCGCGCAGGCGTCGGGATCCTCGACGGCGACGACGACCTCGGAGCAGCCGTCGCAGTACCAGACGGGGATGCGGTGGCCCCACCAGATCTGGCGGCTGATGGTCCAGTCGCGGATGTTCTCCATCCAGTGGAAGTACGTCCGCTCGAACCGCTTTGGCACGAACTCGATGCGGCCGTCGCGCACCGCCTCGATCGCCGGCGTCGCCAGCGGCTCGGCCCGCACGAACCACTGCTCCGAGATGATCGGCTCGACGATCGTGCCGGAGCGCTGGCAGTGGCCGACCGAGTGCGTGTACTCCTCGGTGCGCTCCAGCAGTCCAGCCGCGTCGAGGTCCTCGACCACGCGGTCGCGCGCCTCGAAGCGCTCCATGCCCGCGTACTTGCCGGCGTCCCCGGTGAGGTTGCCGTCGGCGTCGATGATGTTGAGCACGGGCAGGCCGTGGCGCTGCCCGATGTCGAAGTCGACCGGGTCGTGGCCGGGCGTGACCTTCAGCGCGCCCGACCCCGCCTCGATACTGACTGCATCGTCGGGAATGACCGGCACCGGCCGGTCCGAGGTCGGCACGAGCACGTTGCGCCCCAGCAGGTGCTGGTAGCGCTCGTCCTCGGGGTTCACGGCGACGCCGGTGTCCGCCGGGATCGTCTCCGGCCGCGTCGTCGCGATGACCAGGTACTCGTCGGTCGGCTGGTTGTCGTCGTCGAGCACCGGGTAGCGGAAGTGCCAGAACGCGCCGGGCTCGTCATCGTGCTCGACCTCGAGGTCCGAGAGCGCGGTGCCGCAGTCGACGCACCAGTTGATGATGCGCTCGCCGCGGTAGATCAGCCCGTCCTTGTAGAGGTTCACGAACGTCTGGCGGACGGCGCGCTGCCGCGCCTCGTCCATCGTGAACGCCTCGCGCTCCCAGTCGGCCGAGGCGCCCAGCCGGCGGTGCTGCTCGGCGATGCGCGAGCGCGAGCGCCCGACGAACTGCCAGACGCGCTCCAGGAACGCCTCACGGCCGATGTCGTGGCGCGAGATGCCCTCGGCGGCGAGCTCGCGCTCGACGAGCGCGTTGACGGCGATGGCGGCGTGGTCGACGCCGGGCAGCCACAGCGTGTCGTCGCCGAGCATGCGGTGCCAGCGCACGAGCGCGTCCTCGACGGCGACGGTGAGCGCGTGGCCGATGTGCAGTTCACCGGTGAGGTTGGGCGGCGGCATGATCACGGTGAACGGCCGCTCGCCCCCCTGCGGGCGGAACGCGCCGGCCTGCTCCCAGGCGTCGTACACACGCTCCTCAACCTGCGAGGGGTCGTAGGCGGTGGCCATTTCGGGAGCGGCGGGCGTCGCGGGGTCTGGGGTCACGGGCGGGCTCCTCGGGTGGTGGTCCTCGTTGGGCATGTGGTCCCGGGCAAAGTGACGCCCCGCGGTTGCGGGGCGCAGACGACCGGCGCGGCCCTCGATGCGTGGGGCCGGGCTAGCCGCCGCCGGCTACTGCTACGTCGCGGTGCGGGTGTTGGTGCATGTGGGGATGGTAGGCAGGGGGTCGGGAGGGGTCAACGCGGCGCGTACAGATCGATCGAGATGCCGAGCCGACCCAGGTGCTCGACTAGTACGGGCCGGACGTCGTCCCACTGCAGGCCGCCGTTCTGATAGCCCAGCGCCGGCACTGCGAGCGACTCAATACCCCACGCCTCGAGTGCTCCTCGAGCCAGTCGAGGCCATCGACGATGTCGGAGTGGCGCGATCGCGAGCGCCAGTGCCCCTTTGTTGGGAAGTTCAGCACCCAGCGCTGCTCCCACGACCCTGCCTCCTCGAGCCGCCACAGGTACGGCTCGCCCAGGCGCACCTCACCGATCGCGCAACGCCTGACGTAGTCCTCGTACATCGCAGGGAAGGCGCGCTTGAAGTCGAGCGCGAGGCCCTTTCCCATCACCCCGACGCAGTTCACGGTGTTGACGAGCGTCTGCGCCTCGGACAGCAGCAAGTCGCCACTCCGCAGGACGACACCGGATTGCCACAAGACCATCGCCGTCCCGCCTCCCTGCGCGCGACAATAGCACACCAGTTCTGAGGCATCCGGACATGCGGTCAGCGAGAGACGCGCCGCCACACCTCCTCGACCACCCGCTCCACATACCTCGCCCGCGTCCCGGCAGTCCTCGCGCGCTCGACGAATGCGACCATCCCCGTACGCTGCGCCTCGGTGAGTGCAGCGAATGCCGCCACGCCGCCGTCGAGGGCGGACAGCGCCTCGCGCAGGTCGCCGGGGAGGGGTGGGTCAGGCGGGGCGTCGGCGCGCGCGACCTCGATCGTCACCTCGTCGCCGACGTCGATGCCGGCCGCCGCGCGGACCGCGCCGTCGAGAAAGAGGCGGTAGGCGCCGCCGCCGCGCGGGGTGAGGCGCGTCGCGAACGGGTGGCCGTTCGCGGCGCCCTCGACGCGGACGTAGCGCTCCCGCCGGTCGCCCGCGAGGGCGCGGCTCGCGTCGAGCGGCACGTCGACGCAGTAGTTCATCGCGAGCTTGCGGAGCGGCGCGGTGAAGCACCGTGGATCGGACGGGGCCGTCATGCGCGGATGGTAGCGTCAGGCCGGTACCGCCTCGCAGCGTCGAGGCTGCGCGGGCCGCCATAACCGCCTAGAGTCGTGGCGGGGCGTGCGGAGCACGTCGAACCCCGAGCGAAAGGCGGACGGCATGGAGCTGCGCGGCCTCGGCTACCCGGCCATCATCTGCAAGGACATGCAGGCCAGCATCGACTTCTACGAGAAGCTCGGCATGCGGCGCCTCTTCATGGAGCCCAACCGCGACGACCAGGACTCGGTGCAGGTGCTCATGCACGCCGGGGGCGAGGACTACCTGCTCCTCGTCGGCCCCAACCGCGAGGGCATCAACATCGCCGAGTCCAGCCCGGGCGTCGGCTCGATGCAGTACCTCACGCTGAACGTGAGCGGCGAGTTCATCGACCAGGCGTACTTCCGGCTCTCGTCGGCCGGCCTGCAGGCGAGCGAGGAGATCCGGCGCGGCTACGAGCGGCTCGTGTTCCTCGAGGACCCCAACCAGGTGCTGATCGCCCTCATCGCGTGGACGACGGAGCCGCCGCCCGGGATGTCTCGGGCCGAGGTGCTGGCGAAGGCGGGGGAGCTGAAGGAGTCGCAGGGCGCGCCGTTCCTGGAGGACGACCACCTCCGCCGCGCCATCGCCCTGCTCAGCGCCTAGCGTGGGACCGCGCCGGCGCCCTCCCACGGGTTCACGATCTCGATCCCCAGACCCTCGAATCCACTGACGTCGCGCGTGGCTATGGCGGCTCCGCGAGCCCGGGCGATCGCCGCGATCAGGCCATCGAAGATTCCGATGGGTCGCCCGGCTGCCCTCCGTTCGGCCTCGACGCTCGCGTACTCAAGCGCAGTCTTCCCGTCGAATGGCAGCACGCGTCCGAGGAAGAACCCTCCGAATGCCCCGTCGGCTGATGCACTCAAGGAGCGTCGGCGTCGACCCGCGGGCAATAGTTCAATCCCCACTCGAATCTCGGCCTCGGTGATAGCCGTTACGAAGAGATCGTCGACTGGTTGCGCGCCGACCCACTCGATCACCAGCGGGTGCGCATCGTCACGCATGAGTTCGGAGACGACGTTCGTGTCGAGAACGAACAACGCCGGGGCGATCAGTCGAACGTCGGAGGTTCGCGCGCCGGCTCTCGCGGTGGAATGGGCAGTTCGACGTCGCCGCCGAACTCCTCCCAGTACGCGCGGAAGTGCTCGCGAAACGCCGTAGCCGCATTCCCCGGCGTCGGCTCGACTTCATCCGCGTCCTCGACCCCTACTACCTCACCCAGGATGGCGCAGGCCTCCTGCTCCAGGGAGCGGCCGTGCTTCGCCGCGCGCGCACGCAGGGCCGCGGCCACCGCGTCATCGAGGTCGTGCAGCGTGATACTCGCCATCTCGTCGCCCCCGCTCTCGCCGCTACCTCGGCAGGCCGAGCCCGCGCTGGGCGATGATGTTGCGCTGGATCTCGGACGTGCCCGCCGCGATCGTGCTGCCGGCCGAGGTCAGGTAGTGGCGCGCGAAGGCGCCGCCCGCGGGTGCGCCGTCCGTGCCGCGCTGGAGCAGTCCCGCCATCCCGAGCAGCCGCACGCCCGTGCCGGCGATGCGCTGGGTCATCTCCGAGCCGTAGACCTTGGAGACCGATGCCTCATGGTTCGGCGAGATGCCCTGCGTCTGGAGCCACGGGATGCGCTGCGCGACGTTGAAGCCGACCTGCAGCTCGATCCAGCGGTCCGCGAGCTCGTAGCGCACCGCCGCGCGCTGGTCGGACAGCGACGAGTTCTCCTTCACGAGGTCCACGAGCTGCTCGATGTGGCGCTTGCCGCGCGCGTACGAGGCGACGCCGGAGCGCTCGAAGTCGAGCGTCGAGGCGATGTGGTACCAGCCGCGGTTCTCCGGGCCGACCCGGTTCTCGACGGGCACGCGCACGTCGTGGAGGATCACCTCGGAGAGCTGGCGCTCGCCGGCGAGGTTCTCGACGGGGCGGATCTCGACTCCGGGGTCGTCCATCGGGACGGCGAAGGTGGAGAGGCCGCGGTGCTTCGGGCCACTGGGGTCGGTGCGGGCGGCGAGCCAGCCCATGGTGGCGCGGTCGGCGCCTGCGACCCAGGTCTTGAGGCCGTTGATGACGTACTCGTCGCCGTCGCGGACGGCGCGCGTCTGGATCGAGGCGAGGTCTGACCCGGCGCCGGGCTCGGAGTAGAGCGCGGCCCAGCGGTCGTCGGCGTTGGCGATGCGCGGGAGGTAGATGCGCTGCTGTTCCTCGCTGCCGTGCATCATGATCGCGGGGCCGACGGACGTGACGCCGACGCCTCCGCCGCCGGGCGCGTCCAGGTAGGCCATCTCCTCGTTGAAGAGGTACTGCATGAGATAGGAGGCATCGAGGCCGCCAAACTTCTCCGGCCAGGTCATGGTCAGCCACTTGCGGTCGGCGAGTTGCTTCGAGATCACGTCGGCGAGGGCGTGGCGCTCCTCGGAGTCGATGGGCTCGGCCAGGCCGCGCTTCGCCCAGTCACCGGGGAGGTTGGAGAGCAGCAGCTGGTGCAGCTCGTCGCGGAAGCGTTCCTCGTCCGGTGTGAACTCAAAATCCATGGCGGCGGCCCATTTCCTCGGTCGATGCGGCCCAGGCTCACCGCGAGCCTGCGGGCCCTCATGGTACCATCGGAGCACCCCCGCCGAAGCGGGCCCGCGCGCGGCGTCACGGCGTCGCTTCCCGGCGCCGTCAGCGTTCCGGCGACGCACGCTACGCACGACGCAGCTCGGGTAGCGCAGAGTGGTTGGTGGAGGCATGAACGAGCCGGACAACCTTGGCGTCTATCGCGAGATGGCGGTGTTCAGCGGCAACGCGCACCGCGAGTTCGCCGAGGCCGTCTGCAAGCACCTCGAGATGCCCCTGGGGCGCAACGAGGTCTTCGAGTTCTCCAACGGCAACATCTTCGTGCGCTTCCTGGACAACATCCGCGAACGCGACGTCTTCCTGATCCAGCCCATCGCTTCGCCGGTGAACACCAGCCTGATGGAGCTGTTCATCATGATCGACGCCGCGAAGCGCGCCTCGGCGGGCCGCATCACCGCGGTGATCCCGTACTTCGCGTACGGGCGATCCGACAAGAAGGACCAGCCGCGCGTCCCCATCACCGCGCGCCTCGTCGCCAACTTCATCGAGGTGGCCGGGGCGGACCGCGTGCTGACGATGGACCTCCACGCGGGCCAGATCCAGGGCTTCTTCAACATCCCGCTCGACGAGCTCCACGCCCAGCCGCACATCGCCGAGTACTTCCGCTCGCTCAACCTCCCGCGCCCGGTCATCGTCGCCACCGACGTGGGTGGCGCGAAGGGCGCGCGCGACGTCGCCGAGCGCCTCGGCGCCGAGCTGGCGATCGTCGACAAGCGCCGCACCTCCAACGACGAGCAGGCCGAGGCGATGACCATCATCGGCGAGGTCGAGGACCGCGACGCGATCATCGTCGACGACGAGATCCTGACCGGCGGCACCGTCGCCAGCGCACTCGAGCTGCTGCGCCGCAACCGCGCGCGGTCGGTCTACGTCGGCACCATCCACCCGCTGTTCGCGGGCGCCGCGTTCGAGCGCCTCGACACGACCGACATCTCCGAGCTGGTCTTCACGGACACGGTGCCCATCGCCGACGGGGCGTTCCAGCACGTACAGACGCACGTGCTCTCGGTCGCGCCATACTTCGGCGACGCGATGCACCGCATTCACACCGGCGGATCCGTCGGCGAGCTGTTCCGCTAGCCGCGCCGCGCAGAGGCAACCATGGCCTTCAACCCGCTCCGCAAGATCATCGGCGACCCCAACGAGCGCGCGCTCAAGCAGCTGCAGCCGATCGTCGACGAGGTCAACGACCTCGAACCATCGATCGAGGCGTTGAGCGACGATGAGCTCGCCGCGCGGACCGGCGAGTTCCGCGAGCGTCTCGAGGACGGAGAGGCGCTGGACGACCTGCTGCCGGAGGCGCTGGCGGTCTGTCGCGAGGCCATCCGGCGCACCGTCGGCGAGCGCGCCTACGACGTGCAGCTCACCGGGGCCATCGCGCTGCACCGCGGGATGATCGCCGAGATGCGCACCGGCGAGGGCAAGACCCTGGTCGCCACCCTCGCGCTCTACGCGAACGCGCTGAGCGGCGAGGGCGCGCACCTCGTGACCGTGAACGACTACCTCGCGCGCCGCGAGCCGCAGTGGTACGGGCCCGCGCTGGACCTGCTCGGGATGCAGCTCGGCGTGATCCAGGCGGGCGCCGCCGCCTACCTCTACTCGCGCGAACCGGTCTCCGATCAGCCGAGCATGGAGCACCTCTTCGAGGTCTCGCGCCGCGACGCCTACCAAGCCGACATCACCTACGGGACCAACAACGAGTTCGGCTTCGACTACCTGCGCGACAACATGGTGCAGACCGAGCCCGACCGCGTGCAGGGCCGGCGCCACTTCGCCATCGTCGACGAGGCCGACTCGGTGCTCATCGACGAGGCGCGGACGCCGCTCATCATCTCCGGCCGGCAGGCCGAGGACCTCTCGCTCTACCCGCGCTTCCGCGCGCTGGTGCCGCGCCTGGACCGCGACGTGCACTACACGATCGAGGAGCGCACGCGCTCGGTGCACCTCACCGAGGCGGGCATCGCGGTGCTCGAGCGCGGGCTCGGGGTGGACAACATCTTCTCGGAGGAGAACTTCCGGCTCACGCGCTACATGGAGGCCGCGCTCAAGGCGCACATCATCTTCCAGCGCGACCGCGACTACGTGGTGAAGGACGGCCAGGTCGTCATCGTCGACGAGTTCACGGGCCGGCTGATGGAGGGACGCCGCTGGTCGGACGGGCTGCACCAGGCCGTCGAGGCCAAGGAGGGGGTGCAGATCCAGCAGGAGTCCGTCACCTACGCGACGATCACGCTCCAGAACTTCTTCCGCCTCTACGAGAAGCTCGCCGGAATGACCGGCACCGCCGTCACCGACGCCGAGGAGTTCCACGAGATCTACAAGCTCGACGTCCTCGTGATCCCCACCCACCGGCCGATGGTGCGCGACGACGCGCCGGACCTCGTCTACCGCTCGCAGCGCGAGAAGTTCAACGCCGTGGTGGACGAGGTGATCGAGCGCAACAAGGAGGGGCGTCCGGTCCTGGTCGGCACGGTCTCGATCGAGGACTCGGAGCTGCTGGCCGACCAGCTGCGCCGCCGAGGCGTGGACCACGAGGTGCTCAACGCCAAGCAGCACGCCCGTGAGGCGACGATCATCGCGCGCGCCGGCCAGCCCGGCGCCGTCACGATCGCGACGAACATGGCCGGGCGCGGCACCGACATCAAGCTCGGCCAGGGCGTCGCGGACGCCGGCGGCCTGCACATCATCGGTACCGAGCGGCACGAGTCGCGGCGCGTGGACAACCAGCTGCGCGGTCGCTCCGGGCGCCAGGGCGACCCGGGCTCCTCGCGCTTCTTCGTCTCGTTCGAGGACGACATCATGCGCCGCTTCGCGCCTGACTGGCTGCCGGGCGTGATGGACAAGCTCGGCATGGAAGAGGGCATGCCCCTCGAGTCCAAGGCCGTCACCCGCGCGATCGAGACCGCCCAGAGCAAGGTCGAGGCCTACCACTTCGACGTCCGCAAGCACGTCGTCGACTACGACGACGTGATGAACCAGCACCGCGATGTGATCTACGGCGAGCGCGACAAGGTCCTTGCCGGTGAGTCGCTGCGCGAGACTACCCTCGGCATGGTCGAGGATGAGCTGCGCGCCCTCGGCGACGAGCACCTCGGTGAGGCGAAGGACGCCGACGCGTTCCGCGTCGCGGCCGACGCGGTCGCACCGCTGGGCAACGCCTTCCCCGTGGACGAGATCGCCGAGCGGCCCGCCGAGGACGTCGTCGAAGAGCTCACCGACTTCGCCCTCGACTACTACGAGGAGCTGGAGCGCTCGACCGGCGAGGAGATCCAGCGCGTGATCGAGCGCACCGTGCTGCTGCGCAGCATCGACGCGCTGTGGGTGCAGCACCTCACGGCCGTCGACGAGCTGCGCCAGGGCATCGGCCTGCGCGCCTACGGGCAGGCGAACCCGCTGGTCACATACAAGCGCGAGGCCCACGACATGTGGGAGCAACTGCTCGAGAACATCCGCTCCACCGTCGCCCGCCAGCTCTTCCACGCCCGGCCGGTCGAGGTGCCGCGGCCGAGGCCCGCGGTCCCCGTGGGCGCCCGCGCGAGCGGCCCCGGCCAGGAGAACGGCGCCGCCACCGCCACGGCGAGGCGCGTCGTGCGCAAGGTGGGCCGCAACGAGCCGTGCCCGTGCGGCTCCGGGAAGAAGTACAAGCGCTGCTGCGGACGGGCGGCGTGACCCCCGCCCGCGGCGCCACGACGAAGCGCGCGCGCCGCGCCGCGAAGTCCCGCCGCAACGGCGCCCCCGCGCCCAGCGCCGCCGACGCTCACCCCGGCCTCAACAACTTCGATGACTTCGACCAGCCACTCCTGCCCGCGCTCGACGCCGAGGAAGGCGTCGAATCGTTCCTGGCTGCGTTGCGGGCCGGGGAGCCGTGGTATCCCGCCCTGCTCGCCGTCGTCGGTCGCTGGGTCACGCCCGAGGAGCGTGTCGACGACGCGACGTACCGCTACCTCCTCGGCGGCGAGGCGTTCGACTGGCGGCGGCTGGCCGAGCGGCTCATCGACGCCGCGGGCGACCTCGTCCCCGCCGACGAAGCGGAGCGCCTGGCGTTCGAGGGCAAGCCGCCGCTGGGCGAGGACCCCTCGGAGGAGGCGTTCGCACGCGCCATCGGCCGCGAGAAGTACCGCGCGCATCTCAACTTCCAGTACGGCGTGACCGTGGAGGAGGCGCTACTGCTCCAGGCCGAGCAGGACCTGCACAAGGCGCGCCAGCTGGAGGGCCCGCGCGGCGAGCCCTCCGACGTGGCGGCGTACGAGCGCGTCTACGGCAAGACGTTCGCCGACCTCACCGCCGAGTACCGCATCGAGACGGGCGCCTCGCTCGGGTCGAACGTGAGCCAGGCGGAGATGGCGGCCTTCACATACTGGTGCTCGAAGTACCGCTTCCGGCTGGCGGAGCCGGCGCGCGTGGCGTCGGACACCCGCAAGGCGCTGGCGCTGCTCTCACGCCTCGAGGCTGCCCGCGTGCCACGCGAGCGCCGCGTCCCCACGCCCGAGCCAGCGGAGATCATCGAGCTGTAGGCCGACCGTCGGGTCCGGGGCTTCATCAGCATCAGCCTGTGCGGGTGACAGCACATTCCGACGCGGCCATTGCCGAACTTGCCAGGACAGTGAGCGTTCCATCATGAGCACAATGAGCATATGGCTCCCGGACGACCTCAAGTCATTCGTGGATCAGCAGGTGAACGGGCGCGGCTATAGCTCGTCGAGCGAGTACATCCGCGACTTGATCCGAAAGGACGAGGACCGACAGCACCTGCGCGCCGCCTTGATCGAGGGCGCGGCGTCGCCGCCAGCGCTCACCGCCAATGCCGACTACTTCGGACAGCTTCGCGATCACATCCGTTCGGCCGACCGGCGCTGACCGGGAAGCCAGTCGTCCTCCGGAAGTCGGTGCGGCGTACCCGGTCTTCTACGTCGAGCGGGAGGACGAGGTCGACGTCTGGCGGATCCTGCATGCGGCCCGCGACATTCCGCGATGGCTGAGCGAGCCGCTCGACGACTGAGGGTGAGGCCGGGGCGAGCAATGGGCCTGCGCCGCATCGCCACCCCGAACTTCAGGAAGAGGCGCCGGTCGGATCCGGGATCGGTTCGCCGGCTTGCAACGCGTCATCGATCCACGCGGTCATCGCGCGCTCGATGTTCTCGGCGAGCTCCTCGGGTGTCCGTCCCTGAGCGATGCAGCCCTTCAGTTCCCGAACCTCCGCAACCCACCCGAAGTCACCGTCCTCGCCGCTGCTCGCGACGACCTCAACGCTGTACGGCCGCTTCAGGTAGTCCTCGATCGTTAGTGCGCTCATCCGACGATCCTCAGGCTCCTTCGGCCCGCTCGGAAGCCTTGGCCGCTTGCAGTCGCGTCGGGTCCCGCATCGCCGTGCGCGCCCAGCCCAGCAACGTGCGCGCCTCGCCGCGCCGCGTGACGATCAGCACCACCGCGAGCACGACGTAGATCGCCGCGACCGCCATGCGCACCTCGCTGATCGGGATCAGGAACTGGATCATGAACAGGCCGAGGAGCGCGATCGCCTCGCGGCGTCCCAGGCTGAGGTTGATCAGCACCGCCACGGCGAAGAGCGACTGCGCCGCCGTGAGGAACACCTCTTCGCTCTGCCGCCCGTCCAGCGGCAGACCGCCCAGCGTCTCGCCGGAGATGCTGTATGCCACCGGCAGACCGCCCACCAGCAGCGTCCACTGGTTCACCTTCGACGACAGCAGCGCCGCCAGCCCCATCGCCGCCCGGCCGCGGAACGCGAGGATGCCCGCCACGAGGAACTCGGGGGACTCGGACGCCAGCGGCGCCAGCCACTGCACCAGCAGGAACTCGTCGACGCCCAGCTTCGTCCCGCTCTCGACGAGCCCCTCGGCGAAGGGCTCGGCGGAGACGAGGATCACCACGGCCGCGAAGACGAACAGCCATGCGTTCGCCAGCCGCCGGCCGCGCCGGGGGAGCCCGCCGAGCCATGCGGACGGCCCCACCAGGTGCGGCTCATCGCCCTCCTCGCGCGAGATGCCGTAGACGTACGCGACGAAGATGGCGAACAGGATCACCGTGTCGAAGAGGCTGATCGAGCCCTTCAGCGGGATCGTGAACGAGTAGAGCGTCGCGGACGCGAGCGCCACCACGTCCAGCGCGTTGCTCCGGCCCAGCGATAGCACCCGGCCGCGCGTGCGGGCCCAGAAGATGAGGAACACCACCGACCAGCCGAGGCCGATCAGCAGCCGGTTCGAGCCCGTCATGTTCGCCACCGCGAACGGCGCGTACTCGGGGTCCTGCCCCGCCTTCCACGCGAACGTCAGGTCTACGGCGTACTCCGGCAGCACCGCCACGAACGCGATGAACGCCACGGCAAGCGCCTGCGAGATGTCGACCTCGGCGGCCTCGGCCGCCCACGCCAGCAGGAACGCCGCAGCGACGATGGCAAGCCCGTAGAGCGTCGTGTCGGTGACGAGTTCGATGTGGCTGCCGGTGAAGCGCAGGTACAGCGCCGGCACGGTCACGAGCGTCGCGAGCACGATCAGGCCCAGGGCCTGGCGCATGTCCTCCTCCGCGCCCGCGCATCGCAGGCCGGCGAGCTGCCGTGTCCGTGTCGAGACACAGGCTCGCCATGACCGATGCTAACCGCGCGAGCGGTTGCGATCCCATCGGAGTCGCCGGAGGGGCGCCCAGGCCCCGGGCGCCGGGGCTATTCGTCGCCCTCGTCGTCGTCGGAGGGCTGGTTGAACTCGACGAAGACGTTGCCGTTGCTCAGCGGATGCACCCACGCGCTGTTCGGCGACTCCTCCTCGAGGGTGACCGTCGCGCCCGCGTTCCGGGCGCGCTCGACGGCCTCGCCGATGTCCTCGACCTCCATGCCGATCAGGTAGAGGCCCTCGCCGTCCGGGTACACCTCACCGGAGCGCATGTCCATGAAGCGCTTGAGCGCGGACTCGCCCTCGTTGGGCGATACCAGCTCCAGCATGTGCCCGTCGTCATTGCCCATCATCACGCCGCGGAAGCCCCAGCGCTGCTCGAAGATCTCGCCGGTCTGCTTCAGCCCGAACATCTCCTCGTAGCGCTTGATGCCCGCCTCCAGGTCGCGCACGGCCACGGAGAAGTACTGGAAATTCGGCACGGTCCACCTCCCTGATTCCGGTCTGCCGTGCGCGAGCATACGCCCGTCCCGGCCGCCGCGTCGCGAGGCCGCGCCGATGCGGTAGGCTGCGCGCCACAACGCGCGCGCCGCACGCCCACGGGGGAGCCGCCCATGCCGCAACGACGCATCACCATCGACAGCGACGGGGCCAGCATCGAAGGCGTGCTGACGCTGCCGGATGGCACGGGCCCCTTCCCGGCGGTCGTGATCTGCCACCCGCACCCGGAGTATGGCGGCTCGATGCACAACAACGTCGTCGCCGCCGTCGCATCGAGCGTCGTCGCGCGCGGCATCGCGGCCGTCATGTTCAACTTCCGCGGCGTCGGCGGCTCCGACGGCGTCCCCGGCGACCGCGACGAGGCGCGCACCGACACCACCAACGTGCTCGCCTACACCGCCGCACTCGACGAAGTCGACCCCGACCGCGTCGGCCTCGCCGGCTACTCCTTCGGCGCGGGCACCGCGGTGGGCGTGGCCGGCGACGCGCTCCCGGCGCTGGCGCTGGTCTCGCTCCCGCTGATGATGGCGGAGGGCGCGCACGACGCCCTCGCCGCCCACGCGGGGCCGCTGCTGCTCATCTCGGGCAGCGAGGACGAGGGCAGCAACGAGGCCGGGCTGCAGGCCCTCGCCGAGTCGTGCGCGGGCGAGGCGACAGTCCGCGTGGTGGCAGGCGCCGACCACTTCTGGTGGGGCGACGAGTACGCGATCGAGCAGGCTGTTGGGCCGTTCTTTGCCTCCGCCCTTGCGGGCTGAGGCGGGTGGGCCGTTCTTCGCCTCCGCCCTTGCGGGCTGAGGCGGGTGGGCCGTTCTTCGCCGATGCGCTCGGCGCGTAGCGGCCGGCGCGTAGCGGCCGGCGATCCGGCAAGTCAGAGCACGCAGGGAGGCGACCATGAAGGTGCTGGTGATGGGCGGGACCCGCTTCAACGGGCTCGCGCTGGTCCACGAGCTGGTCCGGCACGGCCACGACGTCACGATCTTCAACCGCGGCCAGACCGAGGCGCAGCTGCCGCGCGGCGTGCGACGCCTCTACGGCGACCGCACCGACCACGACGGCATGCGCGAGGTCTTCGCCGACGAGGAGTTCGACGCCATCCAGGACATCTCGGCCTACACGCCGGAGGATGTCGAGATCATGGTCGAGATCTTCAAGGGCCGCACCGGCCACTACATCTTCGCCAGCTCGACGGTGATCTACGCCGCCACGAAGCTGCTGCCGATCCGCGAGAGCTCGCCCGTCGACGGCACGGAGCGGCAGTCGCAGTACGGCCTGGACAAGCTGGCGTGCGAGGCGATCCTGCTGCGCGAACACCGCCGGCACGGCTTCCCGGCCACCATCGTGCCGTTCTCGATGGTGTTCGGCCCGCACAACATCATCCCCGTGCGCGAGCAGCGCATGTTCAGCCGCCTCCTGTCCGGCCGCCCCGTGATGATCCCCGGCGACGGCACCACGCTCAGCCAGATCGGCCACGTCGACGACGAGGCGGCGGCGCTGCGCATGCTCATGCAGCAGCCCCAGACCTACGGCAAGCGCTACAACCTGACCGGCCGCGACTACTGGAGCGACGAGGGCTACGTCGACACCTTCGCCGACATCCTCGGCGTGGAGGCGGACAAGGTGTTCATCCCGCCGGCGACGATGGACGCCGTCTACGACGGCGAGATCGCGCTCGCCGACGACCCGGAGGAGCCGGGCAACTTCGGCGCGGTGACCGCACCGGACAGCCAGCGCAACCTCCCGTACCTGCAGCAGATGATCCAGCGCCTGGCCCCGTACATCCATCGCTGGAACGAGAGCACGGTCTTCTCGGTCGAGCGCCTGCGCCGCGACGTCGGCTGGGAGCCCGCCTACACGTTCCGCACGGCCGTGGAGCAGACCTACGAGTGGTACCGCTCCGAGGGCCTCCACGAGTCGCAGGAGTTCGACTGGTCCTGGGAAGACCACCTCCTCGGGCGCCTTCGGCGCTCTTAGCAGGAGGAGGCGCGGGCGAGCCGGAGGCTGCGGAGCTTGTGATCCGCGCCGCACGAGCGTCCACGTGTCGTCCGGGCCTGCGGGCGCGTTCGCGCCTCCTGGCAGGAGTGGGCATGGGGGTGCTCACGGCTGCGCCGCTTGTGATCCGTGCCGCATAAGTGCCCGCGTGTCGTCCGGGCCTGCGGATCGGTAGCGCTTCGACAGGCGGGACAGGGGGCTGGACCCGCTCACTCCGAGGAGCCTTGGGACCCGGCAAGCCGGTCTGTCACCGACACTCCGGCGCCACATGACTGTCGCCTGCCATCGCAAGCAAGGCCGGCAACCTCCCGCAAGGCCCGGCGAACGCCGGTGGCGGGAGTGCGTGGGGGTCGAACCCACCCGGGACTGCGACGCAGCCCCACAACGGTTTTGAAGACCGCGGGCGCCACCGGACACCATCCACTCCCGCGGTGATTCTACGGCTCTTCCCGCCGAGGGGCCGATCAACGCGCATATCCTCGGGGCCGGACGCCCTGTTGACCTCGCTCCGGGAGCGATCAGCAGACTCGAGCGAACCACAACACGCCGGGAAGCGGAACTGCCGCCACACGAGCACAGACGAGCCCGAAGTTACTCCTGCCAGGAGGCGGGACACCGCCCCGCAGACTCGAGCGAACACCAACACGCAGACGCGGCATGACTGCCGCCCAACGACCACAGACGAGCCCGAGGCTACTCCTGCAAAGAGGCGGGACACCGCCCCGCAGACTCGAGCGAACACCAACACGCAGACGCGGCATGACTGCCGCCCAACGACCACAGACGAGCCCGAGGCTACTCCTGCAAAGAGGCGGGACACCGCCCCGCAGACTCGAGCGAACACCAACACGCAGACGCGGCATGACTGCCGCCCAACGACCACAGACGAGCCCGAGGCTACTCCTGCAAAGAGGCGGGACACCGCCCCGCAGACTCGAGCGAACACCAACACGCAGACGCGGCATGACTGCCGCCCAACGACCACAGACGAGCCCGAGGCTACTCCTGCAAAGAGGCGGGACACCGCCCCGCAGACTCGAGCGAACACCAACACGCAGACGCGGCAT
>CAZMCK010000038.1:0-19800 GCA_964565075.1 uncultured Dehalococcoidaceae bacterium
GGGGGGTGAAGAGGGCGGCGACCTTGTCTCCCGTGGAAAGCTCGAACAGGTGCTCAATCCCAAGCCACTCGACCAAGGCTGGAGCTCCTTCCCTGGTGGCGCCGGGCCCTCACGCTCAGGGGCTTACCAACGATTCCCAGCTTACAGAACCGGCGTGGCCGCGATGTCTGCCGCGACGAGCAGTTCCTCCCCGAGACCGACCCCGGATTCCAGTACTGAGGAGGATCCGACGGGCAGTCCTGGGCGGGCTCCTCGGCGTCAAGGCGTGCAGCCCGCCCCGTCCGCCGGGATGTAGACGTGCTCGGCAGCCGTGGCGCGCCGCCTCATCGGCTCGCGGGGCCTGACGGATACGCGGGGCCGTCAGACCGAGAGCGCCCGCGAGAACGTGCGCAGTAGAGTACGTGCAAGCGCACTACGACACCCGACGTCCCACCAGCCCGCCGCCGAGCCACCTCGACGGCGTCGCACGCTCCACCGGAGGCCGGCATGAAGCTCACCAGCGACGAGGTCGACATCCCCGCGAGTGCGGTCGGCGTCTACGACGCCATCTTCCGCAGGCGCAACGTGAAGGAGTTCACCGCCGACCCGGTGCCTCGCGAGACGCTGGAGCGGCTCTTCGCCGCGGCGATCTGGGCGCCCAACCACCGCATGACCGAGCCGACGCGCTTCTTCGCCATCCCGAAGGACAGCCCGATGCGCACGAGGATCGCCGAGGCCGCCTGGCAGTCGGCCTACGACGAGGCGGCGAACCCGAGCCCGGAGCGGCGTCGCCGCTCGGCCGACGGGAAGCGGGACCGTGTGCTGAACGCCCCCGCGATGGTCTACGTCTACAGCCTCGACGGTGAGAACGACGAGATCACGCGCGAGAACTACGCCACCGCGTGCTGCGCGGTCCAGAACATGGCGCTCGCGGCCGTCGCCGAGGGTCTACACATGGACTGGACCACCGGGGGCCTGACCCGGATACCCGGGCTGGCAGCGATGCTCGGCGCGGACGAGGCGTGGACGATGGTCGGGATGGTCGGCCTCGGGAGGGCCGCCGCGCTCCCGACGGCCGAGCGCACGCCGCACTCCGAGGTTGTGACCTGGCTGGAGTGATCGTCGCGTCGTGCGCTCGCAGCGCGCGGCGTCACTCCCGCGAGAGCAGCCAGTCGAGCAGCGCGTCGACGAAGGCGTCGCCGTAGGCGGGTCCGTGGCTACTGCCGACGCCCTCCCAGAGCTCGATGGTGACCCCAGCGGCGCAGCCCGACGCCACGCGGAACGCTCGCGTCTCGGGCCCCGGCACCCACTCGTCGAGGTCGAGGCTGGCGTAGGGTTCGAGGTCATCGGGCCACTCGCAGCCGGCCAACCGGCCCCAGCGCGCCACCATCTCCTCGGCGCCGAGGTAGAAGGCGCGCTTGCCGTCGCCGTCCGGATCGCGGTCGCTCTCGTCGCCCTCGAACAGGATCACCTCGTCGGCGGTGCCGTGGATGTGGAGCACGGAGACGGGGGGCGCGCCATCGCAGCTGGAGTCCTCGACGTAGCTCGTGCCGGCCAGGCTCGCGACGGCGCGCAGGCCGGGCAGGCCCGTGCAGGCCATGTGGTGTGACATAAACCCGCCGTTCGAGTAGCCGAAGACGTACACCGGCCCGAGGTCCGCGATGCTCCGCGCCTCGGCAACCAGTTCGCTGAGGTACGCCACGTCGTCCTCGCCGCTCTTGCCCCCGTCGCAGCACTCGTCGGTGGGGTTCCAGAAGCGGTTCCCCATGTCGTCGTGCGTGCCGTTCGGGAGGAGGAGCGCGAAGCCGCGCGTGTTCACGCGCTCGTGCAGCGGGACGTAGGCGGCCAGGGATGCTGAGTCCGACCCGTAGCCGTGCAGCGCGACGATGAGCGGCGTCTCACCAGCCACTATGTTTCCGGGGACCGCGAGGATCGAGCGGTCTCCTCGTCCCGGGTGGTCGACGTAGCGGACCTCGGCGCCCGAGTCCTCGACCAGCCGCGCGGTTCGCTCCACGGCACCGTCGTCAGGTGGCGTCGATTCCTTGTCGTCGTCCTCGGTCCATCGCTCCCAGCCGGGCAGGAGCGCATCCAGCCGCGCGAAGATCTCCTCGATCGCGTGCAGCCGGGCGTCGAGGTCGTCGAGGCGGTCGCCGGCCGGGGTGGCCGGTGTGGCGTCCCGCGTTGCAAGCTCGGCGCGCAGCCCCTCGACCTCGCGCTCGAGTTCGGCGTTCTGCTCCTCGAGTGCGGCGGTCTGCGCCTCCAGCTCGGCCAGCCGCTCCTCGCCTGCGGGGTCGTCGCCGCCCGTGGTGCAGGCGAGCAGGGCGGCGGCGAGCAGCAGACAGGCTGCCGCCAGCGCGCGCCTCGGCGGCGAGCCGGCCCCACGGCGTGCGGGGGCGAGGATCAAGACTACCGACGCGCGCCGGCGAGCTGGCGCCGCACCAGCCTCGCGTAGAGCCCGTCCTGCGCCGCAAGCTCCTCGTGCCGTCCGACCTCGACGACGCGGCCCGCGTCGAGCACCACGATCTGGTCGGCGTCGCGGACCGTCGACAGCCGGTGGGCGATCACCAGCGTGGTGCGGTGCTCCATCAACTCGTCGAGGGCGTCCCGCACCAGCCGCTCGTTGAGGCCGTCGAGGTGCGACGTGGCCTCGTCGAGGATGAGCACGGGGGCGTCCTTGAGCAGGGCCCGCCCGATCGCGACGCGCTGGCGCTGCCCGCCGGAGAGCTGCGCGCCGCGCTCGCCCACGGGCGTGTCGAGCCCGTCCGGCAGCGACTCAATGAAGTCGGCGAGGCCGGCGCGCCCGACGGCAAGCATCAGCTCGTCCTCGGTCGCCTCGGCCCGCGCGACGCGCAGGTTGTCACGGATCGAGGCGTTGAAGAGATACGTGTCCTGCGCGACGAGCGCCACCTGCCCGCGTAGCTCGTCGAGGCGGTACGTGCGCAGGTCTGAGTCCTCGAGCGTGATGCTCCCGTCCTGCGGGTCCCAGAACCGCAGCATGAGGTGGGCCGCAGTAGTCTTCCCCGCGCCCGACGGGCCGACGAGGGCCACGGTGCCGCCCGGCCGGAGGTCGAACGAGACGTCCGCCAGCGCCGGGCGGGGCGTGTCCTCGTACGTGAAGCCGACGTCGGCGAACGCGCCCTCGGAGACGCCGCCCGCGGTCGCGGCCTCGGCCGCTCGCGACGCGCCGGGGCCGTCGAGGACGGCGACCTGCTCGCTATGCACGGCGGTCAGGCGCCGTGTCGCGCCGAGCGTGTCGCCGAGGCGTCGCCCGACCTGCGCGAGCTCGGCGACGGGCATGAACGCGCCCATCGCGAGCAGCGTCAGCATCGGCGTGAGCGACGAGTCGACCTCGCCGCGCACGGCGAGCGCCCCGCCGATGGTCAGCACCGTGAGCCCGCCGAATCCCGCGAGGCCTTCGAGCAGCGTCCGCTGCGTCGCGATCTGGCGGTTGAACCCGGCCCGTACGGGCCGGTACGCGCGCATGAGGCCCTCGAACTCCGCCTTGCGCTCCCGCTCGCGCTGGAAGGCGGTGACCTCGCGCAGCCCCTGCAGCGTGTCGACCATGTGCGCGTTCAGCGCGCCGAGGTGATCCCTCGACCTCGACCCCAGCCGGTCGACGATGCGACGCGTGAAGAGCGGGCTCAGCCCGGCCACGACGAGCAGCGGCGCGAGGCCCAGCCCGAGCCGCCAGTCGACGACGAACAGCGTGACCAGCGCCGCGCCGGGGACGACGAGGCTCACGAAAGCGTTGGCGATGGTGTGCGCGAAGAAGTACTCGACCGTCTCCACGTCCTGCGTCGCCATCGACACCAGGTCGCCGGTGCGCCGCCGCAGCAGGTAGGCGGGCGCGAGCTGGTCGAGCTTGCGGTAGAGGTCGATGCGCATGTCGGCGAGCAGGCGGAACGCCATGTCGTGTGAGATCCAGTTTTCGAGGAACCGGAACACGCCCGTCAGCACCGCGACCACCATCAGCAGCACCGCGAGCACGCCGATCGGGTCCCCGTCGCGCACGTTCGCGACCATGAGCGCGCCGATCACGCCCACTGCGATCACGCCGAGGAAGTGCGACACGCCGGTGACGAATGTCAGGACCGTCTTCAGCCAGTACGGGGCGGCCAGCGCGAGCAAGCGCGCCGAGGTCTCCCGCCACCCCATCCCCTCGGCGCGGATGATCGCCTCGGTCGGTCCGCCCACGTCGTCGCGCATCGCGAGGGCGCCCGCCCCCGCGCCGACGGGGGCTGCCTCGGTCGCAGGGTCGCCCTCGGCCCACGCGTCCAGGCTGGGGTCGGTCATCTGGCCGGCCATGAGCCAGTCGTAGACGCCGCCTTCCTTGAGCAGCGTCTCGTGGTCGCCGCGCTCCACCAGCCGGCCCTCGTCCAGCACGAGGATCTCGTCGCAGGCGCGCACGCTGGACAGGCGGTGCGCCATGATCAGCGTCGTCCGGCCCTCCATCAGCCGGTCGAGGGCGGCCTGGATGGTCGCCTCGTTCTCGGCGTCCACGCTCGACAGGGCCTCGTCGAGGATCAGGATCGGCGTGTCCCGCAGCAGTGCGCGGGCGATCGCGATGCGCTGCCGCTCGCCGCCCGAGAGGCGGTGCCCGCGCTCGCCGATGACGGTTGCGTAGCCCTCCGGCAGGTGGGTGATGAAGTCGTGCGCGTTGGCGGCGCGGGCCGCCTCGCGGATCTCGTCGTCCGTCGCGTCGGGCTTCGCGAACCGCTGGTTCGCGACCACCGAGCCGTGGAAGAGGTAGGTGTCCTGCAGCACCACCGCCATCTGCGCGCGGATGTCCTGGAAGCGCAGCTCGTTGAGGTCGTGGCCGCCGAGGCGGATGGCGCCTCCCTGCGGCGTGTAGAGCCGTTGCAACAGCCACACCAGCGTCGACTTGCCGGACCCCGAGCGCCCGACCACGCCGATACGGCGGCCGGGCTCGACGGTGAACGAGACCCCGTTCAGCGCCGGACGCCGCCCGGCCGGGTAGCTGAACGTGACATCGTCGAACTCGATGCGCGGCTCGATCTCCGGAGCGGGCTGCGCGTCGGCGTCCGGCGTCAGCGGTTCGGCCCGGTCCACGTCGAGCACGCTCTCGGCCGCGGCCACGCCGAGCAGCCCCTGGTGGAAGAGCTGGCTGAGCTCGCGCACCGGCCGGAAGACCTCGACGCCGAGCATGAGCACGACGAGCAGTTCGGCGAGCTCCATCGCGCCGCTCTCGACGCGCAGCGCGCCGACGAACAGCGCCACCGCGGCCCCCACGGTGATCGCGAGGAGGGTGAGTCCTTGCGCAATCGCATTGCTCAGGAGGACGCCCATCGTCGAGTGGAAGACCTCGTACGCACGCTGCGCCAGCGCGTCTCCGCGCCTGCCGCTCTGGCCGAACGCCTTGAGCGTGGCCAGCCCCTGCACGGAGTCGAGGAAGTCGGCTGCGAAGGCGCCGTATGCGTCGCGCCGCCGCAAGGAGGCCTCGGTGTTTCGCTGCCGGAGCAGCGCCGGGATGAAGAGTGTGACCAGGGCGAAGCCGAGGTACACGGTCGCCACGGGCAGGTCGAGCCAGCCCATGAAGACGAAGATGCCGATCGGCGCGATCGCCGCCACCATCAGCTGGGGCAGGTACTGCCCGAAGAACGTCTCCAGCAACTCGACGCCCTCGACGACGCCGACGGTCACGTCGCCCGTGCGCTGGCGATCGAAGTGCGCCGGCCCGAGCCGCGCGACCTGGTCGAAGAGGCGCTGACGGAGCGCGAACTGGACCTCCAGGGCGGTCCCGTTCGCGATCTCCTCCTTCACGTAGTGCGCGCCGGAGGTCGCCAGCACGGCGGCGGCCGCGGCGACGATCAGCGGGGCCAGCTCGGCCAGCCCGTCGCCCTCGAAGATGCGGGCGCCGATCCAGCCGAGGAGCGCCAGCCGCGCCACTCCGGACGCGACGGCGAAGAGCCCCACCGCGACCGCGAGCGCGATCCGGCCGCGTACTCCCTGGGTGAATCGCCACAGCTCGCCGGAGAACGTCATCGCACCAGCCCTCTCGCGACCGGGGGTATTCCCGCAGAGGAACGCACCACTGTGGCACAGACGCCGCGGTTGTCCCAGCGCATATTGCCGCATGCGAGCCTGATCGGAGCGCGATGTCGCGGTATCGTGTGCGTCCGGCGTTCGGGCCGGCGCGATCCGGCTCGCGCATGAGTCGGACTGATGGGACGGATGATGGCGCTCAGCATCTACCTGCACTTCAACGGCAACTGCCGCGAGGCATTCGACTTCTACCGCTCCGTGTTCGGCGGCGACTTCGCCGACCTCCAGACCTTCGGCGATGGCCCCGACGACTTCGTGGTCCCCGAGGAGGAGCGTGACCACGTCATGCACGTCTCGTTGCCCATCGGCGAGAGCATGCTGATGGGCAGCGACACGCCTTCGTGGTCGCCGGAGCCGACGCAGATGGGGAACAACTTCTCCGTCTCGTACGCACCCGCGAACCGGGCGGAGACGGACGACCTGTTCGCCCGCATCTCCGAGGGCGGGACCGTCACGATGCCCCTCGAGGACATGTTCTGGGGTGCATATTTTGGGAGCTGCACGGATCGTTTCGGGGTGAACTGGCAGTTCAACTGCGAGCCCGAGTAGGGCACGCGACCGCAGGGCGATGTGTGCTCGTGATCCGGGCTCAGGGGACGCGCTCGCAAGACCTGAACTCGCGCGGCGGGGTAGAATGGATCCATGAATGTGTTAGGCGCGTAGTCCGGAGGGGGCCAGCGACATGCTGCGGTTCGCGGAAGAGATCATCCTGCTCCTGCTCGGCGACGAGGACGGCAGGTTCGCGCACACGCGCAGCTGGACGCTGGACTATGCGCTGTCCGGCGCGATCCTCATGGACCTCGCCATGGAGGACCGCATCGACACGGACCTCCAGAACCTGATCCTCCTCGACGCCACCCCCACCGGCGACGACCTGCTCGACCCGACGCTGCGCGAGATTGCCTCGGGCGGCCAGCAGGACATCCGGTACTGGGTGGAGCAGACGGCCCAGCGGGCCGCCAACATCCGCGAGGACGCGCTGGCGCGGCTCGTGGCCCGCGGCATCCTCGAGAGCCGCGACGACCGCCACCTCTGGGTCTTCCGCTCGCGCCGCTACCCCGCCGTCGACGGCACGGCCGAGCGCGAGGTCAAGCTCCGCATCATGGGCGTGCTGTTCAGCAACGAGATCCCCAGCCCGCGCGACGTGATGATCATCGCCCTCGCCGAGGCCTGCGGCATCTTCAGCGACCTGCTGTCACGGCAGGAGCTCGAGCGCGCCGCCCCGCGCATCGAGCAGGTCCGCAAGCTCGACCTCATCGGGCAGGCGATGACGCGCGCCATCATGGACATCGAGCTGTCGGTCGCGGCTTCGGTCCAGGCGCGGATGTACTACTAGGGGTGGACTGACCGCAACGGTTGGTGACACCGGCAGGGGCCGACCCGCGCCGGGTCGATCCTCGAGAGAGCCACGGTAGCTACCGTCCGGCCACGACGCCTTCGAGGTGCTCGCGGAGGTTTCCCCACCATCCGCGGTCCACGCCGTGATGGACGAAGTACCCGCCGTCCTCGTGCTTCCGGATGCGCCCCGCCAGGCTCACGGGTCACCCACTTCGAGCTGCTCGAAGACGGCATCGGGGCCGCGCACGAGCACCTGTAGCGTGTACTCGCCGCGGTCCATCTCCACGATCAGCTCGCCGCTGAGTTCCCGGCCGACCACGACGCCGTCGACGCCCACGCATGCGCCCACGTAGAGGTCGGGCGCGGTCCGCCACACCTCGGGTTCCGGGATCGGCGGCGCGTCGAGCGGGCAGGGCTCCACCACCGGTGAGCCCAGGTGGAGGCCGGCGACGACGGCGCCGACGAGGAGCACCAGGAGGACGGACTGGCGGAGTAACCACAGCAGGCAGCCGCCGCACCCGGGCTGCTCCTCCCCGATCGCTTCGATCGGGTACTCGGCTGCGTCGCGCCCCTGCATCATGGCGCCCAGTCTACGTCAGCCCGCCCGCCCCGCCGCCCTGCGTCCCGGGCAGCAACCCGGTGGGCCGTGCCCCGTCACACGCACGACAAACGACGGCAACGCGCCTAGGCGCTGCCGCCGTGCTATGTGGTTGCCAGGGGGTGGTTGCCGGAGGCCCGCCGGGGCGGGCCCGGACCTAGCCGCCGGCTACGATCGCCTTGAGCTTCGAGCTCGCCGTGAACTTCGGCGCCTTCGACGGGGGCACCACCACGGACTCGCCGGTGCGGGGGTTACGCGCCATGCGCTCGCCTCGCGACACCTGGCTGAACTTGCCGAGGCCCGGGTAGGAGACGTCCTCACCGGCGCTCACGTTCTCGGCGACGACATCGCGGAACCCGTTGAGGACGCGCTCGGTCTCGGCGTTGGTCGCTCCGGACTTCGCCGCGACCTCGGCGATCAGGTCTGCCTTGTTCACTCTTAACCCCTTTCAGCCCATATCCCGTATCAGCGGGCGTGTAAAAGAGTACGCGCATATGCACCTGCATGGCTAGACCCTGCAAGCGGAAAAAAGCCTGTTTCCGCAGGGAATCCGGCGTGATCCGGGCCGAAAACGGGCTGAAGCCGTGCCTAGGGCGTCCAAAACGGCGGCCCCGGCGTGAGCCGGGGCCGCTCCAGTGCAACGAACGAGTGCTGCCTCGACGCGGGGGTACCCCGCGGGCCTGCGGCCGGACTAGCTGCGAGGCAGTCCGAGGCCGCGCGTGGCGATGATGTTGCGCTGGATCTCGCTGCTGCCGCCGGCGATCGTCATCGGGATCGCGTCGACGTAGCCGTGCGTGAAGCGTGCGCGCATCGGCGTGAGCTCGTGCTCCTGGTCCCACAGGTTCGCGTAGAGCCCGAAGACGCGCGTGCCGGTGCGCTGCAGCCGCTGCATCGTCTCCGTCCCGAACATCTTGACCATCGAGGCCTCGTAGTTCGGGATCAGCCCCGCGCCCTGCATCGAGGCGACGCGCAGCGAGAGGTTCGCCGCGACCTCGGTCGCGATCCACGCGTCTGCCAGGTCGCCGCGCACGCTGGGGATGTCCAGGCGGTTGCGGACCGCGCCCTCCTCGGTCTTCACGTACGCCATGAGGTGCTCCATCGAGACGCGGTCGTTGACCGCGCTGTCGACCGAGGAGCGCTCGTAGTCGAGCAGGGTCATGCCGACGTACCAGCCGCGGTTCTCCTCGCCGACGATGTTGGTGGCCGGCGTGCGCACGTCCTCGAAGAACGTCTCGTTGAAGATGTGCTTCCACGACATGCTGATCAGCGGCCGCACCGTGAGCCCCGGCGACTTGATGTCGTCGAAGAGCAGGAACGAGATGCCGCGGTGCTTCGGGGCGTTCGGGTCGGTGCGCACCAGCGCGAACAGCTTGTCCGCGAACTGCGCGCCGGAGGTCCAGATCTTCTGCCCGTTGACGACCAGCTCGTCACCGTCGCGCATCGCGCGGGTCTGCAGGCCCGCGAGGTCGGAGCCGGCGCCCGGCTCCGAGTAGCCCTGCGCCCAGGCGACCTCCCCGGAGAGGATGCCGGGCAGGTACTTCTCCTTCTGGTCGTCGGTGCCGTGCACGATGAGCGTGGGGCCGAGCAGCGAGACGCCGCCGCCGCCGACGACGGGGGCCGCGGCCTTCGCCAGCTCCTCCTTGTAGATGTACTGCTCCCACGAGCTCAGGCCCGCGCCGCCGTACTCCTTCGGCCAGTGGGGGGCGACCCAGCCGCGGTCGGCCAGCGCGCGCGACCAGTCCTCGGCCGCGCCGCGGCGCACCGGGTCGTCGGACTTGCGGTCGGCCTGCCAGCCCTCCTCGAACATCCCGCCGCCCTGCTTGGCGATCTCCTGGTAGTGCTCGGGCAGACCGTCGTTGATGACCTGCTGCACCTGCGCGCGGAAGGCTGCCTGTTCTGCGTTGTCTGACCAGTCCATGGTGTCCTCGGTTTCTCACCAGCGGCCCGGCTCTCCCGCCGGGACGCGGCCTATTCTACGCGTTATGCCGAGCCGTGCGGCGCTTAGTCGGTACCACCCGCCGCACGCAGCGCCGCGATCTCCTCGTCGTTCCAGCCATGCTCCTTCAGGAGCTCGTCGGTGTGCCGCCCGAGGGTGGGCGACGCCATGTTGTTGCCGGTCGGCGTCTTCGACATCTGGACGATCGGGCCGACCATCTGCTCGGGGCCCGTCAGCTCGTGGTCCAGGTCCACCATGTAGCCCATGGCCTGCACCTGCGGGTCATCGGCCATCTCCTCCGGGTGGTTCACCTTCGAGGCGGGCGCGCCGACGGCGTCGAACGCCTCGATCCACTCGTCCATCGTCTTCGTGAGCATGATGTTGCGGATGCGGTCCAGCATCGCCTCGGCGATCTCGTTGTTCGCCGGGTCCAGCGCGTTGAAGTCCTCTGCGGCCGTCGGGTCGTCCTCGACGCCGAGCGCGCGCCGGAACTGGTCGCGGTTCGCCGGGGTGAGTGCGCCGAGGATGACCGCGCCGTCCTTCACGCTGTAGCCGCCGTAGTAGAGGCGGAACGCCTTGCCGAGCATGTCGAACATGCTCCCCTTGGCGGCGAGCTGGGCCTCGTAGCTCTCGCCGCGCTCGCGCGCCTCATGGAGCCGCTGCATCGCGGGGTCCGTGACCATCGCGTCGAACACGGGCAGTCGGCTCACCGAGCCGCTCGCGAGGTTGAGCCCCGCGGCCAGCAGCGAACTCGCGATGTGCTGACCCTCGCCGGTCCGCTCGCGGTGGAAGAGCGCGGCCACCACGCCGAGCGCGGCGCCAAGGCCGGCGTGGTAGTCGCCGGGCGCGGTCGCGGTGATCATCTCCGGCGCGCCGTACTCGTCGACCTTGCCGTCGGCGGCCATCAGGCCGCTGTACGCCTGCGCGATGATGTCCGAGCCGGAGCGCTCCGCGCCCGGCCCGCGGTCGCCGTAGCCGCTGTTCTCGATGTAGACCAGGTCCGGGCGGTACTGGATCAGCGTCTCGTAGTCGACGTTGAGCCGCTGCGGGACGCCGGGCCTCGAGTTGATGAGGAAGACGTCGAACTCCGGGATGAGGCGGTGCACCGCCGCCTGCCCGGCGTCGTTGCTGAGGTCCAGCACCAGGCTGCGCTTGCCGCGGTTGAGCGTGTGGAACGCCTTGCTCTCGCCGGGCACGAACTCGCCCAGCACGCGCAGGCCCTCGCCGCCCGGGGGCTCGCACTTCACCACGTCGGCGCCGAAGTCCGCGAGCGTCTGGCCGGCGTAGGGCCCGGCCACGATCTGCGATACCTCGAACACCTTGACACCCGCCAGTGGTCCCGGCATGCCGCACCTCGATTCTCCTGGTGTTCCCGTGTCCCGCACGATGTATAGCCCGGATCGATCCGCGCGTGAAGGGCCATGCGCGGTTTCGCCTGCCGGAGCAGGCCGGTTTCCGCCTGATGAGGTGCGCAGAGGCGTGTCTCTGCTCGCTCTATTGCGGGCTACCGGGAAGGACTCGCCTGATGGCGGCCCCGACTCGCGTGCCGCGGGTGGGCCAGTGAGTGAGCGAATCCCGAGTCCCGGGCGTTCGGCCTGGAAGGCGCGGCGCGTCGCGTCTACGGCAGGGCGGCGATGATGCCCTCGAACTCGTCCTCGGTGAAGGCGCGCAGCGTGGTGGTGCGGACCGAGCCGCCGCGGGCGATGTTCAGCAGGACCGTGGCGAGGGCGGCGTCGTCCGGAGCCTCGACGACGGCGACCGCGTCGTACTCACCGAGGGTCGTGTAGAACGCGACAAGCTGGCCGCCCGCCGACTCGATGGCGGAGCGCGCGGCGACGAGTCGGTCCGGGCTCTCCTGGATCTGCTCGATGCCCTGGGCCGTCCAGTTCACGAGCACGACGTATGTGGACATACCTCACCCCTTCGCGTCTTGCCGGGCAGGCGCTCCGTCGCGGGTTCAGCGGCCAGCCCGCCCGACGCTACCACGGATCGGGCCCGACGCTGAGAGGGGCGGAGGCGTGGCACGCTGCGGCGATCGAGGGCTACTCGTCGGCGGGTGGGAGGGCGGCGAGTTCGCGGAGCACGCCCTCGACTCGCTCGCAGAGCGTTGCGATGTGCTGCACTGCGTCGTCAGGTGCGACCTCCCACACGGTCTCCCGTAGGGAATTGTGGTGCGCCCACGAATCGGCTTCGAACTGGCTGATGTACCGGGTGAGAACCTCGCGGAGTGACGCCGTCGGCGGCATTTCGGTGTCATCGAGGATGCTCGATCCGAAGGAGAAGTCCCGGGTCGTCATTCCGGTTCTCTTTCCCGCGGGGGAGAGCCAGGCGACGGTGACGAACCCGGGCCGCGCTGGGGAAGTCCCGCGGATGCTGACGCCGGCCGCGCCCCATCCGAGGGTCGCACCGGCCTCTTCTGACCGTTCCAGCACCTCGCGGGCGGCTTCACGTACGTTGTCGTCCGTGAACTCGGGCAGGAATGTCTCCATCGTCAGCGTGCGTCGGGGACCGCTCGCACGCGCACGGCGACCGTCCGAGTGACCGACCACACGCGGCACGAGCGTACGGAAGCCGGTACCGACGCTCGTGAACTGCTTGAGTTCCACCGCCAGCACTTCAACGTGCGCCATGTTGCGGTTGAGGAACGACACGATGTGCTCCAGCTCATCGGGAATCCGGTCCACGGCGAATACCAGGCGGATGTTGTCGGCGCGCAGGTTCGTGCCAACTTCGTCCCAGAAGGCCTCGTACGTGCCGTCCCCCGCATCTTCCTGTTCGAGGAACTCGGCAAGGCGGGCGCGAGCACGCTCCGCACCGCCGTGCTCTGCCTCGAAGGAGGCCCGGATCTTCTCGATTGTCCAGTAGCGCGTCGCGTGAGCGGCGTACTCAAGCAACTGGCCGACGACCTTGCGCCGAATCTCCGGGTTGTCGCTCAACTTCGCCTCGACCAGCGTCGGGACGGCGTCCTGATCGATCAATAGGTGATCGATGGACCAGCGGTCCCCGGCCTCGGTGCTGTCGGGGATGCCCATCTCGCGGCTGATCAGCAGCCAGCGACGAGGGTCGTCGGGCGTAACGCGCTCCAGGACCTCCGGGTGGTCGGCTACCAACTCCTGTAGGGCGTCCTCGTTCTTGTACTTCGCCACTTCGAGCGGCGTCGGGTCGCCGTCGGCGTCCAGTCGCCAGATGCGCTCCTTCGCCGGTCCGTCATCCGGTTCGAATCCGTCATCCGATTCGAATATGAGAGGGCCGTCTGCATCCGTGTGGATGAACGGGTTCTTCCGAGGTACGCGGTCGCGATCTTGGCTACGTTCCATAGTGACGCGCTACAGCCGCCCGGCGTCGAACTCGAACACGCCGCGCGCGATGTTGATGCGCAGGAGGTCCGAGGCGCCCTCGCCCAGCCGCAGCGCTCGCACGCGCCGGTACAGGGCCTCGAGCGGGTGACCGACGATGAGCGCCTGCCCGCCCGCGAGCTGGATCGCCGTGTCCACGTGGCGGCCGACGGCCTCCGCCGCGAACATCTTCGTCGCCGCGATCTCGTTGATCGCGTCGTCGCCGGAGTCGCGCAGCCGCGCGCTGCGGTAGAGCATGCTGCGCGCCGCGTACGTCTCGACGCGCATGTCGGCGTAGCGCAGCCGCACGCCCTCGCGCTCACCGAGCGGCGTGCCGCTACGGTGCGGCGCCTTGAGGTGCTCCGTCGTGTAGTCCGTGGTCCACATCGAGAGGCCCGTGCACTCGGCGGCCACGCCGAGGCGCATGTCGTTGATGTTTCCCAGCGCCCGGGGCATCCCCTCGCCGATCGCGCCGATCACGTTCGCCACCGGCACGCGCGCCTCGCTGAAGGAGAGGGAGACGTGACCCCCGCCGTCCATCGAGACGAAGGAGTGGTCGATGCTGACACCCGGCGTCCCGGCCTCGATAACCAGCATCGCGGTGCCGCCCGGCCCCTGCTCGCCGTCCTCGACGTTGATGAGCGCCGAGTAGAAGTCGGCGGTGGCGCCGCCGCTCACGTAGGCCTTGCGGCCGGTGACGAGCAGGTCGTCGCCGTCGCGGACGGCCCACGTCGGCTTGAGCGCGTCGCCCGGCTCGGTGAAGGCGAACGAGCCCTGCTTGTCGCCGCGCAGCACGGGCTCGAGGAATCGGTCTCGGGCGTCGCCCTCGGCGGTGCGGAGCACGCCCGGGCCCGGCCCGAAGACGCTGCGCCCGAGGCGCAGGTTGCCGGCCGCGACGGTCTCGCGTGCGACGGTCAGCTCCAGCGGACCGGCGTTCGTGCCGCCGAACTCGGCGGGCTGGGTCATGCCGAACAGGCCCGCGGCCTGTGAGCGCTCGCGCGCCTGCGCGGCGATCTCCGTGGGGATGGGCGCGTCGAGGTCGTCGGGGAGGTCGGCTTCGAGCGCGCGCAGGTCGTCGACGAGCGCCTGTGTGCGGTCGCGGAGCTCGATCAGCTCGGGGGTCAGGGACTCGGGCATGTGGGCACCTCCGTGCGGGTACGGCGGGCAGGCTACCAGCCGCGAGCCGCCGCGGCAGCCCGCAGACGGGTTCCATGGCCGTCCGAGGTTTGCCACGGCGCGCGTTACGGCGCATCATCGGCGCACCACATCGCGACGGAGCGAGGACACACCATGAACTGGAACGACGACGCAGAACAGGCGGCCTTCCGCGACAAGGTCGCCACCTTCATCCGCGAGCGGATGCCGGCGCGCTACCGGCAGCGCATCGAGACCGGCGAGGAAGCCGAGATGGACGGCTTCTTCGCGTGGTACGCCGACCGCGTGAGCGAGGACCAGTCGATCATCGACGCCGCCGCCGAGTGGGCCGGGGCGCTCTCCGAGAACGGCTGGATCGCGCCGCACTGGCCCGTCGAGTACGGCGGCGCCGGGCTGACGGCGATGGAGCAGGTCATCTTCAACGAGGAGATGGCGCGCGCGCAGGCGCCCTCCGTCGGCGGCTCCGGCGTGGCGCTGCTCGGCCCGACGGTGCTGGTGCACGGCACGGACGAGCAGAAGGAGAAGTACGTCGGCGACATCCTGTCTGGGAAGGTCGCCTGGGCGCAGGGCTACTCCGAGCCCGGCGCCGGCTCCGACCTCGGCAGCCTGCAGACCCGCGCCGTCCGCGACGGCGACGAGTACATCGTCAACGGCCAGAAGATCTGGACCTCGGGCGCCCACAAGGCGGACGCCGTGTTCGCCCTGGTGCGCACCAACCCGGACGCGCCGAAGCACCGCGGCATCTCGTTCATCATGATCGACGACATCCACCAGGACGGCATCAACGTCCGGCCGCTCATCGACGCCGCGTGGGGCCACCACATCAACGAGGTCTTCTTCGAGGACGTGCGCGTGCCGGCCGCGAACGTACTCGGCGAGGAGAACCGCGGCTGGTACGTCGGCATGACCCTGCTCGACTTCGAGCGCTCCGGCATCGGCGCGCCCGTGGAGCAGCAGCTGCAGTTGACGGCGCTGCTGGACGCGGTCGTGAACGACGGCCGTTCGCTGCTGGGCCGCAGCCAGGCGATCCGTGACCGCATCACGGAGCGCTACATCGCGACCGAGATCTCGTACAACCTCTCGCTCCGCGTCGCCTCGATGCAGGCGGCGGGCCTCGTCCCGAACTACGAGGCGTCGATGGGCAAGATGTTCGCGAGCGAGCAGGGCCAGGAGCTGCACCGCGTGGGCGTGCGCGCCTTCGGCCTGCACTCGCTGATCTGGCCGGGCGACGGCCGCGAGGTGCTCAAGGGTGACCACATCCGCGGCTACGTCCGCTCGATCCCCTCGACGATCGCCGGCGGCAGCTCGGAAGTGCAGCGCAACATCATCGCCACGCGCGGGCTGGGGCTGCCTCGCGGCTAGCTCCCACCTCGCAGGCAACGCACACACGCCGGCCCGCGACCTCGCGGGCCGGCGCTTTGCATGGAGGTGCGGGATGGCTGTCGAGCACATGCGCGAGCGCGCGCTCTCGCGGCTGCGCGCCGCGACGTCGTACTGGCTCGCGACGACCCGGCCCGACGGGCGTCCGCACTCGATGCCCGTGTGGGGCGTCCTCGTGGGCGACGAGCTGTGGTTCGGCACCGGCGGGCAGAAGGTGCGCAACCTCCACCACCAGCCCTACGCGGTCGCGCACCACGAGAGCGCCGAGGACGTCGCGATCATCGAGGGTGTCGTCGAGCGGCACGCGTTCGAGGATGCGCCGGAGGCGGTCGTGGCCGCGTTCGCCGGGAAGTACGTCAACCCGGAGACCGGCGAGCCGTTCGACCTGCTCGCGGGTGAGGCGCCCGAGGGCGAGGAGGTGTGGCTCTACTCGCTCCGCATCCGGGTCGGCCATGCGTGGCTCGAGGGCGCGTTCGTGGAGACGCAGACGCGCTGGGAAGGCGACGCCGAGGGGTAGCCCTCGCGCGTGGCCGGGCGGGCGAGGCCGTGCTACGGTGATCGTCGCGCAGCAGCTGGGGAAGCCGGTGCGAGTCCGGCGCTGTCCCGCAACTGTGAGCCATGGCGCGGCGTGAGCCGCCGCCGGGGTAAGCCAGAACACCGGCCTGCGCGATGTCGCGAACCTGCGAGGACAGGCGACGGCATGCCATGCGGCCTCGCCGCACCGGCATCGCTGGACACCGCCCCTCGCACCGGAGGGGCGTTTTCGTGGCACGCGAATCCCTCGGCGCACGCATGGGCGAGGCGGTCGCCCCACCGCCCCCGGCTCGCGCCGCGTGGCTGCCCCGCGCCGTCCCGCGCGCGCCCGGACCGGCGCTTGCCGCCGCCGTGTTGCTCGTTGTGGTCGCGCTCGTGGCGCTGACGCAGGGCGCGGCCGACATCCCGCCCGCGACCGTGCTGCGCATCCTCCTCGACCGGCTGCCGATGGTGACCATCGACGTCACCGTGCCGGCCACGCAGGAGACGATCGTGCTCGACATCCGCCTGCCGCGCGTGATCGCGGCAGGGGCCGTCGGAGCGGCGCTCGCGCTGTCCGGGGCCTCGTACCAGGGGGTGTTCCGCAACCCGCTCGCCGGGCCGTTCCTGCTCGGCGTCGCCTCGGGCGCAGCGCTCGGGGCGGCGATCGCGATCATCTCGCCGCTCTCGACCGACGCCTACGGCTTTGGCTGGGTACCCGTCTTCGCCTTCGCAGGCGCGCTCGGCACCGTCGTGCTCGTCTACCTGCTGGCGACGGGCGGAGGCGGGGTGGACAGCACGACGCTGATCCTCGCCGGGGTCGCGCTCTCGGCCGTCTTCGGGGCGGCGACCGCGTTCATCCTGCTGACCGGCGGCGAGCAGGCGCGGCCGATCTTCTCGTTCCTCTTCGGCGGCTTTAACACCTCGAACTGGGAGCGCATCGGTTGGGCTGCGCCCTACCTCGTGGTCGGCGCGGTCATCGTCGCGATGCACGCGAGGGTGCTGAACGTGCTCCAGCTCGACGAGGAGCAGGCGTCGCAGCTCGGCGTCCCCGTCACGCGCACCAAGCTGATCGTGCTCGCCGCCGCCTCGCTCACCGCGGCTACGGCCGTGGCGATCGCCGGGGTGATCGGCTTCGTCGGGCTGATCGTGCCGCACGCGGTGCGGCTCGCCTTCGGCGGCGACCACCGGCGGCTGCTGCCGCTGGCGGCGCTGTTCGGGGCCTCGTTCCTCATCCTCGTCGACCTGCTGGCGAGGACCATGCTGTCGCCGCAGGAGGTGCCGGTCGGGGTGCTCACGGCGCTGCTCGGCGGGCCGTTCTTCCTCTGGCTGCTCCGCACGCGACGGGCGGCCCCGCTGTGACCACCATGACCGCACTCAACCGCGACGCGGCTCCGTCCACCGTGACGCCCTCGACGGCGCCACTCCTGGAGGCCGCGGGCATCCACGTCGAGCTCGGGGGCCAGGCGATCCTGCGGGACGTCGAGGTGCGCGTCGGGCGCGGCGAGGTGGTCGGGCTCGTCGGACCGAACGGGGCAGGCAAGAGCACGCTGCTGCGCGTCGTCACGGGCCTCCTCGATCCCTCGGGGGGCGAGGTCGCGATCGGGGGCGACGATCTCGACGCGCTCCCGCGCCGGGAGCTGGCGCGGCGGGTGGCCGTCGTGCAGCAGCTCCCCGAGGCCCCCGCGACGATGCGCGTCCGCGACCTCGTGGTGCTCGGACGCCACCCGCACCTCGGGCTGCTCGCCAACGAGTCGCGTCACGACTTCGACACCGCCGACGAGGCGATGCGGCGCGCGGGTTGCGAGCAGTTCGCTGACCGCGAGCTCGGCTCGCTCTCCGGCGGCGAACGGCGGCGCGCCTTCATCGCCCGCGCCCTCGCGCAGGAGGCGCCGCTGCTGCTGCTCGACGAGCCGACCTCGAACCTCGACGCGCACGCGCAGGTCGAGATCCTCGAGTTGGTCACGGAGCTTGCTGCGGGTGGCTCGGGCGTGTTGCTCGTGGTCCACGACCTGACGCTGGCCGCCGCCTACTGCGACCGTGTCGTGCTGCTCGACCGCGGCGAGGTGGTCGCCGAGGGGCCGCCGTCCGACGTGGTCACGCCGGAGCACGTGCAGCGGGTGTACGGCAGCGGCGTGACGGTGCTGCCGCACCCAGCGTCGGGCGCGCCGGTCGTGATCCCCTCGCGCCTGGAGTCCTGAGATGACGACGGAGAAGTGGCGCGAGCCCGACGACGACCTCGCACCTCCGGACACCGAGGAGGCCCCGGTCCCCAAGCGGCACCCGCTGGTGCTGCTCTACACCGGCAACGGCAAGGGCAAGACCACCTCGGCGCTCGGGGTCACGATGCGCGCGTGGGGGCGGGGCTGGAAGGTCTGCTGGTTGCAGTTCATCAAGTCGAAGACCGCGAACTACGGCGAGACGCGCGCCGCGAAGCGCATGGGCATCGAGATGATCCCGCTCGGCGACGGCTTCACCTGGCTCTCGAAGGACATCAACAAGGACATCGCACTCGCACGCGAGTGCTGGGCGCTGGCGCGCGAGAAGATCGAGTCGGCCGCGTACGACCTCGTCGTGCTCGACGAGATCACATACCCGGTGACCTACGGCTGGCTCGAGGCCGGTGAGGTGATCTCGGTGCTGCGCGACCGTCCTGCCGACACGCACATCATCATGACCGGCCGCAACGCCGCGCCCGAGCTGGTGGAGTTCGCCGACCTGGTCTCCGAGATGACCGAGGTGAAGCACCCGTTCCAGCAGGGCATCAAGGCGCAGCGAGGCATCGACTTCTGAGATGCGGCGCGCGCTCACACTCGCCCTCGCCGTGGCCATCGACGGCGTCGCCGGCGACCCGCCGACGCGGCTCCACCCCGTCGGAGCCATCGGCTCGCTCGCCCGCACCCTCGAGGGGTTCGCGCCCGAGGGCGCGGAGGAGCGGCGGCGCTACGGCCGAGGTGTCGCTGCCGGGCTTCCGCTCGTTGCGGCGCTCGCTGCGTGGCAGCTCTCGGCGCGTCTCGGCGGCTCTGGACTGCGGCGCGTGGCCGTCGACGCCGGGGCGCTCTCGCTCAGCCTCGCGCTGCGCACGCTCCTCAGCCGCGCGGGCGAGGTCGAGGGCGCGCTGCGCGCGGGCGCGCTTGACGAGGCGCGGACGCTGCTCGGTACGCACCTCGTGAGCCGCGATACGCGCGACCTCGACGCATCCGAGGTGGCCGCGGCGACCATCGAGTCGGTGGCGGAGAACTTGAGCGACGGGGTGGTCGCGCCGTGGCTGTGGTACGCCGTCGGCGGGCTCCCCGCGGCGTGGGCGTACCGCGCCGTGAATACCCTCGACGCGATGTGGGGGTACCGCGACGAGCGCTGGGCGGACCTCGGCGAGGCCGCGGCGCGAGCCGACGACGCGCTCAACCTCGCGCCCGCGCGCCTGACGGCGCTCGCGCTGTGCGCCGCGGCAGCCGCGCGGGGTGACGGCGGGCAGCATGGAGCGCCGGTCTCCGAACCGGCAC
>CAZMCK010000039.1:0-19069 GCA_964565075.1 uncultured Dehalococcoidaceae bacterium
CGAGCGTCGGCGTGGGCGGCGACCCGATCATCGGCACCACGCAGGCCGAGGCGCTCGCGCTGTTCGAGGCCGACCCCGACACGGCTGCCGTCGTGCTCATCGGCGAGATCGGCGGGACGGCCGAGCAGGAGGCCGCCGACTACATCGGGCAGATGTCGAAGCCGGTGACGGCCTTCATCGCCGGCGCGACGGCCCCTCCGGGCCGCCGCATGGGCCACGCCGGCGCGATCATCGCCGGCCGCGCCGGCACCGCCGACGCGAAGAAGGAGGCGCTGCGTGCCGCCGGCGCCGCCGTCTCCGAGTCCCCCTCGGACATCGGCGCGACGATGCAGCAGCAACTCCGCGACGCAGGGCTGCTGTAGCGACGATTCACTCCACTGTCGGGATGAGCCCCGCCGGGTGGGGCTCGTTCGCGTGCGATTCGGAGCCACCTGCGCAAGCACAGCCCCGGGTTGAAAGGGGGGCGCACGCCCGCCCGCTTGCCCCCCTGAGCCCCCGCCCCCTACGATCGCTGTGGAGGGGTCGCATAGTGGCCTAGTGCGGGCGCCTGCTAAGCGCTTATCCCTTCTTCGGGATCGTGGGTTCGAATCCCACCCCCTCCGCCATCAAGACCCCGCACGACCATCGAGGACACCCGAGGGGCGCACCGTGCCGACTTACCACGTCTGGACCCTCGGCTGCCAGATGAACCAGGCCGACTCCCTCAAGCTCATCGCCGGGCTCGAGAAGATCGGGTACGCCGCTGCCGATGACCCCGACCGCGCCGACCTCGCCGTGGTGAACACGTGCTCAGTGCGGCAGCACGCCGAGGACCGCGCGTACGGCCGCCTCCACCACCTGCGCCAGCGCCGCGAGCGCGGCGAGGACGTGCAGATCGCTGTCATGGGCTGCATGGTCGGGCCCGAGGAGGACACGCAGCGCAAGGCCCTCGAACGGCGCTTCCCGTGGGTCGACGTGTGGGCGCGGCCGCAGCAGTTCGAGCCGGTGCTGGACGCCGCGCTGGAGCGAGGCGGCGGCGACCGCGATGTCTCCGAGGGCGAGTTCTGGGCCGAGACCTTCGGCGCGCCGACAGGCCCGACGGCCTACGTGCCCGTCGTCCACGGCTGCGACAAGTTCTGCACCTACTGCATCGTGCCGCTGCGACGCGGCCGCGAGGAGTCGCGCGAGCCCGGCGACGTGCTCGCCGAGGTGCGGCACCTCGCCATGCTCGGCGTGCGCGAGGTGACGCTGCTCGGCCAGACCGTCGAGGCGTACGGGCACGACCTCGACGCACCGGCGGACCTCGCGACCCTGTTCGAGGGGATCGAGGAGATCGATGGCGTCGAGCGCGTGCGCTTCCTGACCTCGTACCCGAAGGACATGACCGACCGCATCATCGACGCGGTCGCCGACCTGCCGAAGGTCTGCGAGCACTTCAACATCCCCGTGCAGTCGGGCGACGACCGCATGCTGGAGCGCATGCGGCGCGGCTACACCGTCGCCGAGTACGAGGAGCGCCTCGGGCGCATCCGCTCGCGCATGCCGGAGGCGACGATCGCCACCGACGTGATCGTGGGTTGCCCCGGCGAGACCGAGGACGAGTTCCAGAGCACGGTCGACTTGCTGGAGCGTCTGCAGTTCGACGTGATCCACGTCGCCGCCTACTCGCCGCGGCCGGGCACGTACGCATACCGCAAGCTCGAGGACGACGTGCCGCGCGAGGTGAAGAAGCAGCGCCTCAAGGTCGTCGAGGAGATCCACTCGCGCAGCGCCGCCGCGAAGCACGACCGGCTGCTCGGCCGCACCCTCGAGGTGCTCGTGGAACGCGAGGAGGACCGCGACGGCGCGATGGTCGCCACCGGCCGTGCGCGCGGCGGCCAGCTCGTCCACTTCGAGGGGCGCGACCTCGTCGGCTCGCTCGTGGACGTCGCCATCGCCGAGGCCACGCCGTGGTCGCTGCGGGGCAGCCGCGCGGCGGCGCAGCGCCTCGGCGACGTGCCGCTGACCGTCGTGTAAGCGCGCCCGCGCGTCATGCCGCCGAGGACGACGCGATGACCTCCGACTCACCCGCCGTCGCGACCATCGTCGTGATCTTCGCGATCATCGAGGAGCGCCTGCAGGTGCTGCTCGTGCACCGCGACGCGGACCCGGAGGCGGGCGCGTGGGCGTTGCCCGGCGGCGTGTGGGACGGCGGGCAGTCGCTCGACGCCGCGGCGGCGGCGAAGCTCGTGGAGGAGACGGGCGCGGGCGATGTGTACCTGGAGCAGCTCTTCACTCAGTCCGGGCTCGACCGCACGCAGCCGAGCGTCGCCATCGCGTACTTCGCGCTCGTCGACGCGAATGTCGTGCGGCTGCGCTCAGAGCCGGGCGATGCGTGGCGGCCGGCGTGGCTGCCGGTCGGCGAGCTGCCGCGGCTGGCGTTCGCGAACAACGAGGTGATCGAGCAGGCGGTGGTGCGCGTCCGCGCGAAGCTCGACTACACGAACATCGCCTACGGGCTGTTGCCGGAGCGCTTCACGCTGCGCGAGCTGCAGTCGACGTACGAAGCGATCCTCGGCGGTGAGTCCCTCGACCGCCGCAACTTCCGCAAGCGCATGCTCGGCAACGCGGTGATCGAGCCCACGGACGAGGTGCGCCGCGAGGGCGCGCACCGGCCGGCGCGCCTCTACCGCTTCACGACCCGCGAGCCGGTGTTCCTGTGAGGCAGGTGAGGTCATGTACGCTTGACGTACATCGTACAGCAGGCTACGGTGGCCCTGCATGATTCTTGGATACCGGGACAGGCGGACCGAGTCATTCGCGGCGGGCACGTTCGTCTCGGCGTTCCAGGGATTTGAGGCACAGGCGGCGAGACGGCTTTCGATCCTGAACGCGGCCACCTCGCTGGATACGCTGCGGATGCTACCGAGCAACCGTCTCGAGGCTCTCCGCGGCGCCAGGGCAGGACAGTACTCGATTCGGATCAACCGGCAGTGGCGTCTCTGCTTCACATGGGCTGACGGGGATTCAGGCCCGTACGACGTTGAGATCGTCGACTACCACTAGCGGGGAGGAGCAGGTCGATGTTCAGGCAAGCCGTACACCCGGGCGAGGTTCTCAAGGGCGAGCTTGTGGAGTATGACGTGACTCCGACGGAGTTCGCCCGCCAGATCGGTGTGCCTCCGAACCGCATCAGCCAGATCATCGCCGGCAAGCGCGGCGTGACCGGTGATACCGCCCTGCGGTTCGGACACTGGTTCGGCGTCGATGCCGAGTTCTGGCTGAATCTCCAGTCCCAGTTCGACCTCGTGTCCGCCGACCGGTTGGTGGGCGCGGCCATCCGCGAGCTGCCCACCGTCTACCGGGTAGACGAGAGCGCGGACCCGGAATAGGCGGCCGCCGCCCTACGAGCGCCCCTCGAACATCGCCTGGATCTCGTCGGCGTACATCTCGTCGAAGTCGTCCGGCACCCGGAGCCCGCGAAGGAACCCGGTGCGGCGCGGGGTAGCAGCGCGAGTCCCGCGCAGCCCGGCGCGTTCGAGGGTGCGCGAGAGCAACGCGCTCACACCCGCCAGCGCTGCCCGCACCACCTTCGGCACTCGGAACTCCATGCCGCCCACGCTCTCCTCATCCGGCACACGCCGCGCACCACATCGAGTCTATCCGAGCGCGGCGATGGTCGCGCGGCTGATCGTTGACGCCCTCGCGCGAGTAGGCGTACGATGTACGCGAAGTCTTAGCGTACTCGGTACACAAACTATGCCCGGATGGCCGTTCGCGCCCGGCGCGGCGCCGTCCCGGCGACAGGATCGCCGTTATGGTCACGACCATCAGCCCCACCCCGGCGCTCATCCCGCAGCTCCAGTGCGAGTCGGACGTCGGCATCGACACGATCCCGCTGACCAGCGAAGTCTCGTTCGGCTCCTGGCAGCGCGACATCCCCGATGAGTACCACGCGCTCGGCGCCGAGGAGCTCGTCGCGCGCATCGAAGCCGCGCGCGCGGCCCTCGGCGACCGTGCGGTCGTGCTCGGGCACCACTACCAGCGCGAGGACATCATCCGGTTCGCTGACGAGCGCGGCGACTCCTTCATGCTCGCCCAGTACGCGGCGGAGCGGCCCGAGTCCGAGTTCATCGTCTTCTGCGGCGTGCACTTCATGGCCGAGGCCGCCGACATCCTCTCGGCCCCCCACCAGCAGGTCGTCCTCCCGAACATGGAAGCGGGCTGCTCGATGGCTGACATGGCCGCCCCCGGCGACGTGCGCGCCGCCTGGCGGGAGCTCGAGGACCTCTTCGGCAGCGGCGACGACATCATCCCGGTCACCTACATGAACTCGGCCGCCTCCCTGAAGGCCTTCTGCGGCGAGCACGGCGGGGTGGTCTGCACCTCCTCGAACGCCGTCGAGGTACTGGAGTGGGCGTTCACGCAGGGCAAGCGGGTCTTCTTCTTCCCCGACCAGCACCTCGGCCGCAACACCGGCCACGCGATGGGCGTGCCGCTCGAGGAGATGGTGCTGTGGAACTGGCGGCTGCCCGCCGGGAACCTCGGCGGCGCGTCCGAGGAGGACCTCGAGCGCTCGCGCATCATCCTGTGGCAGGGCCACTGCTCCGTGCACCAGCGCTTCAGCACCACGCAGATCGACGCGGCGCGCGAGCAGTACCCCGACGCGAAGATCGTCGTCCACCCCGAGTGCCGCCATGAGGTCGTCGAGGCCGCCGACGCGACCGGCTCGACGGCGTACATCGCACGCTATGTGGCCGAGGCGCCCGCCGGCTCGGTGATCGGCGTGGGGACGGAGATCAACCTCGTCTCACGGCTCGCGAAGGAGCACCCGGACAAGACGGTGTTCTGCCTCGACCCGGTGGTCTGCCCGTGCAGCACGATGTACCGCGTGCACCCGGCGTACCTGGCGTGGGTGATGGAGTCGCTGGCCGAGGGGCGGGTCGTGAACCGGCTCGTGGTGCCCGAGGGGGAGCAGGCGAACGCCCGCATCGCCCTCGAGCGCATGCTGGCGCTGCGCCGTGCCGGCGCCTGACCACGAGTACCGCTTCGAGACGCGCCTCCCGCTGCGCCACACCGACAGCTTCGGCGGGACGCCGTTCGTCCATGGCGGCGTGCTGCTCGCGCTCACCGAGATCGCCCTCGAGGCGTACGACCGCGAGACCGGCATCCCGAGCCACCGCGACGTGCTGCGCTTCCAGGCGAGCAGCGAGGTGCGCTACCTCGCGCCGCTGCGCTGGGACGACGCCGCGTTGGTGCGGCTGCGCTGCGCCGAGTTGCGCCCCGGCCGCCTAACCTTCGACTGCGAGGTCGCAGCCGAGTCGAGCGGGCAGGCCGTGGCGCGGATGCGGCATCGCTACGCCTACGTCAACGCGCAGAGCGGCCGCGCCGAGACGCCGGCCGACTGGCCCGAGGTCGTCGACGCGATCCGCGCCTACGAGCCCTCCGTCGAGGTCGAGGAGTAGCGTGGTGGGGCAAGAGCAGGGCACGACGCGCGCCGTGAGCGCGGACGTGCTCGTCGTCGGGTCCGGCATTGCCGGGCTCTTCGTCGCGCTGCAGGCCAGCGAGCGCGGCGCGAGCGCGGTCATCGTCACCAAGGGCGCGATCGACGAGGCGAACACGCGCTACGCGCAGGGCGGCATCGCCGCCGCCATCGACGAGCACGACTCGCCGGAACAGCACCTCCGCGACACCATCGAGGCCGGCGCGGGCCTCGTCGACGAGGAAGCTGCGCGCGTGCTCTGCACCGAGGCGCCCGGCCGCGTCGCCGACCTCGTGCGGTACGGCGTGCGCTTCGACACGCACGGAGGCAGCATCGCGCTCGCGCGCGAGGGGGCGCACGCCGGCCGCCGCGTGCTGCGCGCGGGCGGCGACCAGACGGGGCTGGAGATCGAGCTGTCGCTCTCCTCGCTCGTCCAGCGGCAGCACATCACGGTCATCGAGCACGCGCCCGTCGAGCGCATCCTCGTTGAGGACGGCCGCGCGGTGGGCGTCGAGGCGATGCTCGCCGGCGGCGCGACGCTGCGCTGCGAGTCGCCACACGTGGTGCTGGCGACCGGCGGCGCGGGCCGCCTCTACCGCTTCACGACGAACATCGAGTCGGCGACCGGCGACGGCGTCGCCCTCGCGTTCCGCGCGGGCGCCGAAGTGCGCGACATGGAGTTCACGCAGTTCCACCCCACGGCGATGCACCGTTCGGACGCGCCCGTGTTCCTCATCTCCGAGGCCGTGCGCGGCGAGGGCGCGCTGCTCCTCGATGCCGACGGCGAGCGGTTCATGCCGTCCGTGCACCCGCTGGCCGAGCTCGCCCCGCGCGACATCGTGGCGCGCGCGGCCGTGGCGAGGATGCGCGCGACCTCGGCGGACTGCGTGTACCTCGACGTCACCGCGCGCGACGCCGACTGGCTCGCGGCACGCTTCCCGAACATCTACCGCACGTGCATGGAGTCGGGCATCGACATGGCGCGCGACCCCATCCCCGTCTCGCCCGCCGCGCATTACACGATGGGCGGCGTGCGCACGAACACGTGGGGCGAGACCACCTTGCGGGGCCTGTACGCGGTCGGCGAGGTGACCTCGACGGGCGTGCATGGCGCGAACCGCCTCGCGAGCAACTCGCTGCTGGAGTCGGTCGTGTTCGCACGACGCCTCTCCGAGCGCCTCTTCGGCGACCAGGACGGCGCGGGGCCGCCGGAGCCGTCGCCCGAGGCGCACACGCTGCCGCCCGTCGCAGCCTCGCCCACGCCCTCGGAGCCGCCAACGCGCGAGGCGGTGCAGCGGCTGATGTGGGAGCAGGTCGGCATCGAGCGCGACGCCGCGGGCCTTGCCGACGCCGCGGAGCGCCTCGCGGCGTTCGAGGCGGCGCTGCCGCCGACCGCGAGGCACGAAGACCACGAGTTGCGTTCGATCATCACGAGCGGGCGGCTCGCGGCGGCGGCGGCGCTGCTGCGCGAGGAGTCACGCGGCGCGCACTATCGGCGCGACTTCCCCGAGCCGCGCGAGGCGTGGCGACGCCACCTCGTGTTCCGCGCGGGCGAGTAGCAAGGACCATCCATGGAGCAGCACATCGCACCCCCCGGCCCCAGCGCCGTGCGGCGCGTCGTCGAAGAGGCGCTCGCCGAGGACCGCGCCCGCCAGGACGTGACGACGCGCATTACGGTGGCCCCCGGCCAGCGCGGGCAAGGGACGTTCCTCGCCAAGCAGCAAGGCGTCGTCTGCGGGCTCGACGTGGTGCGCGAGACCTTCGCGCAGATGAGCCCGGACCTCGCCCTCGAGGTGCGTGCGCCGGACGGCGCCCACGTCGAGCCGGGCGACGTGGTCGCCGAGGTAGCGGGGCCCCTCGCCGCGATGCTGTCGGGGGAGCGCGTGGCGCTGAACCTGCTGCAGCGCATGAGCGGCACCGCGACAATGACGCGCGCGTTCGTCGAGCGAGCCGCCGAGGGCGGCGCGGCGGAGATCACGGACACTCGCAAGACCACGCCGGGCCTGCGCGAGCTGGAGCGCTACGCGGTCCGCGTCGGCGGCGCGCGCAACCACCGCGACACCCTCGCCGACGGCATCCTGATCAAGGACAACCACCTCGAAGCCGGCGCGCAGCGCGGCCTCGGCCTCGCGCAACTCGTCGCCGAGGCGCGGCGAGCCGCGCCACACACGCAGCGCATCGAGGTCGAGGTGGTGGACGGCGCGATGGCGCGCGCCGCCGTCGAGGCGGGTGTCGACGCGATCCTGCTCGACAACATGACGCCTGCGGAGATGGCCGCCGTCGCCGCCGAGATCGGCGACCAGGTCATCCTCGAAGCATCGGGCGGGATCACGCTCGATACGGTGCGCGAGGTTGCCGCGACCGGGGTGCATCTCATCTCGGTCGGGGCGCTGACCCACTCCGCGCCCGCGCTCGACATCTCGCTGCGCATCGAGCCAGTGGGGGGCGAGGCGTGAACCAGGTGCTGCTGGTCAACGGACCGCCCGGCGCGGGTAAGACCTCGCTCACCCTCGCCGTCGCCGAGCGCTACGACCGCATGCTGCGCATCGAGGTGGACACGCTGCGCCAGTGGGTGTGCGCGGGCTACCGCCACCCGTGGGCGGGCGACGCGCAGTGGGACGAGCAGCGCCTGCTCGCCACGCGCAACGCCGCAGCCATCACCCGCGAGACCATCGCCGCCCGCTACGCCGTGGTGATCGACGACGTGGCGTTCGCGGACGACCTCGCCGCGTACCGCGACGCCCTCGACGGCATCGACGCGCTCGTGCAGGTGGTGACGCTGCTGCCCGACGTGGAGACGACGCTCACCCGCGACGCGGGCCGCAACGACGCGGACCGCGTGCGCGAGGTGCACGCCCGCTTCGCCGCCGAGGCCGAGGCGCGCGCCTTGCCCGGCGCAGTCCTCGACACGTCGGGCGACGCGAGCGCGCACGAGACGGCGGAGCGGCTGATGGACGTGCTGGCGACGGGGGCGGCGGTGTTGCTCGAGCCGGGCGACTGAGCCCGTTGGTGTCGTCGGCTCGGCGGCGTACGCTGGTTGCATGAGTGATGACCGCCCGGACGAACGCGACGCCCCCGAAGCTAACTCCTCGGACCCATTCGAGGAGCGCCTCGCCGAGCTTGACCGCCGCGGGGAGCTCGTCCCGCCGACGGGGCCAATGAAGCCGCTCCGCCCGGTTGCGACAATCCCAGGTGCGCTTGAGCGGTTCCTCGCTGAGCGAGGCCGTTACTGGGAGCAGTGACCCTGTGCAACGGGAACTTTCCGCTAGATTGCGACAGACTAGTCTGACTAGTTAGAATCGGCGTATGGCAGTCACATACTCGACCTACGAAGCCAAGGCGCGCTTCTCGGAAGTCCTCCGCCAGGTGCGGGAGGGCGAGACCGTGACGGTCACTTACCGTGGAGAGCCGGTGGCCGAGATCCACCCGATCCAACCAAAAGCGAAGACTATCGAGGAACGGATGGATGAACTCGAGCGGAGGGGCGAGTTGGTACGGAAGAGGGGGCCGCGCAAGGAACCCCGTGCCATCGCGCACGTACCCGGCGCCCTCGAACGCTTCCTCGCCGACCGCGACGAATGAGCGTCGGCTACGTCGATGCATCGGCGCTGACCGCGATCGCCTTTCAAGAGCCGACAGGACCGGCCGTCAGCCGCCAGCTTGCCGCGCTTTCCACGCTCGTGTCATCGAATCTGCTCGAGGCCGAACTACGTGCAGCCTGTGCGCGCGAGCAGCGGACGTTCGAGCCTGAGGTCCTTGATAGGGTCGAATGGGTGCTGCCCGGCCGACCGCTCACTCGGGAGCTCGAAGCTGCAGCCGCAGCCGGGTATCTGCGGGGCGCGGACCTCTGGCATGTCGCATCCGCTCTGTACTTCAGCGAGGATCCCCGGCTCATCACCTTCGTCACCCTCGACCGCCGCCAGGCAGAGGTGGCAGCGGCACTCGGCTTCCAGACGTAGCCCCTACCCCCGACGCGGCCGCTCGCGGTCCGCGCTGTCGAGGATGATCGTCACGGGGCCGTCGTTGGTGCTCTCGACCTGCATCATCGCCCCGAAGCGTCCCGTTGCCACCTCGATGCCGCTCGCGCGCAGCGCCTCGACGACGGCGTCGACGAGCGGCTCTGCGACCTCGGGCGGCGCGGCGGCGGTGAACGAGGGGCGGCGGCCGCGGCGCGTGTCGGCCAGGAGCGTGAACTGCGAGACGACGAGCGCCGCCCCACCCGCGTCGAGGAGGGAACGGTCGATAGGGCGGTCCTCGCTCGGGAAGATGCGCAGGCCCGCGATCCTGTCGGCGAGCCACTCCGCCTCGGCGCTCGTGTCCCCCTCGGCGACCCCGACGTAGGTGAGGACGCCGCGATCGATGGCGCCGGCGACCTCGCCGCCGACGAGGACGCGCGCGGAGTGCACGCGCTGGAGGACGGCGCGCATGGGCTGGTGAGCTTAGCTGCTGCTCGCGGAGCTGCCGGAGCCGGCCTTCGAGGTGCTCGAGCCGTTCGAGGAGCCGGACGAGGAGGACTTGTTCTCGCGCTCCTTCTTTGCGGCAGCGGCCTCCTTCTTGGTCTCGGACGCCTGGTTGGACTCCGAGGCCGGAGGTGCGCCGCGGCTGTCGGTTGCGTACCAGCCCTTGCCCTTGAACACGACGGTCGGAGCGCTGAACTGGCGGCGCGCCGGCACGCCGCATTGCTCGCACGGCTGTTGCGGCGGCGCGCCGAACGGCTCGCGCTTCTCGTATTGGTGCCCGACCTCACAGAGGTAGTCGTATGCAGGCACGGGCCGCGGACCTCCGTCGATCGCGACGATGCCGCAGCCACGCCGCGGCGCCGGTCAAGTGTAGGTGCGCCGTACAGCGTGCGCCAATCGCCGCGGTCGGCGCGCCAGGCCCCCGGCCGCGCAGCTTGACGGCGCCTTGGCACGTCGCTAATAAGACTCAGTATCAGATACGCCGTCGCGTGCACCGCGCGGGGACGCGAGGGGAGCCGCGCGATATGACCCAACCTGCACAGGGCCACGCACCCGATCGTGAGCGGATGCGGCGTGCGCTGCGCCTCGGCAACCGCGTTTTCCGGGACGTCGACCACGACGTCGCCGCCTGGCTCGATGTCGACCGAGATGCACGTGTCCTCGACGCCGGCTGCGGCGTCGGCGGCATGGCGACGATCCTCGCCGGGCGCGCCGGCACGCTCACGGCCGTCGACATCGACCCCGAGCACGTGCGCGAGACCGGCGAGGGTCTCGAAGCGGCGGGGTTGGCCGCATCCGCCGAGGCGCGGGTCGGCGACATCACGGCGCTCGAGGATCCCGATGCATCGTTCGACCTCGTGTGGTGCAGCCGCGTGGTCCATCACCTGTCCGACAAGCTCGCCGGGGTCAGCGAGCTCGCGCGCGTCACCAGGCCGGGCGGCACCGTCGCGATTCGCGAGGGTGGGTTCGGGTTCCGGGTGCTGCCCGACCTTGTCGGGATCGGCGGGCGGTGGTTCGAGGATCGCCTCGCCGCTGCCGGCGTCGGGCGGTTCGTCGGCTTGACCCCGCACCCGTCCGGGTGGTCGCAACTCCTCGCCGACGCTGGCCTGCGCGACATCCGCGCGAAGACGTTCGCGTTCGACTCGCTCAGTCCGTTGACCGACGACGAGCAGGCCTGGGTTGAGTTCAACTGGCGACGCTGGCTCACGCACGACGAGTCCCGTGCGTCACTCAGCGACGAGGATGCCGAGGTACTCGAGACGCTGCTCGACCCGGAGTCTCCGCACTACGCCTTCGCCCGCCCGGATCTCCACCTGCGGTCGGCGACCACCGTGTACACGGGCGTGAAGGCCTGACGCGACGGCCTCTCCCACGACGGCGCCGGTAGCGGCGGTCCGGTCGGCAGTGCGCGGGCCGGGCGCCTCCATCGCGTTGGCGCGGTAACTCGGGCCGGGCATATACTCTTTCACCGTGCGCGGCACGGGCGCCGGCCACGACGTGGCCGCGAGGAGCCCGTCGCACCAAGCCGCGCCACAGCGAGGAGGCCACCTTGGCTGCCGGCGTAACGATGAAGCAGATGCTGGAAGCGGGAGTCCATTTCGGGCACCAGACGCGACGCTGGAACCCGCGCATGAGGAACTTCATCTTCACCGAGCGTCACGGTATCCACATCCTCGACCTCGCCCAGACCGTGCGGCGCCTCGACGTGGCACTGCAGGCCGTGCGCGACACCGTCTCGGCGGGCCGCACCGTGCTCTTCGTCGCGACCAAGAAGCAGGCCCGCGACGTGATCCGCACCCAGGCCGACCGCTGCGGGATGCCGTACGTGACCAACCGCTGGCTGGGCGGCACCCTCACCAACTGGGCCACCATCTCGCGCCGCATCGAGTTCCTCCGGGACCTCGAGGCGCGCATGGCGGCCGGCGAGCACGAGGCGCTCACCAAGCGTGAACGGCTGCGCATGGTCAAGCAGTACAACCGCATGCAGCGCGCCTTCGGCGGGCTCGCGCAGATGGACCGCCCGCCGGGCATGGTCTTCGTGATCGACCCCCGGCTCGAGGACATCGCCGTGCGCGAGGCGAACCGCACGAAGACGCCGATCGTCGCGCTGTGCGACACCGACGCCGACCCGGACCTCATCGATTTCCCCGTGCCGGCCAACGACGATGCGATCCGCTCGATCCAGCTGCTGACGGCCCGCATCGCGGACGCGGTGCTGGAGGGCGTCGCGTACGGCGAGGTCGAGCAGGAAGCCGCCGCCGCGGGCTCCGTGGTGGACCCGGCCACCGAGGCCGTCGCCGCGGTTGAAGCCGCCGAGGCCGCAGCCGCGCCGGCACAGGCGGCCCCGGCTGCCGAGGCGCCCGCTCCGCCGGCTGCCGAGGCTCCGGCAGCGCCGGCCGAGCCCGCACCGGGCGAACCGGCGCCCGAGGACAACCCCGCGACCTAGCCCGCCACCCGCGGGCTCAACCAGCATCACCGGGCGCACACGCGCCGCACCTACAGCAAGGGACAAGGGAACGACGTGGTCACCGTTGACGATGTGAGACGCCTGCGCGACGAGACCGGCGCAGGCGTGATGGACTCCAAGCGTGCGCTCGATGACGCCGAGGGCGACTTCGAGCGCGCCCGCGAGTTGCTGCGCGAACGCGGCATCGCGGCCGCCGCCAAGCGCTCCGACCGCGCGACGTCGCAGGGCGTCGTCGAGTCGTACATCCACGGCGAGGGCCGCATCGGCGTCCTCGTCGAGATCAACTGCGAGACGGACTTCGTGGCGCGCACGGACGACTTCCGCGCGCTCGCGCGGGACGTTGCGATGCAGGTGGCGGCGATGAGCCCTGCCGGGCTCGCCCCCGAGGATGTCGGCGACGACGTCCCGGAGGCCGAGCGCGAGCAGGTGGCGCTGCTGACGCAGGCGTTCGTCAAGGACCCCTCGCAGTCCGTGCAGCAGCGCATCGAGGAGACCATCGCCTCCACGGGCGAGAACATCCGCGTGACGCGCTTCGCGCGCTTCGAGCTCGGCGACCAGGCCGAGGAGTAGCGCGGGGGAGCGCGCGGCACGGACGTTAGCGCCGCATCGGGACGATGCCACGCAGGGCGACGCGGGCCACCCGCTCGCCCGGAACGGGAGCACGGCGTGGAGGTCGAAGAGGTCCTCCTGGACGCCGAGGACCGGATGGACAAGGCGGTCGCCTCGCTCAGCCAGGCGCTCGCCACCGTGCGCACGGGCCGCGCGAACACCGCGCTGGTCGAGCACATGCAGGTCTCGCACTACGACCAGATGATGCCGCTCAACCAGCTCGCGACGCTGGCCGCACCCGACCCGACGCTCATCACCGTGCAGCCGTGGGACAAGTCCGCGCTGCAGCCGATCATGCGCGCCATCCAGGCGAGCGACCTGGGCATCACGCCCAGCAACGACGGCACGGTCATCCGCCTGCCCATCCCGCCCCTCACCGAGGAACGCCGCCGCGAGCTGGTGCGGCAGGTCCACGGCCGCGCCGAGGAGGGCAAGGTCGCCGTACGCAACATCCGGCGCAGCGCGATCGACGAGCTCCGCAAGTCGCTGCGCGCCGGCGACCTCTCCGAAGACGACGAGCGCCGCGCACAGTCCGATGTCGAAGAACTCACACAGCTCCACACCGCGCTGATCGACGAGGTCAGCGAGCAGAAGGAGCAGGAACTCCTCGAGATCTAGCGCGATCGGGCCGCCGCGGCGTGATCACGCATGCGCGTAAGCCCGGAGGCGGCAAGACTGCAAGAGCGCCGCTCCCGACACCTTCGAGACCCCCGACGGCGCACGCACGGAAAGAGCACGCGCGATGGTGACGCCGCATGGTCGTTGAGCCGGCCGCGCCCGCCCTGCCGCGCCCCCACCTCGAGAACACGCCTCAGCACGTCGCGATCATCATGGACGGCAACGGCCGCTGGGCGAACGATCGCGGCCTGAGCCGCCAGCAGGGCCACCGTGCGGGCGCCGAGCACATCCGCGGCGTCCTCGAACGCTTCGCAGAGCACGAGATCCCGGTGCTCACGCTCTTCGCGTTCTCGACCGAGAACTGGGGCCGCCCCCGCACCGAGATCGACTACCTGCTGCGGCTCGCCGGACGCACCATCGACCGCGAGCTTGACGCGCTCCACGACGCGGGCATCCGCCTCCAGCACATCGGCGATCTGGACGCGGTGCCGGACGCGCTCCAGCGCAAGGTCCAGGCGGCGGTGCGGCTCACAGCCGGCAACGACCGCATGACCGTGAATCTCGCCTTCAACTACGGCGGCCGGGCCGACGTGGTGCAGGCCGTGCGTCAGCTCATCGCCGACGGCGTACCGCCCGCCGACGTGACCGAGGAGGCCATCACGCGCCGCCTCGCCACCGCCGACATGCCCGCGCCGGACCTGCTGCTGCGCACGGGCGGGGAGCACCGCATCTCCAACTTCCTCGTCTGGCAGGCCGCGTACGCCGAGTACTACTTCACGCCCACGCTGTGGCCGGACTTCGGTCCCGCCGACGTGGACGCCGCCCTCGTCGAGTTCAGCCGCCGCCGCCGTCGCTTCGGCCTCGTCCCCGGCAACGGCGCGGACGGCGGCTCCTAGCCTCCGAAGCGGGCGATCGCCGTGTTGAAGGCGCGCCTGGCCGTGGCGGCCGTCGGGCTGCCGCTCCTCGCGCTGCTGGTCGTCGCGCCACCCACCGTCTTCGCCGTGGCCGTCACGCTCGTCCTCGCGGCCGCGACGTACGAGCTGGTGCGCGCCGCCAACTCGGAGTGGCCGCGCTACGTCCCGCTCAGCGCTGCCGTCGCCACGGCGATGCTCGTCGCCTGGACGCGGCAGCTCGACGACTTCCCGCTGTGGGCGCTGCTGGCGCTCCCCGCTATCGCGCTCTACGGGTTGCTGCGGCCGGGCCCCGGCCCGCGGCACTTCCGCGAGGCGTGGTGGCTTGGCGCGGTCATGTACGTCGGGGTGCTCGGCACGCACTTGGTGCTCCTGCGCGACATCGACGACGGGCGCTCGTGGGTGTTCGTGCTGCTCGGCGTGACGTTCGCGACGGACACCGGCGCGTACGCCGTCGGGCGGCTGCTCGGCTCGCACCTCATGGCGCCGGACATCTCGCCGGGCAAGACGTGGGAGGGCTTCGCCGGCGGCTACGTCGCGGGCATCGCCGCCGCGGTCGGGCTCCCGTTCGCGCTGGACCTCGACCCGACCCCGGTGCTGCTCGCGCTCATGGCGGCGACGCTGCCCGTGGCGGCGGTCGTGGGCGATCTCGCCGAGTCCGCGCTCAAGCGGCGGATCGGCGTGAAGGACACGTCGGCGCTGCTGCCCGGCCACGGGGGGCTCCTCGATCGGATGGACTCGCTACTGTTCGCCGGGCCGTGCCTATACTGGATCCTGCAATGGGTGTAGCTCCCGCCGCCCAGGGATCGGCTCGACAGTGATCGGCCTCGCCGTCCTCGGCTCTACCGGCTCCATCGGCACGCAGACGCTCGACGTGGTGCGCGGCCTCTCCGACCGCTTCCGCGTCGTCGCGCTCGCCGCCGGCGGCAACGTCTCTCTGCTGCGCGAGCAGATCGAGGAGTTCCGCCCGGACGCGGCCTGGGCGCGTCCCGGCGCCGAGGCCGACGCCCTCGCCTCCGCGTTCGGCCGCGACCAGTGGCAGCCCCTCGACGTGCTCGCGGCGCGGCCCGACGTCGACATCGTCGTCGTCGCCACCTCCGGGCGGCACGGACTGGAGCCGACGCTGCGCGGGCTCGAGGCCGGCAAGGTCGTCGCGCTCGCCAACAAGGAGGTGCTCGTCGTCGGCGGGCACGTCGTGCGCGCCGCGCTCGAGGGCAACACGCACCGCGGCGCCGAGTTGCGGCCGATCGACTCGGAGCACTCGGCCATCTGGCAATGCCTGTGGGGCGAGCCGATGGAGACCGTCGACCGCCTGACGCTCACCGCCTCCGGCGGCGCGTTCCGCGACTACGACCTCGCCGCGCTCGAAGCGGTCACGCCGGAGCAGGCGCTGCGCCACCCCACGTGGGAGATGGGCCCCAAGGTCACCATCGACAGCGCCACGCTCTTCAACAAGGGCCTCGAGGCCATCGAGGCGCGCTGGCTCTTCGACATCGGGATCGACCGCATCGACATCGTCCAGCACCGCGAGAGCATCGTGCACTCGCTGGTGACGTACACCGACGGCTCCATCAAGGCGCAGCTCGGCGAGCCCGACATGCGCCTGCCGATCCAGTGCGCGCTCACCTACCCGGAGCGCGCACACCAGCAGCCCGCGCCGCCCCTCGACCTCGCCGCGCGGGGCGCGCTGCACTTCGGCGCGATCGACGAGGAGCGCTTCCCGGCGCTGCCGCTCGTGCTGGAGGCCGGCCGCCGCGACGACACGTCGGCCGCGGCGCTGTCGGGCGCGGACGACGCGGCGGTCGAGCACTTCCTCGCCGGTCGCTGCCGCTTCACGGACATCGCGCGGCTGCTCGGCGAGGCGCTCGAAGCGCACCCCGCCACGGCCGACCCCGACCTCGACGCGCTGATCGCGGCCGAGGCGTGGGGCCGCCACTTCGTCGACGGGCGTATCGCCGCCGGGGCGTCATGAGCTTCCACGACCCGCCCGACCCCGCACCCGAGCCCGAGGAGAAGCCTCGCACGTCCACGCTGCGACGCCTGAGCCTCGCCTCGACGGTGATCATCGCCATCGTGATCGCGTTCATGCTGAAGCGCGACGCGACGAGCGCCGCGCTGCTGTTCGGCGGGATCCTCATCTTCCTGGTCGTCGCGCACGAGTTCGCGCACTTCGCGACGGCGAAGATGTACGGGATCCGGGTGCTCGAGTTCGGCGTCGGCTTCCCGCCGCGCCTGGCCGGCTTCCGCTACGGCGAGACCGAGTACACCGTGAACTGGCTCCCCCTCGGCGGCTTCGTCCGACTGCTGGGCGAGGAAGACCCGGACGACCCTCGCTCGCTCGCAGCGGCGCCTCGCATGCATCGCTTCGTCGTGCTCGTCTCCGGCTCGCTGATGAACCTCGTCCTGCCGGTGCTGCTGTTCGCGGTCGCGTACAGCATCCCGCACGACGAGCAGGTCGGGCGCGCGGTAATCGCGACGGTCGTGCCCGGCGCCCCCGCGGAGGCCGCGGGGTTCGAGCCCGGTGACATCATCTACGAGATCGGCGGTCGCGACGCCCGCAACGCGGGCGACGCAGGCCGGCTCATCCGCCTCAACCTGGGCGACGAGATCGACGTGCGCGTGCGGCGCGGCCAGGAGTTCGTCACGCTTACCGTCGAGCCGCGCTGGTCGCCGCCGGAGGGGCAGGGTCCGACGGGGATCACGATCTACCCGCAGTGCACCCTTGTCGGTGGCTACGGCTGCGTGCCGTTCACGGAGCGGGTCGCCGACCCGCCGTGGGTCTCGATTCCCCGCGGCTTCAACGCGACGGTCGACTCGATGATCCTCGTGCGCAACGAGGTCCTGTCCTGGATCCGCGGCGGCTCCAGCCCCGAGCTCGCCGGCCCGGTCGGGCTCGCGCAAACGACCGGCGAGGTGGCTCGCCTGGGGGGTGTCACGACGCTCCTGCAGCTCGCGGCGATCCTGTCGATCAACCTGGGCATCCTGAACCTGCTGCCGCTGCCGATGCTCGACGGTGGGCGGGTGATGTTCCTGTTCATCGAGGTGCTGAGAGGCGGGCGGCGCGTGCGACCGGAGCGGGAGGCGCTGGTGCACCTCGTGGGCTTCGTGCTGTTCATCGCGCTGGCGGCGATCGTGACGTTCTTCGACATCACCCGCATCGCCAACGGGGAGTCGATCTTCCGGTAGGAGCCTTCGTGGCCCCTTGACGCCCCGTGTGGTGCGACAGGTGGCGGGATCAGACGGGTTGGTATCGCTCGACGCTGATCTCATCCGCGCGGGCACGCATTCGGGCCGCGTCGTACCAGGCCTGCATGCGCAGCAGCAGGTCCGTGCGCACTCCAAAGCCCATCTCGACTCGCAAGGCCATCTCCGGGGAGAGCGCAGCCTTCCCGTGCAGCAGGTCGGACAGGGTCGCCCGGCGGACGCCAAGGATCTCAGCCGCCTCGGTGACGCTGAGGCCGTACTCCTCGACGACCTCCCTCCGGATGAAGTCCCCCGGATGCGAAGGGGTCATGCCCACGCTGACCTCGCTGGAGTCCACGGCTACCGTCCCTTCACCAGTCGGTCTCAACCAACGTACGGCCATACCGTACGCCGTACCACACCCAACGATCAGCCGGTGGCAGGGACGGCACGCGACGTGGCAAGATCAGGACGTGGCATCAGGAGGACGGTCGATGGCTCGCAATCCCACCCGTGCAGTCCGCGTCGGGCCCGTCACCATCGGCGGCGGCTCGCCGATCGCGGTGCAGTCCATGGCCGCAACCAGGACACAGGACATCGAGGCCACGGTCCGCCAGGTCCAGCTCCTCGAGGCCGCCGGCGCCGACATCGTCCGCATCGCCGTCGACTCCCGCAAGGACGTCGAGGCGCTCGCGGAAGTCCGCGCCCGCACCTCGGCGACGCTGTCCGTGGACCTGCAGGAGAACTACCGCCTCGCCGAGATCGTCGCGCCGCATGTCGACAAGGTGCGCTATAACCCGGGCCACCTATGGCACCACGAGCGCGACAAGCCCACCCGCGAGAAGGTCGCCTTCCTCGCCGAGATCGCCGAGCGCAACGACTGCGCCATCCGCGTCGGCGTGAACTGCGGCTCCGTCGACCCCGTCATGATCGAGCGTTTCGGCGACGACGACGTCGGCGCGATGGTCGAGAGCGCGCTGGAGCACTGCGCGATGCTCGACGACCTCGGCTTCACCCGTTACGTCGTCTCGCTCAAGGACTCCGACTGGCTCAAGGTGGTCGAGGGCAACCGCCGCTTCTCGACGCAGCGCCCCGACGTGCCACTCCACCTCGGCGTCACCGAGGCGGGCATGCTGCCCGAGGGCGAGATCAAGACGCGGCTCGCCTTCGAGCAGCTCATCCCCGAGGGCATCGGCGACACGCTCCGCGTCTCGCTGACGCTGCCGTTCGAGGAGAAGGGCACGGAGATCGACACCGGCCGCCGCATCCTCGACGACATCGAGTCCGGCCGCTTCCGCGGCATCCCGACGATCCTGCCCGAGGGGCTCAACATCATCTCCTGCCCCTCCTGCTCGCGCGTGGAGAACGAGGCGTTCATCGA
>CAZMCK010000040.1:0-18626 GCA_964565075.1 uncultured Dehalococcoidaceae bacterium
CGCGCGCGATGTCCTCGTGGGCCTCGCGGCTGAGCGCGCCGAGCGACATCGCGCCCGTGTTGAAGCGGCGCGTGATCGCCTCGACCGACTCGACGCGCGAGATGTCGATGGGCTCGCGGTCCGAGCGGAACTCGAGGAGGTCGCGGAGCGCCGTCGTCGGGCGGTTCTCGACGATCTCGGCGTACTCCTTGTAGTCGTCGTAGGTGCCGTCCTGCGCGGCCTTGTGGAGCGCGCGCCAGACCTTCGGCTCGTAGGCGTGGTAGTCGCCGTCGCGGCGGTACTTGTACCAGCCGCCGGCCGGCATCGCCGCCTCCGGGAAGGCGCGGGCGTGACGGTCCAGCACGTCGCGCGCGATGTCGTCGTAGGTCACGCCGCTGATGCGCGAGGTGGTGCCGGGGAACGAGAACTCGATCACCTCGTCGGAGATGCCGAGCGCCTCGAAGATCTGCGCGCCGTGGTAGGAGGAGACGGCGGAGATGCCCATCTTGGACATCACCTTGAGGATCCCCGCGTCCACCGCCTGCTGGTACTGGCGCATCACGCCGTCGAGCTCGACCTCGCCGAACTCGCCCTCCTGGTAGAGGTCGCGCAGCGTGTCGAACGCGAGGTACGGGTTCACCGCGCTCGCGCCGAAGCCGATGAGCGTGCCGAAGTGGTGCACGTCGCGCGCGTCGCCGGACTCGGCGACCAGGCTCACCTTCATGCGGTGGCCTGAGCGGATCAGGTGGTGGTGCACGGTCGAGACCGCGAGCAGCATCGGGATCGGCGCCCACTGCGCGTCCGTCAGCCGGTCGCTGATCACGATCACCGAGCGGCCCTCGTCGACGGCGAGCTCGGCCGCCGCGCAGAGGTCGTCGAGCGCGGCGCGCAGCCCGTCGGGCCCGGCCGAGACGGGGAAGCGCGCGTGCAGCGTGGTGAGCGCGAAGTCGCCCATCGGCACGTTGCGCAGCGCGGCCAGCTCCTCGTCGACGAGCAGCGGGCTGTTGAGGTGCACGAGGCGCGCCGCCTCCGGCTCCGCCTCCAGCAGCGAGCGACGCCGCCCGAGCAGCGTGTCGAGCGACATCACGATCTCCTCGCGGATCGAGTCGATCGCGGGGTTCGTGACCTGTGCGAACTTCTGCTTGAAGTACGTGTAGAGCAGGCGGCTGGGCTCGAACAGCGTCGAGAGCGGCGTGTCCTCGCCCATCGAGCCGGTGGGCTCCTTGCCCTCCCGCACCATGGGCTTGATGACGTACTCGATCTCCTCGCGCGTGTAGCCGTGCATCACCTGCTGGGTGCGCAGCGCCACGTCCGGCTGCTCGCGGTGGTGCCCGTTCGCGGTGTCGAGGTAGCGGTCGAGGGTGTAGAGGTGCGAGTCGACCCACTCGCGGTACGGATGCCGCCCGGCGATCTCGCGCTTGATCTGCTCGTTCTGGAGGAAGCGCTGACGCCGCGTGTCGACGGCGATCATCTCGCCCGGCCCGATGCGGCCCGAGTCGACGATCTCGCTGAACTCGAGGTCCACGAGGCCGACCTCGGAGCCCATCACGACCAGCCCGTCGCGTGTCCGCTGGTAGCGGGCGGGGCGGAGGCCGTTGCGGTCCATGATGGCTGCCGCGACCTCGCCGTCGGTGAAGGCGACGGCAGCGGGGCCGTCCCACGGCTCCTGGAGGCAGGCGTGGTACTGGTAGAACGCCCGCAGCTCCGGGTCCATTCGGGGCATGTTCTCCCACGCCTCCGGGACCAGCATCATCATCGCGTGCAGCAGGTCGCGGCCCGACGCGGTCAGCAACTCGAGCGCCTCGTCGAGCGAGGCGGTGTCGGAGCCGATGGGCCGGATCACCGGCAGCAACTCGCCCAGGTCGTCGCCCCAGACGTTCGAGGTCAGCTCGGGCTCGCGCGCGGTCATCCAGTTGCGGTTGCCGAGCAGCGTGTTGATCTCGCCGTTGTGCGCCACGTAGCGGAACGGCTGCGCGAGCGGCCAGTTCGGCAGGGTGTTGGTGGCGAAGCGCTGGTGGAACAGCGCGACGGACGAGACGGTGCGCTCGTCCGAGAGGTCCGGGTAGAACGCCGGCAGCTGCGGCGCGACCATCAGCCCCTTGTAGACGACGGTCTGCGAGGACATCGAGACGACGTAGCAGTCGATCTCCTGCTCACGGTACGTGCGCTCGGCGAGACGCCGCGCGCGGTAGAGCTGGCGCTCGAACTCGCCGCTCTCGACGCCCTCGGGGCGCCGCAGCAGCAGCTGCTCGATGCCGGGCAGCGAGGCGAGGGCGAGGCCGCCGAGCACCGACGGGTCGTGCGGCACGGGCCGCCAGCCGATGACGCCGATGCCGCAGCTCGCCGCGGCCTCCTCGAGGGCCCCGCGTGCGGCGGCCTGCGCGTCGGCGTCCTGCGGGAGGAAGCACATCGCAAGGGCGAGGTCGGCGCGGTCGTGGAGCTCGTGGCCGAGGGCCTCGAGGTCGTCCTGCAGCAGCTCGAAGGGCACCTGGATGGTGACGCCGGCGCCGTCACCGGAAGCCGCGTCGGCCGAGACGGCGCCGCGGTGGGTGAGGTTGATGACGGCCTCGACGGCCAGCTCGACGACGCGCCGTGTGCGCTCGCCGCTCATCTCGGCGACGAAGCCGGTGCCGCAGGCGTCGTGCTCCAGGTCGGGGTTGTAGAGGCCCACGCGCGGGGTATCCGCGCGTTGAAGGGAAGCCGGGGTGTCGACGGGTAGCAGGTGGCTGGCAGCGTCCCCGCTGGGGGGATGCTGCAAATGCAAGGCTGATTGCTGCGCGGAGCGCGCGTGTGCGGCATTCACCGCGGTGTGCCTCCTGAACTGGACACGCCCGGGTCCGTGGGCTCCCGACGATCCATCTTAGCCCACGACGCATCGACGCCCAAGGCGCCGCAACTATTGTCCGCGCTCCGCGCGCAGCGTGTAAAGCGGGTCCCTGTGGGCACCGACTAGGCCAGGTCGACCGGCGGGCGCTCCTCCCACACCACCTGCGCCGCGACCAGCGCCTCCACCTCCTCGGCGTCCAGCCCCAGTCGCTCGGCGAGCACATCGCGCGAGTGCTCGCCCATGTCCGGCGAGGCGCCCCGGATGCCGCCGGGGGTGCGCGAGAGCTTCACGGGGGTGTTGACCAGCGGCAGCGTGCCGAGCTTCGGGTGCTCGACCGGCACCAGCATCTCGCGCGCCGCCACCTGCGGGTGCGCGGCGGCCTCGGCGATGTTGTTCACCGGCCCGCACGGGATGCCGTACGGCTCAAGACGTTCCAGCCAGTAGGCCGTGGTCTGCGTGCGGAACGCCTCGTTGAGCAGCGGTTCGAGCTCCGCATGGTTCGCGGAGCGCTGGTGGCTCTCGGCGAACCTCGGGTCGTCGATGAGCTCGACGAGCCCGAGCTCGGAGCAGAGCAGCGCCCACTGGTTGGGCACGCCCCACGCGAGCGCAATCACGAGGTGCCCGTCGGCGGTGGGGAACGCCTGGAACGGCACGGCCCAGGAGTGCCTCGTTCCCATCGGCTGCGGCGTCTCGCCGGTGAGGTGGTAGCGCAGGAAGGCGTTCTCGAGGATTGCGAGCTGGCAGTCGAGCATCGAGACATCGACGAACTGGCCGAGTCCGGACTGGTCGCGCTCGCGCAGCGCAGACAGCACGCCGACTGCGCCGAAGAGCCCGCCCGCGATGTCGCCGAGCGAGAGCCCCGGCCGCACCGGCCCCCCGCCGGGCTCGCCCGTGATCGACATCACCCCGCCCGCGCCCTGCACGACCACGTCGAGGGCCGGGCGGTCGCGCATCGGGCCATCCTGCCCGTAGCCGGAGATCGCGAGGTATACGAGCTTCGGATGCACCTCGGCGAGACGCTCGTAGCCGAGCCCGAGGCGTTCGAGGGTGCCGGGGCGGAAGTTCTCGACGATCACGTCGAACTCCGGCACGAGCCGCAGGAACAGCTCGCGGCCCTCGTCGAGCTTGAGGTCGATGGCGATGCTGCGCTTGCCACGGTTGATGCTGAAGAAGTAGCCGGACTCGCCTTCGACGAGCGGGCCGGTGGTGCGCGCGACGTCGCCGAAGGGCGGGCGCTCGCACTTCACCACGTCGGCGCCGAGGTCTGAGAGCACCATCGTGCAGTAGGGCCCGGCGAGCACCCAGCTCAGGTCCAGCACTCGCAGGCCCGCGAGCGGGCCGCCGCCCGCCGTGTCTCCGGTCATCGCGTCTCCTCGCTTCCACGCGGCGTCGCCGCGCCGAGGGCGAGCCCCGTCCCGCCGCGCAACGCCACGTACACGCCCGAGAGCAGCACGGCTGCCCCGATGGACTCCACGAGTGTAGGCGGCTCATCGAGGAGCGTCGCACCGATCGCGGCCGCGCCGACAGGCTCGCCGAGCGCGGCCACGGTCACCACCACCGCGGGCAGTGAGCCGAGCGCCCAGGTCAGCGATCCGTGCCCGATGAGCTGCGGCACCAGCGCCAGCAGCACGATGAAGACGTACGCGTCGCCCGGGTGCCCGGCGACCGAGCCGCCGGTCGCGGTCAGCGCGATCAGCAACGAGCAGGCGCCGACGCTGTTCACGATCGCGGCGTACGTCGCGTTCGAGAGTTTCGCGCGCGCCCGCCGCCCGGCGAGGAAGTAGGCCGCGACGAACGCCGCGCCGAGCAGCGCGAAGAAGTCGCCGCGCAGAGAGGTGGCCTCGCCGAAGTCCTCGCCGGCGAGGAGCAGTGCGCCGACGGTGGAGATCGCGATGCCGAGCATCAGCGAGCGCGTCATCCGCTCGCCGAGCAGCAGCCAGCCGCCGACGCCGGCGAAAAGCGGCTGCGTCGCGACGATCGCCGTGCTCGCCACCAGCGAGGTGTCCTGCACCGAGGCGACCCAGAACCCGAAGTGCGCGCCGATGCACAGCCCGGCAAGCGCGAGCAGCGCGACGTCCCCGCGGCGCAGCGCGCGTAGCTCGCCTCGACGCAGCAGGAGGGTCACCACGAGGAACGGGATGGACGCGAACGTGAGCCGCAGCGACGCGACGGTGAGCGCGGGCGCCTCGGCGAGCCGGATCAGCGGCGCGGCCCACGACACCGCGGACACGCCGGCGAGGAGCGCGAGCCACTCGCGGACGTGCATGCGCGTGCGTACCGGCGGCGCTGGTTCCGTCACGGCGTCACGCTAGCACTCCGCCGTGACGGCGGCGCGAGGAGTCGCGCTACCCGCCGCCGTGCTCTTCGAGCACCCGTTCGATCATCCCGCGCAAGACACCCTCCGTGGGTGCGGTGAAGTACCCCTCGACGCGTTCGTCGGAGTTTGGCTTCAGCGTACCGAAGTTCGGATGGCCTCCCAGCCCGAGGCTGCGTGCGAGCTTCTGCTCGTCGCTCTTCTCGAGATCGAGCACTACGAAGTTCACTCGGTCCTGGAACTCTAGTCGGAGCCTGTTCACGACAGGCCGAGCAGCACGTCAGTGCGGTCAGTATTGCGCCCCGACGACCACGAACGTCGGCTTCCCGTTCACGGGCAGGTATGCGCCCGTCGAGTCGATGTGGGTGGTTGGCGGAACGTAATCGGCCGCCACGATGCTTGCCGGCCCTGTCGGGAAGTCGTACGACGTTTCAGGCGTGCTCTCAGGTGTGGCTGTCGCGGTGGCCGTCGCTGTCGCAGTAGCCGTGGCTGTCGCGGTCGCGGTGGCCGTGGCTGTCGCGGTCGCGGTGGCCGTGGGTGTGGCCGTCGCCGTGGCAGTCGCCGTCTGGGTCGCGACCGCCGTGGCGGTCGCGGTGGCGGCGGACGTCGATGCAGGCGTGGGCCCTGGCGTCGCCGTGACCCGGATGGTGGGCGTCTGCGTGGCAGTTGCCGTAGGCGTCGGCCGGGTGGTGGCCGTGGCCGTCGCGGTGGCCGTGGCCGTCGTGGTGGCGGTCGCCGGCGGAGTCGTCCGAGGGGCCTGCGTGGCCGTGGGCGTCGGCGTGGCGGCCGGCGGCGTCCCGGCCGCCGTTGCGGTGGCCGTGGCTGCGGGCGGCGGCTCGGCGGGCTCAGGCGGCTCCTCGTCGTCGCCGGTACACGCGGCGAACAGGGCCGTGGCGAGGCCGAGCGCGGCGATCGCGCTCCACGTCCGGATCCACAGCGGCCACCCGGCGAACATGCCCACCTCGCCCGCCATCCCTCGCGCGCTACCCGCCGTGCTCGGCGATCAGCGCGTCGAGGATGTCGCGCAGCTTACCTTCCGGCGTCGGCCCGAAGAAGCTGCTGACCACCTCGCCCGCGCCGGGCGTGACCGTCGCGTAGGCCGGGTGGGAGCCCGCGCCGAGCCGCTCGGCCAGGGCGCGCTCGTTGCGCTCGTCGTAGTCGAGGATGACGAAGTTCACCCGGTCCTGGTATTCGTTGCGGAGTCCGTGCACGACGGACCGCGCCGGAGCGCAGAACGGTCACCAGATCGCATCGACGAACACCAGCGTCGGCTGCTCGTTGTCCGGCAGCCACGCGCCGGTCGACCCGACACCCTCGTCGGGTCCGGTGAAGCCGTCCGGCACCATCACCGCGGGGCCCGTCGGGAAGCCCGCCGACGAGCCGTCGCGCTGCGCGAGCTGCCCGTCCGATGCGCTGTCGCCGCCGCACGCCACGGCGAGGAGCGCTCCGAGCGCGAGCAGCGACGTGAGCACGCCCAGCCGGCGTGCCGGGTGGCCGATCACTGGACCGTGCCCCCCTCGGTGTCGGCGTCGGCGACTCCCGTCTCCAGCAGGTTGCCGAAGACCGGCCCCAGCGCCGTGGTGCGCACGATGCCGTTGCGGTCGATGAAGAAGGTGGCGGGGAGCCCTCGCACGCCGTAGCGCGCGGCGACGTCGCCGCGCGTGGTGTCGAAGACCACGGGGAACGTGAACTCGTTCGCCTCGATGAAGTTGGTGGCCGCGCCCACGGTGTCGTCGCGGAGGAAGTTCACGGCGAGGACCACGAGGTCGTCGGAGCCGCCGGTCCCGCGGTGGTCCCAGAGCTCCTGGAACTCGGGCATCTCCTCGCGGCACGGCGGGCACCACGTCGCCCAGAAGTTGAGCACCACGGTCTTGCCGCGGAAGTCGGAGAGCATCACGACCCTGCCGTCGAGGTCCTGCAGGCGGAAGTCCGGCGCGAGTTCGTCCACCTGCACGGAGCGGTCATCGACGAGTCCAATGGACACCATCATCGTGCCGCCCGCATCATCCCCGGCCGCCCCGTCATCGGTGTCCGCGTCCGCAGCCGCGCCGTCCTCCGCTGCGTCGGAGCCGTCGGCGGGGGCCTCGGTGGCGACGGGGGGCGGCACGGCGACCATCACCTCGTCGTCCGTGAGGATCTCGCGCTGCACGTACATGCCGCCGAGGACGACGACGATGGCGACGACGATGGTGTAGCGGATCAGCCTCCGCGTCAGCGACTCTTCCATGCCTCGTGCCCCTTCGCCATTACCATCATTATCAGCGGATGCTCGCCATGGGTCAGCGAAGCGTTAACCGCTGGTCAGGATCACCCGCGTCTCCGGCTTGAACACCGACCACGCGAACCAGAAGTGGCTGCCCGACACCACCTGCTCGAGCTGCGACCCGGCCAGCGGCCCGTCGACCGCCTGGCCGAGCACGTTCCACGTGCTCCCGGTGCCGACGTCGACAATCGCGCCGTCGCGCTCCTCGAACGCCAGGCGCTCGCCGTCCAGCACGGGGATGAACGCGCCGGCCGAGCCGACGTTGCGGCTGCCGACGATGAACGCGTCGTCGAGCGCCGACAGCGCGCCGGGCTGCCAGAACGCGACGACCGGCCGGCCGCCGATCTGCGTCTCGATCACCACGAGTTCGCTCAGCGCGCGCCACGCGAACGCGGCGGACTCCCCGTTCAGCTCGACGGCGAGGACGCGCTCCTTGGCGTCCAGGCGCGCGTCGTCGAACTCGGGGACGGAGACGACCATCCGCTCCTGCGTGTCGTAGTAGACGTACGGGTTCTGGCCGTAGTTGCGGAAGTGGCCCGTGTCCTGGTTGAGCACCATCCCGGCCGGGTGCGCGGCCGCGAACTCCTCGAACGAGACGATCTGCGCCGGGAGGAAGTCGAGCAGCGCTCCGGCGTCGACGCCGACGATGGCCTCGCCGGTGAACTGCTGCCAGAGCGACTCGTTGGTGCGGTCGTACATGATGAGGTCGCTGCGTCGCAGCTTGCCGGAGACGCCGAACTCGCGGACCTCGCCGTCCACGGTGCGCGAGAAGACGATCGCGGAGTTGCAGAGCGGGCAGTACGTCACGATCACCGGCTCGTCGCCGACGACGTCGTTCACGATCTCGTGCCACGTCAGGATGTGCAGCGGGTAGGCGCGCGCGTCGCCGTTGTGCACGAACGCGATGACCGGCTCCGCCGGCTCCAGCCAGGCCTCGGCCCCGTCGATCGTGTCGAAGTTCGGCGCGTCGATAGAGGGGATCGCGTCGGGCGGCAGCAGCGCGATGATGTCGGCGAGGTCGACCGTCGCCTTCGACGTGTCGAGCGACGGGAAGTCCTCTTGCAGCCGTCGCGCGATGAACTCGCGCTGCGCGTCCCTCGCCTGCTCGACGGACGGGCTGGGTGTGGCAGTCGCGGTCGCCGCCGGCGCCGGGGTTTCCTCCCCGGTCGGTGACGCAGTCGGTGACGCGGTCGGCTCCGCCGTCGCCGCGGCGGTCGCCTCGGGGTCCGCTTCCATCATGGCGCCGTCGTCGTCCCCGCCGTTGCACGCGACGAGGAATGCCGCCGCCGCCAGGCCGAGTGCCAGCACGATGGTACGCAGATACATCGCTCCTCCTTGCCGGTGGGAGCCTCCGATCCAGCATAGGTCACGAGAACCCAGTGAGCCCTCGACGCAACGCGCGGCGTGGCGGGCCTGCGGCGTTGTGAGTGTGATCAACGCCTACTACGATGCACGCGAGCCAACAGGGGGCTGGCCGTGGCTGACCCAACGAACCTCCACACCGAACTTGAGCGCGCCGCGGACCTCCTCGCGGGGTCCACGCACAACGTCGTGCTGACCGGCGCGGGCATCTCCAAGGAGTCCGGCATCCCCACCTTCCGCGGGCCGGACGGCCTGTGGACGAAGCTCGGCGAGCCCGCCATGGACGGCTACCAGAAGTTCATGGAGGACCCTCGCGGCTGGTGGGAGGATCGCCTCGCGCAGGACGAGAACCCCGACCCGGACATGGACAACTTCCGCGTCAAGCTCGAAGCCGCGCAGCCCAACGACGGCCATCGCGCGCTTGCCGAGCTGGAGCGCATGGGCGTGGTGCAGCACGTGATCACGCAGAACGTCGACGACCTGCACCGCCAGGGCGGCACCGAGTCGCTGACCGAGATCCACGGCAACACGAGCTGGATGCGCTGCGTATCCTGCCACGCGCGCTGGCCGGAGGCCGAGGTGATCGTCGACCCCGAGAACCTGCCGCCGCGCTGCTCAAGCTGCAACGGCGTCGTGAAGAGCGACGGCGTGATGTTCGGCGAGCCGATCCCGCCGTACGCGCTCCAGCGCTCGCAGCTCGAGGCGCTGCAGTGCGACCTGTTCATGATCATCGGCACCACCGCGCAGGTGTACCCGGCGGCGGAGTTCCCGCAGATCGCCGTGCGACGCGGCGTGCCGCTCATCGAGATCGACCCCGACCCCACCGCGCTCACGGCCATCGCGTCCGTGATCCTGCGCGGCCCGGCCGGGGAGCTGCTGCCGCGGCTCGTCGAGGCCGTGCGCGCGCGCCAGGCGGTCTGACCCGTGCACGAGGTGGCGCTGACGTGAGCCTCGGCATCCTCATCGGCACGGAGCGCGGCCTGTACGGGTTCTTCCCCGGGGAGCGCCCGCACCCCCTGCTACCGGAGATCCCGGTCACGAGCGTCGACGCGCACGACGGCGTCGCCGTGATCGCCTCGGCCGGCAACGGCGTGTGGCTCCACGACGGCGGGCCGCCCTCGGATTGGCGGCAGGTGTGGGAGGGCGACGCCCGCGCCGCGCGCGTCACGCCCGAGGGCGACCTCATGGTCGGCGCCGCGCCGCCGCGGCTGCTGCGCTCGCGCGACGGCGGCGAGACGTGGGAGCCTTCGACCACCCTCGAGAGCGTCGTGCGGTACCAGCGCACTCGCAGCACGGTGACGGTCAGCAACGCCGAGTGGGCGCTGACGGCGATCGCGTTCCCGCCCGACGGCATCCTCGTGGGCGTGCAGGGCGCGGGCGTGTGGCTCTCCATGGACGAGGGCCGCGGCTGGATGCCGCGCTCCGAGGGCATCGACCCGGCCGTGACCGGGCTCTACGAGCACCCCGAGCACAAGGACCGCGTCTACGCGACCACCAGCAGCGGGCTCTTCCGCTCCGACGACGGCGGCTACACGTGGCTGCAGTCGCTGACGGGCCTCGACCGCTCGATCGCGCAGAGCGTCTCGGTGATGCCAGAGTCCGTGGACACGCTGATCATGAGCGCGTCACGGCGGCAGTCGGGCCAGGGGGCGATCTTCCGGTCGATCGACGGCGGCGTGCGGTGGATGCGCATCCCCGTGGGCGACGAGGACGAGTGGCCGGTGGCCCCGATCGTGACGCGGATGGCGGGCAGCCTCGACACGACGTTCGTGCTGGCCGGCGGGCAGCTGTGGGCCTCGCACGACCGCGGCATCAACTGGCTGCCCCTCACCGACGACGGCGACACGGCCGCCCTCCCCCCGCCCAGCTCCCTCGCCGTCTCGCTGTAGCCGGGCCGCCGCCACGCCTGGACTGCGGGATACGGATCCGGCGTGGGAGGCGTCGACGCCATCAGGGTTCAGCGCCCCGCGCGTGTGTATGATGGCTACACACGGACAGGCAGGTGCTGGGTGGCACGGGTACAGATCATCATTCCCGACGAGGATCGCGATCGGTTCTTCTCGCAGGCGAGACGGGAAGGCTTGACGCTCAGCGCGTGGTTGCGAGCGGCCGCGCACGAGTGCCTGGAGTCCCGGGAGCAGGCGAAGCCATTCGCATCCCCGGCCGAACTCGAGGCGTTCTTTCGGGAATCGAACGAGCACGCGGGACCTGGCCGCGAGCCGGACTGGGAAGAGCATCTCGCGGTGATGCAGGAGTCACGGCTCCGAGGCATTGTCGACGCGTGATCTTCGTCGATACGAACACCTTCGTCTACGCCGTTGGACGGGAGCACCCGCGCCGTGACCAGGCGCAGGCGTTCTTCGTCGACGCCAGCCGGGACGGGGCGGCCCTCTGCACGTCGGCCGAGGTCCTGCAGGAGCTCCTGCACGTGTACCTGCCCGTCCGGCGCTTCCGTGAACTCGATCAGGCTCTCGCGCTGGTGTCGCGCGCGATGGCCGAAGTCTGGGATCTCGATCGAGCCGATGTCGACCTCGCTCGCCAGCTGGCGAGGCTCCACCCCACCCTGGCCGCTCGGGATCTCTGCCATCTCGCCACATGCCGCAGGCGCGGCGTGCAGCGGATTGAGACGTCCGACCGCGCTCTCGCCGCAGCCGTCGCCAGCCCAACGAGCGGTAGCTGACGCGGAGAGGCCGTCGCGATGCATCGGCCTTCACCCGGAGCACGGGGAAGCGCTCAGACCACCTTCACTGCCGGGCGTAGCAGCGCGCAGCGCGGCGCGATGCTACGATGACAGACCGCGACAGAGCACACCCACGTTGACCCCGAGAGGCACTCGCTTGGCCAACCGCAACACGGCCCAGACCGTCGAGGTCAACGGCCTCAACCTCCAGTACCACGAGTGGGGCGAATCCCGTACGCGCCACGCGCTGATCCTGCTCCACGGCTACGGCGAGACCTCCGGCATCTGGCAGGAGTGCGCCGTCGAGCTCGCCCGCGAGTACCGCGTGATCGCGCTCGACCAGCGCGGCCACGGCGGCAGCCAGCGCGCCGGCGACCACAACTACTCGCGCACCAGCCAGGTCGAGGACCTCGAGGCGTTCGTGGACAGCCTCGGGCTGCGCACCGTCACCCTCATCGGCCACGGCATGGGCGGCGCGAACGCGCTCTGCTTCGCCGCCGAGCAGCCCGAGATCGTCACCGCCCTCGTCGTCATCGAGGCAGCGCCGGAGGTGCTGCGCACGGGCATCGAGAACATGCGGCGGCTCTTCGCCTCCGCCGACGAGTTCGGCTCGCTCGACGAGGCCGTCGAGACGTTCTCGATCTTCTACCCCTACGCGACCGAGGAGCAGCTCGCGCGGCGGGTGCGCGCCACCGTCACAGCCACCGACGAGGGCGCCTTCGCGTGGGACTTCGACCCGATCTTCCGCGACGCCACCGCCCGCCCGCCGGAGCCCGACCCCGGCCAGCGGCGCATGGTGAACCTCTGGGACTGCGTCGAGCGGATCCAGGCCCCGGTGATGATCGTGCGCGGCGCGGAGACCGACATGCTGACCCCCGAGGCGATCCAGCGCCTCCACCGCCGCATCCCGGGCTCCCGCGTCTCCTTGATCGAGGAGGCGGGGCACGCTGTACCATCGGACCAACCGGGCGCCCTCGGGCAGCACATCCGGGAGTTCCTCCAGAGCCTGACCACGGGACCATCCTGATGCCACGCGAATTCCACAAAGTCCTCGTCACCGGCCTCGGCGCCATCACACCCATCGGCAACGACCTCCCGAGCTACTGGGAGGGGCTGAGCACCGGCCGCAACGGCATCACGCCGGTCACCATCGTCGACCCCACCGACCTCCCCGTGCAGATCGCGGGCGAGGTCAAGGACTTCGAGCCGACCGACTACCTGGACCGCAAGACGGCGCGCCGCAGCGCGCGCTTCGTGCAGTTCTCCGTCGCCGCCGGCAAGGAGGCGCTGGTCGACGCGGGCGTGGACCTCGCGGACCCGGAGCTGCGCGAGCAGATCGGCGTCGTGATGGCCACCTCCGGCGACGCGTTCGACCTCGGTGCGCCCTACATGGACATGGTGCAGAAGGGTCCGATGCGCGCCGACCCGATGATCATCACGCGCTCCGGCCAGCACATGGGCGCGGCGCGCATCGCGCGCGAGCTGGGCCTGCGCGGCCCCAACACGACCATCAACACGGCCTGCGCCTCGGGCACCGACGCGCTCGGCCACGCGCTCAACCTGATCCGCCTCGGCCACGCGCCGATGATCGTCTCCGGCGGCACCGAGGCGATCATCACGCGCCTCGCGCTCGCCTCCATGGGCCGCCTCGGCGCACTGTCGCGCAACAACGAGGACCCCGAGCACGCGTGTCGCCCGTTCGACGCGAACCGCGACGGCTTCGTGCTCGGCGAGGGCTCGGGCGTGCTCATCCTGGAGTCCGAGGAGTCGGCCCGTGCGCGCGGGGCGACCGTCTACTGCGAGATCGCCGGCGCCGGGTGGTCCTTCGACGCCACCGACGACACCGCCCCCGACCCGGAGGGCGAGGCGCTCGCCATGACGCGCGCGATGAACGACGCCGAGATCGACCCCGCCGAGGTCGAGTACATCAACGCCCACGGCACGAGCACGCAGTACAACGACCGCAGCGAGACCCGCGCGGTGAAGCTCGCGCTCGGCGCCGAGAACGCCTCCGGCATCGCCATCTCCTCGACCAAGTCGATGACGGGCCACCTCGCCGCAGGCGCGGGCGGCATCGAGGCGATCGCGGCGGTGCTGGCGATGCACCACGGCGTGCTCCCGCCGACCATCAACTACGAGGAGCCAGACCCGGACTGCGACCTCGACATCGTGCCCAACGAGGCGCGCGAGGCCGACCTGAGCGTCGTGCTCTCCAACTCGTTCGGGCTCGGCGGGCAGAACGCCTGCGTGGCGTTCCGCCGCTACGAGGGGTAGCCCGCCAGCGGGCCGGATCGCCCGCTAGATCATCGGCCAGGGCACGCAGCGCCACGGGTACATCTCCGGCAGCACCGGGTTCGCCACAAGCTGCGCCGTGCGCTCCACGAACGCTCCCACTTCGGCGTCCGTGAGGCAGGCGCGCAGCGGCTCCGACGAGGGGTCACCGTCAAGCATCGCATCGTGGGCGCGCTCCAGGTCGGCGCGCCAGCGCTCCGGGAGCTCCTCGCCCGCGAAGTCCCAGATCACCGTGCGCAGCTTCTCGTACTGGTTGAAGCACAGCGCCTGGTCGATCCCCCATACGCGCCCGTGGGCGTCGAGGAGGACGTGGCCGCCCTTGCGGTCCGCGTTGTTGGCGACGAGGTCGAACGCCGCCATGCGGACGAACTGCTCGCGCAGGTCCTCGCGGGCGCGGAGCTCGAAGAAGTGCTCGGCCGGGTCGTGCTCGATGAAGAGCTGCATGGAGCCCAGCCCCTCCGGCCCCTCGCGCTCCACGGTCGGCGGCACCATCTCCCAGCCGAGGAGGCGCGACAGCTCGTACGTCGCGACCTCGCGGCGGTGCAGCGTGCCGTACGCGAAGTCGTGCAGCGGGCGCTCGCCACGCTGCGGCTTGTAGACGCCGAGCCCTGCGCCGTGCTCGGGATGCTCGAGGTCTGCGAGGAACACGTAGTTCGAGGAGTCATAGAGCAGCCGCAGGTCACCCACGCGAGCCTCGCGCAGGGCGTCCATGACGTGCGGGTCGTCGGGCGACCAGGCGTTGGTAAGGTCGCCGATGCGGTCAGCCACGGCGTGCTGCGTCCCGGCTCATTCGTCGCGTACCACCTCGCGCTCGCGCAGCCCGAGGCCGACGCGCATCGCGGTGCAGTGCATCATCATCGTCGAGATGGCCGGAAGCGCACGGTCGACGAGCGCGCGCGCCTCGGCGATGGCATAGGGACGCATCCCCGCCTGGCGCAGCGCCGCCTCGTCGGCGCGCAGCGGCACGGCGAGGAACCGCGACGAGGACCGCGCGTAGAAGTAGAGCGCGCGGCCGCGCTGGCGGAACAGCGGGTACGCCACCAGGTGCTGCAACTCGTCCCAGACCGCGTCGAAGTACGCGGGCCACACGGCGATCGCGCGGTAGAGGTCGGGGGGCGTGTCGAGCTGCAGTTCGTGCACCACCTCCGCGAGGGAGCCCGCGTCCGCCGAGGCCAGCTCCACCCGCGTGTCGAGGTGCGCCTGCTCTCGCTCCGACGGCTCGCGCGGCTCCGGCCGGCCCTGACCCCCCACCGAGGGCGCCTCGTGCGCCTCGGCGAGCGCGGCGCACAGGAGCAGGAGCTGCGGCTGTAGCCAGTGGAAGACGTCGAGCACGGCGACCACCTGCTCGAGGTCGGCCTCGCTGAGCCCGGCGGCGAGCAGCGAAGCGCGCGTGAGCGTCGGCTCGTCGTAGACCTCCTCGACGGCGTCGAGCGCCATGTCCGCCATGTAGAGGGCGCTGCCGAGGAAGCCGGCCGTGTCGACGGACGGCGCGAGTTGCGGCCACACCGCCTCGAGGAAGCCGTCGATGTCCGCCAGCTGGCGCACCAGCGAGGGCGCCAGCGAGGTGCGCATCCCCGCCGTCATCTCCGCCACCAGCGCCTGGTCGTGTTCGCTTGCCATGTCCCGAGGATAGCGACCCGCGCGGCGTCGTGGGGACACGGGTCGCGCGACGAACGCACGTTCGCTATACTGCGTCCCGGTGGGGAGCGCGGCGATGGGCCGCGCGATCGAGGGTGGCGTGAACGACACGCAACGCGGTCCGCTGGCGCGGACCCAGACTCCCGGCGACGCGGCGGTCGAACCCTCGCTGCGTCCGCGGAAGCTCGACGAGTACTTCGGCCAGGACACCGTCAAGGCCTCGCTGCGCATCGCCATCGAGGCGGCGCTCGCGCGCGAGGAGCCGCTGGACCACATCCTCATCCACGGCCCGCCGGGCCTCGGCAAGACGACACTCGCGATGATCATCGCCTCCGAGATGGGCGTCTCGATCCGCATCACCTCCGGCCCCGCCATCGAGCGCGCCGGCGACCTCGCCTCGGTGCTGACGAGCCTGCAGCCCGGCGACGTGCTGTTCATCGACGAGGTGCACCGCCTGCCCCGGCCCGTCGAGGAGATCCTGTACCCGGCGATGGAGGACTGGGCGCTCGACATCATCCTCGGCTCCGGGCCGAAGGCCCGCGACGTGCGGCTCAAGCTCAACCGCTTCACGATGATCGGCGCCACCACCCGCTACGCCCTCGTCTCGCAGCCGCTGCGCGAGCGCTTCGGCGCGTCGTGGCGGCTGGACTTCTACGACGAGCAGGCGCTCGCGCGCATCGTCGAGCGCTCCGCGGCCGTGCTCGGCTGCGCGATCGACGACGGGGGCATCGAGGGCATCGCGCGGCGCTCGCGCGGGACCGCGCGCGTCGCCAACCGGTTGCTGCGGCGCGTCCGCGACTACGCCGAGGTGCGCGCCGACGGCGTGATCACCGCGGCCGTCGCCGACGAGGCGCTCGCGCAGATGGAGATCGACGCGCTGGGCCTCGATGCGATGGACCGCGAGTTGCTGCGCGTGCTCGTCGACCGCTTCGGCGGCGGCCCGGCCGGGCTGGAGACGCTGGCGGCGGCGGTCTCCGAGGAGCCCGACACCATCATGGACGTCTACGAGCCGTACCTGCTCAAGATCGGCTTCCTGCAGCGCACTCCGCGCGGCCGGGTCGCGTCACGCTTCGCGTACGACCACCTCGGGCTCGACTACCCCCATGCGGCCGAGGAGTCCCCGGCGGGCTCGAACGGGATGCAGCCGACGCTGTTCGGGGACGGCAGCGAGCAGTAGCCCGACCGGTCAGTGGACGCCCACGACCATCGCGTCGAGGGGATGCCCGGGGTCGAACAGCGCCACCGCCACGCGGCGGCCCGTGACAAGTTCCGCCGCCGGGAGCGCGCGCGAGACCGGGACGCCCGAGACCACCGAGGTGAGTGAGCCTGCGAACCGCACGGTCGCGAGGTGGGTCGCCGCGTCGAAGGCTTCGAGGGTGGCGCGTTCGATCATCGGGGCCTCCTACACGTCGCTCAGCGCGATGCGCTGCTCGTAGACCGCGCGGCGGCCACCGCGCACATAGCGGAGGTGGAGTCCGGAGGCGCGGAACCGCGCGCTGAGCAGGCCCGCGCGCTTCGAGGTCACCTCGACTACGTCGCCAACCTCGAGGCCCGGGTGCGGCCGCACCACCGCCTCCCCTCGCGCGAGGTCGAGCTGCGAGCGGCGCAGCACCGCTTCCGCTCGGGCGTTGGCGCGCGCCTGTGCGTCGATGTTCTCGTCCACGACGATCGCCGTCCCGCCGCCGTCGGCGAGCGCGGCCTCGTGCACGGCGTCCGCCACCACGCCCGCGCCCAGGACGCGCGCCCAGCCCGTGGCGGGCGTGCCGGAGTCCAGCGCGAGGCGGAGGACGGGGTCTCCGTCCCCGAAGCGGGCGACGGGTTCCTCGTCCGCCGCACGCTCGACGAGGAACGCCCACTGGTTCCGCATGATCGCCTCGTCGGGGAGCATCGCGAGGAGCCGCCGCACGGCCGTCGAGCCGCGCTCACCGGCGCGGACCGTGAAGGCCGGGCGCAGCGTCGCGGACTCGACGCTCGAGCGGCCCTCGGAGAGCCGCAGCCCGGCGTGCTGCATCACGCCCGTGAGCACGCGCGAAGCGCTGGCCGCGCCGGCAGCCCACACGAGCTGCCGCGGGGCCGTCCAGGCGTCGAGGAGGCCCCAGCCGTCGGTCGCCTCGACCTCCACGGTCGAGCCGCCGGCGTCGTAGCGGCGGCGGACGGCGCCGATCCAGAATGCGCGGCCCTCCGAGTACCGCGCGCCCTCGCCGGTGACGTAGCCGGGACTCGGCCACAGCTCGCCGCCGGCCGCGAGGGCCGCCGGCGCCACGTCACGGTCGTAGCGCCCGTGGTCGTTGCGCAGCACGAGGCGCACGCGGCTGCCGCGCAGGCCCTCGATGATCGTCGCCTCGAGCACGTCGTCGCTCAGGTCGACCGCGGGGTGCGGGTACGGGGCGTGCCAGACCGCGCCGGGTGAAGCCAGCCACGCACCACTCGCACCCGACGCCATCGCGAGCCCGTGCCGCGACTCGTGGTCGAACGGGCGCGGCTCGCGCCACAGCTGGTCCCGGTACGCCGTGCCGCCCACGCCGGGTGCGATGTGTACGCGGTCGTACGCCCCGCCACCTGCGTACGACTCGACGAAGACATTCTGCGGCGCGTCGGCGTTCGCGGTGCCGCTCGCCAGGTACGTCGTGCGCGTCCCCGGGGCGGCCGAGGCCACCTCGGCCAGCGGCCGCCACCGGCCCGGCGGGTACGCGCCGCCCGCGCCGTAGATGGTCGACCACACGCCGGCGCTGCCACGGGCGTCGGTGCCGGATACGAGCACGTTGTGGTCGGCCGAGAACGACGCGACGAGCGCGTTGACCGTCGCGAGCGAGCGCGTCCAGGCGGCCGGGGAGCGCCAACGCCCCGTGCCGAAGCGGCGGACCGCGTACACAGCGCCGCCCACGGCGTAGAGCACCGCCGCGCCCCCGTCCGGCGCCATCGAGCACGCGACCGCGCTCACCGCGGCCGAGGCGGTCGCCACCACGGCAGCGGCGCCGAACGTCGCGCCGCCGTCGGTGCTCTCGCGCACCTCGACGCTCACGCCGTCGCTCCGCACCGAGGCGATCATCGCGCGTGTCCTGCTCGCGGCGAGGCCGACGCGCGGGCCGGCGGCGGCGGTCCCCACCGGCGTCCAGCCGGTGTAGTCGCTGTCCGCGCCCGGCGACGCGACACGCTGGCGCGTGAGCGCGCCCGTCGAGGGGTCGATGCGCACGCGCAGCAGCGCGCCGTCACCGGCCACCGCCGCGGCGCAGGGGCCGTCGGGCTCGGGGCCCGTGTGAAGGCGTCGCCA
>CAZMCK010000041.1:0-18171 GCA_964565075.1 uncultured Dehalococcoidaceae bacterium
AGCGCCATCGTGCCCAGCACCCAGATGAGCACGAGCACGATCGGCCCCACCGCGATGAACGCCAGGAAGGGCTGCCGCAGCGTCAACCAGAAGAAGAGCGCGAGGATGCCCAGCGCGACCGCGATGGTGGTGCTGATGGCCTGCGACTGCCCGTTCGCGATCTCGTCCGTGACCGCGACCGACTGGATGCCTTCCGATGTGGCCGTCACGGCCCCGTCGTCGCCGAACCAGAGCGCCTCGAGGTCCTCCTGGAGGGCGCGTGTCGCCGCCGGGGCGCCCGAGAACGTCGGGAACTGGACCAGCATCGCGTCGATGCCGTCCGGGTCGTCGACGAGCGCGTGCCCCGTGGCGGGATCGAGCTCCTCGAGCCTGTCGACGAACCGCTGCATCAGGGCGGCATCGAGTCGCAGGCCGGAGCTGGCTTCATCGAAGAGGGCGGCGAGCTCCGGGTCGTACTTGTCGCCGGGCTCCCCGCTGTCCTCGGTCCAGTCCTGGACGAGCAGCTCGTACGACGTCTGGAGTGGTCCCGCTACCGAGGGCGGGCGACGCTCGGGGTCGTCGAGGGCTTCCCGGAGATCGCGCAGGTTGAGCAGGGTGCGCGTCTCCGTCGCCTCGGCCCGCACCAGCACGCTCGCCATCTCCGTCGAGCCGCCGACCGTCGCGTCAAGGGTGTCGATGTCCTCGAGCACGCTGCCGCCCCCGGGGAGGATGTCGCGGATGTTGAACCCGGACTCGAGCCCAGTGGCGGCGTAGCCAAGCCAGATCGTCAGGACGATCACCGCGACGAAGTACGGCACGGGCATGCGTGTGACGGAGCGCCCCAGCACCCCGGCCAACCCCCCGATGCCCGGCAATGCCGCGGCGACGAGGCGCGGCTGCGTCAGCGTGCCGCGTGCCTCGCGCCGCCGGTCGATGATCACGCGGCCGGCGGGGATCAGCGTCAGCATCACGATCAGGCTCATGCCGACGCCCAGCCCGGCGACGATGCCGAAGTCGCCCACCACCCCGATCGGGGAGAACAGGTTCGCCAACAGGCTCGCGATCGTCGTGACCGCGGCGAGCGTGAGCGGGATGGTGACGTGCTGCAGCCCCATCTGCACGGCGGCCAGCACTGGTTCGCCCTCGGTGCGCTGCTCGCGGTAGTGCGAGACGCCCTGGATGGCGTAGTCCACGGTGAGGCTGATCACGATAATCGGCACCAGCGCCGTGAGCGAACTCGGCGGGCCGATGAGCCCGAGCGCGTCCGGCCCGAGCCAGCCCTCGGCGCCGATCACCCAGATCAGGGACAGAAGCAGCCCGAGGAGCGTGAGCAGCAGGTCCGAGAGCGTCCGCAGGAAGACGAGCAGCAGCACCGCGATCAGCAGCAGCGCGATACCCACCAGGGGCGCCATCCCCTCCTCGGTCGCCTTGCGATACTCGTCCTCGACGACAGTGGGCGAGATGCTGCTGACGCTCAGTGGGCCCTCCTGCCCGAGGGCCAACTCGTGGATCGTCCGCTCCGCAGGCGGGAGGCGTTCGTCGCCCGTGTCGAGCAGCCGGATAGTGGCGATGGCGACGGGCGTGCCGTCCGTGTCGGTCCCGGTCATCGCGGCGAGCGCCCCGCCGATCTCCGGGATGCCCATGGCCGCGTCGATCTCGGCCTGGGTAATCGACTCGACACCGTCTGCCTGGAGCGCGGCCTGGACGATGAACGAGGGCGCGACGACGGCGTCGCCGGGCGCGAGCAGCCCCGCGATGTCAGGATCGGCCAGGGCTGCGCCCATGAGGGCGTCCATCTGGACGAGCCCGTCCGGCGTCAGCGCATCGCCGCGAAAGATGAGCGTCACGACGCTGACGTCGCCCGTCTCCTCGAACAGCTCGTCGATCTGCTGTACCGCCTCGGCGACGGCGTTCCCCGGCGGGAGGAATGCGAGGGCCGCGCCCTCCACGATCGGCGCGCGCCGGCCCGCGCCCGCGGCCAGCACGACGGTGACCATCAGGAGGGCGGCGATCGTGATGTACGGCCGGACGGTGACCAGCCAGCTCAGCCTGCCGAGGATTCCATTCATCGCGCTCGATTCTAGCCGAGGATCCACCCGGTGCGACGCAACGCGCCGCTCGCCCTTGCCTCCCTACCGGCGGCGTCCAGTACAGTCGGAGCCGTCGCGGCAGAGCTGGATCGAGGACCCTCCATGGTGATCGACCTGCGATCGGACACCGTCTCGCGCCCCGGCGAGGCGATGCGCCAGGCGATGGCGCGTGCCGAGGTCGGCGACGACGTCCTCCGTGACGACCCCACCGTGCAGCGCCTGGAGCGCGCAGCCGCCGAGCGCGTCGGCAAGGAGGCTGCGCTCTACGTGCCGAGCGGCACGATGGCCAACCTGCTCGCGCTGCTCGTGACGTGCGGACGCGGCGACGAAGCGGTGGTCGGCTCCGAGTCGCACATCCTCCACCACGAGGCGGTGGGCGCGTCGGCCCTCGGCGGCATCAGCCTGCGCACCGCCCCCAACGACGCGCGCGGGCGCATCGACCCCGCTGAGATCGAGGGGGCGATCCGCGCTCCCGGCGCGGCGCCGCGGACCGCGCTGGTCTGCATGGAGAACACGCAGAACCGCTGCGGCGGCGCCGCCATCCCCCTCGAGAGCATGCGCGCCGCGACCGAGGTCGCCCGCCGCGCGGGCGCCGCGGTGCACCTGGACGGCGCGCGCATCTTCAACGCGGCGCACGCGCTGGAGACGGACGCCACCACCATCGCGGCGCTCGCGGACACCGTCTCGTTCTGCTTCTCGAAGGGCCTCGGCGCGCCGGTCGGCTCCGTGCTCACCGGGCCCCGCGAGGTCATCGACCGCGCGCGCGTGCTGCGCCGCCAGCTCGGCGGGGGGATGCGGCAGGCCGGCGTGATCGCCGCCGCGGCTCTGTACGCCCTCGAGCACCACGTGGAGCGGCTCGCCGACGACCACGCGCACGCCTCGCACCTGGCGGAGGGGCTGGCCGCGCTGCCCGGCGTCGTGCTGGATCCCACCTCGGTTGACACCAACATCGTCTTCTTCGGGCTCGACGACTCGCTCGACGGCATCGACTTCCGCGAGCGCCTCGCCGCCGAGGGCGTGCTCTGCAGCGGCACCGGCCCGCAGCGGGTGCGCATGGTCACCCACCTCGACGTCGACGGCGACGACATCAGCGCGGCGGTCGCTGCCGCGGAGCGCGTCGTCGACTCGATGCGCGCCGCGTAGGCGACCGGAGGGACCGGGATGGCTGCGGCCGGCATCCAGGTGCGGCGCGGATTCGTGCTCGGCCCCGACGGGCACATCGAGTACCGCGAGGCCGGCCCGCAGCGCGAGCGCGGCAAGCCGCCCCTCCTGCTGCTGCACGCCCTCCCACAGTCCTCGCGCATGTACCTCCCCCACTTCGAGCGCCTCGCGCGGGACCGCCGCGTGGTCGCCTGGACGATGCCGGCGTGCGGCGACTCGGACCGCCCGCCGACGCCCTACACCTCCCTCGACCAGTTCGCGCAGGCCGCCGTCTGGCTCCTCGACGGCCTCGGGATCGAGCGCGCCGACGTGTTCGGCACGCACACCGGGGCGCACATCGCGGTCGCCATCGCGGCGAACCACCCGGACCGCGTCGGCTCGATGGTGGTGCAGGAGGTCTACAACTACGGCGCGACCGAGGAGGGGCGCGAGCGGATACGACGCGTGCACCACTACACCCCGCTGCGCCCCGACGGCGGGCACCTGCTCGAGCTCTGGGAGCAGCACGGGGGCACCGAGCCGGGCGCGGACCTGTACCGCGTCATGGAGATGCTGGTCGAACACCTCAAGCTCAACTCGGACGAGGGTGTGCAGGAGCTGTACGGCGACACCGGGTGGGAAGGCTCGGCGCCCTACGGGATGGTGCGCTTCGACTACTGGGCGGCGCTGCCGCGCATACGCGCGCGCACGCTGATCCTCCACGGCTCGGGCTCCCCGCTCGCCGAGCAGCACGCACGCGTCGTCGAGGGCATCCCGAACGCGATCGGGATGCGGCCCGAGAGCGACACCCTGCTCACCATCGACGACGACCCCGAACGCTTCGCCCGTATCCTCCTCGACTTCCTCGACGCATAGCCGCCGGGAACCGTGACGCCAATCACAGGGCCGACCTGCGGCTCCCGCCGCGACCGGGCGCGTGCGGCGTAGACTCTCGAGAACCCCGACACTGCCCAATGCCCGCCGCAGCGTCGCGCTCAACCCTGCCAACAGGTCTACTCGTCCCGGTTCTATTACACCCATGTTGCAACCAAACGGGTGGCACGAATCGCTATGCAGCATAGAATGAGTGGGCGACCACACCCTCACCAGGGATCGGCGGGTCCCTGATCGGGGTCGTCGTTCGGGCGGCGCTCACCGGCCGGCGAGCTCCGGGCTCGGGGGGATGCTCCCGAGGACGCCCGTTGCGGGGATGGGTCGGAAGGTGGGATGTCGTGCTTCCAGAGGACATCTTCGCACTGCTGGATGACGCGGGTGTCGCGGCATACGCCGTCACGCCCGAGCAGCGCGTGGTGTTCTGGAGCCGCGGCGCGGAGCGGATGCTGGGCCACAGGCCCGAGGATGCGATCGGGCGGCGCTGCTTCGAGTTCCTCGAGGGTCGCGCGCCCGGCGCCCTGACTCTCATGTGCGCCGAGGGTTGTCCGGCGCTCCAGTCGCTGCGAGAGGGCCGCCTTCCCACGTCGGTCGACGTGCAGATGCTCGATGCGGCGGGCGAGCGGCAGGCGATCGCCGTGACTCCCATGGTCGTGGGTGGCGCACCGGACGGCGGTCCCGTGCTGATCCACGTGCTCGCCGGTCCGGGGGACGCGTCGGCGGCTACGGGATCGTGGGGACCGGCCCGGAGCGAACCGGCCGACCGCGGCAACGAGGCGGCCGGCACACCGACGATCGCGCCGCGGGAACTCGAGGTGCTACGCCTGGTGGCGCAGGGCCGGAGTACGCACGAGATCGCCGACGACCTCGACATCAGCCCGCACACCGTGCGCAATCACGTCCGGCACTTCCGTCGAAAGCTCGCGGCGCGGACCAAGCTCGAGGCCGTCCTCACCGCCATGCGGCTCGGCATCCTCGACCGCGAGTAGCCGCTCCCGCTCCCCGCACGCTCATCCTCGCGTCGATACAACGACGCCCCGGGGCGTTGCGCCACCGGGGCGTCACATGGACCGAGGCACCCCGTACCCGCGGCGGGGATGTGCGGTACGGGGCCCGGCTCTCGATCTGCTTCCCGCGCCTGCCTGGCGCTAGTTGAAGCCGAAGTACATGTAGGGCACTCTCGCACCCGGGCGCGCCAGCGCCACCTGCAGGTCGGCGGGCGAGAGTTGCTGTACGGGCGCGGAGCCGTCCGCGCGCCGTACCGCCTCGACAATGCTCGTCATCTTCACTGGTGGTTCCTTTCCTCGCGGTCCCGCCCGGAGGCGGGCACTCATGTGTTGGCTCCGATGTCGAGAACGTCATCGCGGGCACCGCTCGCGCTGACATCCTCTACATCCAGCGTCGGGAAGGTCTGTTAAGCCTGGGTATCGTCGGCGTTAAGGCTCGGATACGGGCATGGATCACCGTCGGGGGGAGGCCTCCGGATGTGCGGGCTCAGGCAGCCCGCACCAGCGACGCCCCGGTGTCAGCCGGCCCTTCGCAAGTCCGCGGACGAGGCCGCGACGGCCATCGTCAGCACGCAGAGCACCACACCCGACACTGCCGTCGTCGCCGCGACGCCAATCGCCGACGCAACGGCGCCCTGCACGAGCATCGCGCCCGGGAGCACGCCGATGGAGAGCATGAGCACACCCAGCACGCGCCCTCGCGCGTCGGGGGGAGCGAGCAGCATGGTGAGCGTGCTCTGCATCACGCCGAAGCCCGCGCTGCCCGCGCCGGCGATGAAGATCAGGACCAGCGCCAGGCCGAACCACCCGCTCACCGCAAACGCCGTCAGCGCGATCCCGAAGGTCATCGTGGCGACCAGGTAGAGCATCCCCTTGCGGCGGAAGTCGCCGAGCGACGCGATGCCGACCGCGCCGATCAGCGCGCCCATGCCGTTCACCCCCACGATCAGCCCCAGCCCCGCCGCGCCGACGTCGAAGACCTCCTCGGCGAACACCGGGAGGAATCCGAGGATCACAGGCCACGCAAAGGTGTTCGCGAGTACGGTCACCACCAGCAGCGCGCGGAGCGGGCGGCTGGCGAGCGCGTGCCGGAAGGCCTCCGCGATCTCGCCCATCACCACGATGGCGCTCGCCGCGCCCCCTCGACGCTCGTCGCCGAGCCGGATGAGCGCCCAGCACGCCGGGATGTACCACGCCGCGCTGAACCAGAGCGCGACGTCGGCGCCGTAGCGAGCGATGAGCCCGCCGGCGATCGCCGGCGCGACGACGCGACTGCCGAGCATCCCCACGGCGTTGACGGCGTTCGCGCTCGATACGCGGCGCTCGCCGACAAGGTCCATCGTGAGCGTGAAGCGCACCGGCTGTAGCGGCGCCATCATGACGCCGACCAGCGCCCCGGCCACCAGCACATGCCAGTACTCGGCGAGGTCGAGCATCACGAGCGCCGCGATCGCCACGCCCGCCGCCAGCGCCACGAGCTGCGAGCCGATCAGGAGCCGCGGGCGGTGCATGCGGTCGGCGAGGAGGCCGCCGACCGGCCCGAGCAGCATCGGCGCGAACCCGGTGGCGGCCGCGGCCGATACCGCCAGCTCGGAGCCCGTGAGGTCGAAGGCCAGCCAGGCGAGCACGACGGTCTGCGCCCACCACGCGCTCGAGGCGTAGAGCGTGCTCCACCACACCGCGCGGAAGTCCGGGTAGTCGCGGAGCGGCGTGACCACGTTCGCGATGGCCGACGAGCCGCGCCCGCCCACGTCGATACTTGCGGTGGATCCGTCGTGGCGCACGACGTTCAGTATGCGATGCTTCCCGGTGGGTGTCCGATTGCGCCGACGCGGGATGAATGGAGCAGCACGATGGAACACGGCTACACCGAGGTACAGGGCCTGCGCATGCACTACCGCGAGTGGGGCGACCCCGCCCACCCGGACCTGCTGCTCGTCCACGGCTGGACCGGGCACGGCGGCAACTGGGATACCGTCGTCGCCGCCTTCGAGGACCGCTACCACATCATCGCGCCCGACAACCGCGGCCACGGCGAGTCCGACAAGCCGCAGACCGGCTACCACCTGCGCGACTTCGTCACGGACCTCGTCGAGCTGATCGACAACCTCAAGCTCGACCGCCCGGCGTACGTCGGGCACTCGTGGGGCGGGAACATCGGCACGATGATGGCGGCGACGCACCCCGAGGCCATCTCGCGGGCGTTCCTGGAGGACCCGGTCTACTGGAAGATGGTCAACGCCTTCGTGACCAGCCTCCGCCAGGCGATGGCGCGCCACGAGCGCCCCGAGGCCGAGATCCGCGCCGAGGCCGAGGCCGACGGCCTCTCGGCGGAGGAGATCGACGCCGCGGTCTACGCCCACCACCACTTCTCGCCGCACGCGGTGACGCGGCTCCTCACCGATAACCGCGACTGGGCGTTCCGGTGCGAGGACCACATGCGCCGCGTCGCCGTGCCGACGCTCGTGCTCGTCGGCGACATCGAGGCCGGGGGCTACATGCTGCCCGAGGAGCTCGACTACTACCGCACGATCGCCTCGCCGGACCTCTCGTTCCGGCTGTGGCCGGACGTCGGCCACATGATGCGGGGGACGCTGCCGGAGCAGTACAACGAGGAGCTCGCGGCGTTCCTGGCGGGGTAGCGGGGATCGGGGTCGGCTGAGCCGTGCGGCGGGGCTCCGGCTCAGCCTTGCTGTCCTAGTAGATACGAAATGTAGCGGTCCGCGGATTCGCGGACGGCGGCCTTGCCGCCCTCCATCACGTCGCGGTCCCACCACCCGCCGTAGATGCGGTCGAACGCGTACGGCTCCACCGACGCGACGATGGCGCGGACCGTCTCGGGCGAGGTCGGGATGAGGTTCGGGTAGCTGTACATGAAGCTCACGTAGCGCCGGTCCGGCACCACCGTGATCGAGTCGCCGACGAGGAGTGCACCACGGCCCCCGGCGCCATCGGCCCAGTGCAGCACGGCGCTGCCGGGGAAGTGCCCGCCCGTGCGGATGAGCGTCACCCCCGGCACGACCTCGAGGGGCTCGCCGTCCCAGTACTCGATGACCGGGTCGGGGCGCGTGACGAAGTTGCGGTCGTGCTCAGGGACGAAGATCGGGCAGCCGCCGAAGGCGTGGCTCCAGCTCACCATCGCGTCGTAGAAGTGCGGGTGCGAGAGCGTGATCGCGTCGATGCCCCCGCGCGCCTCGACGGCCTCGCGGGCGTCGTCGTCGAGGAGGCTCACGCAGTCGTAGAGGACGTTGCCGGCCTCGGTCTGCACGAGCAGCGCGCGCTGGCCAATGCTGAACGGCGGAGCGATGCCGATGCCGGTCAGCCCCGGCTCGAGGTCTCGCACCTCGTTGCGGTGGCCGGCCGCCAGCAGCTCGTCGCGCGTGGTCCACTCCTGCCCGGCCCAGCCGACGTACTGGCGGTCGTCCTCGCAGATCACGCAGTCTGCGGGCGGCTGCGGAGTGTCGGCGAACTCGACGCCGCACGTGCGGCAGATCCACAGCGTCACGCCGGACCTCCCGCTCCCGGCGGGCCGCCCGCCTGCGGGGGGCCTCGACGCCAGCGCAGCACGGACGACACGAACAGCGAGAGCAGCGCGACGATGAGCGCGCCGAAGAGCGCAGAGGCGAAGCCGTCGACGCGGAAGCCGAGGCCGAGCTGACCCGAGATCCACGCCGTCAGCGCCAGCATCAGCGCGTTGATGACGACGATGAACAGCCCGAACGTCAGCAGGATCACGCACGCCGAGGCGCAGAACGCCAGCGGCCGCACCAGCGTGTTGACCAGCGCGAAGAGCGCCGTCGCCGCGACGAGCGAGGGCACGTCGTCGATCTGGATGCCGGGCACGATGATGGCCGCGAGCCACAGCCCCACGGCGTTGACGACGAGCCGGGGCAGCAGCTCCCAGAGCTCCGGTTGCCGTCGCTCGGGCGGCCCGCCGCCCGCTACCACCATGCGCATCGCCGGGCCCTCGCCGCCTCCTGCCTAGACCTCGGCCATCTCGACGGGCCGGCCCTCGGACCAGCTCCGCCACGTGCCCTCGATGACCTGCATGTACTGCACGCCGTCGGCGAAGTTCGTGAGCTCGACCGGCGCGCCTTCGCGGACCGAGTCGATGAAGTCCGCCTCGACGCGCCACGAGCCGTCCGTGCCGGGGTCCGGGTCGAGCGGCCGTGGCTCCTCGCCGCGCGGTGCGAGCTCCAGGCGGTCGCCGTCGGCCCACCAGTGCAGCGTGGCTCCGGTGCCGTGGATGGCGATCCCGTTCGCCACGCGTGGCGCGTCGATGACGCCGCTCACCAGGTACGTCGCGCGTGCGCCGTTGGCGAGCCGGGCGAAGACGCCGAGGCTGTCCGGGATGTCGATCGCGTAGTCCTCGCCGGTCTCCTCGTTACGTCGAGTAGTCGTGAAGGTCGCGGCGTCCGCCAGCACGCGCTCGGTGGGGCCGAGCCAGCGCTGCACGATCTCGGCGACGATGCCGAACTCCATGGTGTTGAACCCCGAGTACTCGCTGTGCTCGCGCCAGTGCAGCGGCCGCGAGGGGTTGAGCGCGCCGGGGTTGGAGCGCGTCACCTGCACCTCGCGCAGATCGCCGAGCGCTCCCTCGCCGAGGAGCCGCCGCACGGTGCGCCAGCTCCGGAAGTCCCACGGCGCCGGCACCAGCTGGGCGACGAGGTCCGGCCGCGCCTGCGAGGCGATGAGCATCGCGCGCGCCCCGGCCACGCCTGTCGACATACGGGCCTCGCACAGCACGTGCTTGCCCGCGTTGAGCCCTCGCACGGTGAACTCGCTGTGGCGGTACGGCCAGGTGCCGACGCAGATCGCGTCGATGCTGTCGTCCGAGTAGATCTCGTCGGGGTCCGTGACGACGCTCGGGATGCCGAAGTCGTCGGCGACGCGCTGCCCGCTCTCCATCGAGCGGTTGCAGACGGCGACGACCTCGACGCCGTCGATGGCCTGGAAGTTGGGGATGTGCAGGAGGCGCGTGTTCGCGCCCGCCCCGATCAGGCCGACGCGGATGGGTTGATCGCTCATCGGATGCTCCTCCCGGCCGCGGGCGCAAGGTCGCGCGCCCGCCGATGCCCACCGTACCGGGAGCGATCGTCAACGGCAGCCCCCGACGCCCCGGCCCGACTGCCCCCCGCCCGCCCGGCGCAGCGCATGGACCCGGATGGGGGCGATAATCGGGGCGGCTGGGAGCCTGCATGCACATCGCTCGTCTCACGCTCACGAACGTCCGCACGTTCCGGCGGCTCGACGCCCCGCTCGAGCCCGGCGTCAGCGTGATCACGGGACCGAACGGGGCGGGCAAGACCAACCTCATCGAGGCCATCGCGCTGCTCGCCACCACCCGCAGCGGGCGCGCGGGCACCGACGCCGAGGTGATCGCGCAGGACGCCCTGCGCGAGGAGCCGCTGCCCGCCGCGACCCTCCACGCCGAGGTCGTCACCGCCGCGGAGCCGGTCACCGTCGAGATCGTCGTGAGCAGCCAGGAGGTGCGCGGCCGCGCGGCGGCCGAGGAGGGCAAGCTCCCGCCGACGAGCCGGCGCTTCCGAGTCGACGGCGCGCCGCGGCGGGCGTCCGATCTCATCGGGCATCTGCGCGTCGTGATGTTCTCGGCGGCCGACCTGCAGATCATCGACGGCTCACCCGGGCGGCGGCGGCGCTACCTCGACATCACCATCTCGCAGCTCGACCGCGAATACGTGCGGGCGCTGCAGCGCTACCAGCGGGTATTGCAGCAGCGCAACAGCCTGCTGCGCAGCCTGCAGGAGCGCCGCGCCCGCCCCGGCGACGAGCTCGCGTTCTGGGACCAGGAGCTCACCACCGCGGGCGCCGTCGTGCTGCACGGCCGCGCGCAGGCCGTGCGCGCGCTCGCCGAGGGCGCGGCGCGGCACTACGCGGAGCTCGCCCCCGGCGTGGAGCCGCTGGCGGTGTGCTACGAGCCCGCGCTGCCCGAGCCTGCCGCGTCGACCGCGCTCGACGCCGGGCGCGTCGAGGGGGTCGAGGCGGCGTTCCGGGAGGTCATCGAGGCACGGCGTCGCGACGACCTCCTCGCGGGCATGACGCGCAGCGGGCCACACCGCGACAACATGCGCTTCGAGATCGCCGGAAACGACGCCGCGGCGTTCGCCTCGCGCGGGCAGCAGCGCACGGCGGGGCTGGCGCTGCGCCTGGCCGAGGTCGCGCTCTCCGGCGACCGCACGGGCGACGCGCCCGTCCTGCTCCTGGACGACATCCTCTCGGAGCTGGACGAGGAGCGGCGCGAGCGCGTGCTCGCGGCCGCGTACGGCGTCGATCAGGTCGTCATCACCTCGGCCGACGAGGACCGCCCCAGCGCCCAGGACCTGCCGGGCGCGCGGCGCTTCCGCATCGAGGACGGGGAGCTGCGCCCGGCTGAGTGACCGCCTCGATCGCTACGGCTCCACCTCGCCCGTGAGCAACGGGTTCGGCTCGGGTGCGAGCAGCACGGTGAGCGCGCGTGGCTCGATCGTGACCGTGACCGGCGTCTCGCCGATGTACTCGCCGTCGGCCTGCACCGGCAGCGGGCGCTCGGGCGCGATCCGCACGACGGCGCCGCGGCCGTACTCGATGCCACCGCTCGCGCGACGGTCGAGCCCGCCCCGCAGCGCGCGCACGGCGAGCGCGAACCGGCCGGCGAGGCGGCGGCCGGAGAACGTCACGATATCGAGGGCGCCATCGTCGGCGAGCGCGGCGTTGGTGAGGCTGGCAATCCCGCCGTAGCCCCGCGTGTTGCCGGCCACGGCAAGGTAGAGATCGTGCTCCCCGCGCGCCTCGTCGACCTCGACGGCGGTCCGGACCGGCTTCGTCCGCGCCAGTCGCGTCAGGCCACTCGCCGCGTAGGCCGCCCGCCCCATGAGCCGCTTGCGCACCCCACCGGCGACGCGGCGCATCACTTCGGCGTCGAGGCCCGCGCTGCACATCAGCAGGAAGCGGAGGGACGTGCCGTCCTCGAACGACGCGCGCCCGACGTCGATGCGAGCCGTGCGTGCGCGCAGGAGGAAGATCAGCGCACGTCGCTCGCCGCGAGGCACGCCGGCTTCTGTCGCCCACACGTTGGCTGTACCTGCCGGGACCACGCCGAGCGCCGTCGTCGTCCCGGCGAGGGCCTGCACGACCTCGTGGGCGGTGCCATCGCCGCCGACGGCGATGACAGCGTTGTAGCCGCGCGCGACGGCCTCCGCGGCTATCCGCGTCGCGTCACCGGGGCCGGTCGTGGACTGCACGTCGACGTGCCAGCGGCGCTCGACGAGCGGTTCCGCGGCCTTGCGGAGCGCGTCCTCGGACGGCGCGCGGCGCGCGACGGGATTGAGCAGCAGCAGGACCGTGCCGGGTACCATCAGGCGATGCTAGCCGCACGAGGCACGCGGCGACCACCTGTGCGAGGCTATAGCGCGCCGTGTCGTTATGATGGGCTACTGAACCGAACGTTAACGCACACTGGGAGCGCACCGTGGATATCGAGCGGATCGATCGCATCGGGATGGTCGTAGCGCAGCTCGAGCCCCAGGTCGAGCTGCTCGAGGGCCTCTTCGGCTTCACCACCACGCAGCGCACGCGCGACGACGCGCTGGGCGTCGAACGGGTGCAGATGGCCGTGCCCGGCATGTCGGACATCGACTGGGAGGTCTCCGCGCCGACGCGTGACGACTCCTACCTCCAGAGCTTCATCGACGGCCCCCTCGGCCCGGGGCTGCAGTACGTCCTGCTCCACGTGCGCGACCTCTCCGCGGCCGTCAACGACCTGCGCGGCCTCGGCATCGAGCCGTGGAGCGAGCAGCAGGGCACGGCCGAGCAGCCGGTCGAGGAGATCCTGATCCACCCGTGGCGTGGCGGGCACGGCTTCCAGTTCCGCTTCCGCAGCGCGAACGGCGCCGCGCCACGCATGGGCCCGCCCCCCGCGCGCGAGGGCGCGATGGGTATCGTCGCGGTCAACCACCTTTCGCACGCGCACGGCAACCGCGACGAGCTCGCGGGCTGGTACGGCAGCGTCTTCGGCATGCAGAGCTTCTACCGCTCCGACGACCCCGGCCGCGAGTTCGTGACCGAGGTGATGGAGACGCCCACGCGCCAGATGCGCTGGGAGGTCATCCAGCCGCTCGGCGACCCCTCGTTCATCGCGGCCTTCCTGGAGCGCCGCGGCCCGACGATCCACCACATCACCTTCGAGGTGGCCGACTGGGAGGCCGCCGTCGCGGCCTGCGCCGCCCGCGGCATCCGCCCCTTCGGGGAGCGCGAGGGCGTGACGGACGGCGCGCGCTGGATCGAGGGCTTCATCCACCCCCGCCAGACGGGCGGGATGCTGGTGCAGTTCTTCTGGCAGGAGCGCCCCGGCGTCTGGGTCTAGTACCCGCAACCCGAGCCCGCACCAGCGCCCGGGCGGCGACTCGTCCGTACGGTCTACCCGTGTCGGGCAGGCCGAGTTCCGCGGGACGCAGTCGCAGATCGCCGATCCGGAGCCGGCCTGGTCACCCCGGAGTGGCCCCGTCCCATGACGAGCAGCCGCACGACAGCGCACGCCTCCATGCGGCCGCGCTACGTCGATCACGTTGACCGCACTCTGCCCGGTCTCCGGCGCCGACAGGGTCTCCACGACGGGCCGTTGACGAAGTAGCCCCCGGTCGCTACCTTCGAGCCATGAGGTCGGTCGGCATCAAGGTCCTGAACAGCAAGTTGAGCGAATACGTGCGGCTCGCCGCATCCGGCGAGACGATCCTGGTGACGGACCGCGACCGGGTGGTGGCCGAACTCGGTCCGCTCCGGGAGACCCGCAGTCCCGTCCTCGCCGACGCCTTCCTGGCCGATGCCGTGCGCTCCGGCGTGATGACGCCGCCCGCGCTGGCTGCCTCCGGGCCGCCCCCGGCGCCGCCGGCGGTCGCCCGCTTGGAGGAGGTGCTGGCGGACCTGGATGCGAGCCGGAGCGACCGCTGATCTACCTCGACACGTCGGTAGCACTCGCGCATCTGCTGGCCGAGGACCGCCGTCCGCCGGAGACCCTGTGGGACGGGATCCTGGTCTCGAGCCGGCTCCTGGAGTACGAGGTGTGGACGGCGCTGCACCGGCGCGGCCTCTCCGAGTCGCACGGCGATGCGGTGCGCCTGCTGCTGGGGCGGATCGCGATGCTGGAGCTTGCGCCGGCGGTGCTCGCGAGGGCACTGGACGCCTTTCCCGGCCCCGCCCGGCTACGGACGCTTGATGCGCTGCACCTCGCGTCGTGCGTCTACCTGGCCGACCACGGCCAGGCAGTCTCGCTTGCGAGCTACGACCACCGGATGAACACCGCGGCCCATGCGATAGACATCCCCCTGTTCGACCTGTCGCAGCCGTAACCGCACCGTTCAGCGCCGCGCGCCGGAAGAACAGGGTCGGGGCCATGGACGACACGGCCGATCGCGATCAGTGCGCGGACCTGCGCTGGCGCGCGCGGCAACCCGGCGTCGAGTCGCGCCACGAGCGCTTCGAGGCGGTCGAACGCGCCGTCCCACACCACTCGGAGCGCGTCATCACATCGTCGAACACGAGCAGCGCGCCGTGCGCGGCGTCGGCCATGCGCTCCCGGGCAAGCGATACGGCTCGCCGGACTATCATTGACCCGCGCTGTGCTGCTCCCTAGGGTGTAACGCGCCAGGCAGACTCCCCGAACACATGCAGCCGCGCGCGAGGAGCACGGATTGCTGCAGTTCGCGCTGGCCATGGCGAGGCAGGTCCTCGGCGCCCTGCGGGATCTGCTGCCCATCATTGCCGTCATCGCCTTCTTCCAGATCGTGGTGCTGCAACAGCCCTTCCCGGACATCGCCAACGTCCTCGTCGGCCTCGCATGCGTCGTCGTCGGGCTCGCGCTGTTTGTCCAGGGACTGGAGAGCGGGCTGTTCCCGCTGGGCGAGGCGCTGGCGCAGGGGATGGCGCGCAAGGGAAGCTCGACGGCGCTGCTGGCGCTGGCCTTCTGCCTCGGCTTCGGCACCACCGTGGCGGAGCCGGCGCTCATCGCCATTGCGGCCGAGGCGGCCGACGTGGCGGGGCAGGCGGGGTTCATCGGCGGCAGCCAGGCCGCGAAGGCCCAGTACGCCCTCGAGCTGCGTGTGGTCGTGGCCGTCGCCGTCGGCCTCGCCATCGTCCTGGGGGTGCTGCGGATCCTGAAGGGGTGGCCGATCCACCACTTCATCATCGCCGGCTACGTGCTGGTGATGGTGATGACCCTGTTCGCGCCCGAGGAGATCGTGGGGGTGGCCTACGACTCCGGCGGGGTGACGACCAGCACGATCACGGTGCCGCTCATCACCGCGCTGGGGGTCGGCCTCGCCTCCAGCATTCGGGGGCGTAACCCGATGCTCGACGGCTTCGGGCTGATCGCCTTTGCCAGCCTCACGCCCATGATCTGCGTGCTCGGCTACGGGATGGTGGCGTGATGCGGGAGTTCCTCAGGCTCCTCGGCGACACGCTGCTGGAGACGCTGCGCGACAGCGATGTGGTGCTGGAGCCGCTCGCGCTCTTCGGCGAGACCTTGCTCTACACGCTGCGCGACGTGACGCCGATCGTGGTCATCCTGCTGGTGTTCCAGCTCGGCGTGCTGCGGAGGGGGCTGCCCAACCTCCGCGGGATCGCCACCGGCTCGGTCATGGTGCTGCTGGGGCTGGCGCTGTTCCTGATCGGTCTGGAGCAGGCGCTGTTCCCCATCGGCGAGACGATGGCGTGGCAACTCACGGAGACGGCGGGGACGCTGCGAGGCGTGGTGCGGTGGGAGGACTACTGGCTCGTCTACGTCTTCGCGGCTGCCGTCGGCTTCGCGACGACGGTGGCGGAGCCCTCGCTGATCGCCGTGGGGCTGAAGGCGCAGGAGGTGTCGGGCGGCGCCGTGAACTCGTGGGGGCTGCGCATCGCCGTGGCGGTGGGCGTGGCCGTCGGGGTCTCGCTGGGGTGCTTCCGCATCGTGACGGGCACGCCGCTGCCGTGGTACATCGTGGCCGCCTACATCGTCGTGATCGTGCAGACGTACCTGAGCAGCCGCACCATCATCCCGCTGGCCTACGACAGCGGGGGCGTCACCACCTCGACGGTCACGGTGCCGGTGGTGGCGGCCCTGGGGCTGGGCCTGGCCGCGAACGTACCGGGCCGGAGCCCGCTCATCGACGGCTTTGGGCTGATCGCCTTCGCCAGTGTTTTCCCCATCATGTCGGTATTAGGCTATGCCATCATCGCCGAACGGGTGGAGCGCTGGCGCAAGCGGAGAGAGCGTCAGGAGGTCGAGCTATGAAGATGGCGCTGGTCGTCGCGCTGGTGAGCGACGATAAGACGAACCAGATCATCGACGCGGCTCGCGCGGGCGGCGCGACGGGCGACACCATCATCAGCAGCGTGCGTGGCGAGGGGCTGAACCCCGGCAAGACCTTCCTCGGGCTGGACCTGGCCTCGAGGCGGGACATGGTGCTGTTCCTGGTGGCGGAGCCGCGGGCGCGCGACATCCTGGAGCGCATCGCGACGGCTGCCGGCATGGACCATGAGCACGGCGCCGGCGTCGCCTTCCAGATCACCATCGAGGACGCCGTCGGTCTCTCGACGCAGTTGCCCACGCTGATGGAGGAGTTGGAAGGCGCCGTATGAACCACCAGGGCGACGACAGGGCGCTGCGCGTCTCCGACATCATGGGCGCCGACGTCCACACCATCGACGGACTCGCGACGGTCGCCGAGGCGATGGCGACGATGCGGCGCCTGCAGATCAGCTCGCTGGTGGTCAACCGTCGCGACGACGACGACGAGCTGGGACTGATCACGGTGAGCGACCTGGCGCGCGAGGTGGTGACGCGCGATCGTGCGCCGGACCGGGTCAACGTCTACGAGATCATGTCGAAGCCCGCGCTGACGGTGCGATCGAGCATGCTCGCGCGCTACGCGGTGCGGCTGCTGGTGCAGTTCGGCGTCTCTCGCGCGCTGGTGGTCGATGACGCCGGGGAGCCGTGCGGGCTGGTCACGCTGCGCGACCTGGTGCTCGGGCTGACCCCGGAGTAGCCCTCGCGCTCGTTCCTCGTACGTCCCGCGGTGCGGGCCGGAGCGGCGAGCGCGGTCAGGCGCTGCGGCCGATGTGCTGGCGCTTGTGCTGCACGTAGTCGACGAGGATGTACTCGCCGAGCTTGTCGGGCGTGGTGAAGAAGACGCGGCCGCCGTTGATCTTCGCGAGGTTGTTCACGAACTCCTTCAGGTAGTAGTTGCGGTCCAGCATGAAGGTGTTGATCGTGATGCCCTCGCGGGTGCAGCGCCGCACCTCCTTGAGGGTCTCGCGGATCGTCGTCGGGCTGGGCGGGTACGAGAACTGTGAACGGCCGCGTTCGAGGTGCGCCGTCGGCTCGCCGTCAGAGATCATGATGATCTGCCGCGTGCCGCCGGTGTGCTTCGCCAGCAGCCGCCGCGCCAGCATCAGCGCGTGGTGCATGTTGGTGCCCAGCACCGACTCGTCCCAGCGCACGTACGGCAGCTCGGAGATCTCGAGCTCCCGCGCGTAGGCGGAGAAGCCGAGGATGTAGAGCTGGTCGCGCGGGTACTGCGCCTTGATCAGGTTGTGCAGCGCGAGCGCCACCTTCTTGGCCGACTGGAACGAGCCGCGCAGCGCCATCGACCACGAGAGGTCGACCATCACCGCCGTCGCGGTCTGGGTGAGTAGCTCCGAGCGGAACACCTCGAAGTCGTCGGGCATGAGGCGCACCGGCGTCTGCGGCCCCTCGCGCTCGACGGCGTTCATCAGCGTGCGGCCCATGTCGAGGTGGAACGGGTCGCCGAACTCGTACTCCTTGGAGTCGTCGATGCGCTCGCCGTGGCGGCCGGACTCGGGCACGGGGTGGTTGCCGATGCCCTGGCGCTTGAGCTGCGCGTAGATCTCGGCGAGCGCGCGCTGGCCGATCATGCGCGTCCCGCGCGGCGTCAGCTCCCAGCTGTCGCCCTCGCGGCGGATGTAGCCCGCCTGCTCGAGGATGTCGAGCAGGTCGCCGAGCTGGTCGATCGCGTCGGACGCCTCGTCGCCCAGCAGCTCGCGCAGCTGGTCGAGGTCGATGCCGTCGA
>CAZMCK010000042.1:0-17579 GCA_964565075.1 uncultured Dehalococcoidaceae bacterium
CGCCGCGGCGCTCACCGCCGGCAACGGCGCGCAGCCCGGCCTCCCGGAGGCCGACGGCGTCACGCACCGCGGCATGGTGGAGAGCCTGCAGCCGGACCGCTCGCTGCGGCCCGCGGCGGCGGGCGTCGACGGCGACTGAGCCGCGCGTGGCCGCGGGGTGGTGCGCGTTAGCGCCATCCCTTGTCAAACTGTCGCCGTGATCGGGATCGTACTCGCCACCGACCAGGGCCTGATGCACGTCCTGCCCGGCGCAGACGCCGAGCTGGCGCTGCCCGGTGTGGTCTGCACCTCGCTCGACTACCGCGACGGCGTCGCGGTCGCGGCCGCGCCGGAGAGCGGCGTGTGGAGGCACGACGGCGATGAGTGGCGGCAGGTGTGGGAGGGCAACGCCCACGTCGTGCGCCTCGACGCCCGGGGCGCCTGCTACGTCGCCGGGTCGCCGCCGCGCCTGTACCGCTCGCGCGACGACGGCGAGACCTGGGTCGAGCTTGCGAACGTGCCGAGCATCGTGCGCGCGCATAACGCGCGCCGGCCGGGAGCACCGCGCAGCGAGGTCACCATCGTCGGGATCACGTTCCCGCAGGGCCAGTTGATGCTCGGGATGCGCGGCATCGGCACGTGGCTCTCGCGCGACGGCGGGCACTCGTGGATGCGCGGCGACCAGATCGAGCTCTCGGCGCGCTCCGAGCCGCTCCAGGCCGTGGCGCTGGGTGAGCACCTCAACGGCCTCTGGGACCACCTCGAGAAGAGCGACCGCCTCTACGCGGCGTCGCGGAGCGGCTTCTTCCGCTCCGACGACGGCGGTTTCACCTGGCAGCGCACCCAGCAGGGCCTGGACCGCTTCCATGCGAACGGCGTCGCCGTGCTGCCCGGCACGCCCGACACGCTGCTGCTCTCGATCGCGGCGAGGGGGGTCGGTGCCGACGAGGGCCCCGAGGCAGCCCTGTTCCGCTCGGTCAACGGCGGCCTGATGTGGGACCGCGTCACGCTCGGCGACGAGGATGTGTGGGCGCGCCCGCCGCTGGTGAGCGCCGTGGTCGGCGGGATGGACATGCTGTTCGCCCAGGCCGGCGGCAGTATCTGGGCCTCGCACGACAAGGCCGCACGCTGGCTGCCGATCGCGGAGGGCCTCCCGCCCGCGAACGCCATGGTCGCCGCGCTGTAGGCTCTCCGGCGCGCCCCGGTCGGCGCGTCTACGCTCGCCCGCCCTCGAGGAACGTGCGCGGCGCCTCGAACAGCATCGCCTCGATGTCCGCGGCCGAGACCCCGGCTGCCTCCAGCTTCGGGCGCACCTGGTTGACGATGTAGGTGAAGCCGCTCGGCGGCTCGTGCGCGCCGTGCCGCCGGAACGAGTTGTGCTCGGGCGCGTGGTCGTGGGAGAGCATGATGCGCCCGGCGCGCCCCTCGGCGCACAGCGTGGCGATCGCCGCGATGATCGCGTCCTCGATGTCCGGGTTCCAGCGGAAGCGGTCGATCGAGAGGTAGTGCCCGGCCTCGAGCACCTCGCGCAGGTACTCGACGTCGCTCGTGTACGAGTGGCCGATGGCGACGAGGTGCGGCGCGATGCCCGTGTCGGCGAAGACGCGCATCTGGTCGCGGCCGATGGTGTAGGGGCCGGTGTGCGTGGTAATGGGGACCCCGGTGCGCGTCGACGCCTCGGCCGCGCCGCGGAGGATCGCCTCCTCCTGCGCGCCGATGCCGGGCGGGTCGGCGTTCGCGACCTTGATGACGCCCGCGCGGATGTCGGTGCCGCCGACGCCGACCTCGATCTCATGCTGGAAGATGCCGGCGTACTCGTCGGCCGTGGCCTCACGCATCGCGCGCGGCGGGTCGAGCCACAGCCCGGTCGCGATGACGACGTTGACGCCGGAGCGCTCCGAGACGGTGCGCATCAACTCCGGCTGGCGGCCGAGGTCGGGCGTGGTGACGTCGACGATGGTGTTGACGCCGGCCTCGCGCGTCTCGACGAGCTCGGCGGTGACGTGGTCCAACTCGGCCTCGGTGTCGAACAGCCACGGGTAGAACTCGCGCAGGCCCGCCGAGGTGACGAAGAGGTGCTCGTGCCCGTAGGTCAGGCCGAGCTGGTCGCTGGGCACCGGTCCCAGCACCGTCTGTACGTCGACCATCGTTGCCTCCTTCGTGCTGCGCCGCTACGGGCCTGAATCGGCCATCCCGGCGTGCGTGAGTCGATCCTGCGCCGTCGCGCCCGCTGCGATCGTGGCCCCGTCGACCACGGGTGAGCCGGCGGCGCCGGAGGCGCGCACCGGCATGGCCGGGGCGGCGGGCGCCGGCGCCACCGGCCGTGGTGGGGGAGCGGGCGGCCTCAACGCCTCGAGCTCGTTCCACATCGGGCGTCGCACGAGCACCACGAAGATCGCGCCGCACGCGGCGATGCCCGCGTAGACGCTGAAGATCACGTCGTACGTCCCGGTGCGGTCGAAGATGAACCCGGCCAGCACGGGCGCGATCATCGTGACGGGCGTCTGGAACATGCTCGCCAGCCCACGCAGGGTCGCGAAGCGCAGCGTGCCGAAGTAGTCGCCGATGAGCGTCATCTGCACGACGAGCCACGCGGCGTGGCCGAGCCCGAACGCCGCGTAGTAGAAGGGGATGAGCCACAGCCGTCCCGGCTCGAGCTGCACGAAGAGCAGCATCCCGATGCCCTGCAGGATGAAGCCGAGCGCGTAGACGCGTCGCCGGCCGAGGGTGTCGGCGATCCAGCCGGCGACGATGCGCATCCCCACCTGGAAAGCGCCGTAGAACGCGACGATGAGCGCGGCGTTGGTGGTCGTGAAGCCGTTCTGCTCCAGGTGCGGCACCTGCAGCACGACCCACGCGACGATCGCGAACGTGCCGCACGCGTTCGCCAGCGCGAGGAGGTAGAAGGCGGGGATGCGAAGCCCCGCGCCAACCGTGTAGCCCGTCAGCGCCGGCGTTGCGATCGGCGCGCCCGAACGGTCCTCGGGCGGCTCGCCGTCCGGCAGGTAGCCGTAGGGCTGGGGGCGGTCGCGGAGCAGCAGGGCGAGCGGGACGCCCACGGTGAAGACGACCGCGGCGGAGATCATCAGCGTCTCGCGCCAGCCGAACCAGCCCACGAAGAGCGCCACGATCGGCACGACGAAGTAGCCTGCGCCGTTGCCGGCGTTGAGCACGCCCATCGCGCGGGCGCGCTTGCGCTCGAACCAGTTCATGACGGCGGCGGAGAACGCCATCAGCGAGCCGATGCTGTTGCCGGTCGCCATGAGCAGGCTGGCCAGGTAGTAGACCTCGAGGGACCGGGCTTGCGAGAAGAGCAGCAGTCCGAGGCTCAGGATGACCACGCCCGTCGCGGCCATCTTGCGCGGGCCCAGCCGGTCGATCAGGAAGCCGGTGAAGGGCGCCAGCAGCCCCTGCTCGAGGGTGCCGAGTGAGAAGCCGAACGTGATGGCCGCGGCGGTCCAGCCCATCTCATCGCGCAGCGGGCCGATGAAGACGGTGAGGCTGAAGGCCGCGATGCCGATGGTGACGAAGTTGCTGACGGCGCCGCCGTAGGCGATGTACCAGCCGTAGAAGAGCCCTTGGCGCGGCGGGGCCACGGCGGCGTTGCTCATCGGCTCACCTCGAACCCGACGCACGCCACGCGCACGGCAGGCGCACGGCGTGCGCCGAGTATAGGCGTGTCCCGCGAGGCGTTAGCGCTGCTGCGTCGGAACGGGGGGAGTTGCCCCGTAGGCCGGGGCGCCGGCGCCGTTGCCGCCATTGGCGGAAGCCGGAGCCGGCAGGGCGCCCTCGCGCCACTCGGCGGCGTCGGCCATGCCGGCGTGGGTGACGATGCCGTTGGCGAGCGCGCCGTTCGAGGTGGCGCCGTTCGCGCCCGAACCGTTGGTGGCGACGGCGAGCCGCGGCGCGCCGACAGGCATCGGGGTTGGCATGGGCGCCGGGGCGGCGTCGGCGGGGAGCTCGGGCTTCTTCGCGAACAGGAAGAAGACGCCACCCGACAGCGCGAGGATGGCGAGGATGACGAAGCCGATCCGGTAGGACCCTGTGACGTCGTAGGAGATGCCTGCCACGACCGGCCCGATGATCATGCCGGCCATCATCACCATCGACGAGAAGCCCATGATCTTGCCGAACGAGGCGCGCCCGAAGTAGTCGGCGCGCATCGCCTGGATGAGGGGACCGCGCGTGCCCATCGAGAGGCCGTTGATGATGACGAACCCGAGGACCATGAGCACGTTGAACGAGAACGCCAGCAGCAGCATGGCGACCGTGTGCCCGCACATCGCGATGATGATGACCAACCGCTTGTTGAGGCGATCTCCCAGCAGGCCACCGATGCACACCTGGCCGATGACCATCGAGGCGGTCATGACCGCTGACATCACCCCGAAGAACGCGAGCGAGTACCCGAGGCCCAGTGTGAGGTGCGACGCGAAGTACACCATCACCGCGCCGATGACGAGCAGCGAGGAACTGTGCCCCAGCGCGATCAGCCAGAAGGCGCGGGTGCGCAGCGCCTGTGCCGTGGTGAAGTCCCGCTCCGGCGGCGGTGGCGGCTCGCCCTGGACGGGTACCTCGCCGTCCATGAGCATCCCGTAGTCCTCGGGACGGTGCCGGACGACCGCTGCCAGCGGGAGGCCGATGATGAGCACGAAGATGCCCGAGGCGGCCGCCATGCCCCGCCAGCCGAGACTCTCCAGCAACGCGACGACGCCGGGCTGGATGAGGCCGCCCGCGGCGAACCCGAGCGAGACCAGCGCGAGCGCGAGCGCGCGTCGCTTGTTGAACCAGTTCACGACGGCGACGGTCACCGGCAGGAACGATCCGAGCACGGAGCCAAGGGCGATCAGCAGGTAGGCCAGGTAGAACGTGAGGATCGAGTTGATCTGGCTCAGCGCCAGGAAGCCAAGCGCGAAGATGACGAGGCCCGTCATCATCACCTTGCGCGGCCCGAAGCGGTCGATCGCCCAGCCCTCGATGGGGCCGAGCAGGCCGCTTTCGATGCGCTGTAGCGCGAAGGCCAGACCGAAGGTGGCCTGGCTCCAGCCGAAGTCCTGCTCCAGCAGCACCACGTAGGCGCCGAAGGAGTGGAAGACGAGGGCCCCGTTGAAGGTGTTCACGATGAACCCGGAGCCGACGATCCACCAGCCGTAGAAGACGCGCGAGCCGCGTTCGCTTACGGCCTGCTGCTGCGCCCGGAGGTTGGTCATAGCCGTCATGGCTGTAGCAGGTTCCTCGTCACGCCGGATGCGGCGAAGCACCCGGCTCGGTGCTACCGGACATCACCCCGCCACGCAATGGGCACGGGACACGGAGGTGCGCTCGGCGCCCGAGACCATAAGCATGCGCGAGTAGAGGTGCTGGTGTCCAGCACCTCACGTGAGGGATCGCTACCCCGCGCCGCCCGGATCCCCGCCCCACCGCGCGCGCCACGGCCCGTCGCCTTCGAGGTCGCCGTTGTGCTCGCCCACCGACGGGGCCGCCGACGCCTCGGCCCATGGCGTCGCGCTCATCCGGAACGGCGCGCCCGGCCAGCGGATGGGGCCGAGGCCCGGCTGCTCGGCGTCCGACCAGTAGTCGAGCGCCTCGAGGTGCGGGTCGCGCAGCATCGCGCCCGTCGGGTTGACCGGCGCGGCCGGGATGCCGCGGCGCTGCGCCTCCCTGCAGAACGCGTCCGCGTCGTAGCGCCCGGCGAGACCGTCGACGTACGCCTGGATCTCGTCGTCGTACTGCTTCCGGACCATCGAGGAGGCGCGGAAGCGCTCCTCGAGCACGCCCTCGGCGCCGGTCTCCTCGTGGATCCACGCGGCGAGGGCGTCCCAGTGCCCGACGGTGAGCGCGAGCAGGCAGACGAGGCGGTCGCTGCACGTGTAGTAGCCGTAGGGGCTGGAGCCGAGCGCGCTGCTGCCCGTGCGGCGTCGCGGGTTGGCGTCCTCGATCAGCGTCGGCAGCCCGGTCCCGCCCTGCGCGGTCGAGAGCAGCACCTCGTGGGCCGAGACGTCGGCGAGCTGCCCCTCGCGCGTGTGGGTGCGCGCGTAGAGCGCGGCGAGGGCCGCGATCGCGCCGACCTGGCCGACGAAGTAGTCGGCGAGCAGCGCGCCGGGGATGAGCGGCCGCCGGTCCGGGTAGCCGGTGAGCTGCAGGATGCCGCTCAGCGCCCACAGCGTGAGGTCGTCGGCGGCCCACGCGCGGTACGGCCCCGTCAGCCCGAAGGGCGTGACGGCGACCGTCGAGAGGTCCGGGTTTGCCTCGCGGGCGGCTTCCGCGATGGCGAGCGCGTCCTCGTCGGCGGTGTAGACGAGGTCGGCCGAGGCGCACAGCTCCTCGAACGCCGCGGCGTCGTCCGCGTCGCCGAGGTCGAGCGCGACCGAGCGCTTCCCGCCGTCCATGTAGAGCTGCAGCAGGCTGTCGCCACCCGCGTATGGACCGTCGCCGCGGATCGAGGCGCCCTCGGGCGGTTCGACGCGCACGACGTCCGCGCCGAGGTGCGCGAGCAGCCGCGTGCCGTAGGCGCTCATCCCGTCGCTCAGATCGACGACACGCAGACCGTCGAGTGGGCCGTGGTCGAGGGTGGGTGGCTCGCTCCGACTGCGTCCGATCGCCGTGAGGTGGCGCGTGCGCTGGTCGTGCCCGTCCCGGACGAGATCGGCAGTCGTGAACGCCGGGCGCTTCGGCGGCATGTCGTCCTCGCGGCTCATGCGGAGCAGCGGCAGCGCCCAGCCGAAGTACGGGCGCTCCGGCTTCGCGTCGCCCGGCGGCGGTTCGGCGGGTGCGCTGACCGCGCCCGCCTCGGCGAGCTCGTCGATGCGGTCATGGTTGAGCATGGCGAGGTCGATGAGGATGTCCGCGTTGTCGCCGCCCAGGGCCGGCGAGGCGTCCTCGTGCCGCACGGGGGTGTCCTCGAGGTGGATCGGAAGCCCGTCGATCAGGTCGCCGTCCAGCCAGGGGTGGCGGACGAGGTGCCAGAAGCCGCGCGCGCGGAGCTGCGGATCGGCGAGGTGGTCGAGGTGGTCCTGCACGGGCGCGGCGGCGACACCCGCCGCCTGTAGCACGAACGTCGCTTCCTCGCGTGTGCGGCCCGCGGTCCACTCGCCGATGGCGGCTTCGAGCTCGTCCTCGTGCGCGCGGCGGCCGTCGAAGGTCTGGAGGCGCGGGTCGTCCGCCCACTCGGCGCGTCCGACGGCACGTGCGAGCGCGCGCCACTCCTCGTCGTTGCGGGCGGAGACGGCGACCCAGCGGTCGTCCTCGCTGGTGGGGAAGACGCCGCGCGGCGCCGAGCCGGGGCTGCGGTTGCCGCTGCGGTTCGGCTCCTCGCCGCCGAGCGAGACCTGGCCGATGTACGGCCCGAGGGTGGCGACGGCCGACTCGAACTGCGAGATGTCGATCCACTGGCCCCCGCCGCGCCGGTCGCGGTGCAGCAGCGCGCTGATGATCGCGGTCACCGCGTGGTAGCCGGCGATGTAGTCGGGGAGCGGCACCGGGGTCATCGCCGGCTGGCGGTCGGGGTCGCCGGTCAGGAAGTCGAGGCCGGAGAACGAGGAGAGGTTCGGGCCCCACGACTTATAGTCGCGGTACGGGCCCTCGCCGCTGCCGTAGCCCGGCATGCTCACGTAGATGATGTCCGGGTTCACCGCCCGGACGTGCTCGTAGTCGATGCGCAGCGAGTTGATCGCCGGCACGCTGAAGTTGGTCAGGAACACGTCGCTCTGCTCGATCAGCTCGTCGAGCAGCGCGCGGCCCTCCGGCGACTTGAGCTCGAGTCCCACGCCGCGCTTCTGCGCGTTGAAGGTGTTGTTGCCCGCGAGCATGTCGCCGCCTGCCAGCCCGACATCCGGCGGCGCCCACGCGGGTGCGCGCATGCCCATCGCCGCGCTGCGCGAGCGCGACTCGACCTTGATCACGTCCGCGCCGAGGTGCGCGAGGTAGCGCCCGGCCAGCGGCCCGGCGATCGCGACGCCGCACTCGACGACGCGCACGCCTTCGAGGGCGCGTGGTGTGTAGGAAGTTGCCGCCGCCATCGCGTGCCCCCGTTCGCCGCGCAGCCTACCAGCGCCGTCGAGACCGCGCCGCGTCCGGGAGGCGTCGAGGTTGTAGACTCCAACCTCGCGAACACACCGGGAGGACACATGCCAGGCCGCGACGAACTGATCCAGGGATTCCAGGGGCTCAACGCGCGCATCGACGCGCTGAGCGACGCCATCATCGCCAACCCCGAGGCGCCGCTCCCCGAGGGCGAGTGGCGCGTGCGCGACGCACTCAGCCACCTCGCCGCGAGCTCCAACCCCGTCCCGCGCGTCCTCGAACGCGCACAGGGCGGCGAGGGCGGCGGGATGCCGGGCAACGACGAGCAGGTCGCCGAGCGCGCCGATGTCAGCGCGGCCGACCTGATCGCCGAGGTGAAGGCCGGCCACGACGCCTCGATCGCCGCGCTCGGCGACGCCGACGAGGCGGTCTTCGCCGTCGAGATCCCGCTCGGGTTCCGGCCCGGCGACATCGCTGTCGGCGACCTGCTGGGGATGCTGGTGACGAGCCACGAGTCCGGCCACATCGACGACATCGAGGCGGCCCTGGCGTGAGCTTCACGGGGGCTGACCCGGTCCTCGTCGAGCACGCCGCCGCCCTCGCAGCCGTCGCGCGCGGCGAGGCCGCGGCGATCGAGCGCGAGCGGCGGCTGCCCGACTCGCTTGTCGAGGCGCTGCGCGACGCCGGGCTCTTCCACCTCTGGGTGCCGGGCGAGCTCGGCGGCCTCGACGCGAACGTCGCGACGTTCATGGAGGTGGTGCGGACGCTCTCCGAGGGCGACGCGGCGGCCGGGTGGGTCGTGATGATCGCGGCCGAGACGAACGCGCTCGCCCAGTGGATGCCGCGCGCGACCGCCGAGGCGATCTTCGGCGGCGACGCGCGCCCGATCTGCGTCGGCACGCTCAATCCCCCGGCGGGCACGCTCCGCCCCGTCGAGGGCGGCTACGTGGCCGAGGGCCAGTGGCCCTTCGGCAGCGGCTTCCCCAACGCCGACTGGTTGATCACCCGCGCGCGGCTCCTCGACCCCGACGGGGAGCCCGTGCTCGACGACGGTGGGCGGCCGCAGATGCGCGCGTTCGCCGTGCCCGCCGAGCAGGCGGAGCTTGTCGACACGTGGTCGACGCCGGGCCTCGCCGGGACGGGCAGCTTCGACTACGCGATGCACGAGGTACGCGTGCCAGCCGAGTTCGTCTTCGAGTTCGCCGCTCCGTGGACGGACGGGCCGCGCTCCACGCTGCCGATCGGGCCGATCTTCCAGATGGGCCATGGCGCGCACGCCATCGGCACCGCCCGACAGGCGACGGCGGCGTTCGCGGAGATCACCTCGACCGACGCATGGAGCCAACGCCCGGCGGCCGAGGTCGCCCTCGCGCACCACGCGCGAGGGGAGGCCGAGGCGCTGGTCGCCTCGGCGGAGGCATGGCTGGACCGCATCCTCGGCGAAATCTGGCAGCACGCCGAGGCCGGCGAGACGGCGCCGCCCGAGTCGTTCAACGCGCTCCAGCTCGCCGTCGCACACACCGTCCACGCCTGCGTGCGCGCGGCGGACCTGCTGTTCGAGGCGGCCGGGGCGCAGTCGCTCTACCGCTCGAACCGCCTCGAGCGCGCGTGGCGCGACCTGCGCGCCGCGGGCCAGCATCTCCACGCCAAGGGACGCCACTACGCCGACGGCGGGCGGCGCCTGCTCGAAGCGGAGTCGGGGTAGCGAGGCCCGGCGCGATCAGGCCGCGTCGAGGAGCCCTCGAAGCTGCTCGGTGGTGATGTTCGCGCCGGTCAGCACCAGCACCACGCGGCGGTCGCGCAGGCGCTCGCGCGCCTGGATGGCCCCGGCCAGCGCCGACGCCCCCGCGGTCTCGACAAGCAGGTGCGCTCGCTCCAGTAGCTCGACCACCGCAGCGCCGATGTCCGCGTCGTGGACGAGCAGGAAGTCGTCGAGGCGGCCGCGCAGGATCGCCTGCGTGTACTCGAAGCCGCTGGCCGTCGCCAGCCCCTCGGCCATCGTGGTGTTGGAGCGCTCGACGACGCGGCCCTCGCGCCACGAGTCGTGGCCGGCGCGCGCCTGCGCGGACTGCACCGCCCATACCTCGCACGACGCGCCGAGGCCGTCGCGGGTCAGCACCCACCCGCACGCGCCCGAGCCGCCACCGAGCGGCACGATCACGACGTCCGTGTCGGGCTGCTGCCCACCCTCCGGGTCGAGGACCTCGAGCGCTCCGGTCGCGACGCCCGCGATGAGGGTGGGGCCGTCCACCTCCACGTACCGCATGCCGCGTTCGGCGGCGAAGTCGCGTGCGGCCGCGTTCGCGTCGTCGAAGCGCGCGCCCTCCTCGCGGACCTCGGCGCCGAGGCGGCGGATCGAGGCGATCTTGTCAGGGTTCGCGCCCTCGGGGACGAAGATCACGGCGTCGAGCCCATGCAGCGCCGCGCCGTAGGCGATCGACTGGCCGTGGTTGCCCGTCGATGCCGTCACGAGGCCGGCGGCCTCACCGCTCGCCGCCAGCTCGCCCGCCAGGGTCACGCCCCCGCGCAGCTTGAACGCGCCGATCGGGTTGGCGAACTCCAGCTTGAGCGAGACGTGCGCGTCGAGGCGTTCCGACAGCGCGGGGGAGTAGACGAGCGGCGTCGGGAGCGAGAGGTGCCCCGCGAGCACGTCGGCGGCGCGCCGGATCTCCTCGATACTCGGCGGCGCCGCCATGTCGTCGTGCTCCGTCATCGTGCCGGAGCCTGTCGCGCCGCTACCGGGAGCGGGGGCCGCCGGGCTCGGGGATGAACTTGTTGTCGCGCATCCGCAGGAACGCGGTGAGGCCCTCGTTGCGCTGCACCTCGTAGAGGTCCGCGACCTCCTCGGCGTCCGTGGAGGCGTGGGCGAGGATCGAGATCAGCCCGCCGGTCTGGAGGGCGTTGCGCAGGCCCATGGCGTGGAAGCCGAGGGTCGTGAGCTTCTTGTTGAGGCGCACCGAGTCCGAGGGCACCATGTTCAGCCGCATGGCCATCTCGCGCGCCCGCGTCATGAGCTGGTCGTGCGGGACCACCTCGTTGATCGCGCCGATGCGCACCGCCTCCTCGGGGCCGAAGTGGTCGCCGGTGAGCGCGTAGCGCGCCGCCACCTTCCAGCCGACGAGGGCGGGGAACAGGAACGATGTGTTCGACACCATGCGCACCTCGGGCTGCCCGAACGCGGCCTGCTCCGAGGCGATGGTGATGTCGCAGGCGAGGGTGTACCAGAACCCGCCACCGAGCGCCCAGCCGTTGACGGCCGCGATCACCGGCTTGTCGAGCTCCATGAGGTGCATGACGTTGTCGGTGTGCGCCATGTCGGTGGGCATCCACTGCTGGAGCGCGGCGCTCCGGGTCGCCGGCGGGACGCGGTCGCGGCCGAGGTCGTAGCCGGCGGAGAAGGCGCGGCCGGTGCCGGTGAGGATGATGGTCCGCACCGCGTCGTCCGCGGCGGCCTCGTCCAGGGCCTCGTGGATCTCGCGCTCGAGGTCCGGGGAGATGGCGTTCATCTGATCAGGGCGGTTGAGCGTAATGGTCGCGATCCGGTCGTCGTCGGTCTCGTAGAGGATGTTCTCGTAGTCGCCCACGTCGGGCCTCCTTCGGTGTGCACGGCACGTCGAGCGTTGCGGTTCGCATGATAGTGCGCCCGACGTTGGGCGCAGCGCGCGAGGAGCACCAAGCCGCCTCGGATTGACGCTGTATCGCGGAGCACCTACAAGGCATGAGGGCAAATCGCGGGCGAGTGCGCGCGATGCCCAGGCAGGCATGCACGCTCACAGGAGGAAAGGGCTGAATGGCAGACCTCGAGTACGAGAAGAAGGACTTCTACGCGATCTTCACGATGAACCGCCCCGAGCGGCTCAACGCCCTCGGCGGCAACCTCACCGCGCTCCGCGACGAGGCGCTTGAGGACTTCAACGCCGACCCGAACATGCGCGTCGGCATCGTCACCGGCACGGGCCGCGCCTTCTCGGCCGGCGCCGACCTCAAGGAGATGGCCGAGCGCAACGCCGCCGGCACGAACTCCCCGCGGCGCGGCGGCTCGATGAGCGGGTGGGGCTACTCCGACAGCCCGAAGCCGTTCATCGCGGCCGTCAACGGCCTCGCGATCGGCGGCGGCATGGAGACCGCCCTGGACTGCGACATCCGCATCTGCTCGACCGACGCCTACTTCGGCCTCTTCGAGCCGAAGCGCGGCATCATGGCGGGCTACGGCATCCACCACCTCCCGCGCGTGGTGGGCTTCTCCGCCGCCAACTACATCCTGCTCACCGCTGACCGCATCAGCCCCGAGCAGGCCAAGGAGTTCGGCGTGGTCACCGAGATCACGGAGCCGGACCAGCTGGTGCCGCGCGCCGAGGAGATCGCCCAGCTGATCGCCTCGAACGCGCCGCTCTCGATCCAGGGCACGAAGTCGATCATCCAGGCGTGGCGCAAGGCCGGCATCGAGGACTCGATCCGCATCGCCGAGTGGATGAACCAGGTCGTCCTGTCGTCCGCGGACGCCAAGGAGGGCCCGGCCGCCTTCGCCGAGAAGCGCGACCCGGTCTGGACGGGCAGCTAACGCACCAACCCCGTCTTCGACACACCGGCGGCGCCGGTCACCCTCGGGGTGGCCGGCGTCGTTGCTTGCGAGGGCCTTACGGGGCCGGAGGCATGTCCACGGTGAGCCGCATCTCGGCGCAGTCCGGGGCGATCGCCAGTGGCGGCTCGGTGACTGCCTGGACCTCCTCGGGCGTGACGCCGGGCGCGACCTCGCGCAGTTCGAGGCCATCGGTCGTCACCGCGATGACCGCGAGGTCCGTCACGACCAGGTCGACGCACGCCGGGGCCGTCAGCGGGTAGGCGCACTCCCGCACGATCCTCGGCGCGCCGTCGCGGGTGCGGTGCTCCATCGCGACGATGAGGCGGCGCGCGCCGACCGCGAGGTCCATCGCGCCGCCGATGCTGCCGCCGCCGCGCTCGGGCACCGACCAGTTCGCGAGGTCGCCGCGCGCGGAGACCTGGAGGCCGCCGAGCACGGCGACGTCGACGTGCCCGCCGCGGATCATCGCGAACGACTCGGCGCTGTCGAAGAAGCTCGCGCCCTCGCGCAGCGCGACCGGCTGGCCGCCCGCGTTGATCACGTCGGGGTCGAAGTCCTCGTCGAGGATGCCGCCGTAGCCGAGGATGCCGTTCTCGGCCTGGAACAGGACGTCGACGCCGGGCTGGAGGTGGTTCGCCACCTGCGTCGGCAGCCCGATGCCGAGGTTCACGACCATGCCGGCGCGCAACTCGCGCGCGACGCGCAGCGCGATCAGGTCGCGCGGGATGCCGACCGGCCCCTCAGCCATCCCAGCGCACCGCCACGGGTTCGCACTCCACGATCCGGTCGACGTACACGGCGGGCGTCCCGACGCGCTCCGGGTCGATCGCGCCCACCTCGACGATCTCCTCGACCTCGGCGATGACGGTACCGGCGGCGGTCGCCATCAGCGGGTTGAAGTTGCGCCCGGCCGCGCGGTACTCGAGGTTGCCGAGCCGGTCGGCGCGGTGCGCCTTCACGAACGCATAGTCCGCGCGCAGCGGGCGCTCGAGGAGGTAGCGCTCACCGTCGATCTCCATCTCCGGCTTGGCTTCGGCGACCACGGTGCCGAGGCCCGTGCGCGTCAGCACGCCGCCGAGCCCCGCCCCGCCCGCGCGGATGCGCTCGGCGAACGTTCCCTGCGGCACGAGCTCCAGGGTCACGTCGCCCGCGCGGTACTGCTCCTCGAAGCGGCTGCCGCGGCCGGACGAGGCGCGGATGGCGAACGTCGCGATGACGTGGGCGAGCTGGAACCCCTCACAGAGCTCGTCGAGCTTGTCGCCGAGGCCGATGTTGTTCGCGATGGCCGTGTGGGCGCGCGTGCCGTGTCGCACCAGCGCGAGGATGAGGTTGCTCGGCGTGCCGGCGGAGACGAAGCCGCCGAACATGATCGACGCGCCGTCCGGCACGTCGGCGATGGCCTCGTCGGGTGTGGCGAAGACCTGCGCGACCACGGCCGGCCCCGCTACTGCGCCGTCCAGCCGCCGTCGACGGAGATGGCGGCGCCGGTGATCTGGCTGGCGGCGTCAGAGCACAGGAACACGGCGATCTGCGCCACCTGCTCCGGCTGCACGAACTCCAGCGATGGCTGCTTCTCGGCGAGCAGCGCCCGCGCTCCCTCCTCGATCGATACGCGGAGGTCTTCCGCGCGCGCCTCGATCTGCTGCTCGATGAGCTCGGTGCGGACCCAGCCGGGAGCGATGGCGTTGCAGGTGATCGGCTCCCGCGCGGTCTCGAGCGCGACGACCTTCGTCATGCCGATCAGGCCGTGCTTCGCCGCGATGTAGGCGACCTTCTCCACCGACGCGACGAGGCCGTGCGCCGAGGCGGTGTTGATGACGCGGCCCCACCCCGCCTCGCGCATCCCGGGGAGCAGCAGGCGGGTGGTGTGGAACGCCGCGGAGAGGTTGACGGCGATGATGTCGTCCCAGCGCCCGGGCGGGAACGCCTCGATCGGTGCGGTGTGCTGGATGCCCGCGTTGTTGACGAGGACGTCGACGCACCCGAAGCGCTCGGTCGCCCCGCGCGCGAGCGACTCGATGGCCGCCGGGTCGCGCACGTCCGCGCCACTGAAGGCGACCTCGATGTCGTAGTCCGCCTCGAACTCGTCGCACAGCGCCCGGGCGGCGTCGGGGTCGACGAGGCCGTGCAGCATCACGTTCGCGCCCTCGGCAGCCATCGCGCGCGCGATGGCCAGGCCGATGCCGCTCGTGGAGCCGGTGACCAGCGCGGACTTGCCAGCGAGCATCGCTTCCCCTCAGTGCAGCCGTATCCAGGTCGAGGCGCTCCGGGGAGCGCGGGCACAAGCATGCCCGCCCGGCCGCCGGACGTCATCCGGTGGAGTCGTTGGGGTCGAGGTTAGTCCCGGTCGGCCGACCGGCGGTCGCGCGGAGGCAGGATCACGATCGCCTCGCCGCGCTCGTCGGTGGAGGCGTGCCGCCAGTGGGCAAAGTAGCGTCCTGTCCACGACGCGAGGACGCCGAGGAGCCGGGCGGGGCCGTTCGACGTGCGCGACCGGGGCCCGGGAGTCGCCTCGGTCGCTCTCGCCGGGGCGGGCGGGGAAGCGGGTGCGGTTGCGGGAGTGGCGTTGCGGGCGTGCTCTTCGAGCACGCGGCGTCGGCGCGCCGGATCACGCGAGATCCCCCCCGGTCTGGGCGGAGCCGCCCCCGGCCGGTGCGGCTTCGACGTGTCGGGGCGCGTCGGGTCGCCCTCGCGTGCGTGGAGGGTGGTGGAGGATGCTCCGGTGGGGTCCCGGTGCAACTGTGTGGGCTGCCTCATGGGGCCACCGTACCAACGCGATGTTTGCGGCTCGTAAAAGGTTGACGCGTTATCCGAGGCCTCGGGAATCCGCCCGGTGCGCGCCTCGAAGGGGCCGGGCGATGGTCAGCCGTCGAGGGCGCGCAGCATGCGCTTCAGGGCCTGCATCCGGTAGCTGTCGAGCACGTGCTCCTCGACCTCGTCCCAGTCGACGGGCTCCTCGAGGCGCAGGGTGAGCCAGCCGTGGTGGTGCATGTACGGCGTGGGGAAGTAGCGCTCGTCGTCCAGCAGCAGTTCGCGGGCGAAGGGGTCCGCGCGGAACGAGACCCCCGGCACGCCGTCGCGGACGCCGAAGATGGCGAAGGGCTTCTTGCCCGCGCGGAACCACGGATTGCCGAAGTTGATCGTCTCGCCCGACTCGGGCAGGTCGAGGCAGATCGCGCGCAGCTCATCCAGCAGCTCGCCCCACGGCTCCTCGTCGAGTCGTTCGTGGACCATGCGTTGATGCTACCGGGAGCGGGAAGCCGCCGGGTACCACAACCGAGGCCCGCGCGGGGGCGGGCCCATCGGTGGTTCGGGTCGGCGATGTCTAGTCGGCGTTGACGAGTTCCAGCCAGGGCTCGAGCTCGGCCTCGGTGTGCCACCAGAAGCCGAAGTCGTTCTCCCTCGCGGCGCTCTCGTCCGTGTCGCGGTCGCCCATGTGGTAGTAGGCATCGGCGTCTTCGAACTGCGCCTTGACCAGGTTGAGCTGGTGCTTGGAGGCGACGAAGTCCGGCTCGATGTCGAGCGAGGCCCACATGCGGCGCTGGCTGCTGAGGGGGCGGTCCGAGCAACTCCCGACGATGAAGCCGAGGTCGATTGCCTTGCGAACCATGTCGACCGTGACACCGCCCGGCGGGTCTCCCAGTTCGAGGGTTCCGTCGATGTCAAAGCTCAGTAGGATCGCCACTCAACACTCTCCCGCCCCTTGCGCACGTCGGGTGAGTATCCCTAAGGAACCCGTAGTTCGCAACGGGGGTGACGCAGCGCGCCGCCGTGTCACCCCCGCTGATAGCCCCGGCCCTAGTCGGGGCTGGTGCTGAACGCCAGCGCCGCCGCGTTGCTGGGCAGCACGCCGATGGTGACTGCGACCTCGGCCTTGATCGCCACCTGGCGGTCTCCGGCGCGGCCCTGGAGCTGCTCCATCGGGTCTGTGATGAAGACCGTGCGCATGCGGCCCGTGCCCATGTTGCCGCCGCCCGAGTTGATCGGGTTGGGCCCCTTGAGCGTGATGTCGTCCGCGTAGAAGTCGTGCGCCTCGCCCCGCTGCACGCCGCGCCACCCGAACGCCTCCAGGAAGTACTGCGTGAACACCGCGAAGCCGTCGTACGGTGCGAACACGTCGATGTCCTCGGGACGCAGCCCGGAGCCCGCGTACGACCGCCTTGCCTGGATGTCCGCCCACGACTCGGTGTCGTCCAGGGTCTGCACCAGGCTGCGCGGCGTGAACGCGCTCTCTGTGTGGTCCAGGATGTAGACCGGCTGCTGCTTCATGTCCTTCGCGCGCTCGGCGGTGGTGACGACGTAGCAGGCGCCGGCCTGCACGGGCCGGTCGCAGTCGAAGATGCTGAGGTCGCGGGCTATCCAGCGGCCGTTCAGGTAGTCCTCGGTCGTGAACGGGCCGGGCTCGTGCTGCGCGTAGTAGCTGTACGGCCAGAGCAGCCCGTTGGCGTGCTCCTGCACCACAAACGGCGCCATGCGCTCGTGGTTCGTCCCGTACTTGCGGGCGTACTGGTCGAAGACGAAGCCCTGCCCGGAGAGGCCCCAGCCCCACGGGTTGGACCATTGCGCCCCGCCCCGCGCCTCCAGGCTCGGGTTCTGGTGGTAGCGGCCCTCGATGTTCCCGTTGGGGTACGGCACCAGGCAGACTTCGCAGCGGCCGTCGCCGACGACCTGCGCGGCGAGGCCGATGAGGTTCCAGACCGTCTCGCCGTGCGAGTTCATGTACTGCACGTTCGGCAGGTCCATCTGCTTCTGGATCCACTCGGCCGTGACGTACGTCAGCCCGTCCTCGCTGTCGTACGGCGGGTCGAAGAACGGCCGCAGCGGCCCCCACTGCGAGCCGAGGCTCATGTGGGCCGGCTGCCCGCCGGCCGAGGTGACGATGCCGTCGACGTCCTCGGGCGAGATCCCGGCGTCGTCCATCGCCGCTCGGGCAGCCTCGACGACGTAGGCGCCCAGCGTCTTGTCCATGCTGACGCCGTCCCAGCGGCGGTCCGTG
>CAZMCK010000043.1:0-17456 GCA_964565075.1 uncultured Dehalococcoidaceae bacterium
GTCGGCGTTCCGCGCGGCCGTCGCGACGGCGCCAGCCGGCGCAGCGTCGCCGGTCGCCCGCGTGGGCGCGACGCTCACCGCTCCGGGCGGCTCCGGCGCTCCCGTCGCCATCGAGCTGCTCGGGGTGGAGCCCGAGACCTTCGGCGCGGTCGCGCTGGTCCGCGACGACTTCGCGGAGCAGCCCGTCGACGCCGCGCTCGGGGCGCTCGCGACCAACTCGACGGCCCTCGAAGGCATCACGGCGCCAGCCGGCACCCGCCAGCTCGGCGCGTGGCTCCGGCTGCAGGGGATCGACGGCGAGGTGCGCGTCGCGCTCTCGCTCACCGACGCGGGCGGACGCGCCCACGAGCTGCTGCTGGGACGCCTGCGGCCCGGCGCGCTCGTCCACTGGGGCTTCCTCGCCGCCGACCTGCAGACGCCGATCGGCATCGACGGCTCGCCGATCGGCGCACCTATCGAGGCACCACTGACCATCCACGCCTACTATGTCCTGCTCGGCCCGGAGGTTGCGGCGAACGCAGGCGGGGTCAGCTTCGGACCGCTCGTCTCGACCCTCGACGCGCCCGCGGAGCCCATCGATGCAGTCGAGTTGCTCGTGCCGCGCTCCGCCGAGTTCGCGCCGCGCGCGATCCTGCACGACCTGGCGACCACGACAGGCCTCGAACCGATCGCCGACCTTGCTCCCGGCGGCACGCCGCAGACGGTGCGCGCCCAGCCGCCGACCGCGCCCGGCTCAAGCGGGTCGACGCGCCTCGACTGGCCCGCGACGCCCGCGGGCGAGCCGGCAGTGCACGTGCGCGGCTTCCGGCAGGAGACCGACGGCGCGCCGGTCCTGCTGTACGCCTCGCGACGCACCCTCGCGGGCCTCGGGGCCGGTGTCGGTGATGAGTTGCAACTCCAGGTCGCAGGCCGCTTCCTCCCGGCGCAGGTCGCCGGGGCGGTCGAGCACTTCCCCACCCTGGGAGCCGGCGGGCAGGCATTTGCCGTCGTGAACCTCGAGCGTCTGCTCGCCGCCGCGAACGCCTCACCCGGCGGGGCGCTGCGGTCGAACGAGGCGTGGTTCGCCACCTCGAACCCGGCGGCGACGATGGCCGCGCTGGTCGGCGCGGACTTCGACGCCGCAGTGGTGGTCGAGCGCGGGGCCGAGCTGGGCGCGCTCGCGGGCGCGCGCACCCTGGCGCGCGGCTGGCTCGGTGTGCTGACACTCGGCTCCGGCGCACTCCTCGCGCTGGCCCTCCTCGCCGTCACGGTCGAGGGCGCCGCGGCGTTGCGAGGTGCGGAGCGATCCGCGGCCGTCGCGGAGGCGCTCGGTGGCAGTGGCGGCCGGCAGCTCGTGGCCGTCCTGCTCGCCGTGCTCGCCCGGCTGATCGCCGCTGCCGCGCTCGGCGTCGGCGCGGGCGTCATCCTCGCCCGCTGGCTGCTCGACATGCTGGGCGCGGACCCGGCGGGGACGGTCATCGTGCCGCCACCGCGCATCGAGGTCGCGCCGGAGCCGTTGCTCGTCGCGAGCGTGGCGCTGGCGGCGTCGTTCGTGCTCGTGGTTGCGGTGGCGGCGCTCCGCTACCGAGGATGGGCGTGGGGCCACGCCCTGCAGTTGCGGGAGGCGTGACGTGGTTGGACTCGTTCCCTCGCGGCGACCGCCGATCGTCGAATGCGACGGCGTCTACCTCGACCACCTCGACGGCCGTCCGGGCTTCGCCCTGCAGGGGCTCACGCTGGCCGTCGAGCACTGGGCCTTCACGCCGCTCCTCGGCCCGGCGGGCGCGGGCAAGACGGCGCTGCTGCGCGTCCTCGCCGGACTCGCCAGGCCGCGCACGGGCCGCGTCACGCTGCACGGCGTGCGCCTCGCCGACGCGACCGCCGAGGAGGTCCGCGAGCACGTCGACCGGGTCGTGGGCTTCGTGCCCTCCCCGGCGAGCGCGGGCCTGCTGCCGGAACTCGGCATCGCGAACATCGAGCTGCCGCTGCGGCTCGCCGGGCGGAGGCCGCTCTACATCCGCAACCGCGTGCAGGCGCTGAGCGACCAGCTGGGCCTCGGCGACCTCGGGCGCATGCCCGCCGAGCGGCTGGGCCCGGCGGAGACGGTCCGCCTCGCCATCGCCGCCGCGCTCGCGCACGAGCCGGAGCTGCTCCTCCTCGACGAGCCGACCGCGGGCCTCACGGCGATCGAGCGCGACGAGCTGGTCGAGACGCTGCTGCGCATCCACGAGAACGCCGGGCTGACCATCGTGCTCGCTACCCGCGACCCCGTGCTCGCCTACCGCATCGGCCACGTCGTCCGCCTCGCGGACGGGCGGGCGAGGTCGGAGCAGGTGCGGGTCGTGGCCTTCTCGCGCGGCGAGGGCGAGCGCATCGAGGAGCTCGCGATCGTCGACGGCGACGGGCGCGTCGAGCTCCCCGCCGAGGAGCGCGACGCGCTCGGCATCACCCGTCGGGCGCGCGTGACGCGCGAAGACGACCACATCGGCGTGTGGCCGGAGCAGCCGCCGCCGGAGACGGGACCGATATGGCGACGCCGCTGATCGCCGCCGAAGGCGTGGCGTACGGCGAGCGCGCGAGCGACCTCGCGCGCCCCGTGCTGCGCGACGCCACGTTCGAGGTCGCGCCCGGCGAGCTCGTCGCACTCACGGGCCTCCCGGGCTCGGGCAAGACGACGCTGTTGCACGTCCTCGCCGGGCTGCTCCCGCCGGACAGCGGCGCGGTGCGGCTCGACGATGAGGACGTGTGGCGCGCGAGCCCCTCGAGGCGGCGCGAGCTGCGCCGCGGCCTCCTCGCGCTCATCCCCGCCGACGGCGGCCTTGTCCCCGACCGCTCGCTCGCCGAGCAGATCGAGCAGCCGCTACGCGTCGCGCGCCTCGGGCGTCGCGACCGTGCTGCGCGGCTCACGGAGATGCTGGAGCTCGCCACCCTCGAGGCGGACGCGCGGCGGCTCCCGGGCGAGGTCGGCGCACGCGCTCGCTGGCGCGCCGCCGTGGCGCGCGCGCTGGCGGTCCGTCCGAGGATCGTGCTGGTGGACGAGCCTCCGCGCGAGGTCGCCGAGGAGGTCCTGGGGCTCCTCGCCCCTGTGGTAGCACGCCAGGGCGCAGTCGTCGTGGCCACCGACGACGCGATGGTCGCGGCGCAGTGCGGACGCGCGCTCGACCTCGCCGACGGCGAGGTGCGAGCGATGAGCGCCGAGGCGCCGGTGCGCCTCGTCGAGCCGCGGCAGGCGAGCGGCGGAGGCGCGACGCCGTGAGCGCGGAGCTGCTGCACCTCGTGGTCGCCGCGCTGCGCCCGGACGCGTCCGACGCCGACCGCGACCGCGCGACGAGCCTTGCGGGCGACCTCGCCGCGATCGACGGGGTGCAGGCGTGCGTGGTCGGGCGCAGCGAGGCGGCGCTCACGGCGGCGGTCTGGATCGACCGCCGCGACCGCATCGAGGGCTTCGCCGCGGCGCCCGAGCACATGCGCTTCGTGATCGAGGGCGTGGCGCAGGCAACGAACGGGATGTGGAGCGCATCGATCGCCCTCGATGGCGACGATGCGCCGCCGGCCGGCGGCGGGGTGCGCGCCCTCTGGGCGTTCGCGCTGCCCGCGGAGCCGCCCGCGTTCGAGTGGGAGGCGCAGGAGCTGCTGTCGGCGATCGGCGGACTGGCTGACGGTGACGGCGACGCGCTCGCAGTCTTCGCAGGCCCGACGGTCGAGGAGCGCGAGCAGTTCCGCGCCGGGGGCGTTGTCCTCTCCACGGACGGTGACGCCGAGGCGCTCTCGGCTCGCATCGAGGAGGCGCACGCAGCGTGGGGCCCCCTCGCCGACCGTCTCCAATCGGCGGCTACCACGGTCGTGACGTAGCCTGCCGTACCTGCGCGACAGGTTGGAGGAAGTCATGGCGATCCTCGGAATCACGAACCGGACCGAGAACTGGAAGACCGCAGCCTACTTCGCCCCGCTCTTCGGCCGTCGCAGCGTTCGGCTTGCGAGGCGCCTCGGCGCTTCGGAAGGGACGCTCGAACCCGGCGACGTTCGCCTGGAACTGTTCTGGCGAGGCATGCGGGATCATCTGCACCAAGCGCAGGAGACGAAGGCGAGCCGATATGAAGCCATCTTGGCCACATACCAGGACAGGTTCGAGTCTCTCAGGACGCACATCAGTCAGTTCGCCGGATTCCAGGGTCTGAAGGACCACAACTACCGTGCCTCAGCAGCAACGGTCGAGCGACTGTCGGACAACCTGTCGAATACAGAAATCGACGTCGTCATAGAGACTCCGGGATGTCTCCTGATCGGGGAGGCGAAGCACGCGACGGGCTTCCACGCGAACAGCGGCCTCGTCCTCACGCACCAGCTGATACGGCAGTACGTAATGGCCCGCATCCTCCTCGACCTCAGCGGGTACGGGGATAAGGCGGTTGTCCCGTTCGTGGTTGGGGATAACGCTGACTCGTTGAAGAACTCGCGCCAGGTTCAGTTCATGATCGAGCACTGCGACTGGATGCGGCCCGAGAACGTCCTTGAATGGAGCGACATCGAGGCGCTCTGGTAACGCTGCCAGCTAGCGGAGGCCGTCCCACTCCAGCTCGAAGAACAGCCGCCCGTTGTCGAAGCGCACCACCTGGTGGGGCGGCTCGACGTGGATCCAGACGTTGACCGTCTCGCGGCCCGTCCGGATCTGGAGCACCCACGTGTCGTACGTGAGCCCGAACGGCGTCTCCAGCTCCTGGCGGTCGACCTGCATCACGTTCGCCGTCACACGCCCGCCCTCGCGCGGGTCAACCGTGGTGTAGCGGACGTCGAGGCCCTCGCCGAGCGCGAGGCTGCGCCACAGCCACAGCGACGACTGGTCCTCGTAGTCATGCTCGTTGATGTCGATGGTTCGCGTACGCTCGTCGTCGCCTTCGAGGTGCGTCGCGCGCACGGTGCGGCCGTCGCCGGCGTCCTCGTACGACGCCGTCACCACCTCGACCTCGCCACCGCGCGTGATCACGCGCTCGGTCGAGCGTGGCTGTAGCGTCTCGGCGTCCACGACGACGATCGACTCGTCGACGACGACACCGCCCGCGTCCTTGTATGTCTGGGTGAGCACCCACGTGCCGTCGGCGCGGCTTGTCGTGAACGTCCCGGTACCAACGACCTCGCCGTCGAGGTCGATGAGCCGGTACTCGGTGGACTCGCCGTCGATGAACGCGACGCGGCTGACGACGCTGTCGGTCTCGGCCACGCGCGTGCTGCTGGCACACGCGGCGAGGAGCGCGCTCAGCGCAATGAGGATGCCGACGGCAACACCCCCACGCACGCGCGAGGGTGCGAAGAGGCGCCTCAGCCGTGGGGAACGAGTGGTGGTCAGCACGGCGTCGAGGCTAGCAAAGCCCGGAGTTGTGATCGCGCGTGCCGGGAGCAGCGGGGACGGTCAGCGGGCGGCCGAGCGCTCCCAGAGCGACTCATAGCCCTCGCCGCCGAGGATGGCGGCGACGACCTCGGCGCGTTCGGCCGAGCGGACCTCCTCGAACACCTCGCGGCAGCGGTTGGCGAGGGGCTCGCCGCCGAGGCTGATGAGGCGCTCTTCCAGTCGCCGCCACAGGCCGGCGTCGCGCATGACCTCGACGTACCGAGGCCAGCTCAGCACGGTGATCTGCTCGGGCAGCGGCATCGAAGGGCGGAGTTGCTTGAGGTGGCGATAGCGCTCCTCGGCCGAGGAGACCGGGGGGACGAGCTGGATCAGGGGTGGGTCGTCGTCCGTGATCCGCGCGTCCACCAGCAGGCGCTGGGAGATCACGTGGAAGCGGATGACGAGCACCCCGGCCTCGTCTATGACGCGGCCCATCTCGTCGATGTCGAGTCCGCCGTACTCCGTGGCCATCGCGCCGATCCTAGCAGGCGCACCCGGAGGGTGCGACACCGGGGAGCATCGATCCGTCCACAACGCGCCCTCGGTGCGTCCCCGCTACTAACTCGCCGGCAGCTGGTACGTGCGCTCCAGGTACGGGATGTGGATGAGCCCGCTCATCTGCATCCCGAACACCACGAGCAGCAGCCCGCCGATGCGCGTGACAGTGTCGAGCTGCTCCTGCACGAGCGTCCCGAGGAACCCCGCCGACGCGCCGACGAAGGCGAACACCAGCGTGAAGCCGATGACGAAGACGACGGAGTGCAGGAACACGCGCCGCCGGTCGGCCTGCGCGTCGCCCGTGCCTCGCATCGCCTCACCCGCGAGGTTCGCGAGGTAGACGGGGACCAGCGGCAGCACGCACGGGGAGAGGAACGAGACGATCCCGCCGAAGAAGGCGATCACCGGCCCGAGCAGGCCGTCCGTGCTCCCCGACAGGTTCTCCTCGGCGGTCGCGGTCTGGTCGAAGAGGAAGCCGAAGCTCTGGAACCGCGCGTTGAGTTGCGAGAACTCGCCGAGGAACATCAGCCCGCCGACGACGATGAAGAGCGCGCCGGCCCCGACCATCATGGCGGGCATGTACGGCTGGATCTTGCGCAGCTGCGGCGTCAGCCAGCCGAAGGCTGCGCCGAACGCTATGAACCACACGCCGAGGCCCAGCGCGTAGAAGATGAGCAGCAGCGCGCCCTGCGCCGCCGTCCCGGACGTCGCCGCCAGCGTCAGCACGACCCCGAGGATGGGGCCGATGCACGGCGACCACGCGACCGAGAACGCCGCCCCGATGGTGAGTGATCGCGGGTATCCGCTGCGGTACCAGGGCGTGCTCATCGCCGCCGTGGAGGTCGATGCGGTCATCGCGCTATCCCCCGCTCAGTCGCCGATGCCGAGCAGCGCCCGGCGGGCCTCGTCGTAGCGCTCCTTGGCCGAGGCCTCGCGGTTGAGGAGGCCCTTGATCTTCGTCGGGTGGAGCGGCTCACCGTCGAGCATGAAGGCGTGGACCTGGTCGAGCTGCTTCTGCCACGCCTCGTACGCCTCGCGGTACGCATCGGCCATCTGCTGATCCATGGATCGAGTGTAGCCCACACGTCGCTGTAAGCGTGATGAGACGGCAATCAACATGCAACGCGGCGGAACCCGGCGGCCCGGGGCGGCAGTCGGCAGCGGGCGTCGGTGGGCGCTATGATGCAAGCGCCGAGGCACGCGCCGTCACACCGCCGGCGTGATGGCGCGACGGCTGGGACAACGAAGGGAGACCACATGGACTGGTCCGACACTCCAGAGCAGGCAGAATTCCGCCAGCGCGTCAAGGACGTGATCGAGGCGAAGCTGCCCGCCTACTACAAGGAGCTGCTCTCGAAGGGCCTCGAGGACCCCGGGAGCTGGATCGGCGACCGCAACTCCGACAACGAGGAGCAGCGCTCCGCCGCCGTCGAGTGGGGCGAGTCGATGTCCGCCGAGGGCTGGTTCGCTCCCCACTGGCCGGAGGAGTACGGCGGCGCCGGGCTCACGCCGATGGAGCAGTTCATCTACAACATGGAGATGGCCGAAGCGGGCGCGCCCAGCGTCGGCGGCGGCGGCGTCTCCCTGCTCGGCCCGACCATCATCGTCCACGGCCGCGACGACCAGAAGCAGAAGTACCTCTCCGGCATCCTGTCCGGCGAGATTGTCTGGGCACAGGGCTACTCCGAGCCCGGCGCGGGCTCGGACCTCGGCTCGCTGCAGACGCGCGCCATGCTCGACGGTGACGAGTACGTCATCAACGGGCAGAAGATCTGGACCTCCGGCGCCCACCACGCCGACTCGCTCTTCGCGCTCGTGCGCACGAACCCGGATGCCCCGAAGCACCGCGGCATCTCGTTCATGCTCATCGATGACATCCACACACCGGGCCTGAACATCCGCCCGCTCATCAACGCGGCGTGGAAGCACGGCTTCAACGAGACGTTCTTCGAGGACGTCCGCGTGCCCGCCACCAACGTCCTCGGCGAGGTCGACCGGGGCTGGTACGTCGGCATGACGCTGCTCGACTACGAGCGCTCGAACATCAGCGGCGCGGTGGCGCTCCAGCGCAACATCCAGCGGCTGATCGACGAGGCGAACTCCGGCAAGGAGTCCGCTCGCGTCACGACGGCAGTCCGCAACTTCATCACGGACTGCTTCATCGAGTGCGAGGTCGGCTTCAACTTCTCGTTCCGCATCATCTCGATGCAGAACGCGGGCGTGCTGCCGAACTACGAGGCGTCGACGGCGAAGATGTTCATCTCCGAGGTGAACCAGCGCACGCAGCGTGCAGGCACCCGCCTGTTCGGGCTGTACGCGAACATCTGGGACGAGGACGACCCGCGGGCCCCGGCGCGCGCGCAGTTCACGCAGCGCTACGTGCTGACCATCCCGGCGACGATCGCCGGCGGCAGCTCGGAGATCCAGCGCAACATCATCGCCACCCGCGGCCTCGGCCTGCCTCGCGGCTAGCCGCTCCCACCAGGCGACAGGACCAGCGGCCGCGCTCTGGAGAGCGCGGCCGTTTGGCGTCCGGGCGGTCACAGCCGTCGCCTCGTTACGTCGCGTTCTCGTCGAGCCAGCCGGTCACCCGCATCGCCAGGTCCGGCAGCACGCGGCGGTTGAGCACGAGCCCCCAGTGCGACGCGCCGGGCGCCTCGATGTAGTCCGCGGGGAGGTGCATCCCGGCGTAGGCCGACCGCGGCCAGTCCCGGTCCTCGCTCCCCGTCACCAGGAGGAGCGGACACGGGAGCGACGCGATCACGATCCCCGCCTTGCGGTCGTCACGCGCCGTCCTCGACTCCGGTGACAGTGACTCGATGGCGACGCGACGCTCCTCGATGTCCAGGTCCGGCATGGCTGGCTGCTCGGCGGGATCGCGGTTCGTGATCCCGTACTCCTCGGCGCCGAAGACGCCGGGGCGAATCCCCACGCCGTCGTCCCGCGTCGCCGCCGGCGCGCTCGGCGCCAGCGCGACGCACGCCCTCGCCAGTCCGCGGGCGGCGACTATCATGGCGACGAGCCCACCCATGCTCCATCCGGCCACGACGGGCGCGTCGGGAAGCCCCTCGACCACCGAGCTCACGTCGTCGGCGTAGTCGGCCATCGTCGTGCCGTCGACGGAGCCCTCGCTGTCACCGTGGCCGCGCAGGTCGACGGCGTGGCTGCTCCAGGCGCGCTCGGCGAGCACCTGCTGCCAGAATCGCCAGACGCCCGAGGAGTTCGCGGCGCCGTGGACAAGCACCAGCGGTGGGCGGCGCGACCGGACGGTCGCCTCGACGACGGTGACGCGGGCCATGCCGTGGACTGTGCCGCACGCGGCCGGGGGCCGTCCACGTGCAGCTGGCGCGAGGCCCGCCGGACACCGTTCATCGTCGAGCATTCCGGGCCGGCTGGCTGCGCGAATGTCAGGCGGGCGTGGTCGCTACAGCCTCTCCGTAGGCGAAGGCAAAGAGGGCTCCCGGATGGTCCTTCCACCGATCGTAGGCAACCCGCAGGTCGTGCACCAACTCCTCCGACGACGCCCCGTACTTGATCGCGGCCTCCGCGATTTCAGGCGACAGGAGCCACTGGCTGATCAGGCGGTGGACCGACGCGATCTCCCCGGGAGTGTTGTAGACGCTGAAGGAGGCGCTCATGGCCACGTCGGCGAATCCGGCCTCCAGCAAATGCGTCTTCATGTCCTTACCCATCTGGGGGTGTCCGTCGTCCGCCTCCACCAGGTCGGCGAACATCTCCCACGACCGCATGAGCATCCCGGAATCGGGGTGCGTGAACGCCGAGTCGCAGATCATCTCGCGGCACGCGATGATGCCTCCGGGCTTCAGGACACGCTTGACCTCGGAGAGCACCGCCGCGGTGTCGGGGACATGCATCAGCACGCTGCGGCAATGGGCGACGTCGAAGAAGCCGTCCTCGAACTGCAGATCGGTGACGTCGCCGACGTGGAACACGGCGTTCTCGTGACCCTGCTCGGCGGCCAGCGACCTGGCCCTCTCGATCTGGGATGCGTCCATGTCCACGCCGTGCATCTCGCCCGGCGCCACCGCTTCGGCCAACCCCAGCGAGATCGTGCCAGGGCCACAACCAAAGTCCAGCAGTCGGAGGCCGGGGCTGAGATGCGGGAGCAGGTGCGCGGCGCTCGTTTCGACGGTAGCCCGCAACTGTGTTTCCAGGATGACGTTGCTGTAGCCCATCGTGTAGTCGGGCGTAGCGGACGCCTCGCGGGTCAATGGTGGCGTCTGTCCTGACGTGTTATCGGACATCGGGCATCAGCCCTCCCGGTGCTGAGCCGGTGCGAACCAATCCATGCCCCCGACGCGGCGTCCCATCGACGCGCGATCCGGCCGGCATGCTCGATAGCCGATCCCGGAAGCAGCCAATCGAGGTGCAGACGAGGCCGGAGAGCCCGGGCACGGAAGGCTACCACCTCGGTTCCTTCGGCTACAAGTAGGTCTTTGTGAGCGCAGAACCTTGCATTACGCATGTAACGCAATTCGAACCCAACCTGTAGACGCCCACCCCACCCGGAGAGCCCGTCGACCAGGCAGGCCGCACCGACGGCGTAGCCCGCCATCGTGGCCCGCGCGACCAGGGCTAACGACGGCGTCCGCGCCCAGGGCTCAAGACGCGGTAGGGCGAGTCGCCGGATCGAGGGGGTGTGATTGGTGGCGCATGCGGGATTCGAACCCGCGATCTTCGCCTTGAGAGGGCGATGTCCTGGGCCACTAGACGAATGCGCCACCGCAGGGCACTCACCGTATCAGAGCACCTCGCGCACGCTCAAGATCCGCGCTCGACGTCCCCGGGCGCCTCGTCCGGGTAACGCAGCTCCATCCGGGAGTGCCGCCCGAACGGCGAGCGGAACGCGAGTCCGGCGCGCGCGTACACACCCGGCGGGATGCCGAGGTCCGCGAGCCACAGCTCGCCCGCGTTCGCGCGCCGGAGCCCTCGCTTGGGCAGCGCGAGCGTCAGCGTGCGGTGCGGGTGTACGGCCACGCCCGCCGCAGTCCCCGTATCGGCGTCGACGCCGGAGGGCACGTCGAGCGAGAGCGTGGGGGCGAGGGAGGCCTGCGCGGCGCGGATCAGCGCCATCTCCGGGCCGCGCGGCGCCCCGCCCAGGCCGTAGCCGATGACCGCGTCGATCACGAGGTCTGCCTCGCTGGTGTCGAAGGCGTCCGACCACGGGATGACGCGGGCGGGCGCCTCCTGCAGCGTGCGCAGCTGCGCCCCGAGCGCCCCGTCCACGGTAGCGACGGGCCGGGTGAGCACCGCGAGCACGCTCACGCCGCGGATCGCGAGGTGGCGCGCGGCGCTGAGCCCGCCGCCGCCGTTGCCGCCGCTCCCGGCGAGCACGATGACGCGGCGGCCCGCCCAATCCTCACCGAGCATGTCGAGCGCCGTCTGCGCCGTCTCGAGGCCGGCCCGCTCCATCATCTGGAGCAGCGACGGGCCTGTCTCGTCCACGGCGACACGGTCGACCTCGCGCATCTCGGCGGCGTCGACCGCGGGGACGGGGCGTCCCTCGACGGTCCAGAAGGTGGGGCGGGCAGGCAAACTCAGCGTACTTCCCCGATCGCAGGGTGCGAGGTCTCCGCACGCTAGCACCGGTGGCGCGCGCTGTCAGCGATCGCCGGCGCCGGATATGCGCGTGCATCGGCCCCCGCCGCCCGCGCGGACTCGCGCGGACGGCCGCGCTGACGCACGATGCAGGCGAGGCGGGGACGGCGCCGGCCGCCCCTGGCGGCCCGGCGTCCGACGGGGCGCCGCCTCGTGAGCACGCTGGGCGGGCCCGACGATGCTGAGCTTCCTGCGCCGCAACCCTCGGCTGCTGGCCATCCAGGCAGTCGCAGTCGCGATCTCCCTCAGCGTGCTGGTGTGGCGCGTGGACGTCGTCGAGGCGCTGCGGCGCCTGGACAACGTCGAGCCGGCCTGGGCGCTGGGCGGCATGGTGCTCTTCACCATCTCCAAGGGAATCCACGCCTACCGCTGGCGTGTGCTCCTCGGACGGCCCGACGTCCCGCTGCGCCCCCTGGTGAGCATCTTCATGCTCTCGAACCTCGTGAACGCGCTGGTCCCGCTGCGCGCGGGCGACCTCGTGCGTATCGAGCTGCCGAGCCGGCTGCTGAAGCTGCCGCGCGCCGCGCTGGCGAGCAACGTGCTGTTCGTCGAGTCGCTCTTCGACGGCCTGGCGTTCCTGGTGCTGGTGGCCGTGGCGGGGTTCGTCCTCGGCGAGGGCGTGCGGGAACTGCCCGGACTGAGCATCTTCGCCACCATTGTCGCGCTCGCCTTCGTGGTGCTCGTGCTGCTCGCACGCTGGGAGCTCCCCGCCGACCCGGGGCGGTCGAGGCTGCTGGTGGTGGTGCCGGACTCGGGGCGCGAGCGGGCAGCGAAGCTGCTGGAGCAGCTCCAGGAGGGCATGGCGTCGCTGCGCGAGATCCGCCACACCGTGGTCTCGCTGATCATCTCCGTGGCGGCGTGGGTCGCGGAGGTGGGGGTCTACTGGATGATGGCGAAGGCGCTGGGCCTCGAGCTCGGCCTGGGTGAGGCGATCGTGCTGATGATCGCGGCCAACGTCGTCGTCTCACTGCCGATCACGCCGTGGGACATCGGCCCGTTCGAGGTCGCGGTGACCGAGGCGTTCGTGCTGCTGGGCGGGGACCGCGTGGACGGCAGCAGCTTCGCGGTGGGCATCCACATCCTGCTGCTGGCGTGGATCACCGTCACCGGCGTGATCGCGATGTTCACGCTCAACCTGCGACCGCGCGAGGTGCTGGACACGCGCCGCCTCGGCTCCGACGAGGAGCCCGGGGCGTAGCGCGACGCGCGGAGGCCGCGGCTAGAGGATCTGGCTCAGGAAGAGCTTCGTGCGCTCCTCTTCGGGGTTCTCGAAGAAGTGCTGCGGCGTGCCCTGCTCGACGAGGGCGCCCTCGTCGAAGAACACGAGCCGATCCGCGACCTCGCGGGCGAAGCCCATCTCGTGCGTGACGACGATCATCGTCATCCCGGACTCCGCCAGCTCGCGCATGACGTCCAGCACTTCCTTGATCATCTCCGGGTCGAGCGCCGAGGTGGGCTCGTCGAAGAGCATGATCTTCGGCTGCATCGCCAGCGCGCGCGCGATGGCGACACGCTGCTGCTGCCCGCCCGAGAGCTGGGCCGGGTACTTGTCGGCCTGCTCCGGGATGCCGACGCGCTCGAGGTGCTGCATCGCGAGGTGCTGCGCCTCGGCCTTCGGCATGTGCCGCACCTTCTGCGGCCCGAGCGTGATGTTGCTGAGGACGGTGAGGTGGGGGAAGAGGTTGAACTGCTGGAACACCATCCCGACCTCGGAGCGGATCGCGTTGAGGTTCCGCACGTCGTCGTTCATCTCGATGTTGTCGATGACGATGCGGCCGGCGTCGTGCTCCTCGAGGCGGTTCAGGCAGCGGATGAACGTCGACTTGCCGGACCCGGAGGGCCCGAGGATCACGACGATCTCGTGCTCCTTCACCCTCATGGTCACGTTGTCGAGCGCCTGGAAGTCGCCGAACCACTTGTCGACGTTCTCGGCGACGATGATGTCGGCGGAATCGGCCAGGCGGTCACCGTCCGCGGATGCTTCGCCGACTCCGGCGTGGGTGGTCATGGCAGGGCTCCCTCCCTGGTGAGCGGCGCACTCATCCTAGCGCTCGCCGATGCCGAGCGTGCGTTCGATGCGCTGCGAGATGCGCGACATCATGAACGCGACCGCCCAGAAGACGAGCGCGACGAACACGTACGCCTCGATCCGGTCGTCGATGAATTCAGTCTGGGCGATGGCGGAGTCGGCGTTCCCCTTCAGCTCACGGAGCGGAAGGATGACGGTCACGAGCGTCGTGTCCTTCCAGATCGCGATGGCCTGGCCGACGATGGGCGGGATGGAGATACGCAGGGCCTGCGGCAGGATGATGAGCCGGAGCGCCTGCATCCGGGACAGGCCCACGGCGTGAGCCGCTTCGAACTGGCCGCCCGGGAGCGCCTGGAGGGCGCCGCGGATCGACTCGGCCATGTAGGCGCCCGTGAAGACGGCCATGACCACCATGGCGCGGACGATCAGCTCGCCGCCGATCACGTCGTCGAGGATGAACAGCGCGACGAACAGCCAGCCCAGCAGCGGGGCCCCTCGCACCACCTCGATATAGGCCGTGCAGGTCCACGAGATCGTCTTCATGCTCGATGCGCGCCCGATCGCAAGCGGGATCGCCAGCACGAGCCCGCCGACGATGCCGACGGGCGCCAGCACGAGGTTCAGCACGAAGCCGTCGAGCTGGCGGACATTCGCTCCGCCCGAGAGCAGGATCACCAGCGCAAGCGGCAGCGACGCCGCCAGCAACCCGCCGACAATGCGCTGCTGCAGCGTCCGGACCGGACCCAGTTCTCGCGGAATCCGCACGGTGACGGCGTACGAGAGGTACATGACTCCAACAGCGAGCAGGAACCAGACCGTGGACCAGATCGCCGCCCCGCCGTGCGCCATGATGAAGACCACGAAGGCCCCGGCGACCGCCACGAAGATGTGATCGCGACGGCCGAAGCTCGACCAGGTTCCGTACGTGAGGCCGATGAGCATGAACACGAAGCCCATGCCGACCCACAGCCGCCACGCCTCCTCGCGGGGGAACCCGCCGGCGAAGAGCAGCCACCTGTTGACCGTGACGATGCGCCAGTTCGCGTCGACGAAGACGAACCAGATCAACCCGATGAACAGCAGGCCCAGGACGGCGGCGGCCGTGAGCGTGAGCAACGTCCCACTGGTCGACGGGAAGAGGTTGCGGCGTACCCACTCGCGCGCGCGCACCGAGAACGGCCGGCTCGCACGCTGGCGATACGGCGGCAGGACGATGCGTCCCGGGGGTTGCTGCATCGGCATGTCTGCCATGGCGCCCCCCTAGACCTCGTGCACCGTCACGCGGGCGTTGAAGAAGTTCATGATGATGGAAATGATGAAGGAGATGATCATGTACGTGACGATGATCACGAAGAACATCTCGAGCGCGTGCCCCGCCTTGTTCTGCACGATGGTGGCGACGCGGAACAGGTCGTCGTAGAGCACGGCATACGCCAGCGACGAGTTCTTGTTGACGTTCAGATACTGGTTCGTGACCGAGGGAATGATCTGGCGTAGCGCCTGCGGGAGGATCACGAGCGTCAGGCGCTGGTAGTTGGTGAGCCCCACTGCATTCGCGGCCTCTGACTGGCCCCGGGGCAGGGCCTGGATGCCGGCTCGCACGATCTCGGCGATGAAGGATCCCGTGTACAACGTGAGGCCGACGACCAGCGCCGCGAACTCAGGATTGACGACCATGCCCTCGGCGTAGTGGGTTCCGTCGATGATGGGCGCATCGAGCCACACCGGCCCGCCGAGCACGATGTAGGACACGACCGCGCCGATGGCAAACAGCGTGAACGCGCGCCGGTTCGCGTTCATCGGCGTGCCGGTCTCGCGCTCAAGCTCCTGCCTGCGGGCCCGCACCCGCATCGCAAACGCCGCGAATACGAGCAGACCGAGGAGCCACACGCCGGCGAACCAGTGCGGGAGCCCCCAGAGCCCACCGCTGGGAACGGGCCACGGCAGCGCCACGCCGCGGTTGGAGATGTAGAAGAAGTCGCCGACGTTGATCACGTCCTGGATGAGCGGCATGCCCACCAGGAAGACCGCGTAGACCAGCACGATCTGCACCAGCAGCGGGGTGTTCCGGAAAATCTCGACGAAGAGCATCGCGAGCTGCGATACCAGCCAGTTGTTCGAGAGCCGGGCGACGCCAACGACGACCCCGAGGATCGTCGAGAGGGCGATCGCGACGAGTACGGCGCGGATGGAGGCCCACACGCCGACGAGATACATCGTGAGTCGCGAGTTGGTGACGCCGTCGACGTCCACGAGCCACTGACTGCCGACCGCGAAGCCGGCCGGCTCGCCCAGGAACGTGAAGCCAAACTCGCGCAGGTCGAGCGAGACGAACACATACGCGAACACGAGGGCGGTGACGGCAACGTACACGCCCTGCGTGGCGAAGTCCCGGAAGCTTCGCCGGTGAATCAGCGGAACAGGTGCTGGCTCAAGCGGAGCGGCAGCTGACATGGGCCCTAGCTTAGCGGTTGCCCGGCTCGCGCGCGCATCAGCGCGCCAGCCGGACTATGCAAGAGGGGTTGCCCCAGGTGGGGCAACCCCTCGAGTTACACGTACTCGTGCGGTTGGTCGACCTAGCGGTACGGCAGAGCGTACTGGATCCCGCCGGTCCCGGCCGGGCAGCTGCTCTTGTCCTCCGAAGCGAGGGCGTTCAGCGAGCAAGCGCGCGGTACGGCGTCGCCGACCGTGTTCGCGTAGATCTCGCCGTAGTTACCCACCGCAGCGATGGCACGCTGGATGAACTGTGCGTCCACCCGGTCGAAGCCGAGCGTACTCACCGAGCCACCCTCGTACGGCACGCCGAGCAGGCGCGCGATCGTGGTGTTCGGCGGGTTCGCCGCCATCGAGCCAACGTTCGACTGCGTGATACCGAGCTCCTCGGCCGCGATCAGGCCGTGCACGACCCAGTTGACCACGTCCTTCCACTCGCTGTCGTAGTCGCGGACGCCAGGCGCCAGCGGCTCCTTCGAGATGAGCTCACCGAGGATCACGAAGTCGGAGGCGTTGTCCAGCACACCGATGCGCGAAGCAAGGTTGCTCTGGTCGGCCGTCCAGACGTCGCAGCGGCCGGACACGAACGCATCCTGCGTCTCCTGGTCGCCACCACCAAGCGGCGTGTAGCTCAGGCCGAGGTCGGTGAAGTGGTCTGCCAGGTTCTGCTCGGTCGTCGTACCGGACTGCACACAGATGGTGGTGCCATCCATGTCAGCACTCGACTGGATGCCGGAGCCTGCGTGCACCGCGAAGCCCTGACCGGTGTAGAAGGTCGTCTGGGCGAAGTCGACGCCCAACTCGCGGTCGCGCGAGGCGGTGATCGTGGTGGTGCGGATCAGTACGTCGATCTCACCGTCGTTCAGCAGCTCGAAGCGCGTCGAGGCGTCCGAGGCGTCGACGAACTCGACGCTGTTCGCGTCACCGAGGACTGCGGCGGCGATTGCCTTGCAGAACTCGATGTCGAAGCCGGTGACAGCACCGTCCTGTCCCCGGAAGCCGAAGAGCGGCTGTGTCTGCTTGACGCCGCACAGCAGATTCCCACGGTCGTTGATGATCGAGATCGTGTCGCCTCGAGCTTCAGTTTCGCCCGAGTCGCCATCGCCGTCATCCTCGCACGCGAGTGCGAACACACCGAGCGCCACAACAGCGGCGAGCGCGATCCTCATCGTCCAACGCCTAACCATACACACCCCCTTCACCTGTGGGTTTCGCCACCTCGGGCCGCGAGTGCGGCCCGCCATTCCCACGCAAGATAGCGATCTTCGCCGCTTCGCGCATCCACCGGACGGCGGATGCATGCCACGTGAGCGAGAACTGCCCGGCGCAGGACGACTTGCCGGTATCACGATCGTCGTGAACTTGCCGCGCCCCGCTGGTACCCCCAAGCGGATTCGAACCGCTGTTTCCACCTTGAAAGGGTGGCGTCCTGGTCCCCTAGACGATGGGGGC
>CAZMCK010000044.1:0-15834 GCA_964565075.1 uncultured Dehalococcoidaceae bacterium
TACCCCCGCACCGGCGCAGCCCGCCCCGGTGGCAGCCGCAGCCGTGCCGCAGCGCGTCGCTCCGGCGCTCCTCGAACCCGAGGGCCGCTCCGTGGCTGCCGCGCCGGCGGTGCGGCTCTTCGCGCGCGAGATCGGGGTGCGCATCGGCGACGTGAGCGGCAGCGGGCCGGGCGGGCGCATTTCACTCGACGACGTGAAGGCGCACGCGCGCGCGCTGCTCACCGCGCTCTACACCTCGACGCCACCGGCCGCAGCACCAGCTCCCGAGGCTCCCGCGCCGCCGACGCCCGCGCCCGAGGCGGGCGTGCCGCCGCCCGCGGTGCTGCCGGACCTCGCCGCGTTCGGGGAGATCGAGCGCGAGCGGATGTCGCCGACGCGGCGCGCGACCGCGCGCAACCTCGCGCAGTCGTGGGCGCAGAGCCCGCACATCACGCTCCAGCAGAAGGCCGACGTGACTGAGCTCGACGCGCGCCGCCGCGAGCTGCGCGACCGCGTCGCCGAGTCGGGCGGCTCGCTCACGATGATGCCGATCCTGATGCAGGTGGTGGTGCGCGCGCTCGCCGAGTTCCCGCGCCTCAACGCCTCGATCGACATGGCGACGCAGGAGATCGTCCATCGCCGCTACATCCACGTCGGCATGGCGACGGACACCGAGCGCGGCCTCGTCGTGCCGGTCGTGCGTGACGCCGACCAGAAGTCGCTGACGGACCTCGCGGTCGAGATCCGCGAGCTGGCCGAGCGGGCGCGCGACCGCAAGCTCTCCATCGACGACATGCGCGGCGGCACCTTCACCATCAGCAACCTCGGCGGGCTGGGGACGGGCTTCTTCACCGCCATCCTGCACCCCCCGCAGGTCGGCATCCTCGCGGTCGGGCGAGCCGAGCGCGAGCCGGTGTGGGTAGACGGCGGCTTCCAGCCGCGGCTCCGCATGCCCCTCGGTCTCACGGTCGACCACCGGCTCATCGACGGCGCCGACGCGGCGCGCGCGCTGAGCTGGCTCGTCGAGGCGCTCGAGGAGCCGCCGGAACTCGTCGTCTAGCGCGGCACGCCCGTACGTCCGATGCTGGATCAGGAGTGGGAGAGAGCCACGTGACGACTCAGTCTGCCGAGACGCCGGGATACCCGGCGGGGGGCGCGCGGTTGGCAGTGATCGGCGGGGGCCCCGGGGGCTACCCGGCCGCGTTCCTCGCCGCCGACATGGGCATGGACGTCACGCTCATCGACGAGGAGCCGAACCCCGGCGGGGTGTGCCTCTACCGCGGCTGTATCCCCTCGAAGGCGCTGCTCCACGTCGCCGCGCTCATCGAAGAGGCCGAGCTCGCGAAGGACTGGGGCATCGCCTTCGGCGAGCCGACGGTCGACCTCGAACGGCTGCGCGCTTTCAAGCAGGGCGTCGTCGACCGCCTGACCGGCGGCCTCGGCCAGCTCTCCGGCCAGCACAGGGTCAACTACGTGCAGGGCCGTGCGACGTTCCTCGACGCCCACACGCTGAGCATCGCGCCCGCCGAGGGCAGCGACGCGCCGCCGACCGTCGAGTTCGACCACGCGATCATCGCCACCGGCTCCTCGCCGACTCGCATCCCGGCGCTCGACATCGGCAGCCCGAGGGTGCTCGACTCGACCTCGGCGCTCGAGCTTGAGCGCGTGCCGGAGACGCTGCTCGTGGTGGGCGGTGGCTACATCGGCCTGGAGCTCGGGAGCGTGTACGCCGCGCTCGGCTCGCGCGTGAGCGTGGTGGAGATGACAGCCGGGCTGCTGCCCGGCGTCGACCGCGACCTCGTGCGCCAGTTGCAGCGTAGGCTGCGGCGCAGTTTCGAGGAGATCCGCCTCGAGACCACCGTGCTCGGCATCGAGGACACGGGCGACGGCGTCCGCGCCCGCATCGCGGGCAACGAGGGCGAGCCGGAAGATCACCTCTTCGACCAGGTGCTCATCGCCGTGGGGCGTCGGCCCAACAGCGCCGCGCTCGGCCTCGAACGCACCAACGTGCAGGTCGACGCGCGCGGATTCATCGAGGTGGACGCGCAGCGGCGCTCGGCTGAGCCGCACATCCTCGCGGTCGGGGACGTGGCAGGCGAGCCGATGCTCGCCCACAAGGCCTCGCACGAGGCGAACGTGGCCGTCGAGACCATCGCCGGCCAGCCGTCCGTGTGGGGCGAGCGCACGGTGCCGGCGGTGATCTACACCGACCCGGAGATCGCGTGGGCGGGCCTGACCGAGACCGAAGCCACGGACCGGCGCATCGAGGTCGAGGTCTCGACGATGCCGTGGGCGGCCTCGGGCCGCGCGACGACCATCGGGCGCAACGACGGCGCGACGAAGCTCGTGCTGGAGCCGCACACGCACCGCGTGCTCGGGGTCGGCATCGTCGGCAAGGGCGCGGGCGAGCTGATCAGCGAGGCCGTGCTGGCGATCGAGATGGGCGCGGTGGCGCAGGACCTCGAGCTGACCATCCACCCGCATCCGACGCTGTCGGAGACGTTGATGCACGCGGCGGCGGCGTTCTACGGTCGCAGCCCGGACTACATCGGACGGCGCAGGCGGTAGCCGCCGCACACTGGGAAGGCCGCATAGCCATGGAAGTGGACTTCGCGTTCATGAGCGACTTCGCCGAGGAGTCCGGCGGGAAGCTGCACGCGCTCGGCGTCGGCATCGACCGGATCCAGGCGCACTCGGTGCCGACGCGGCACCCGCAGCTGACGATGGTGGCGCAGATCCGCTACTCGGCTGCCGAGAGCGGCTCGCATCGCCTCGAAGTGCGCGGCTTCGACGCCGACGGTCAGGACATCGTCGACAGGGTCGAGGGCGAGCTGCCGTTCCCGCCGCTCACGGGCGGCACGACGGGCACGGCGCGCGTGCTCGTGAACCTCGTCGGCGTGAACTTCCCCGCCTACGGCGACCACTCGTTCCACCTCGTGATCGGCGGGATCGAGGTGAGCCGGGCGTCGGTGCGGGTGGTGGAGCCGCCCGTGGCGGAGGCGGCGGAGTAGAACATGTCTGTACGAGTTGGGCGTATAGTCGTTACGGGAGGCGTACCGTGAGCGAGATCATCTTTGACGTTCAGGAGGCCCCCGAGGGGGGTTACACGGCCCGCGCCTTGGGCTTCTCCATCTTCACCGAGGCGGATAGCTTCGACGAACTCCGTGCGATGGCGCGTGATGCTGTGCGCACCCACTTTGACGAGGACGATCCCGAGCGCCCGCTTGCGATTCGGCTTCACTTGGTCCGAGACGAACTCATTTCAGTGTGAGCCTGCCGCGGCAGCCACGTACGCCTCACGGCGAGAACAGACGATGGCGAGCACCATGTAACGGTCCCACGGCATCGCGAACTGCGCGTCGGCACGCTGAACGCGATTCTTTGGGACGTAGCGAACGCGCGCGGCATGCACCGCGACGACGTAGTTCAGGAACTGTTCCGCTAACGTCGGGCATCCCTATTCGTCAGTTCCGACCAGCCGCGCTCGAACGCCGTTTCTACTTCATGTCCGGGGAACGAGCGGCGTAGCGGGACTGGGACGCCCTGGTCGAAGAGGATCCTCACGACCGCCGGGATGGCGAGGCATCGCGCATCGCGTGGTCCAGGACGGCTTCCACCTGGGCGCGGCTCACGCCCGGAAACCAGTCGATGAACTGCTCGGTCGACGCTCCGTCTCGCAGGTTCGCGAACAGCGAGGAGACGGGGACACGCGTGCCGCCGAACACCCACGCACCTCCGACCCGGCCGGTGTCCCGCTCGACCGCGTCGCAGCTCTGCCAGTCGGTCACCTACGCCTCGAGGCCCTCAGGCAGACGGAACTCGACGTCCTCCTCGGTGAGCACCACGGGCTGCACCTTCATGACGCCGCGCGCCTTGAGGTCGTCGATGATCGGGTCGAGGAGCTCGTCGGGGACGGACGCGCCGGAGGTGAGGCCGACGACCTCGACGCCCTCGTACCAGGCCGGGTCGATGTCCTCGATGCCGTCCACGAGGTAGGCCGTGGCGCCCTCGTCCTCGGCGACCTCGCGGAGCCGCATCGAGTTGCTGGAGTTGCGCGAGCCCACCACGAGCACGAGGTCCGCCTGCCGCGCGATGGTGCGCGCGGCGTGCTGGCGGTTGGTGGTGGCGTAGCAAATGTCGTTGCGGATCTCGGCTGCCGGGTAGCGGCCGCGGATCTCATCGATGACCCCGGCCGTGTCGTCCATCGAGAGCGTCGTCTGGGTGACGACGAAGACGGGACGCTCGATCTCCCCGAGCGCGGCGACCTCGGCGGGCTCTTCGAGCACGCGCGTGCGGTCCGGCGCCTCGCCGAGGGTGCCGACGGTCTCGTCGTGGCCGCGGTGGCCGACCAGGAGCACCTCGTACCCGCGCTTCGCGGCGTGGCGGGTCTCCAGGTGCACCTTTGTCACGAGCGGGCAGGTGGAGTCGATCACGCTCAGGCGGCGGCGCTCGGCTTCTTCGACCACAGCGGGCGAGACGCCGTGCGCGCTGAAGACGACACGCGAGCCCTCGGGCACCTCGGCGAGGTCGTCGATGAAGACAACGCCGCGCGCCTCGAAGCTCTCGACGATGTGGCGGTTGTGGACGATCTCGTGGAACGCGTAGATCGGCGCCTGCTCGCGCTCGACGATCATCTCGAGGGCCTCGACGGCCCGGACGACGCCGGCGCAGAAGCCGCGCGGCGCGGCGATGAGCAGCGTGTGTGGCGCGACGTGCGTGTGGTGGCGTGAGGGCGGCGCTGCGGTTGGCGCGTGCGAAACCGAGGTGTGGCGGAGCGGTGGCGGCGCGACGCGCCGGCCGCGCGGCCGCCCTCGCAGCGCCGTAGCCGACCATGCAGCGCGGCCGCCGGCCGCGCGGTCCTCGCGCGGCGGCATGACGTCGATGCGCGGCGGGAGCATCAGGCTGACCATGCGGAGCGCCGCGGGCGGGATGCGGTGGGCGTGCGCTCCGTAGAGGTCGAGGGCCTCACGGCGCTTGCGACTGATGACATCCCACATGCGCGAGTCGGCGTCGCGGGCTACCTCGCGGACCTGCGAGACGGCGTCCATGAGCGGCTCGGTCAGCACGTCGACCAGGAGCTCGTCGTGTCCGGGCGCCCACCCGCGATGCGTCATGCGGGGCGGGAGCACGAGTTCGACGACGCGCTTCGCCGGATGCGGGATGCGCTGGGCCTGCGCTTCACAGAGCTCGACCGCCTCTTGTCGCGTCCGGGTGACGACGCCCGAGACGCGCGAGTCGGCGTCGCGGGCCACGTCGCGGACCTGCGAGACGGCGTCCATGAGCGGCTCGGTCAGCACGTCGACCAGGAGCTCGTCGTGTCCGGGCGCCCACCCGCGATGCGTCATGCGGGGCGGGAGCACGAGCTGGACCGCCCGGACGGCGGGCGAGGGGATGCGGTGGCCGTGGGCCTCGTAGAGGCCGAGCGCGGCCTGCCGCTTGCTGCCGAGGGCGTCCGACACGCGTCCGTCGGCCTCGCGCACCACGCCGGCGACACGCTGTACCGCGCCCCGGATGGGGTGGGCCAGCGCATCCAGCCAGGGGTCGCCGGAGGTCCGGTTCGGCATCGACGCCCTCCCACGTGCTAGCGTCGCGCCTGGCGCGCGATTTGTCCAACGACGAAGCGGATATTAGCGATTCTTGCCGGGCAAGACCAATGCATGGCGCGCGCTCGCGGGGGCTATACTCGAAGCGTCGTGGGAGGAGCGGGGATGTTCTTCATCAATGTCGTGCGTCAGTACGAGCGGGCGGTCATCTTCCGCCTGGGCCGTCACATCGGCACACGCGGGCCGGGACTGGTGATCCTGATCCCGTTCGTCGACACCGGGCAGCGCGTCGACATGCGCGAGTTCGTGATCGAGGAGCCCAAGCAGACCTCGATCACCAAGGACAACGCGCTGGTTGACGTGGACTTCGTGGTGTTCCTGCAGGTTGCGGACCCCGACTCCGCGGTGCTCAACATCAACAACTTCGTCGTCGCCGTCCGCAACCTCGCGACGACCTCGCTGCGTGCGGTCATCGGCGACCTCACCGTCGAGGACGTGCTGGCGCGGCGCGAGGAGATCAACACGCGGCTCCAGGTCAAGATCTCCGAGGAGACCGTGCGCTGGGGCGTCGACGTACGCTCCGTCGAGATCCGCGAGATCACGCCGCAGTCCGACATCCAGCACGCGATGACGCAGCTCCTCACCGCGGACCGCACGAAGCGCGCGCTCATCACCGAGTCCGAGGGTGAGCGGCAGGCCGCGATCAACGTCGCCGAGGGCAACAAGCAGCGCGCCATCCTCGAGGCCGAGGGGTCGCGCGAGTCACAGATCCTGCGCGCGGAAGGTTCGCGCCAGGCGCAGATCCTGGAGGCCGAGGGCTTCTCGACCGGCCTGCAGCGCATCTACGAGACTGCGCAGGGCGTCGACTCGAAGACGATGGGGCTGCAGTACCTGGACATGATGAAGCAGCTGGGCGCGGGCGAGTCCACGAAGTGGATCATCCCGATGGACCTCGCGAGCGTCGCCGGCGGACTCAGCGACACGCTGTCCGGCCTGTCCCGCATGGGCGGGAACGGCGACGGCGCAGGCGCCAACGGCGACAGCTAGCGGCCTCGCGCCGCTCCGACTCTATCGGTAGCCCTCGGGGCTGCCCGCGTCCTCGTCGGGCTTGCGGGTCGGGGCGAGGTAGCGGAGCGCGATCACGCCGACGAACGAGCCGATGATCAGTGTGACGATGGCGATTGCGCCGAGCACGAGGGTGAGCACGCGCTGGATGCCCACCTCGGTGCCCCCGCCGCCGATCCAGATGCCGACGGCGATGGCGAGGGCGATGGCGGCGCCTGTGCCGAGCACGCCCCCCGTCGGGATGAACAGCTCGAGGATGATGAGCACCACGGCCAGCCCGACGAGCGCGAGCGCCGCCTCGCCCGGCAGCAGCGTGCCCAGCCCGAGGAACGCGAGCAGCAGCGCGATCGCGCCGGCCGTGCCGGGCACGAAGCTGCCGGGGGCGAAGAACAGCTCAGTAGCCAGTCCGATCATCCCGACGAGGAGCAGCAGCGATACGATCAGGGGGTCGCTGACGATCGCCAGCACGCGCTCGTAGGGGTTGAACGCGTTCTCGACACGCGGCGCCGTCGCCAGCTCCAGCTTGACCGTGCGCCCGCCGATGAGTTGCACCTCCCAGCCCTCGATGGCCTCGAGAAGGTCGGCCTCCGTCGCGGCGACGAGGTCGACGACGTTGAGGTCGGCAGCCTCGTCGGCGGTGGCGGAGCGGGCGTCGCGGACGGCCTCCTCGGCCCAGTCGGCGTTGCGGCCGCGCAGCTCGGCGACGCCGCGCGCGAACGCGACGGTGTCGTTGGTGACCTTGCGGCCGAGCGCGCCCTCCACGTCCTCGCCGGTGGCGGTGACGGGCGTGGCCGCGCCGATGGTGGTGCTGGGCGCCATCGCGGCGACGTGCCCGGCCATTGCGACGAACGTGCCGGCCGAGACCGCCTCCGCCCCCGCTGGCCCGACGTAGGTGATGACGGGCGTCCCGGCGTTCTCGATGCGCCCGACGACGCGCTTCATCGCCTCGATCGCGCCGCCCGGCGTGTCGATCCACATCAGCACGGCCCGGGCGTTGGTCTCCTCGGCGTGGTCGAGCGCGCGGTCGATGTAGCGCTCGAGGACGAAGTCGACCTGGCGGTCGATGGTGACGACGTGCAGCGCACCGGGCGTGTCTTCTGGCGCACAGGCGGCGGCGAGCGCGGCGAGGGCGAGCAGTGCCGTGGCGAGGAGCGCGCGCAGCGGGCGAGGAATCGCAGGTGTCATGGCCGAGCCTCCGTGGCGTGTGGATCCACCACTTCCACGATACCCCGGCTGCGCGTGGTCACAGCTCGCGCGCGAGCACCTGCGGCCTATGAATCAGCGGAGTAGTCCGACTGGTGGAACTCTCCCGAGCACCCATGTAGACGTTCTGATAGTCAACGAAGAGCGTCACTCGTCTGGCCACGCGGGCAGCCGCCGGGCAGGCGTCGAGGAGTCCAATCACAGAAAAACCCCGCCAGTGCGACTCCCGAAGGAATCGGACGGCGGGGAGCATTGGGCATTGCGCCCGACGCGAGTTTCGACACTGGAGCGGCGGCCGTCAACCACGACAGCGTCACAGCTCGCGGGCGAGGTCCTCGTCGCGGCCGGCGAAGACGAGCGCGTCGCCGGGGCCGATGACACGGTCGCGGACGGGGTTGAGCTCCACGCGGTCCTCCCGCACGACGATGAGCAGGCGGCGCGTGGTGTCGCCGGCATCGACGGCGCTCAGCGGCTGGCCGTGCAGGTGGGACGGCGCGGGATAGACGCCGATGCCGTAGTCGGCGTTGAGCGAGAGGTAGTCGCGTGCCCCCTGCACGCGCAGCAGGTGGGCGAAGCGCTCGCCGCCGTCCTGCTCGGGCTGCACCACGCGGCTCACGCCGATGCGCTGGAGGATCGAGGCGTGGAGGTCGGTGGAGGCCTTCGCGTACACCGCGGGGACATCGAGCGCCTGCAGGTTCATCGCTGCGAGCACGCTCGCCTCGAGCACGCCGGTGGCGACGACGGCGGCATCCATCGACCCGACGCCGAGGTCGCGGAGCGCGAGCTCGTCGGTGATGTCGGCGACGGCCGCCTTGGTGCAGTGCGGCGCGACGCGCTGCACGGGGGCCTCGTAGGAGTCGACCGCGAGGACCTCGTGGTCGAGCTTCCCGAGTTCGCGGACGAGCCCGGATCCGAAGCGGCCCAGCCCGAGCACTGCGATCTGCATGGTGCGCTCCTCTCGCGCTGTGTCCGGCTACCCGATCCGCACGCGTCCGTGCGCGTAACGGTAGCGCTCCTGCGGCCGGTCGGGGATGGAGAAGGCCACGATCATCGGCCCCAGCCGCCCGATGAACATCAGGACCGTCGCCAGGATGACGCTCGGCGTGGAGAGGTCGGGCGTGATGCCGAGCGTCCAGCCGATGTTGGCCAGCGCCGACATGGTCTCGAACAGCACCGGCATCAGCGGCCGATCCTCGAGCATGAGCATCAGCCACACACCCAGCATCAGGAAGATCACACCGAGGGAGGCGACGGCCACGGCCCGCAGCACGATCGCCTGCGGGATCTCGCGCCCGAACGCCTGGGCGCTGTGGCGTCCTCGCAGCGCGGAGATCATGGCGAGGATCGCGATCATGAAGGAGCCGACCTTGATCCCGCTCGCGCTCGACGTGGAGGCGCCGCCGATGAACATCAGCGGCAGGAGCAGCGTGATGCTCGCGACGTGCAGCTCGGCGATGTTGACCGTCGTCATGCCCGTGGTGCGGTTGGCGGCCATGAAGAACACGTTGGCGAAGGCGTCGACCGGCGCCAGCCCGGAGATCGGGTCGGGCTCGACCCACTCGGAGATGGCGAACATCGCCATCCCGACGACCTGCAGCGAGGCCATCCCGATGACCACGAGGCGCGTGTCGAGCGTCCAGCGTCGCGGGCGGCTGCGCAGGTTGAAGACGGTCACGAACGAGAGCGCGCCGATGAACGTCGAGATGCCCATGACGACGATCGGGTAGGGCTCGCTGACCTGCCCCGTGAAGCTGCGCGTCCCGCCCATCAGGTCGAAGCCGGCGCAGTTGGCGGCTGAGAGCGCGTGGAAGAACGAGTGCCAGATGGCCGGGAGCGGGTCCCACTTCGTGAGCGACCAGGGCAGCAGCAGGACGAACGTGACGGCCTCGAGGGTCAGCACGAAGATCGCCGCGCGCCGCATGAGGCGTCGCACGTCGCGGTCGCCGTCGCCCATCAGTTCGATGCCGAAGAAGTCGCGGCCGCGCAGCCCGAACTGGCCGCCGACGAGCAGGATGAGCATGCCGGCGTAGATGGTGACGCCCAGCCCGCCGAGCTGGATGAGCACGAGGATCACGGCCTCGCCGAAGAGGCTGAAGTGGTCCGCCGTATCGAACCGGACCAGGCCGGTCACGCACAGCGCGGACGTCGAGGTGAAGAGCGCGTCCCAGCCGTTGGTCCACTCGCGGGACTCGGACGCGATGGGCAGGGCCAGGAGCAGCGCGCCGAGGCCGATCAGCGCCGCGAACGCGGCGGGCACCATCCACGGCCGCGGCTGGAAGCGGCGTCGGCGGGTGAGCGAGACCTGCACCGTCTCCGGGCGTTGGCGGCGACGCCGAACGACGACGTTGCCGGGGAGCCGCTGACCGAGTCGTTGCATCCGACCCTCGCATGGACCCGCCGCATGACAGCGTACGCCCGCGCCGGACCGCGCGCAGCACCCTGCGTCGGACCGACCGAGCCCGCACGGCCTCGCCCGCCGTAGGCGGCGGCTATGGCACGGTGACCGTCACCCACGCTGCGAGGGGCTCACCGTCGCGCTCGTAGGGCTGGTGCGTGTTGGCGGTGAGCGTCACGCGCACCTCGTGCTCACCGGACGCGAGCCCGCCGAGGAAGAACCACGGGCCGTAGACCCGCCCGATCTTCACGCCGTCGACGTAGATGTGCGCGTGCCCCTCGTCGGCGACGTGCTCGCCGTTGACCGAGTCCGGTGCGAACGCGAAGCCGGTGGCGTCGATGCGCACGTTGAAGCCACCGGCGCTATGCGAGTCCGGTTCGACGTGGATGGAGACGGCCATGTCGGAGGGCGCCTCGACGGGGTCGTCCGCCGCGTGCGTGTGGCCACTGCCGCTCTCCGGCACGGTCACGGTCTGCACGGCGTCGACGAGCCGGGGGCCGCGCACGTAGTCGGCGTGCGAGTTGGTGTTGAGCGAGACGCGGATCTCCCGTTCGCCGGGCTCGACGGCGGTGAGGTGGTAGGCGGGTCCGTAGAGGCGCGTGATCTTCACGCCGTCGACGTAGATGTGGGCGTGCCCCTCGCCGGGAACGTCGTCGCCGTTGGCGTCCTCGGGCGTGAACGTGAAGCCGGTGGTGGTCACGCGGATGTTGAGCCCGGAGATGGCGTCGGGCCGGGCCTCGAACGCGACGGACATGCCCTCGGGCGCCTCGACGGCGGCCGCCATGGCGTGGCCGCTCGCCGGGGCGTCCATGCTCATCGACTGCGCTCCCGAGGAGCCTTCGTCGTCGTGGGTGTGGGTGGAGTGGTCGTGCTCCTCGGCGCAGCCCGCGGCCAATGCCGCAGCCAGCGCGAAGGCTGCGATGAGCAGCCTCCAGCCTGTGGAACGCATCGATGCGTCTCCTTCTGTGTCGATGCAGTGCGCCCTCGACGCACGGCCGGGGGGCCGTCGCCTGGACGCCCGGAGGGAGTGGGCGGGTGGGGTCGCGCTACGCCCGGGGCGGCTCGGTGGGGACGGAGGGCGCGTGGTCGCGTGGGGCGAGCGGGTCGCTCACTGCCGCCGGGAACGTCGAGGAGTGCGCGGCGAACGCCATCGCAGCGCCCGGCAGCGCGAGGCCCGAGGCGGAGCCCGGCGAGCCGTCGTCGCCATGCGTGAACACGATCTCGGCGTGTGACGCGCCTGCGGTCGCGGCGCCCGGGGCGATGTCGGCGGCGACGGGGTGGAACGCGAGCGCGTCGAAGAGCGTCGGGGCGTCAGGACGGGGGGTGCGGTGGTCGTCCCAGGGGTGGTCGTGCGGCGGGACGGCGTCGCCTGCGGCGTGGAGGTGGCCGTGGTCGGGGCGGTACGCGGCGAGGTCGCTCGTCGCGAAGGGGGTGAGGACCGGCGTCAGCATCGCGAGGACGCCGAGCACCGCCAGCACCCTCGGCGCTGCCCGTCGTGTCGCTCGCACCATCGCGGCCCGCCGCCTGCGCATGGATCGATCCTCGACGCCAGGTCCGCGCATGTCCACCGCAGGCGCGGCCATCGGCTAGGATCGATCTGTGGACGAACCACTGAACCGTCGCCGCACGCTGCACCGTGGCGCGCTGCGCGTCATGCTCGCCTCGGTCGCCGCGAGCGCGCTGATGGGCAGCTACGCGGTGCTCAGCGAGGACTTCGGGGAGACCGAGGAGAAGCTGCTGCTGAGCACGCTGACGGTCTTCGGCACGAGCATGATCGTGCTCGCGTGCGGCGTGGCCTGGGAGCGCGGCCGGCTGGGCGTCGTGCCGCCGCTGGGGGTCGCGCTTGGCCTGCTCGGGCTCGTGCTGCTGCTGGTCGTGATCTGGGCCGAGCCGGACACAGACAGCGAGGTCCTCAGTCGGGGGCTCCTGACCGAGATCACGCTCGCGCTTGCCGCGACGCATGCAAGCCTTGTCGGCATCTTCGGGGTCGGGCGTCGCTATGCAATCGCGCCGCTCGCCGCGTACGCGCTGAACGCACTCCTCACCACCATGTCGATCGTGTGGATCGTGTGGGAGCCGGACTGGGGCGATGCCGTATGGCGCTGGTACGGCACGCTCTTCGTGCTCCTCGTTGCCGTCACCATCGCCATCCCCGTGCTGCGACGGCTGCAGGGCGCCACCGACGACGAGGAGCGCGAGGGGCCTGTCGCCCGCTTCTGCCCGGTGTGCGGAGCAGCGCTCGATCCGCCCGGCGCTGCGGAGTGTGCTACCTGCGGAGCGCGTTTCGACATGCGAATCACCGTCACCTAGCGCGACCACGGCGTGCTGTGGCTGCCCGCACCGCACCGGGCGTCCTGGGCGTGCTTTCGTATACTCGATGCGCGATGGAGAGGCGCAGGATGTTCAGGACGATCGGGCACACCTTCGAGTTGATGAAGATGAGCTGGCGCGTGCTCATGATGGACCGCGAGCTGATCCTGTTTCCGATCATGTCGGGCGTCGGGCTGCTCGTGCTCATGGTCGTGATGCTCGGCATTGGTGGCGCGACCGGGACCCTCGACCGTGTGAGCGAGGGCTCCACGGAGTCGCTGGGGGCTGTCGACGCGATCCTGGGCGCGGCGGTCGTCTTCGTCTCCTCGGCGATCGTGATCTTCTTCAACGCCGCGCTCATTGCGGCCGCGCTGGAGCGGCTGCGCGGCGGCGACCCGAACATCGCCTCGGGCCTGCGGGCCGCGAGCGCGCGACTGCCGCAGATCCTCGCGTGGGCGCTCATCACAGTCATCGTCTCGATGATCCTGCAGGCGCTCCGTGAGCGCGGCGGGATCGCCGGGAGCATCGCCTCGATGATCGGCGGCGTGGCGTGGGGCCTCGCGACGTTCTTCGTCATCCCCGTGCTGGTCACCGAGGGCGTCGGGCCGATCGAGGCGATCAAGCGCTCGGCGGGCCTGCTGCGGCAGACGTGGGGGAACCAGGTCACGGCGAACTTCGGCTTCATGATCGTCGGGCTGCTTGCGGTCCTCGTGGCGATCCTGCCGGCGGCGCTGCTCTTCTTCGTGCACCCGCTGCTCGGCATCGCGGTGGGCGTGCCGCTGGTTGCCGTGGCGATCGGCACCGTGCAGGCGCTCGAGGGCATCTTCAAGGCCGCACTGTACGACTACGCGCGCGGCGACAACCCGCACGGCTTCGACCGCGAGACCCTCGCGAGCGCCTACCGGGCGATGTAGCGCCGACGCAGACTCGCGGCGGCAGCCGCGCCCGTTAGCTGTCGGGGATGAGGTCGCGCGTCAGCTCGGCGTGACCGAGGTGGCTCGCGACGTGGGTGATGGTGGCGACGAGCAGCCCTCGCCCGCTCTCCGTGCCGCGCACCGGGTGCTCGAACGTCTCGAGGAGCGCCGTCGCCGGGATGCGCGACAGCGCGGCCGGGACGCGCACGCGCAGCGAGGCCCAGCGCGCCTCGAGCGCCTCGGCGGTGGCGCCCGACGACGCGAACTCGGCCGCGCGGTCCCGCTCACCGGGCTCGCCCGCCAGCATGAACAGCGTTGCCTGCTCCGCCACGCCGAGGGCGTGCGAGGCGAGGACGTAGAGGCTGTTCGCCCCCTCGTCGGCGCGCGGTCCGGTGACCGGGCGCCAGTTGAGCTGGTCGCCGTCGAGGCCGCTCGTGAGGGCGATGAGCTGGTTGAGGGCGCTCTCGATCTGGCCCCAGGCGGTCTCGATCTCGTTGCTGGCGAACTCCGGCATCGTCTGCTTCCTTACCCGCGGCGGCCTGCCCTGCATCCCGCAGCAGTCTAGTAGCATGTCCGCCATGCCGATTGCCCGCTGCGAGTTCTGCACAGCCCAGCCACTCGAGGAGGTCGCCGTCTCGCGCTGGGGCGCCGACCCCGACGATCGCGAGCGGCTCACCATCGAGCTGTGCCGGAAGCACCTCGGCCGCGTGCGCAGGGCGCCCGCCGCCGGCTTCGCCCATCGGGGCCTCCACTACCGCGCCGGGTTCTGGTAGCGCACGACTCGCACTCGCCGGATCGACCCCGACTCGATCGATGCGCTCGCCCCGACCCTGCTCACCGGCGCCCGCAGCCCGTTCATACTGCACGTGCCAGACACGCGGCCGGCGGCGCTCACGCAGCGCACGGCGCAGGGATCGAGGTGACACATGCCGGGGCCACTCGCGGGAATCAAGGTGTTCGAGGTGTCCCAGATCTACGCCGGGCCCTACGCGGGGCTGACGCTCGCGGACCTCGGCGCGGACGTGGTGAAGTGCGAGCCCCCGGCCGGGGAGGCCGGGCGGCTCTGGGGGCAGTTCGCGCCGGGTGAGAGCAAGGACTTCCACACCCTCAACCGCGGCAAGCGCAGCCTCGTCCTGGATCTCTCGACTGAGGCCGGGCAGGCGGTGGTGCATCGGCTCATCCCGGCGTTCGACGTGTTCCTCATCAACGCCCGGCCAGGGGTGCCCGAGCGGCTCAACGTCGACTACGAGACGCTGCGCCGGTACCGCCCGGACCTCGTCTACCTCGAGAACACGGGCTTCGGCGACCGCGGACCGAGCGCGCAGCGCTCCGGCTCGGACGTCGTGCTGCAGGCCTACAGCGGGCTCATGGCGGCCGACGCCAAGGTCGACGAGTACGGCGCGCCCGACTTCATCACGGCAACCGCGCCCGGCGACTTCCACGCCGGGCTCGGCGCCGCCCTCGGCGTGGTGGCGGCGCTCTACCACCGGTCCGAGACCGGCGAGGGCCAGCACATCGCGTCGACGCTGCTTGCCGCCAGCCTGCACCTCGCGAGCCCCTTCATCACGAAGCTCCCGGTGTTCGACGCGATGGTCACCGACGTGCGCATGGACCAGGTCCTCGATGCGCGCAGCCGAGGCGCGAGCTACCGCGAGCAGCTCGCCATCAAGGGCGACCTGTTCGCGACGGTCGGGAAGGCGTCGAGGCTCTACTACGGCGGCTACAACACGAAGGACGGCGCGGTCATCCTCGGCGCGCTCACGCCCGCCAACCAGGACCAGTTCCGGCGCGCCCTCGGCGTCGAGGACGACCCGACGGCCGCCGAGGATTTCAACCCGCTCGCCCCGGAGAGCGACGCGGTCGCCGAGGAGATGCTGGAGCGCATCCGCAACATCATGCTCACGAAGACGTCGGAGGAGTGGCTCGAGGTCTTCGACGCCGTCGGCGCTCCTGCCTCGCCGGTGCAGTTCGCCGAGGAGCTGGCGGACGACCCGCAGGTCGAGGCGATGGGCTACATGCTGGACCTGGAGCACGAGCTGACGGGGCCGGAGCGGCTGGTGGGCCCCATCGTCCAGATGTCGAGGACGCCGACCGGCTCCGACCGCGCCTCACCGCCCCTCGGACGGCACACCGAGGAGATCCTGCGCGAGCACGGCTACGACGACGCCGAGATCGGGGCGCTGCGCGAGGCGGGGGGAACCGCCTAGCGCGCGACCGAGGACGGCTCTCGCGCGGCCTCGGACGGCTCCTCGCTCGCGCCGCCGCGTCGGAGCAGGGCGCGGAGGGGCGAGTGCCCGGTGCCGATCTCGCGGCGCTCGAAGGCCATGAGGGCGAGCGTGGCGCAGCCCACGGCGGCCGCGATCAGCGCGCCCTGGTGCCACCACACGGTGCCCTCCGTCAGCACGCGGTGGGCGTCGGAGTAGTA
>CAZMCK010000045.1:0-15194 GCA_964565075.1 uncultured Dehalococcoidaceae bacterium
CGCGTCGCGCAGCGCGTCCGGCGCGACGCCCGACCCGCCGTGCAGCACGAGCGGCAGCCCGCGCGTCGCCGCGCGCAGCTCGCGCACGAGGGCCACGTCGACCGCCCCGGCGAGCCCGTGCGCGGTGCCGACCGAGATCGCGAGCGAGTCGACCTGTGTCTCGTCGACGAAGCGACGGGCGGCCGCCGGTTCGGTCAGGACCGACTCGGAGGTGACCACGCCGGGCTCGCGGCCGCCGACGTGGCCGAGCTCGGCCTCGAGGGCCACGCCGTACTCGATGGCGATCGCGGCAGCGAGGCGCGTGTCCTGGATGTTGCGCTCGATGGGCGTGGTGGAGCCGTCGAACATGAGCGAAGTGAACCCGGCCTGGCCCGCCCCGCGCAGCAGCGTGACGTCCGGACCGTGGTCGAGGTGGACCGCGACGGGCGCCTCCGCGCGCTGCGCGAGTGCGCGCGCGGTGGCCCCGGCGACCTCGATCCCCCCGAAGTGCTCGATGTTGGACGGGTTGAACTGGAGCAGGATCGGCGCGCGCCGCGCCTCGGCGGCGTCGATGACGCCGAGGGCGAGCTCGATGTTGGAGACGTTGAACCCGGCGACCGCGTAGCCGCCGCGCTCGGCGCGATCGAGCAGCTCCCTGCCGCCGACGAGTGGCATGCCGCGATCCTCGCACGGGCCGGGTGGGACGGCGAGCGCGGCGTGCATGAAGTTCGGGAGGTGGGAGTACCTGCCGGTCCACTACCGGCACTACCGGCCGGGGAGTTGCCTCGGTCAGCACCTCGAGTAGTGTCGCCTGCGGTGCGAGGATCGGCAGAGTCTGACACACCGCGTTGGCGAATGACTACAACTGCTCGTAGGACTTTACCGTTCGTTAACCTGGTGGCGCTATCACTTGAACGCACTCGTCCCGAAGCGCATCCCTCTATTCAAGGTAGGTCAGGGCGTCTTGGACACGATTGGCCATAGCTCCGTTTCTGGCGCACACATGTTCGCGCTCCTGGGTGAAGTTGCCGGAGGGCTTGGTCTGTTCTTCGTGGGGATGTGGCTTGTCTCCGAGAACCTCAAGTCGCTGTCGAACCGCCGGATCCGGGAGAAGATTGCATCGTACTGGCTTACCACCCGGGTAGCCGCGTTCGGTTACGGCGTGCTCGCCGGCGTGGTTACCCAGAGCACCGTAGCCCTGACCTTCATCGTAATTGGCATCCTCCGGGCTAATCTGATCACTACCGAGCGGGCCTTTCCGTTCATAGTCGGCGCCAACATCGGCGTTGCCTCCCTGGTGTTCTTCGTTTCCTTCAGTATCGAAGTGGCCGCTCTCTACTCCCTTGGCGTCGCGAGCCTGGTCATGCTCAGCGACCGGGCGATCCGATATCGCTCTGTTGGAACAGTGCTGTTCGGAGTGGCTCTGGTGTTCGTCGGACTGGGGATGATCAAGGGGTCTGCTGGAGGATTGTCCGCCGAGCCGTGGTTCGAGGAGTCCGTGAGCCTATTGGGTGATCCCCTGTGGATTTCATTCTTCCTCGCCTGCGTATTGGCTTTTGTCATCCAATCTTCCGTGGCGGTCATGGTGTTCGCGATCAGCATGGCCGCTGCCGGGTTGGTGCCGCCGGAACCGGTGATCATGATCATTTATGGCGCGAATCTTGGCTCAAGCTGTACCACCCTGATTCTCTCCGCGAACATGAGCGGCGTATCGCGACGGTTGGCCATGTTCCAGTTCATGTTCAATATCGTATCCTGTGTAGTGTTCGTCCCTATGTTGTATATCGAAATCTGGACCGGGCTACCACTGATGAAAGCGCTCGTTTCGAGCGTCCCGCTGGAGATTGCGGGGCAACTGGCGCTTCTGGCCGTCCTGACGGACGTCCTCACGGGGATTGCGCTGATGGCGGTCATGCCCCTCGCAGTGAGCCTCTTTTCTCGCCGGTGGCCTGCAACCCAGGAAGATGACATGTCGCAGCTGGCCTACATTCACTCCCGAAGCCATGCCGACGTTTCAACTGCCCTAGAACTTGCTGCCATGGAGCAGCGGCGGGTGATCGCCGCATTCTCGTCATATCTCGACTCGGTGCGACAGGGAACCGGCTCTGCATCCTTGCGGGATTCCGTCAGGCATCTGTTGCGAGAGATAGGCGATTTTCTCGACCTCGTGAGAACACGCCACCCCGACCACGAAATAGAGGGCGTGAACTCCATGCTCACCCGGCACAGGCTCATGGTCTGGTTGGAGGAGGAGTTCGGTGACTTGTGCGAGATTCTGGAACGTCTGCCCGACGATGAGGATGCGGGCCGGCTGAGGGATGGCCTGCTGGAGGGCATCGACGCCGTTGTCCAGTCCATCGTGGAGGGTTTGACGAGCAAGGAACAGGAGGACTGGGCAATGGTCGTTCACATTACCAGCGACCGTTCAGAGCTGATGCGTCGCATCAGGGGCCGATATATCTCGAACGAAACCTCCGTGAGCGATACAGTCCGCGCGGATTTCCTCACCGCAACCAATACGGCAGCGGAGATCTTCTTCCTCCTGTCCCGCTTGACCCAGGAGATGGATCCCGTGAGGCATCGTGAGCTCCCGCCGGGAATGCTATTCGCCACGGGAAGCGCCGCCCCGTCGGTGGAGGTGCCGGCACGCATGGGTGAGCACCGGCACGACCGGTGATCTACCTCGACACCGCGGTCGCGGCCGGCCAGCCGCGGACCGGGAATCGTCGCCCGATCTCGCCACCACGGACCTAACACGGGAGCTTGGGGCGTGCCGCGATCCTCGCACGGGCCGGGTGGGACGGCGAGCGGGCGAGCAGCGATAGACTGGACACATGCGGACAGCCGACACGACCACACGCTTACCCCTCCCCAGCGGCGCGACGCCCCGATGGCCGGCACTCGGCGCGCTCCTCGCGCTGCTCGCCCTCGCTGCTGCCTGCGTCGGCGATGTCACTACCACTGACCCGGACAGTCGGGGCATTGCTGTCACGGGCGTCGGGCGCGTCAGCGTGGAGCCGGACGTGGTGATCGTCGATCTCGGCGCCGAGGCGACCGGGGAGACCGTCGCGGACGCGCGCGCGGAGACCGCGACAGCCATCGAAGCGATTCGCGCGTCCCTCGCCGCGAACGGGGTCGAGGACCGCGACATCCGCACGAGCTACCTGCACATCTACCCGATGTTCGACTACCGCGACGAGGAGCCTGAGCTGAGTGGGTTCACGGTTAGCAACGGCGTGGAGGTCCGGATCCGGGCGATCGACGACGCGTCGGCCATCGTCGACGAGGTGATCGAGGCGGCGGGCGACGCGATCCGCGTGGGTGGGATCCGCTTCCAGGTCGACGACCCCGCAGCACACCTGGACGACGCGCGCGAGCTCGCGGTCGCGGATGCCGCTTCCAAGGCGGAGCAGCTCGCCAACCTCGCAGGCGTGAACGTCGGCGTCGTGCTCTCGATCTCCGAGGTGACGGGCAGGGGTTGGTCACCCGCTCCCACCGTCGTCGGAGCGTTCGACGACGGCGAGGCGCTCGCCGCCACATCCATCGCTCCCGGCGAGGGCGAGATCGCCGTGAGCGTAGTCGTGGTCTACGCGATCGAGTAGCGCGCGGCAGAGCGGTATCCTCGCTGCGAGGAGGCCACGTGCCCGCATCGGACTTCATGGCCGGCGCCCTTGCCGAGGCAAGGCGCGCCCTCGGCTGGACCTCGCCCAACCCGGCGGTGGGCGCGGTCGTCGTGCGCGACGGCGAGGTCGTCGGCGCCGGGCACACGCAGCCGCCCGGCGGCAACCACGCGGAGGTCGAGGCGCTCGCCGACGCCGGCGAGGCGGCTCGCGGCGCGACGGTGTATGTGACCCTCGAACCGTGCTCCCACCACGGCCGCACCCCGCCCTGCATCGATGCCCTTGTCGACGCAGGCGTCGAGGCCGTCCGTTACGCGGTCGCCGACCCCGATCCCAACGTCTCCGGTTCCGGCCACCGTCTCCTCGAGGAGGCCGGCATCACCGTGGAGGCCGGCGATGGGGCCGAGGAGGCCTCCGAGCTGCTGGAGGGGTACCTGCACCACCGCCGCACCGGGCGTCCGTTCGTCATCGTGAAGTACGCCGCGTCCATCGACGGGCGTATCGCCGCCGCCTCGGGAGACTCGCGGTGGGTGTCGGGCCCCGAGACACTGGAGTGGGCCCACCGCCACCGCCCGCACCTCGACGCGATCGTGGTCGGCTCCAACACCGTCGTCGTCGACGACCCGCAGCTCACCGCCCGCCCCGGCGGCACGACCGAGGGCGTCCCTCAGCCCGTGCGTGTCGTCGTCGACTCGCGCGGGCGCGTGCCGGACGACGCGCGCATTCTCGAAGGCCCCTCCCCCACGCTCATCGCCACGACCGAGGCGTCCGGGGCGGCGTGGCGCGAGCGCATGTCGGCGCGGGGCGCGGTGGTCGCCGTGCTCCCTGACGACGACGGCCGGGTCGACCTCGACGCCTTGCTCACGGACCTCGAAGCGCGAGGGGTGCTGACCGTGCTGTTCGAGGGCGGCGGGGTGCTGCTTGGCTCGCTGTTCGACCGTCGCCTCGTGGACAAGGTGCACGCCGTGATCGCCCCGCTCGTCATCGGCGCCTTCGATGCCCCCGCCGCCGTGGCAGGCCGCGGCGTGGACCGCATGGCGCAGGCCCCGCGGCTGCGCGACGTGACGGTGGAGCGGCTGGGCGAGGACACCCTGATCACGGGATACCCCGCCTGGCCTGCGGACTGAGCCGCGCACGACAAGGCTCGTAGCGGTACGCTTACGGGCACGGCGGCAGGGGGCGCGCATGTTCACTGGCATCATCGAAGAGGTCGGCACCGTACGTTCGCGCGAAGGCGGCGAACTCGTCATCGAGTGCTCGGAGATCAACGAGGACACCCAGCTCGGCGACTCCATTGCCATCAACGGCGTCGACCTCACCGTGCGGACCATGGGCGACGACTCGATGACGTTCGACGTCATGCCGGAGACGTTCCGGCGCTCCAACCTCGGCAACTGCGCGGCGGGCGACCGGGTCAACCTCGAACGCTCCGTGCGGCCGATGGACCGGCTCTCCGGACACATCGTGCGCGGCGTGGTGGAGACGACGTGCGAGCTGGTGAGCATCACGCCGGAGGAGGACGCGGTGATCGTCCGCTACCGGCCGGATCCCGACTACCTGCCGTACGTGCTGATGAAGGGCCCGGTGTGCCTGGACGGCGCCTCGCTCACCGTGATGGCGAAGGACGACGAGACCTTCTCCGTCTCACTGGTGCAGTACACGCAGGAGCACACCAACCTGACGAGCCGGGAGCCGGGTGATAGCATCAACCTCGAGACCGACATCATCGCCCGGTACATCGAGCAACTCCTGGATGCCCGGTCGGCCGGGGACGCCGGGGGCACCGCGTGAGCAACCAGCCGACCGCCACGACAGACAAGACCACCGACGCCTCAACCCTCGGCGCCCGCGACGTCGTCGAGGTGCCCGAGGCGATCGAGGAGTTCCGCCTCGGCCGCCCGATCATCATCGTCGACGACGAGGACCGTGAGAACGAAGGCGACGTCTGCTACCCGGCGGACGTGGTGGACGCCGACGCCATCAACTTCATGGCGATGCACGCGCGCGGCCTGATCTGCATGGCCATGACGGGCGAGCGGCTGGACGCGCTCGGCATCCCGCAGATGACCTCGGAGAACACGGCGCCGCTCGGCACCGCCTTCACCGTCAGTGTCGAGGCGGCCACGGGCGTGACGACGGGCATCTCCGCCGCCGACCGCGCGCGCACCGTGCAGGTGCTCGCCGACCCCAACTCGCGGCCCGAGGACCTCACGCAGCCGGGCCACATGTTCCCGCTGCGGGCGCGAGAGGGCGGGGTGCTGGTGCGCGCCGGACAGACCGAGGCCTCGGTCGACCTCGCGAAGCTCGCGGGGCGCATCCCCGCCTCGGTGATCTGCGAGGTCATGGCCGAGGACGGCACGATGGCCCGGATGCCGAGCTTGATCGAGTTCGCCGCGGAGCACGACCTCAAGATCGTCACCGTCAACGACCTCATCAAGTACCGCGTGCGCGTCGACTCGCTCATCGAGCGGGCGGGCGAGACCGAGTTGCCCACCGTGCACGGCCAGTTCCGCGCCGTCCACTTCAGCACGCTGATCGACGAGAAGGTGCACGTCGCGCTCGTGATGGGTGACGTGGGCACCGACGAGCCGGTGCTCGTGCGCGTCCACGACCAGTGCGTGACCGGCGATGTCTTCGGCTCGCAGCGCTGCGACTGCGGCGAGCAGCTGGACGAGGCGATCCGCCGCGTCGCCGTCGAGGGCCGGGGCATCGTGCTCTACATGGACCAGGAGGGCCGCGGCATCGGCCTGCACAACAAGATCCGCGCCTACCACCTGCAGGACCGCGGCATGGACACCGTCGAGGCCAACGAAGCGCTCGGCCTGCCCGCCGACAACCGCGAGTACGGCATCGGCATGCAGATCCTCGTGGACCTCGGAGTCAAGCAGATGCGGCTGATGACCAACAACCCGGTCAAGCGCTCCGGCCTCGAGGGCTTCGGGCTGGAGATCGTGGAGCGCGTGCCCATCGAGATGGCGCCCAACCCGCACAACGAGGGGTACCTGCGCACGAAGCGCGAGCGGATGGGGCACCTCCTCGAATCCGAGGAGCTGGAATAGCGTGGCGGAGATCACTGGCGGCCTCGACGGTTCCGGACTGCGCGTTGCCATCGCGGTCTCGCGGTTCAACGAGATCGTGACGGAGCCGCTCCTGACCGGGGCACGGGCCACCGCGAAGGACCTCGGCGTCGCCGACGACGCGCTCGACGTGGTGCGCGTGCCGGGCGCGTTCGAGCTGCCGCAGGCCGCGCGACGGCTCGCCGGCAATGGGGGCTACGACGCGATCGTGTTGCTCGGTGCGGTGGTGCGGGGCGAGACGCCGCACTTTGATTACGTATGCAGCGAGGCGGCCCGTGGCGCTACACTGGTCTCCCGGGAGTACAACCTCCCGGTGGCCTTTGGCGTCCTCACCTGCGACACGATGGCGCAGGCCCGGGCCCGCTCCGGCGGCTCGGCGGGGAACAAGGGCGACGAGGCGATGCGAGCCGCCATCGAGATGGCGAACCTGTTCCGCGCGCTCGGAGAGCGCGCATAAGGGAAGGCCCTCCCAGCCGGGCCGCACCAGGGGCGATTCACCGTGAACCTCATACCAGACGACCTCAAGCACCCCAGCGGTGGAGAACGCGTCACGCACACGGCCGGTGACGCGATCCGCCTGGCGCACAAGGCGCTGGAGCGCTTCCCGGACGTGGTGCGCCGCCACAAGTTCATCGCCGGGGGCGCCGCGATCTCCACCTCGCTCGTCGCGCTCGCGGGCGTCGCGATCACGCGGCGCATGCGCAGCGGTCAGTCCGAGGAGGAGGCCATCGCCTCGCTCACCGAGGACGAGTTGCACGGCCGTCGCGTCGAGCTTCCCGAGGAGCTATCGGCCAACGGGGCCGGCCCCCACGACGACGAGGCGGCCGAGGATACGGCCGTCACCGTCGAGGCGGTCGCGCAGGCGGGCGAGGAGCCCGCTCGCACGGGCTCCGAGAGCGAGCCGACCGAGGGCAACGGCCGCGCGCCCGCCGACTCCGGCCAGTAACTGCGCGCACCTCCTGGTGACCGTCACGGAGATCCAGACGGCGATCCTCGACCTGCCTGAAGCCGAGTACGCGGAACTGCGGAAGTGGTTCAGCGAAGTCGACTGGGAGCGCTGGGACCAGCAGATCGAGGCTGATTCCGAAGCGGGCAAGCTGGACTTCTTGATCACGGAGGCTCGCGAGGCTGCTTGGCACTGCGCACTCAGAGACCTATAGAGCGCCGAGCACGCTCGGTCATCGAGCCGGAGTTCTGGCGAAATCCAGAGCCCATCATCCTGGATCGAGCTTCCAGTACACTTGTTCCCGGATCGAGACCTCCCCGACCGACGGAGCGCGGACATGACGCGCCCAACCTCCGCAGACGACCCCCAGCAACGGGACCGCGGCGCCGCGACACGGCTTGAGCCGACGCTCCCGAGGCGTATCGCGCACTTCGACCTCGACACGTTCTTCGTCTCCGTCGAGCGGGCGCTCGACCCATCGCTGATCGGGAAGCCCGTGCTCGTCGGCGGGGCCGGCGGGCGGGGCGTCGTCGCGTCGGCGTCGTACGAGTCGAGGGAGTTCGGGTGCCACTCGGCGCAGCCGATGTCGCAGGCGCTGCGGCTCTGCCCCGAGGCGGTCGTGGTGCCCCCGCACTTCGACCGCTACCAGGCGTCCTCGCGCGCCTTCCACGCGATCCTGCGCGACGAGAGCCCGATCGTGGAGCCCGGCGGCATCGACGAGGCGTACGCCGACCTCACCGGCCTCGGCGAGGGCGGCACGGGCGCCCGCGCGGCTGCGGAGCGGGTGCGCACCCGGACGCGCGAGGAGCTGCACCTGCCCGTCTCGGTCTGCATCGCCGGCTCGCGCACCACTGCCAAGGTCGGCAGCGACCGCGCGAAGCCCGACGGGCTGCTCGAGGTGCCCGTGGGCGAGGACGCCGCGTTCCTCGCGCCGCTGCCGCTGCGCGAGCTGCCGCTCGTCGGGCCGCGCTTCGGCGAGCAGCTCGCCGCCCTCGGCCTGCGCACCATCGGCGAGGCGGCGGCGCTCGACGAGCGGTGGCTGGAGCAGCGCTTCGGCCGTGCCGGCGTCGTGCTGTCCGAGCGTGCGCGCGGACTCGACCCTACGCCGGTGCGCGCAGGCGGGCGCGGCGCGCGCTCGATCTCGCGCGAGGTGACGTTCGGCGAGGACGTCACGGACCTCGACAGGCTGCGTCGCACGCTGCGCGACCACGCGGAGCGCGTGGGCGCGGACCTGCGCGGCCAGCAGCGCCGGGCGCGCACGGTCACGCTCAAGCTGCGCTGGGCGGACTTCACCACGCTCACCCGCAGCCGCACCCTCGACCGCCCGGTACAGGGCACCGACGACCTCGCGGCGGCCGGACGCGCGCTGCTCGACGAGCTGCTGGCGCGCGAGTCGCTGCGGCCCGTGCGGCTCATCGGCCTCGGCGCGACGAACCTGGTGGAGGACGCGGTGCAGCTCGGCTTCGACGACGAGTCGACGCGCCGGGCGGAGCGCGTCGACCAGGCGGTTGACGAGATCCGCGGGCGCTACGGCCGGGACTCGGTGACGCGGGGGCTGTAGACACTTCGACGTGTGCTACTCTCCGCGCTTCCCCCTGCGGGCGGGAGGCGCGCCGATGTACATGCTCAGGTCCGCGATCCTCGTGGCGTTAGGCGGCAGATGTTCGTCATCATCTCTGACGGGACCACGACGGCTCAGATGATGCTTCGCGCATCGACGGCAGAGGTGGTTCAAGAGACGTTCTGGGACGCAAGCACTGAGACATACCAGGTCATCTGGACGGAGACCGGCGAGATCGCCAGGAGCTTCCGCCTCGCCCCGTCACCGCCGGGCCATGACCTCGGCGCGCTCTGGAATGAGATCAAGCAGTCGATACGCGAGGAGCCGCTGCCTTCGCAGTAGAGCCTTCGTGCGCTACGCCTCGGGCTGGCCGACGCGGACCGTGATGATGTCGGTGTCCTGGTACTGCTGGTGCTGCACCGACTGCGCGTAGCTGCGCAGCAGGCGGAGCGAGAGCTCCTGCTCCACCGGCGTCTCCTCGTCGTGCTCCTGGAGCTGCCGCAGGCGGTCCTCCAGGTTGTCCTCGTCGCCGCCCCCGATGAACTCGAGGTCCGCGACCGGGCCGTCGTTGGAGGCGAGCACGACCAGCCTCCGCTCGGGCCCCTCGTCTTCGTCGCCGTCGTCCGCCATCAGCGCCTCGAGGTCGAGCGGGGCGAGGGTGAGCAGCGTCTCCTCGGCGACGGCGCTGAGCCGGTCCTTCATCGCGTCGTCCCAGCCGCGCCGCGCGGCGAAGCGGGCGATGAACGCGTTGAGATCGGGCAGCGCGTCGATATGGAGCGCCGACTGGAAGCGCATCCGGCGCGGGTTGGTGAACTCGAGGTAGAGGATCATGACGATCGCCGCGAGGCCGCCCGTGGTGATCCCGCTGTCGAGCAGCGCGTTGCCCACCGCGCCGATGTCGGGCTTATGGAAGAGGTCGAACTGGAACGCGGCGGCGATCCAGAAGCAGACGCCGGCGACGGCGACGCGCTGATTGTCGCGCTCGTTCTGGATGACGGTCCTCGCGCCGTCCACGAAGAGGCCGCCCGTGACCATCATCAGGTAGCCCGTCATCACCGGCCCCGGGATGCTGCCGAGCAGCCCCGACACCTTCGGCACGAACGCCACGACGATGAGGATGAGCCCGATCGCGTACCCGACGCGCCTGGAGGCGACGCCCGTGATCTGGATGAACGAGACCATCGCCGGGTTGATGGCGTTCGGCACCGAGCCAGCGAGGCCGGCGAGGAAGTTGCTGGCGCCTCCGCCCGCGATCGCGCCCTGCACTTGCCGGAAGTCGACGGCGCGCTGGTCGCGCCACGCCACGCGCTGCATGGCGATTGCCGCGCCGTTCGCCTGGATCGAGATGATCACCCCCAGCGCGACGAACGCCGGGACGAGGGTCCAGAACGAGAGGCCGAAGTCGAGCTCGAACCCCGGCCAGCCGCTCGGGAGGCCTATCCACGCCGACTCGGTGATGCGCCGCGTGTCGTAGATCCCGAGCAGCCCGGCGACGAGACAGCCGACGACGATACCGACCACCGGCCCCCACAGCCGTGTCAGCGCCGACCCGCGCAGCAGGAGCGCCGCCGCGACGGACATCGTCGCCAGCGCGGTGAGCGACGCTTCCTCCGGGTCCGCCGTCGTCGCGCGGTCCAGCAGGTCGAAGACGACGGAGGCGAGGGTGATCGAGAGGATCATGATCACGGTGCCGCCGACGACCGGCGTGACGACGCGGCGCACGAGGAAGAGCCAGCGCGAGACGGCGAACTGCGTGACCGCCGAGACCAGCAGCAGCGAGGCGAGCGTGGCCGGCCCGCCGTCGCCCTCGAGGGCGTTGATGCAGAACGGGATGGCGAAGGCGGCCGTGAACATCGGCAGCACCGCGCCGGCGCCGAACGTGCCGACGCGGCGCACCTGCAGCAGCGTCGAGATGCCTACCACGATGAGCGCGACGAAGATCATCCACGTCACGTAGTCGTCGCCGCGCTCGGCGGCGTTGCCCACGATGACCGGCGTGACGAGCAGGGTGGCGCCCGCGATCGCGCTGAACTGCGCGCCGAGCGCGAGCGAGGCGAGGAGCGGGGGATGCTCGTCGGCCTCGTAGCGTGGGTTCCGGGCGGCTTCGGCGGTCAGGGCTGCCCTCCCGGCACGGTCAATCGGTGCACTGCGCGCGATGTCGACGCCATGAGCGTCGACCGGCTGGTGAACATCATTGCGGCAACCGTAGTCGCGGCAGCAGGGCGTTTCAACCTGCGACACGCCAGACTACCCGAAGCTCCACTTTTCTCGGCGAATATCGATAGCCGCTTGCACCGCGATCGGGCAGAGTCTGCGCGCTCGCAGTCGTGACGTGCCATCCCGGCGAGGGCCGCGTGAGGCGCTCGCAACAATGCGGGGGCGCTGGTACACTCCTCGAAACCTCGCACCGCTGAGACAGAATTAGGCAGGTTTCGTGGCGAACAGCCGATCCCGCACCACCCGTGGCGCCACCTCCGCGCGCCCCTCCGCCGACACCGGCGGCGACGATAGTCCGCGCTGGGTCAACCTCGGCCGCGCCTGCGAGATCCTCGGGGTCAACGAGTCGACCGTCCGGCGCTGGGCGGACTCCGGCGAGATCCGCTGCTTCCGCACACCGGGTGGCCACCGCCGCTTCGCCGAGGAAGACCTGCTGAGCCTCATCCGCGGCGACAACGACCACGCGCTCGAAGCCGCGGCCGTGCGGCGCATCCGCCGCCGCCTCCACGCCGGCACCAAGGACGCGGGCTGGTACGGCTCCCTGGACGCCGACGAGCGCGAGGCCCTGCGCCCGCTCGGGCGGCGGCTCGTCGAGCTCGTCGGCGACTACATCTCGCACCGGCAACCGCGCGCGGCGATCGAGGATGAGGTGGACGCCATCGGCCACAGCTACGGCGACCTGCTCGTGAAGCGTGAGACGCCGCTGCTGCGCGCGATGGAGGCCTTCACCTTCTTCCGCCGCTCGCTCGACGAGACGGCGAAGCAGCTCGCCGAGCGCGACCAGATGGATGCCGAACAGGCAGCGCTCGCGCGCGAACAGATCGGCGGCCTCGCCGACCGCGTGCTACTCGGAGTCACCGCCGCGTACGACGACCACTAGGTACTCAGCCACCAGCAAGGGGCGCGCGTGGGCTACTACCCGATCTTCGTTGAGATGCAAGGTCGGCGCGTGCTGCTCGTCGGTGGCGGCAACGTGGCCCACGAGAAGATCGGCAAGCTCGTCGATGCCTCGGCCGACGTGACCGTGGTCGCGCCCGAGCTGATCGAGCCCGTGCGCGCGATCGTGCGGGAGCACGGGTGCGAGTGGCTCGCCCGCCCGTACGAGCCGGGCGACGCCGAGGGCTACGAGGTGGTCATGGTCGCCACCGACGACGGCGAGGTGAACGCGCAGGCCGCCGCCGAGGCGCGCGCGCTCGGTATCTGGGTGAACGCCGCCGACGACGTCGAGCACTGCGACTTCATCCTCCCGTCGCTGGCGAAGCGCGGCCGCATCGCCCTCGCGGCCTCCACCGGCGGCGCGAGCCCCGCGCTCGCGCGCTGGCTGCGGGAACGGCTCGAGGAGTTCCTGGACGACGAGGTGGTCGCGCTCGGCGACCTGCTCGCCGAGGTGCGCGTGCTCGCGCGCCAGCGCGACCGCGAGTGCGCGGCGGAGTGCGACCGCACGCGGACGCCGCCACCGCTGCTCTGCACGGAGTGCCCGAACCGCATCGCGAGCGACGCGTGGCAGGATGCCATCGACGCCGAGCTCCGATCACTGCTGCGCGGCGGGGAGTACGACGCCGCCCGCGACCGCATCATCGCGAGCCTCGGACTCGACCAGCCGCTCGCAGTCCCAGCGTGGCAGGGGCAGCCGGCATGACGACACATCAGCCGCCCCGGATGCAGGCGTCGATGCTGACGATGGTGGGCCTCAGCCACCGCAACGCGCCGCTCGCCGTGCGCGAGCGCTTCGCGATCCCCGCCGACAGGCTACCGGAGGTTCGGCGCGAGGTCGCCGAGCGCTTCGGCTCCGGCGCGATCGTCGCGACCTGCAACCGCCTCGAGCTCTACGTGCCCGGCGACCACCAACCGGCCGAGCTGCGCGACTTCCTCTCGGACGCCGCCGCGGTCGCGCCGTCGCTCGGAGAGCGCTACCTGCTGCCGCGCCGCGACGAGGAGGCCGTAAGCCACCTCTACGCCGTCGCCACCGGCATCGACTCGATGGTGCTCGGCGAGTCCGAGATCCTCGGGCAGGTCCGCGGGGCGTTCTCGGCGACGGTGAGCGCGGGCGCCGACACGGCGCTGCTCTCGCGGCTGTTCCACACCGCCATCCGCGTCGGCCGCCGCGCCCGCAGCGAGACCGCGATCGGGCACGGGGCGCTCTCGATCTCCTCGATCGCCGCCCAGCAGGCGCGGTCGCTCGTCCACGACCTCGCGCGTGCGTCGGTGCTGGTCATCGGCGCGGGCGAGGCGGGACGGCTGGCAGCGGCCGCGCTCGCCGAGTATGGGGTGGGGTCGATCGCCGTCAGCAACCGCACCGCCGCCCGCGCCGAGGCGCTGGCCGGGGAGCTCGGCGGCACGGCCGTGCCGTACGAGTCGGTGAGCGCCGCGCTGGCGACCGCCGACGTGATCATCGCCGCCACCGACGCGCCCGAGCCCGTGCTGGACATCGGCCGCGTCGCGAGCGCCCTCGTGCGCCGCGAGGGCAGCCCGATGCTCATCGTCGACATCGGCGTACCGCGCGCGGCCGAACCGACGATCGCGGCCGTGCCGGGCGTGACGTACCGCGACATCGACGACCTGCAGGAGGTGGCGGCGCGGCACGCGCAGGCGCGCGCCGCCGAGGTCGCCACCGTCGAGGCCATGATCGAGGCGGAGACGGCCGACTTCCTCGAGTGGTGGGAGCACCTGCGTATCGTCCCGACCATTGCCGACCTGACCGAGCGCGCCGAGCGCACGCGGCAGGCCGAGCTGGACCGCACGCTGCGCCGCTTCGGCGCGACTGACGAGCAGCGTGAGCAACTCGACGCGATGACGAAGGCCCTCGTGCGCCGCATCCTGCACGATCCGATCGCGACACTCCGCGAGCGCGGCGACCGCGACGTATACCTCGACGCCGTGCGCAAGCTGTTCCGGCTCGACGAGTCCGAGGAGCCGGACGGCGACCCGGGCGGGACCGCGTAGCCCAGGCCGGGCGCACGACGATGACCTCCCTGCGGCTCGCGACCCGAGGCTCGCAACTCTCCATCGCGCAGAGCGACCTCGCCGCCGACGCGCTCCGCGCCGCCGACCCCGCGCTCGACATCGAGTACGTGCTCGTGCGCACCGAGGGCGATACGGACCGCACCTCGCCACTGCACGCCATCGGCGGCCGCGGCGTGTTCGTGCGCGCGGTGGAGCAGGCGCTCCTCGACGGCCGCGCGGACATCGCCATGCACTCGCTCAAGGACGTCCCGACCACCCCCGTCGAGGGGCTGACGCTGGCCGCGATCCTCACCCGCGGCGACCCGCGCGACGTGCTCGTGGCGTCCGGGGGCCGCCGTCTCGCCGAGCTGCCCCCGGGCGCGCGCGTCGGCACGGGCTCCGTGCGGCGCAAGCTGCTCCTGCACCTGCTGCGGCCCGACCTCGACGTCGTCGATATCCGCGGCAACGTGGACACACGCATGGGCAAGGTCGCGAGCGGCGAGTACGACGCCGTCGTGCTCGCAGCCGCCGGGCTCGACCGCCTCGGGCGGCTCGACGAGGCGACGCAGGTCTTCGAGGCGCTCGAGTTCCTCCCGTCGCCCGGACAGGGCGCGATCGCCGTGCAGTGCCGCGAGGACCACGCCGACACCGTCGAGCGGCTGCTCGCCGTCGACGACCCCGCCACCCGCGCGGCCGTCGAGGCCGAGCGCGGCTTCCTCGCCGAACTCGGCGCGGGCTGCACGCTGCCGGTCGGCGCGTTCGCGCAGGTCGACGGCGACCTCGTCGCGCTGCGCGCGATGCTCGGCGACGACGCGGCCGAGCACGCGCGGTTCGGCGACGCGGCGGGCCCG
>CAZMCK010000046.1:0-12900 GCA_964565075.1 uncultured Dehalococcoidaceae bacterium
CCGCGGCCTGTGCCGGCGGCCGCGACGAGGCGTGCGGCGGGGACCTCGATGCAGCCCCGCCGCCGGCCGTGCGCTCCGGCGCGCCCCCGTTCCGCATCCTCTGGCTCGGCGACACGCTGCTCGCCGACGCCGCCGAGCCGCACCTCGCGACGAACGGCTACGGCTGGGCGTTCGACCGCCTGCGCCCGCTGCCGGACGCCGACTACGTCATCGCCAACGCCGAGGGCCCCGTCACGACACGCACCGAGCCCTACAACCCCTCGCAGCGCTGGAGCTACGCCGCCCGCCCCGAGGCCGCACGGGCGCTGGCCGCCGAGGACGTCACCGCGGCGGGGCTCGCCAACAACCACGCGCTCGACCGCGGCCCAAACGGCCTCACCGACACCGTCGCGCACCTCGACGCGGCGGGCGTGGCGAGCTTCGGCGCGGGCGGCGACCTGGACGAGGCGCTGCGCCCGCTCATCGTCGAGACGCCGCACGGGCGCATCGGCGTCGTGGCGTTCGGGCAGGGTGGCGGCGTGGCCCGGAACGCGGGCGAGGACCGGGCGGGCATCGCCGTGCTCACGCGCTGCAACGCGGGCGAGGGCGTGCAACGCGCACGCGAGGCTGGAGCGCGCTGGGTCGTCGCGTACGTGCACTGGGGCGCGAACTACACCGGGGTGCTGCACTCGCAGCGCGCGCAGGCGGCGCTGCTCGCCGAGGCCGGGTACGACCTCGCCATCGGCCACGGGCCGCACGTCGCCCAGCCGGTCGAGGTCGTCGGCGGGATGCCCGTGGTCTACTCGCTCGGCAACTGGGTGTTCGGCACGCCGGGGCGGTTCACGCCCGGCGCGCCCGGCTACGGGCTGATGGCGACGACCGCGTTCGGCCCGGACGGCCTCGAGGTGCTGCGGCTGCACTGCATCCGCACCGACAACGACAAGGTCGGCTTCCAGCCGCGGCCGTGCACGCCCGGGCAGGCTGACAACGTGCTGCGCGCGCTGCATGCTGGCATCGCCGTCGAGGACGGCGTGGGGGTGCTGCGGTGGCCGACCGAGTAGCCGCGACGGACCGGCGACGCGCGTGGCGGCGCGTCGGGCTCCAGGTCGCGCTGTGGGCCGCACTGCTGCTCGTGCTGCGGTTGACGGTGATCCCGGCCGAGTCGCGCGACCTCCAGACGCCCGGCGAGATGCGGGCGTCCGCGACAGCCGGGCGCGAGTGGATCGAGCGCAACCTGCAGCCGGACGGCCGCTACCTGTACGTCTACGACGCCGACCTCGACGCGATCCCCGACGACTACAACGAGGTGCGCCACGCCGGCGTCACGATGGCGCTGTTCCAGTCCGCCGGGCGCGACGGGGACATCGAGGCGTTCCGCGCGGGCGACGCCGCGGTCGAGTGGATGCTCGACCGGCTGCACCGCCACGACGACTGGGCGGCGCTCACCACGCCCGACGGCGGGCGCGCGAAGCTCGGGGCGAGCGGGCTCATGCTCATCGCCCTCGCCGAGCGCCGGCTGGCGACCGGCGACACCCGCCACGACGAGGTCATGCGCGAGCTGGGCCGCTTCCTCGCCTCGATGCAGCGCGCGGACGGCGGTTTCCACGTCGCGTGGATGGTCGGCGAAGGGCAGCCCGACCTCATCGGCACCTCGCGCTACTACCCGGGCGAGGCGGCGTGGGGCCTCGCGCTGCTCCACGAGGCGATGCCTGGCGAGGGCTGGGACGAGTACGCCCGCGCGGCGTCGGTCTTCCTCGCCACGCGCCGCGACGAGGTCGAGAACGTGCGCTTCCGCCCCCTCCCCGACCACTGGGCGGCGTACACGATGGCCGAGATGGTGGAGTGGGGGCTGAGCGACGAGGAGATCGAGTACGCACGACGCCTCGCGGGCCGCTTCGGGTTCCTGATCCGCGCCGAGTCGCAGCGCGAGCACGGCCTCTTCGGCGGCCCCGGCTCGCTGATCCGCGTGCATGTGCGGGCGGCGGCCTTCGGGACGTGGATCGAGGCGATGGGCGCGCTGTGGCGCATCGCCGCCCACGACCCGCGCATGGCCGACCTCAAGCCCGCCATCGAGGAGCGCCTGGAGGTGGGCGCGAGCCTGCTGGCCAACCGCCAGTCCGACGCGGCCGAGGCGCTCGCCTACGCCCGGCCCGGCCTCGTGGAGGGGGCATGGATCACGCGAGGCGAGACGCGCATGGACGACCAGCAGCACGCGCTGTCCGGCCTGCTGTTCGCCGCCGATGCGCTCGAGGGCCGCACGCTGCGCTCGCCGGAGACGCCACTGACCATCCCGGACGCGCTACCGTGAGCACGCCATGAGCGATGCACTGCTCCTCTTCGCCGTCTTCTGGGCCGCGATGAACCCGCCGGCCTCGATCGCCGCGCTGCCCGATGGCTTCGCGGGCATCGAGCGCGCCGCCCGCAACCGGCTGCTCGTCGCCGGGTGGTTCGCCGCCGGTGTCCTGATCGTGGCCGCCGCGATGATGCACGGCCAGCTCCTCGACCTCCTCGGCGTCGCCGCCCCGAGCTTCGACATCGCGGCGGGCATCGTCATGCTCGCCGGGGCCGCCCGCCCGCTCCTCAGCGGCCGGGCGATCGAGGAGTCGACCGCGTCGCTGCTCGACGCGAGTGACCGCGCCGCGCTCATCCCGCTCGCGGTGCCGCTGCTGGCGACTCCCGCCTCACTCGCGGCGGCGATCTCCCATGGCGGGCGCGTGGGCGAAGGCGAGACGATCGTCGCCGCGCTCCTGCTGGCGGGCGTCACGGCCCTCGCGATGCGCGCGGAGCCGCTGCTCCAGTGGCAGCACCGGCAGGTGGTGGCGGGGGTGCTGGCCCGCCTGACCGGCGGGCTGCTCGTCTTCGTCGCCGTCGCGCTGATCGTGGACGGCGTCTTCAGCGTGTAGCCGCTACGCCGACGCGACCGCGTCGATCTCCGCAAGCAGCGCAGCCTTCGCCGCGGCGTCGAGGAACGTCGCCTCGATCGAGTTACGCGCGATCGCGACGACCTCGTCGCGCGTCAGCCCGAGCGCCGCGGCGGTCTCGACGTAGTTCTGGCCGATGTAGCCGCCGAAGTACGCCGGGTCGTCCGAGTTGATCGTGACGCGCACGCCACGGTTCAGGAGGCGCTTGAGGTTGTGGTCCTCGAGGCGGTCGACGACCCGCAGCTTCACGTTGGACAGCGGGCACATCGTGAGTGGCACGCGGTCACGCACCAGCCGCTCGAGCAGTCCCTCGTCCTCCTCGCTGCGGACGCCGTGGTCGACGCGCTCGACCTCGAGGATGTCCAGCGCCTCCCTGACATACTCGGGCGGCCCCTCCTCGCCGGCGTGCGCCACCGCGCGCAGGCCCTCTGCGCGGGCGCGCGCGTAGACCTCCTCGAAGTCCTCGGGTGGGTGTCCGGCCTCCGAGGAGTCGAGCCCAACGCCCGCGATGCGGTCGAGGAAGGGCAGCGCCTCCTCCAGCGTCGCCATCGCCGCCTCGGCGGGGAGGTGGCGGAGGAAGCAGAGGATGAGCATCGACGTGATCCCGAGGTCCGTGCGCGCCTCCTCCATGGCCGCGTGGAGCCCGTTGAGCACGGTCTCGAACGGGACGCCGCGCTCTGTGTGGGCCTGCGGGTCGAAGAAGAGCTCGGCGTGGCGGACGCCGTCGGCGTGGGCGCGCGCGAAGTAGGCACGCGCGAGGTCGTGGAAGTCGCGCTCGGTCTGCAGGACGGCCATACCCTCGTAGTAGATGTCGAGGAAGGACTGGAGGTCGGTGAAGGCGTAGGCCGCGCGCACCTCCTCGACGCTCCCGAAGCGCAGCGCGACGCCGTTGCGGGCGGCGAGCTCGAACATCATCTCGGGCTCCAGGGTGCCCTCGATGTGGATGTGCAGCTCGGCCTTGGGCAGCGCCCGGATCAGCTCTTCCATGGCGAGTTGCCTCCCCGCTTCGAGGTTCCCGTCGCGCGCGCCCACGATACGATGCTCGCCGCACGCGTGGAGGGCGCACGGTGGACCTCGAACCCCGCTACACCGAGAACGAGATCCGCGACGCCGTCGCCCGCGTCGCGCGCGCGATCGAGGATGACGCGCCGAGGCGGCGCAGCGCGCGGCCGCTGCTCCTCGTCGGCGTGCTCAAGGGGTCCTTCGTGTTCCTCGCGGACCTCGTGCGCGAGTTGCGCATCCCCTCCGAGGTGGACTTCGTCCGCGCACGCTCTTACGGCTCCGGCACGACCTCGACCGGGACCGTCGAGATGACGAAGGACCTCGAGACCGACGTGACCGGCCGCGACGTGATCGTCGTGGAGGACATTGCCGAGACCGGCCGGACGATGCGCGCCATCTGCGCGCACATCGCCGCAGGTCGCCCCGCCTCGCTGCGGACCTGCGCGCTGCTCGTGCGGGAAGGCGAGCGCGAGGAGGACGACGAGCCCGACTACGCCGGGCTGCGCATCGGGCCCGGGTTCGTCGTCGGCTACGGGCTCGACCACGCCGAGCGGTACCGCGGCCTGCGCGACATCCGCGCGCTGCCCGATGAGGGCTCCTCGGGTTAACCGTTTCCGGTCAGATCCCCCTCGGCAGGGTCGTATCCTCGATCGTGGGAGTACCAGCTACCGGGGGAGGTGCGCCATGCCAGACGCCGAGCACTTCGATGTGCTGATCGCGGGCCAGGGCGCTGCCGCCTACGCGGCGGCGCTGTACAGCGCCCGCTACCGCGTGAAGACGGTCGTCGCCGGCGAGCGCTTCGGCGGTGAGACGGCCATCGGGGGCACTATCGAGAACTACCCCGGCCACCCGGAGATCGACGGCTTCGACCTGATGCTCCGCTTCCAGGAGCAGGTCACCCGCTACGACGTCCCGATCCGCAACGCCGACGTGACCGCCCTCGCCACCGACGGCGACCACTTCACGGCCACGCTCTCCGACGGCGAGGAGATCGACGCGAGCGCCGTCATCCTCGCCATCGGCCGCGAGCGACGGATGCTCGGCCTGCCCCACGAGGCCGAGTGGACCGGCCGCGGCATCTCGTACTGCTCGACGTGCGACGCGCCGCTCTACCGCGACAGGGTGGCGGCCGTGGTCGGCGGCGGGAACGCGGCCGTCGAGGGCGCGCTGCTGAACGCTCGCCACGCCGCCCGCACCTACCTCATCTATCGCGGCGACCGGCTGTGGCGCCCTGAGCCCGTGCTCGTCGAGCTGCTCGGCCAGGCCGACAACGTCGAGGTGCTGCTCGAGACCGAGGTGGCCGAGCTGCTCGGCAGCGACGACGAGGGCCTGACCGGCGTGCGGCTCACCCGGCCGTACGAGGGCGTCGACACGCTCGACCTCGACGTGCTGTTCATCGAGGCCGGCGCCGACCCGCGCGTCGACCTCGCGCGCGCGCTCGGCGTCGAGCTCAACGCCGAGACCGACGAAATCCACGTCGACCGCGAGATGCGGACGAACGTGCCGGGCCTCTTCGCCGCCGGCGACCTGACCGACGGATCGGGGACGCTCAAGCAGACGGTGACGGCGGCCGCGCAGGGCGCGATCGCCGCGCTCTCCGCCTACCAGTACGTCACCGAGCACGGCCGCTGCTGCGAGTGGCACCAGTCCGGGTTCGTGCTGGAGGGCGAGGCGGCGCTCGCGGCCGGGTAGCCCTCGACGCCCGCGGCCGGCGGATGCGTGGCACGTCCGGCCGGCGTCGTTATGATGGGCGCGTGATGCGGCGCGCAAGGCGCCGACCCGGAAGGCAGGACACACATGGACTGGGCAGACACTCCCGAGCAGGCCGCATTCCGCGCCGAGGTGCAGGATGCGTTCAAGGACGGCATTCCCACGTACTACCGCGAGCGCGCCGCGCGCGGCCTCGACTCGGACTGGGGCCAGGACCGCCGCTCCGGCGACCCGGAGCGGGAGAACGCGGCCAACTCCTGGACCGACGCGCTCTTCGAGCACGGCTGGTTCGCCCCGCACCTCCCCAAGGAGTACGGCGGCGCCGGCATGTCGCCGATGGAGCAGTTCATCTTCACGCAGGAGCGCGCCGCCGCCGGCGCGCCGCAGGTAGGCGCCAACGGCCTCGCGTTGCTCGCCCCGACGCTCATCGTGCACGGCACCGACGAGCAGAAGGCGCAGTACCTTCCCGGCATCCTCAGCGGCGAGAAGCTGTGGGCGCAGGGCTACTCCGAGCCGGGCGCCGGCTCCGACCTCGCCGGCCTGCAGACGCGCGCCACGCGCGACGGCGACGAGTGGGTGATCAACGGCCAGAAGATCTGGACATCGAGCGCGCACGTCGCCGACTCGCTGTTCGCGCTCGTGCGCACCGACCCGGACGCGCCGAAGCACCGCGGCATCTCGTTCGTGCTGATCGAGGACATCCACACGCCGGGCCTGAGCGTGCGCCCGCTCATCAACATGGGCTGGGAGCACGGCTTCAACGAGACGTTCTTCGAGGATGTCCGCATCCCCGCCGAGAACGTGCTCGGCGAGGTCAACCGCGGCTGGTACGTCGGCATGACGCTGCTCGACTTCGAGCGCTCGAACATCGCCGGGGCGATCAGCGCCAAGCGGCGGCTCGACATCCTGACGGACTTCCTGCACAGCGAGCAGGGCAAGGAGACCACGCGCGTCTCGGACGTCACCCGCACCGAGATCGCCGACCGCTACATCGAGTCCGACGTCGGGTTCAACTTCTCGTTCCGCATCATCTCGATGCAGGACCGTGGGCTGATCCCGAACTACGAGGCGTCGATGACGAAGCTGTTCCTCTCGGAGGTGACGCAGGACGTGGCGCGCACTGCGGTGCACTGCTTCGGGCTGTACGCGAACCTGTGGGACGAGGACGACGAGCGCTCGCCGGCGCGAGCGTTCTTCACCCGCCGCTACGTGCTGGACATCCCCGGCACGATCGCCGCGGGCAGCTCCGAGATCCAGCGCAACATCATCGCCACGCGCGGGCTGGGGCTGCCTCGCAGCTAGGCTCGGGACACTGGTAGCAGACACAGAGGCCGGGGCGCGTCCCCGGCCTCTGTGATCCCCGGCCTCACGGGCCTCGGGGTCCTGCGAGTGGCGATCACCGCGTGTCCCGGCGCACACTGGTCTGTGGAGGGGTGCCCGAGCGGTTTATGGGAGCGGTCTTGAACACCGTCGTGGCGCTTGCGTCACCGTGGGTTCGAATCCCACCCCCTCCGCCAAGCACGAGGTCCCGCATCCGGAGGGCTGGGATGGTCGAGCAGGCGATCGGAAAGAGCGAAGTGCTGGCGCTGCTACGCGGGCACAAGTCGGTGCTCGCCACACGCTATGGCGTTGGCGACCTGGCGCTCTTCGGCTCTACCGTCCGCAACGAGGCCGGCCCCGACTCCGACATCGACATCCTGGTCACGCTTCCCCACGCACGCGGCTGGAGCGGATACGGGCAGGTCAAGCAGTACCTCGAGCGACTACTCGGCCGCTCAGTCGACCTGGTCGTCGAGTCGGAGGTGCGGGGCGAGTTGCGCCCATACATCGAGGCAGACGCCGTGTATGTCTGAGGGGCGATGGGACGTCTACGTGCAGGACATGCTCGCCTGCTGCACGCAGATCGAGGATTACACCACCTGGTAGCCAGAGCCGCGCGATCACGCTCACAGCCGCACTGACGCGGGATACCTCGCAAGGGAGGCCAGCACGTCCATGTCCGCCATCTACGACCTCGCCGATGACTACGTCGTCCGCTACGCCGCGCTCTCGCCCAACGCCGCCACCAGCATGGGCATCCCCGGGCACGAGACCGAGCTGACGGACTTCTCGCCCGACGGCCACGACGCCCGCGCCGCGCTCGAGCGCGAGACGCTCGCCGCGCTCACCTCCGCGCCTGTCGAGGACGACCGCGACCGCGTCGCGCGCGACGCGATGGCCGAGAGCATGCGGCTCTCCCGCGAGCTGCACGACGCCGGCGAGCGCTTCCGCTCGCTCAACATCCTCGCCAGCCCGTTGCAGTCCCTGCGCCGCGTCTTCGACCTCATGCCGCGCGAGAGCGAGGAGCACTGGAGCAACATCGCCGCCCGCCTCGCCGCGCTCCCCGCAGGCCTCGACGGCCTCCGGCGGACGCTCGACACGGGCATCGAGCGCGGGATGGTGAGCACGCAGCGGCAGGCCTCGGAGTGCGCCAAGCAGTGCGCGACGTGGAGCGGCGCGGGAGACGCGCCCTCGTACTTCGACGGGCTCGCCGAGGCGTTCGAGGCGTCGGACGTGGCGAGCGAGGGGCTCGCCGCGCAGCTGCGCACGGGCGCGGCGGCCGCGAACGAGGCGTTCGGCGACTTCGGCCGCTACCTCGACGAGACCTACGTGCCCGCCGCCGAGCCGCACGACCCCGTCGGCCGCGACCGCTACGCGCTCGGCGTGCAGGTCTTCACCGGCGCCTCGCCGGACCTCGACGAGACGTACGCGTGGGGCTGGTCCGAGCTGCACCGCATCGAGGCCGAGATGGAGGCGACCGCGGAGCGCATCGCCCCCGGAGTCGGCGTCGAGGGCGTGAAGGAGCTCCTCGAGTCCGACCCGGATCGCGCCATCGACGGCGTCGACGCGTTCCAGCGGTGGATGCAGAACCTGCAGGAGACCACCATCGCCGAGCTGAACGGCACGCACTTCGACCTGCCCGAGGAGGTGCAGCGCATCGAGGCGCTGATCGCGCCGCCGGGCGGACCGCTGGCGATGTACTACACGGGGCCCTCGGAGGACTTCAGCCGGCCGGGCCGCACCTGGTACCCGACGGCCGACAAGACGCGCTTCCCGCTGTGGGGTGAGGTCTCGATCGCGTACCACGAGGGCGTACCGGGCCACCACCTGCAGATCGGGATGACCGTCTACCTGCGCGAGCACCTCTCGCGCTGGCAGCGCCTGCTGGGCGGCTCGTCGGGCTACTCCGAGGGGTGGGGACTCTACGCCGAGCGGCTGATGGGCGAGCTCGGCTACCTCGAGAACCCCGACTACTACCTCGGCATGCTGCGCGCGCAGGCGCTGCGCTGCGCCCGCGTCGTGGTGGACATCGGGATGCACCTCGAGCTGCCGATCGCGGAGCACGACCACTTCCATCCGGGCGAGACGTGGACGCCGGAGCTGGGGCTGGAGTTCGTGCTGCAGCGCGCCCACTTCCCGGCCGACTTCATGGCGAGCGAGGTGGACCGCTACCTCGGCCTGCCGGGGCAGGCGATCAGCTACAAGGTGGGCGAGCGCGCGTGGCTCGACGCCCGCGAGGCCGCCCGCCGCCGCGACGGCGAGTCGTTCGACCTCGCGGCGTTCCACGCCCGTGCGTTCGAGCTGGGGCCGATGGGGCTGGACCAGATGCGGCGGGAGTTCGGCGGGTAATTCCCACGAGGCTCGTGCTACACTAATCTCGTGCGAAATGTGACCATCACGCTGGACGACGAGACCGCTCGCTGGGCGCGCATCGAAGCGGCCCGGCAGGATACCAGCGTGTCCCGGTTCGTCGGGCGCCTGCTCCGCGAGCAGATGCAGCGCGGGGATCGCTACGAGGCGGCGCGGCGGTCCTACCTCGGACGCGGGCCGACCTCGCTGAGCGGTGGTGCGACATACCCGTCGCGCGACGACTTGCACGAGCGGTGAGCATCTTCGTCGACACGAACGTCCTCGTGTACGCGCGCGACCCCGATCACCCGGAGAAGCAGGAACGCGCACTCGCGTGGGTGGGCCATATGTGGGCGTCCGGAGAGGGCCGTATCAGCGCGCAGGTGCTCAACGAGTACTACGTCACGGTGACGCGCCGGCTCACACCCGGGCTGCCACACGCCGAAGCTCGCGCGGACATCGAAGACCTCGTCGCGTGGAATCCACTGCCGATCGACAGTGCCCTCATCCGGCAGGCGATCGAGATAGGGCAGTCCCACCAACTCTCGCATTGGGATGCGCTGATCGTCGCAGCCGCCCATCGAGCGGGCTCCTCGCACCTCCTCACCGAGGACCTCAACGACGGGCAACGCATTGGCACAGTTACGGTGATGAACCCCTTCACACACGAGCCCGGCACGCGGTGACCGCCGGGCATCGAGGGCCTGACAGCGACGAGCCCGCGCTCGCCTTGAGCACCCCGCCTCGCGATCAGCTACAAGGTGGGCGAGCGCGCGTGGCTCGACGCCCGCGAGGCCGCCCGCCGCTGCGACGGCGCCTCGTTCGACCTCGCGGCGTTCCACGCCCGTGCGTACGAGCTGGGGCCGATGGGGCTGGACCAGATGCGGCGGGAGTTCGGCGGGTAGCGGGTAGGGAGGAGCCCTCAGGCCCATTCGCGCGGCCGGTGCACCTCCCTGCCGGACGGAAGCACGATCGAGGAAGGGAACTGGCACTCCTCGAGCCGCTGGCTCGTCAGTACGTGGTGCTCAGCCGCCTCACGCACCAGGGCAGAGCTCGGCCGAGCCGTGGGCGAGCACAGGATGACGCTGACTCCTGCTTCACGAGCGAACGAAACGGGCCTCAGCAAGTCGCTGTCGTTGGACACCACGACGGCCGTGTCGACGGCTCCGGAGTAGGCATCGCGCAGAAGGTAGGAAGCCAGGTTCACATCTGAAGCCTTCTCGCGGGATCGGTGGACTTCGATGCGATCCCGGATCGAGCCGTACGTCGGTCGCGCCATGACCCGATCCTGCCGGAACGTCCCGAGGACGATCTCGACACCGGTCGATTCGAGTGCATCAAGCAGTCGCTGCTGGCGAGCGGGCGCTCCCCTGTCGAGGGGCATCGGATGCACCCTGGCTGTGAAGTAGTAGGTGTGCTCAATCGGCGTGCCAGGCAACAGGTTGCGCCAGAGTTCAGTGAAGTCGAGCCACTTGGCCTTTGGTCGATTCCGGACCAGAGAGTGATAGAGGTTGAAGCCGTCGACGTAGGCGTGCGCGACCATGCTTCCGATCCAGACATGCGAAGACCCCCTCTCGGGGGTCTCCGGCCCAGCCGTCGCAACAACTGGGGATTTCCTGAGCCGATGATCCATCGCTCAGGGGGCTCGTGTCAAGCGATCCGCGAACATTCGTTTTGTAATGGACTGGCCGTCCGAGGGCTCCCTCCAGCCAGGCACATCCTTTGCCTTGAGCACCCCGCCTCAGGTGCTACCATCCGCCGCGCCGCCTCCATGCATCGAGGCGCCCACATCACACGCCCGCACCGGGAGCCCACCATGAAGCTGCACGAGTACCAGGCCAAGGAACTGCTGGCGCGCTACGGCGTGCCTACGCCCGAGGGCCGCGTCGCCCGCACCGCCGACGAGGCGGCCGAGGCCGCCGAGGCGCTCGGCGGCAAGGTCGTGGTCAAGGCGCAGGTCCACGCCGGCGGCCGCGGCCGCGCCGGCGGCATCAAGCTCGCCGGCTCCGCCGACGAGGCGCGCGCAGCCGCCGAGGAGCTCCTCGGCACGCGGCTCGTCACCTTCCAGGCCCCGCAGGGCCAGCCCATCGACGCCGTGCTCGTCGAGGAGCAGATCGATGTGGCGCGCGAACTCTACCTCGGCGCGGTCATCGACAACGCCGAGGGCAAGCCCGTCATGATCGCCTCGGCCGCCGGCGGAATGGAGATCGAGGAGGTCGCCGAGGAGCACCCCGAGCAGATCCACCGCCAGGCCATCGACCCCACCACCGGCTTCCAGGGCTTCCAGGCCCGCGCGCTGGCCTTCGCGACCGGCCTCGACGGCGACCTCAACCGCCCGGCCGTCGCCCTCATCCAGGGCCTCGCCCGCGCGTTCGAGGAGAACGACGGCTCGCTCGCCGAGATCAACCCGCTCGTCGTGACCGGCGACGGCCGCCTGCTGGCTGTCGACGCCAAGTTCTCGGTCGACGACGACGCCGACTTCCGCCGCCGCGACCTTGCCGAGATGCGCGACCGCGCCCAGGACGAGGCGCTGGAGGTCGAGGCCGACGAAGCCGGCATCGAGAACTACATCAAGCTCGACGGCGACATCGGTTGCATGGTCAACGGCGCGGGGCTCGCCATGGCGACGATGGACGCCATCAAGTTCGAGGGCGGCGAGCCCGCGAACTTCCTCGACATCGGCACGGCGAACGACCCGGAGGCGATCGTGGCGGCGCTGCGCATCATCGGCGCGGACCCGGACGTGAAGGCGGTGTTCGTCAACATCTTCGGCGGCCTCGCGCGCACCGACGTGATCGCGGAGGGCGTGGTGCAGGCCCGCAACCAGGGCCTGATCCCGCAGCCGACCGTCGTGCGGCTGGCCGGCACGAACGTCGAGGACGGCAACCGCATCCTCGACGAGTCGGGCATCGAGCTGATCCGCGCGGACGGATTCGCCGACGGCGCACAGAAGGCCGTCGAGGCTGCCTCGGGCGGCGAGTAGCGGCGACCCGACGAAGCACATCGACTGACACACGGACCCGAACACGTAAGGGAGCGCGAACGTGGGCGTACTGCTGGACGAGAACACGCGAGTCGTCATCCAGGGCTTCGGCGGCGCCGGGCAGCGCGAGGCGCGCAACAGCCGCGCCTACGGCACCCAGATCGTCTGCGGCGTCACACCCGGCCGCGGCGGCCAGATCCTCGAGGACACCCCGGTCCGGAACACCGTGCGCGAGGCCGTCGACGAGTTCGGCGCGAACGTCTCGCTGATCTTCGTCCCGGCGCCGTTCGCCGCCGACGCCATCCTCGAGACCGTCGACGCAGGCGTGCCGGTCGCGATCTGCATCACCGAGGGCATCCCCGTCCACGACATGGTGATGGTGAAGCGCGCGCTCGACGGCTCCGGTACCACGCTCATCGGGCCGAACTGCCCCGGCGTCATCACGCCGGCGGCGCGGGCCCGCGCCGGCATCATGCCGCCCGACGTGTACCTCGAGGGCAACGTCGGCGTGATCTCGCGCTCGGGCACGCTCGTCTACGAGACGGTCGACCAGCTCAGCCGGCTCGGCATCGGGCAGTCGTCGAGCGTCGGCGTGGGCGGCGACCCGATCATCGGCACCACGCAGGCCGAGGCGCT
>CAZMCK010000047.1:0-12880 GCA_964565075.1 uncultured Dehalococcoidaceae bacterium
TCGGAGGCCCCTTTGCGATCAGGTGTCTCGCAGGTGTGTAGGCACTACACCTAGCTATCCCGATACAGTCCCAACTCGTCGAGAACGCGCCGCACCGCCGCCGGGAGCACCGGCCCGGTCGGCTCACCCTTCGCCACGCGCGCCCGCAGGTCGCTCGCCGCCACGTCCAGGGCGGGCATCGGCACCACGTCGACGCGGTCCGCCAGCCCCGGCAGCGCCTCGAGGCTGCTCGCGGCCGGCTCCGCGCCCGGGCGCTGCGCGAGGCCGAAGCGCACGCGCTGCATCAGCCGCGCGGGCTCGTGCCAGTGCGGGAGGTCGGCGAGCGCGTCCTCGCCGAGCAGGAACCACCACGCCGCCCCAGGCTCGGCCGCGGCGAGCTCCTCGAAGGTGTCGAGGGTGTACGTGGGGCCCGCGCGCTCGACCTCGATGGCGCTGACTTCGGCCCACGGCAGCGCCGCGGCCGCGGCCTCGACCAGCCGCAGGCGCGTCTGAGCCGGCGTCACGTTGCGGTCCGCCTTGCGCCACGGGTCGCCCGCCGGCGCCAGCACGACGCGGTCGAGTTGCAGCTCGCGCCGCGCCGCGGCTGCCAGCACCAGGTGCGCGAGGTGCGGCGGGTCGAAGGTCCCGCCGAGCACACCCACGCGCGGCGACGCGGCTACTCCCACGTGATCTCGGCCTCCCCGATGCGGACGCGCTCACCGGTCCGCACGCCGAGGCGCGTCAGCGCCCGCTGGACCCCGAGCCGCCGCAGCCGGTCGAGCAGCTCCTCGCGCGCCTCGGGGTGCTCGGCGTCCAGCGTGAGGGCCAGCCACTCGGCGGTGCGCCCGTGCACCACGGCCACACCGTCGGCGGCCCGCTCCGCGCTCACCCGCTCGCGCACCCGCGGCTCGGGCTGCAGCAGCGGCGGCGGCGCCTCCACCTCCTCGCGTTCGAGTTGCTCCTGCAGCACCTGGAACGCGCGCCGCGCGAGCGCCATCGTCCCCTCGCCGCTCGCCGCCGAGATCGCCAGCCACGGCAGCCCGAGCGCCTCGACCTGCTCCTCGAGCAGCTCGATGTGCGCCGCGGCGTCCGGGTCGTCGATCTTGTTCAGCGCGAGCACCTGGGGCTTCTCGGCGAGGCCGTGGCCGAAGCTCGCCAGCTCCTCGTCGATGAGCTCGCGGTCGGCGAGCGGCTCGTCGCGTGTCATGTCGAGCACGTGCACCAGGACGCGAGTGCGCTCGACGTGGCGCAGGAACTCGTGGCCGAGGCCCACGCCCTGGCTCGCCCCCTCGATGAGCCCCGGCATGTCGGCGGCCACGAAGCTGTCGTAGCCCAGCTCGACCACCCCGAGCTCGGGCTCGAGCGTGGTGAACGGGTACGGCGCGACCCGCGGGTGCGCGGCCGACCACGCCCCGAGCAGCGTCGACTTCCCCGCGTTCGGCAGCCCGACCAGCCCGATGTCGGCGAGGAGCTTGAGCTCGATACGAAGCTGCCGCCGCTCGCCCGGCGCACCCTGCTGCGCGAAGCGCGGCACTCGCCGCGTCGAGGTCGCGAAGCGCTTGTTACCCCAGCCGCCACGGCCACCCCTCGCAACCACGACGCGCTCACCGTGCTCGGTGAGGTCGGCCAGGCGCTCCTCGCCGTCCCAGACGATGCTCCCGACGGGCACGGGCAACTCGAGGTCCTCGCCGGCGGCGCCCTTCCGCAGCGACGAGCTACCCGCGCGCCCCGCGTGCGCCACCCGCGGCCTGCCGTCGCGGTACGCGCCGAGGCCGGCCACCTTGCTGTCGGCGACCAGCACCACGCTGCCGCCGCGGCCCCCGTCACCCCCGTCGGGTCCGCCGTGCGGCACGAACTTCTCGCGCCGCATCGAGACGATGCCGCTACCACCCACGCCGGCCTCGACGATGAACTCGACTTGATCGATCACAGGTCACTTATCCCACGCGTCCCCGTTGGATGCTCGTTCGGGGAATCGTGCCTGATCAGTGTAGGAGAGGGGGAGGGAGTCGTAGTGGTAGAGCTGTGGGCGCCGTGGGCAACTCGCTGGCGAGCAAGCGTGGCAACGCGGGGCGGGCGTGGGTGAAGGTGCGGGCAGGTCGCCGACGCGACGTGGGATCAGGCGAGGATCGAGGGATCGGCGGCGCCGGGGCAGTCACCGGGCCGCGCGCGCGTCCACGGTGCGGGCACGGTATCCACGCCGGAGCACAGCGCTTACCCACGAGCGAGCAGCAGATGTGCATGAGACGGCCGGGGACCGGTGAAGCGCGCGCCGATGTGGTCAGGCGGCCTGGCGGGCGCGCTCGATGAGTTCGCGCAGCGTGGTGACGTCCTGGCGCGTCTCCGGCTCGATCTGCAGCGAGCGGCTCATCTTGCGCCAGCCGTGGTGCACCGTGGAGTGGTCGCGGCCACCGAGGGCCGTGCCGATCTCGACGAGCGAGCGGTGCGACATCTCGCGGATGAGGTACATCGCCAGCTGGCGGGGGTAGGCGACGCGCTTCGCCCGGCTCTTCGACAACAGGGCGTCGCGGCCGATGCCGAAGTACCGGCAGACCACGTCGATGATGACGTCCGGCGAGGGTGGCAGCTGCGGCTCGGCCGGGTCGAGCGAGGCGAGCGCGGACTGCACGAGCGAGGGCGAGACGGGCTCCTCGACGAGACGTGCATAAGCGAGTACGCGCGTAAGCGAACCTTCCAGCTCGCGGATGTTGTGCGTGTATCGGCGGGCGATCACGTGCAGGGAATCGTTATCGAGCTGGATGTGCTGCTCGTCGGCCTTGGATCGCAGGATGGCGATGCGCGTCTCAACGTCGGGCGCCTGGATGTCCGCGATCATGCCCCACTCGAAGCGCGAGCGAAGGCGCTCCTCGAGTTCCGGGATCAACTGCGGGCTCTTGTCCGAGGTGATGACGATCTGGCGGCCGGCTTCGTAGAGGTTATTGAAGGTGTGGAACAGCTCCTCCTGCGTCGCTTCCTTGCCGCTGACGAACTGGATGTCGTCGATGAGGAGGGCGTCGGCGTTGCGGTAGCGGAGGCGGAACTCCTCCTGCTTGCGCTGCTGGATGGACTGGATGAGGTCGTTGGTGAACTGCTCGGCGGAGATGTAGAGCAGGCGCTGCTTGTTACCCAGCAGGGCGTGCCCGATGGCCTGGAGCAGGTGCGTCTTGCCAAGGCCCACAGCGCCGTACAGGAATAGCGGGTTGTGGAGGTGTCCCGGCGACCGCGCGACGCCCTCGGCGGCCGCGACGGCGAGGCGGTTGTTGGGCCCGACGACGAAGGAGCGGAACTGGTACTGCTCGCGCAGCCGCGGCCGGCGGTAGCCGTCCGGGGTCGCGCGCCCGGGGTCGCCGCCGCGCTGGAGGACCGGCGCCTCGTCGTCCGGGGTGCGCAGCGGCTCGAAGACGATGTCGAGCGGCTGGTCGCCGAGGTCGGCGAGGGTCCGCCGGATCAGCGGCAGGAGCCGCTGCTGGAGCCACTCGGTGATGAACTCCGAGCGTGTCCCGACCACGAGCGTGTCGCCTTCGAGGCGGACACCTTCGGTGGGGGCGAGCCACGTCTCGTAGTTGGCGTCGGAGACGTGCTGCCGAAGCGAGCGACGCGCGCTCTCCCACAGCTCGACGGGATCGTTGGACACCGCGTGGCTCCAAAGCGAGGCCCGGGCACGGCGCTGGGAAACCCACAGTTTTGGATAACTGTGGGTAACTATGCGGAGGACTACGGCCGACCCGCAAGCGGGTTCACCCCACCGGCCGCGTTATCCGTCCCCGCGAGCGCCGCCCGGTGGCTCGCTGCAGGAGTGATAGTGAAAGCTGGAACGGAAGGTAAGCGGTCGGGCTCCGCGGAGGCAACAACGCTATGTCGCCAGACCGAGCCGAACGCGGGATTTGGGACTCTCTGTGTATAATTCCGCCGCGATACCGGACGGGTTACGGGCGCCAGACCTCCAGCGCGACCCCGTCCCGCCGGTGCGCCGCCAACTATCGGGGGCGTTCGTGCTGCTCGCCATCGACATCGGCAACACCAGCGTCGCCGTCGCCGCCTTCGACGGCGCCACCATCGCCGCGCGCTTCCGCCTCGCCAGTGAACGCGACCTCGCCGCCGGGGCGTATGCCGGGCAGATCGAGGCGGCCCTCGGCGCCTGCGGCATCGATCCCGCGGCCGTGGACGGGGCGGTGCTGTCCTCGACGGTCCCCGTCATCGCCGAGGCGGTGAGTGGGGCCTGCGGGCAGTCCTTCGGCGTGAAGCCGCTCGTCGTGAACGCCGAGATCCAGGCCGGCGTGCCCATCCGCTACGACGATCCCGCGGCCGTCGGCCCGGACCGGATCCTGCACGCCGTCGCCGCCGTGCACCGCCATACGCCGCCCGTGATCGTCGTCGACTTCGGCACGGCGCTGGTCTTCGACGCGGTGGGGCGCGACGGCGACTACCTGGGGGGTACCATCGCCCCCGGCATCGGCATCTCCGCGCAGGCGCTGTTCGACGGCGCGGCCATGCTGAACCGCGTCGAGGTGAACGCGCCGCCCTCGGGCAGCGTGATCGGGCGCAATACCGTGGACGGCATGCAGGCCGGCATGTTCTACGGATACGTCGAGATGGTGCGCGGCATGGTGCGACGCTTCAAGGAGGAGATTGGCGATGACGCCACCGTGATCGCCACGGGCGGATACGCGAACGAGATCGCCGCGGCCTCGGGCTGCGTCGACGCGATCGAGCCGGACCTCAACTTCGAGGCGCTCCGGCTCGTCTATGAGGCCAACACATGACCGAAACATCAGGACCACTCTCGGGACGGACGATCGTGCTCGGCGTGACCGGGTCGATCGCTGCGTACAAGGCCGTCGAGGTGGCCAGCCGGCTCGTGCAGGCGGGCGCCACGGTGCGGCCCGTCATGACCCGCGCGGCGACCGAGTTCGTGGGCCCCGCGACGTTCCGCGGAGTCACCGGCCACGAGCCCCTCGTCGACATCTGGGCGCCCGACGGCGAGCACGCCGAGCCCCACGTCGCGCTCGGCCGCGAGGCCGACCTGATGCTGGTGACGCCGGCCACCGCCTCCGTGATGGCGCGGATCGCCCACGGCATCGCCGACGACTGCGTCACCCTCGCCGCGCTCGCCATGCGGGGCCCGCTGCTGGCCGCGCCCGCGATGGACGCCGGCATGTGGGCCAACGCCGCCACGCAGGCCAATGTGCGCACGCTGCAAGAGCGCGGCGTCACATTCCTCGGGCCGCTCGAGGGCCGCCTGGCGTCGGGCGAGATCGGCGCGGGACGGCTCATGGAGCCGGTCGCCATCGTCGACCACCTCAAGGCGGCGGCCGGGCGGCTCGACGGGCCGCTGGCCGGCGCGCGCATCGCGGTGACCGCGGGCGGCACGCGCGAGCCGGTCGACCCGGTCCGCTTCGTGGGCAACCGCTCGAGTGGGAAGATGGGCTACGCGGTCGCCGAGGCCGCTCGCGACCGCGGCGCGGACGTGGTGCTCATCACCAGCGCTGAGCTGGCTGCGCCCGCGGGCGTGCGCATTGCCCCGGTCGAGACGGCGCAGGAGATGCTCGAGGCCGTCGAGGAGCACGTGCCGTCGTGCGACGCGCTGATCATGGCCGCGGCCGTCGCGGACTACCGGCCCGCCGAGGCCGCGCAGGAGAAGCAGAAGCGCGGCGGCCGCGAGACGTGGGGCATCGACCTCATCCGCAACCCGGACATCGTCGCCACGGTGCAGTCGGACGGGCTGATCAAGGTCGCGTTCGCGGCCGAGACGCAGGACATGGTGGACAACGCGGCGAAGAAGCTGGTGGAGAAGAACGCCCACCTCATCGTCGCCAACGACGTCTCGGCGACCGACGCCGGCTTCGCCGTCGACACGAACCGCATCACGATCCTCGACCGCGACGGGAGCCGCGAGGACCTCCCGCTGATGTCGAAGTACGACTGCGGCGTGCGCATCCTCGACCGTGTGCGGGACCTCATCGCCGCGCGCGGGTAACGACGCGCAGGCGACCGACGCGCAGGCGACCGACGCGAAACGGCCCGGGGGCGAACCCGGTCCGTCGTCGTGTGGCTCGGGGAGCCGCCTACCCCGCGCGGTCGAGCACGTACTCGACGAGCGTGCGGGTCGCCGTGCCTGAGTTGCCCTTCACGAACTCGCCGCGGTCGCGCTCGACGTCCATGACGCCGGCGATGTCGAAGTGGGCCCACGGGGTGTCGTGGGCGAAGTGCTGCAGGAACTTCGCCGCGGTGATCGCCCCCGCCCCGCGCCCGCCGGTGTTCTTGATGTCCGCCACGTCCGACTTGATCTGGCGGTCGTACGCCTCGTCCAGGGGGAAGCGCCAGATCGGCTCGCCGGCGTTCTCGGCCGCGCGGTCGAGGGCGCGGTAGAGCGCGTCGTTGTTGGCGAAGACGCCGGCGCGCACGTTGCCCAGCGCGACCATCATCGCGCCGGTCAGCGTCGCCACGTCAATGAGCGGCGAGCAGTTGTGGGCGCGCGCGTAGCCGAGCGCGTCGGCGAGGACGAGCCGCCCCTCGGCGTCCGTGTTGATCACCTCGACGGTCTGGCCGTCCATCGCGTAGAAGACGTCGCCGGGCTTGGTGGCGCTCCCGCCCGGCAGGTTCTCCGTGCACGGCGCGATGCCGGTGACGTTGATGGGAGGGTTCAGGCGGGCGATGGCCTGCATCGCGCCGAGCACGGCGGCGGCGCCGGTCATGTCGCCCTTCATCCGCTCCATGTTGGCGGCGGGCTTGATGGAGATGCCGCCCGAGTCGAACGTGATGCCCTTGCCGATCAGCGCCACGCTGCGCGTCCCGCGCGCGCCGCGGTGGCGCAGCACGATGAACTTCGGTGGCTGGTGCGAGCCCTGCGCGACCGAGAGGTACGAGCCCATCCCGAGCCGCTCGGCCTCCTCGCGCTCGATGATGTCGCACTCCAGGCCGGTGGCCTCGGCGATGTCCTGCGCCTTCTCGGCCATGTGCGTCGGCGTCATCATGTTCGCCGGCGCGTTTGCCAGGTCGCGCGCGAGGTTCGCGCCCTCGCCCATGATCGCGCCGCGCTCGGCCCCGTTGCGGAGCCGCGCCGCGCGCCGCTCCGAGGACTCCACGATGCGTACCGAGGCGACGGCGCCGCTCGGGCGGTCCGCCGCGCGCGTGTGGTGCTCGTCGAAGCGGTAGAGGCCCAGCGTGATGCCCTCGGCGATGGACTGCCCGCCGCGCTCGACGTCGCTGCCTACCCAGTCCGGGTGCGCCCAGAGGGCCACGCTCCCGGCGTCGGCGGTGCGCAGCGCGCGGGCCAGGTCTCCGGCCTGCGAGCGGGTCTGGCGCGGGGTGAGCTTGTCGCGGTCGCCGAGCCCGTGGACGAACACGCGGCCCGCGCGCACGTCGCCGGAGACCGGCACAGGGGTCAGCGTGCCGCTGCCGAGACGGACCGCGCGCGAGCCGATCATGTTGCTGATCGCGCCGCCGAGGGCCGTGTTGAGTGCTCGCGCCGCCCCGGACAGGCGCCTCGATCCCTCGGGTAGCGACACCACCAGGGTGTCGACAGCCTGTTCGGCGAGCTCGCCGCTCGTCACCTCGATCTGCATGCTATGTCTCCTTCGCGTCTGTCGACGGCGTTCAGTCTTGACTGGGTCTGTACGTTACAATGCACCGATCCAAGCTGCCGCACTCGCTGCGAAGGAAGGCGTGGCCTCCCGTGTCGCCCGTACCCCCTCGCGTGGCCCGTTTCCTCTTCTACTCCACCAATCCGGAGCGCAAGGGTGTGACGCGCTGGGACATCTCGGAGCTGCTGCTCCTGGTCTTCGCGTTCCTCTGCTACTTCTTCGTCCGTGGCGCCGTGGTGGACCGCACCTCCGACGCGATCGCGCACGCGCGCTGGATCATCGACCTGCAGATCAACATCGGCGTCTTCATCGAACCCGCGTTCCAGCGCTGGGTGCTGGACTACGACCTGCTGAGCCGGTTCCTCAACTTCGTCTACTTCTGGCTGGACTTCCCGCTGATCGCGGTGGTGGGGCTGGTGCTGTTCTGGAAGCACCGCCGCGCCTACACCCTGACGCGCGACTCGATGCTCATCTCGGGCGGCATGGCGCTGGTGCTGTACTGGGCGTACCCGGTGGCCCCGCCGCGCTTCCTGCTGGAGTGGGGCTTCGTCGATACGCTCGAGGTCTTCGACAACCTCTCCTACCAGGCGCAGTCGATGCAGCCGTTCGTGAACCCGTTCGCGGCGGTGCCGTCGCTGCACGTCGGCTGGGCGCTGCTGCTGGCGGCCGGGGTGTTCGTCTCGACGCGCAACCTGATCCTGCGCCTGGCGGCGATCGTCGTGTTCGTGCTGCAGTCCGTCTCGGTGGTGGGGACGGGCAACCACTACATCTTCGACGGCGTCGTGGGCCTCATCGTCTGCACGGCGGCGCTCGGCGTCGCCGTGTGGCTGCAGCGCCGAGGCTACCCGGCGCTCGGCGCAGTGCTCGCCCGGCGCGCAGGCCTGCGCCGCCCTGCCGACGAGCCGCGCCCCGAGCGCACTCCGACACCGGGCCGCACGCGCCGCCCGACGACGGCGTAACGCGCGCGGGGGATGGTCGCGAGCCTTCGTTAGTCTAAGAATGACGTCTGGGTAGTCCAGTGCGGTCGCTCCAGCCGCAATGGAGGATCACCTCCGACTTGCTTGCCGAGCAAACCCTCGTCTGATGTGAACAGCGCCGGTGCACGCACCAGCAGAGCGGATGCAACATGGATGGCATCTTTCGGCTCAATGCTGAGATCCCAGACGAGCTCCCTCGCCCGCTCCGCTATGCTTCGCGTGACCTCAACGAGAACGAATTCACGTGGCGGCACAGGCTGGAACAAGTCGATCACGCGAGGCTCATCCTGGGGAGCGAGACGTCGGCGAGGTCCGCCGTCAACGCGTCGCAAGTACAACACCTCCGTGAGCGTAAGGGCCGACGTGGCAACACGAAGCTCGCCGCTCCGCCAAGCTCCTACTATTGAGTCCAGGGCATCGCTGTAGGGCCTATCGCCGATCAGGTAGTCGAGGTAGAAGTTCGAGTCGAGGTAGACGAACTCGGGGTTAGTCTCTCCGGGCAAGCCCGAGGAGTTGGGGGCGGGTTCAGTCGCCACGAACACTCCGGAGGTACTCTTGCGTATCCCCAACACCACCGAATAGGCCCGCCGGGGGTACCCACGCCCCGGGCAGAGGCTCATCTATGATCTGAATTGCATCAACGGGGCGGATCCGCACTGGGCTGCCGTCAGGATTACGGCGCAGCGATCCGCTCACGGAGACAGTCCGGCGCTTCGCCACAATGTCGGCGATGTGCTCACGGTCGGCCTCGTCGAAGAAGCACTGCACAGCCCTTCCAGTGGTCGCATCCCACACAGTGAAGAACGGCGCCGCATGCATGTTGAATGCCTCGGCGGGGCCCTCTACCGATCCATAGACGGAAGGCTCGACGGTTGCCGGAGCGATGTCTGCGCTTTCAGCGAGCACTGCAGCGGCGTTTGTGGCGGTAGCGCTGGTCAAGACTGCTTCCTGCGTGGCGTTGTGCGCCGCCTGGCCGCCGAGTGTTCCGTCGGTGATTCGTATGGTGTCGATGCCTTGCGTGGTCAGTTCGCTGAGCTGGCCGATTCGCTGCAGGGCGTGGTCATTGAACCCTGGCGGCCTCTGCGGGCTGGCGGTGAGGGCACGTGCGCCCGCAATGCAGACTTCAGCTACCTCGGCTCCTCCATCTGTGCGGTTCTTGGATGGAATGGCCGTGGCGAGGATACGCAACGGACTTGCGTAGCTGATGGCCGTGAGCTGCCATTGGGCGACCTCACCACCTGAGGACAGTGTGGCGTCAAGCTCGGCGAGGAGCTCCGAGAAGTCAACGACGGCTTGACCTAGGCCGGAAAGGCCGATCCGGTCTCCGTCGATCGTCAGAGCGAGGGATGTTGGCATGCGATCTCTACTGCGCTTGTGGTGACACCACCTTGCGGGCTGCGACTGCGACACGCTCAGCCGGGTCACAATGGTACAGGATGCGCCCGGAGCATCGACGGTTGGCCGACATCGAACGCTGTGCTAGCGTGATCGCGTGGCCGCACGGCGCGTGCGCGCACCGGACCGCTGAACCACGGCGCTGCGGCCACCGCCCGGTCCAGGGAGGACCCAGGCGCTGAGTGTGTAGGTGGCAATAGGCAACAGGAACAGGACCAACTCGCATCGCCTCGCTCATCACCGCGGAACGTCGGCAAGAGATCGTCCACGAATACCAGACCCACGAGGGAGACACCGGCTCCCCCGAGGTCCAGGTTGCGCTCCTGACCGAGCGCATCCGGCGGCTCACGGACCATCTCCGTGAGCACTCGCACGACTACGACACGCGTCGCGGGCTGCTCAAGCTCGTCGGCCGCCGGCGTCGGCAACTCCGCTACCTCAGCAAGAAGGACGTGGAGCGCTACCGCGTGCTCATCCAGAAGCTCGGACTGCGCCGCTAGTCGCGCACTGCTCCACTTCGCCTCGTCCCTCCCGACCGCGCGACACCCATCCGGAGCGCACGCCCGTGCGCGGGCGTGGCTCCGCGAAACGCACGAGGGAGTGAGAAGGACACATCGACCACCCCATCAAACGGCCGCACGTCCCCGACGGCGGCCTGGACCGTTCACCCATCCATCCCCAGCACCAGGTACGGGCGTCCGTGACAGCGCGCGCCCCGGAGAGGCGATAGCCAGATGACACAGACCCCCATGACCCAGCTACCGGCCGCGCCCCGCATGGAAGTCGAGGAGCGCACCTTCAGCACCGAGATTGAGGGCAAGACCCTCGAGATCGGCGTCGGGCTGCTCGCCCAGAACGCCACCGCCGCCTGCACCATCCGCTACGGCGACACCGTGCTCCTCGCCACGCTCACCGACGGCGAGCCCCGCGCGGGCATCGACTTCTTCCCGCTCACCGTGGACTTCGAGGAGCGGATGTACGCCATCGGCAAGATCCCCGGCTCGTTCTTCCGCCGCGAGGGCCGCCCCGGCAACGAGGCCACGCTTGCCGCGCGCATGACGGACCGGCCGATCCGCCCGCTCTTCCCGAAGGGCTACCGCCGCGAGATTCAGCTCGTGCTGCTCACCCTCTCGTCGGACCGCGAGAACCCCGCCGACATCTTCGGCGTGATGGGCGCCTCGACGACGCTGGGCATGTCGCACGTCCCGTTCGAGGGCCCCGTCTCATCCGTCCGCATCGGACGCGTCGACGGCGAGTACAAGGCCTTCCCCACCTACGAGGAGATCGAGGAGTCCGACCTCGACCTCATCGTCGCGGGCACCGAGGACTCGATCGTGATGATCGAGGCCGGCGCCGACCAGGTGCCGGAGGCCGAGGTCATCGAGGGCGTCCGCTACGCCGAGGGCATCATCGCGCAGCTCAACGCGCTGCAGCGCGAAGTCATCGAGGCCGTCGGCGACGAGAAGACCCCGTACGAGCCGCCGGAGCCCAACGTCGAGCTGCAGTCCCGCGTGCGCACCGACCTCGAAGACGTCGACGACGCCGACCTGCTCGGCGCCGTCCAGGACGAGGGCTTCCGCGGCGTCGACCAGCTCGGCCTCGACGTCTGGAAGCGGCTCGGCGGCGAGGAGGACGACTCGCTCAACCGCGGCGCCGTCCGCGCAGCGGTCGAGGACGAGGTCAAGGCGCTGGTGCGGCGGCGCATCATCGACGACAACAAGCGCCCCGACGACCGCGCCGAGGACGAGATCCGCGGGCTGTTCAGTCGCGTCGGCGTGGTCCCGCGCGCGCACGGCGCCGGGCTGTTCCGCCGCGGCGGCACGCAGATCCTCTCGATCGCCACGCTCGGGCCGCTGGCCGACCGTCAGCGCCTCGACACGCTGTCGCCGACGCAGTTCAAGCGCTACATGCACCACTACAACTTCCCGCCGTTCTCGGTCGGCGAGGCGCGGCCGCTGCGCGGCCCCGGCCGCCGCGAGATCGGCCACGGCCTGCTCGCCGAGCGCGCGCTGCTGCCCGTCCTCCCGCCCGCCGACGACTTCCCGTACGCGCTGCGCGTCGTCTCCGAGGCGCTGATGTCGAACGGCTCGACCTCGATGGGGTCGGTCTGCGGTTCGACGCTTGCGCTCATGGACGCCGGCGTGCCGATTACCGCGCCGGTCGCCGGCGTGGCGATGGGCCTCATCACGGGCGACGGCGACGAGTACCGCGTGCTCACCGACATCGCCGGCGTCGAGGACGGCCTCGGCGACATGGACTTCAAGGTCGCCGGCACCGAGCAGGGCGTGACCGCCGTGCAGCTCGACATCAAGCTGCAGTCGTTGCCCGACGACCTCCTCGAGACGGTCTTCGAGCGCGCCCGCGTGGCGCGGCTGCAGATCCTCGAGGTGATGCTCGACGCCATCTCCGAGCCCCGCGAGGAGCTCTCGGAGTACGCCCCGCGGGTCGAGGCGCTGCAGATCGACCGCGAGAAGATCGGCGCGGTGATCGGCCCGGGCGGCCGCGTCATCAACGCCATGCAGGAGGAGACCGGCGCGAACATCAACGTCGAGGACGACGGTGTCGTGCTCGTCAGCGGCTCGGACGCCGAGGGCGTCCGCAAGGCCATCGACATGATCCGCGGCCTCACCAAGGAGATCGAGGTCGGCGAGATCTACGAGGGCTCTGTGGTTCGCATCCTCGACTTCGGCGCGTTCGTCGAGATCCTGCCGGGCAAGGACGGCCTGGTGCACATCTCCGACCTCGCCGACTACCACGTGAACCGCGTGGAGGACGAGGTGAGCGAGGGCGAGACGCTGCGCGTCCAGGTCATCGAGATCGACAACCTCGGGCGCATCAACCTCACGCGCCTGCGCGACGGTGAGGACGGCTCCGAGCGGGTCGGCCTCTCCGACGAGGCGGCCGAGGCCGCGGGCCGCGAGCCCGCCATGGCCGGCGACCGCGGTC
>CAZMCK010000048.1:0-12870 GCA_964565075.1 uncultured Dehalococcoidaceae bacterium
GCGGCCTCCCGCCCATCAGCCGTGTCTCACACCTCTGTGGGCAGTACATCTAGGTCGGACAGATCGATCTCGCCGCTGACTCCGTCCGAGTAGCGGAGCCAGATCCGAAATCCTTCGCGTGGTTGCACGTCCGTTGGGTGGAGCACGACGCAGCCTCCTGCACCTATTCTAGCGGCTCCATAGTCGAGCGCGCGAAGCGGCGCAGTTCCTCGGGAACACGTTTGAGGCCGCATCGTCCAGACGATTACGCACGTGAGCAGTATGGTGGCCACATGTCCGGCCCCGCATCGCCCGATGGCGAACCGACGCTTGGCCCGAAGGGGCTCGCCGAGGTCCGCTCGCTGCTCCTCGACTGGTACGACCGCGAGTCGGAGAGCTTCCCGTGGCGCGACGCCCGCAACCCGTACTGGGCGCTCGTCGCCGGGGTGTGCTCGCAGCAGACCCAGATGTCGCGCGCGCGGCCGCTCTGGGAGCGCTGGGTCGCGGCCTTCCCGACCGTGCACGCGGTCGCGGCAGCGTCGCCCGCCGAGGTGCTGCGGGTGTGGGGCAACAGCGGCTACCCGCGTCGTGCCGTGCACCTCCACGAGGCGTGCCGGCGCTGCGTCGCCGTCCACGCCGGCCAGGTGCCCGGCGACGAGGCATCGCTGCTCGCGCTGCCGGGCGTCGGCCCGTTCACCGCGGCGATCGTGCGCTGCTTCGGGTACGGCGAGGACACCACGGCGATCGACACCAACGTCGTGCGGCTCCTCGGACGGCTCGTCCACGGCGACCTGCAGCCGGCGAAGGAGACGCCACCGGCCGAGATCGCCGAGACGGCCCGGTGGCTCACTCCGGCCGGCTTCGCGAGCCGCTGGAACCCGGCGCTGATGGACTATGGCGCACAGGTCTGCACGCCACGCCCGCGCTGCGAGGACTGCGTCGTCGCGGGCTACTGCGCCGCGCGTCCGCGCTTCGAGGCCGGCGAGGAGGCCGAGCCGGTCCGCGCGCAGGCGCGGTTCGAGGGCTCCGACCGCCAGCTGCGCGGCCGCATCATGGCCGCCCTCCGAGAGTCCTCGGGTCCCGTGCGCACCGCGCTGCTCGCCCGCGACCTCGCCGCCGACGCCGAAGGACGTGCGCGCGTCCGGCAGCTCCTCGGCGCGCTGTGCGAGGAGGGGCTGGCCTGGCAGCGCGACGGCTCGTGCGGGCTCGACACCCGCACGCCCGAGCCCGTCGCCAGCGAGGAGCCCGCGTAGCGGCCCTTCGCTCCAGCAGCACGCCATTCCGGCCAGCGGGCATGAGGGCCGCACCGTACTCTGGCGGCGAGGGACAGGCCGGCATCATGAGCAACGGCAGCACTGGCAGGCGGTGGGTGACGTACCTCGTGGCCGCGGTCACGGGCGCGGCGTTCGTGGGGCTCGCCGCGGCGATCTGGGTGGTGCTCGACCCCACCGCGGAGCCCCCGGCGCCGACCGCGACTCCGCGGCCGGCGACGACCGCAGCGGCGTGGCCGACTCCCGCCGCTACTGCCGCGCCCGTCGTGGCGGCGACTCCCGATCCGACCCTGACCGCTACGCCTGAGCCCGCGCCCATGGTCACCACGCCTGAGCCAACTCCCGATCCGGCCCCTGTCGCGCCGGCGAACCCGACGCCTGTCGCGACGCCCGCCCCCGCGACGACGCCCGATCCCACGCCCGTCGCGACGCCGGAGCCCACGCCCGTCGCGACGCCGGAGCCCACGCCCGTCGCGACGCCGGAGCCGACGCCCGTCGCGACGCCGGAGCCGACGCCCGCGGCCGCGCCTGTCGCGCCCGATGCGACGCCTGAGCCGACGACGTGTGCGGACCTGGAGAGCGGCTGCGTCCCGTGGGACCCCTGGCGCCTGTACCGCGAGGGGTACGACGCGACGGGCTACATCGCGTTCTGGAACGGCGGGCCCCGCACGGTCTGCTCCTTCGCCGCCGCGGGCTTCGGCGCGCTCGGCGACGAGCACCACGCGGCAGCGCGTGCCGCAACCGAGGCATGGAACGACGCCGTCGGCGGCGCGCCTGCGCTATTCGCCTACCAGCCCGACTGTCCGGACGGATACGAGGCGGCGTTCCCGCCCCACGCCAGGGCTTGCGGCGCGCATGTCGATGCCACTCACGAGACCATCGAGTACATCCCCATCATCTGGGTGACCGCCGAGGCTGCCGCCCGCGACACCGGCGGGCTCGCCTGCGCCGGCGTCCAGGGCGCCCACAACCACATGCCGGACTCGCCCCCCGGCCTGCAGGGCTGGAAGGCCGCGGTGAGAATCGGCCGCGACGCTAACATCGGCACCGACTATGCGACTTCGATTGCGCACGAGCTCGGCCACGTCCTCTACCTCCACCACACCTGCGCCGACGAGCACTCGATCATGCACGCGAGGATCGCCTGTCCCACCCGCTACGTCCCGTCCGGCGTGACCCCCGCGGACGCCCTCGGGATACGGGAGGCGCTCGGCCGCCACTAAGCCACGCGCAGGCTCCGCGTGCCCCGGAGCCCGGCAGGGCATCGCGCCGCCGCCTGCTAAAGTCCCGGGGCTCGAGAGAGGCGGGCCCGCACGATGCCCACCACTGCCACCGCCTCGACGGCCCGCCTGACGATCGCCTCGTTTGGTAGGCTGCGCGCCGGACACCTGCCAACCGAAGGGAGAGCCCCCATGCCCGAGGTGTATGCCGACGAACTGGTGACCGTGGAGTGGCTGGCCGATGTCGGGCCGTACGGCAACAGCGCGTACATCATCCGCCCGCGCGACGAGGCCGTTCCCGCCACCGTGATCGACATCCCGACCGGCTTCGAGGTGGTGGTCGAGGCGGTCGGCGACCGTGCGGTGGAGCGTGTGATCATCACCCACTCACACATGGACCACACCGCCGGCTGGGACACGATGCTGGAGACCCTGAACGCACCCGTGCTGCTCGGGGCCGAGGAGACGGACATCGAGGAGGGCCGCGAGTTCAGTCCCCTCGAGGACGGTGCCGAGATCACGATCGGCGACGCGACGATGCGCGTGATGCACACGCCCGGCCACACGCCGGGGTCGATCTCGCTGCTGCTCGGCGGCGTCGTGTTCACCGGTGACACGCTCTTCCCCGGCGGCCCGGGCGCATCGAGGACGAACGAGCTGTTGCAGCAGGAGATCGCCTCGATCACCTCGCGGCTCTACACGCTGCCGCCGGAGACGCTGGTGCTGCCCGGCCACGGCGGCGGCACGACCATCGGCGAGTCGATCGCGGAGTACGAGGTGTTCGCGAGCAAGGAGCACGACCCCGACCTGCACGGCGACGTGCTCTGGCTGGACTCGTAGGCTCCGCGCCCGCCGCGCGTTGACCCTCGTGGGCGGGCTGATACCATCCCGCCCCGCTCCCTCCCCGTGCCCGGTGAACGGCAGCGACGGTGGTTGAACGTGCCTCGGTGAGTGTCGGCGGTGCTGTCGCGGTCCCCGAGATCGCCACGCTCGACAGCGGCCTGCGCGTCATTGCCTGCCCGATGCCGCACGCGCGCTCCGCCGCGATCTCCATCTACTTCAACGCGGGCTCCCGCTACGAGGCCACCGACGCCGATGCCGGCATCTCGCACTTCCTCGAGCATCTCTGCTTCAAGGGCACGCCCCGGCGGCCCACCCCGCGCGACGTGGCGATCGAGATCGACGCGCTGGGCGGGCTCTTCAACGCCGCGACGGACCGTGAGCTGACCGTCTACTACGGCAAGGTCGCCGCGGAGCACACCGCGCAGGCGCTCGACCTGCTGACCGACACCGTCCAGCACTCGCTGCTGCGCGACGAGGAGATCGAGCGCGAGCGCCGGGTGGTCCTCGAGGAACTCGCGTCGGTCGAGGACGCCCCGGACGAGCAGGCTTCGCTCGCCCTGGACGGGCTGTTGTGGCCCGACCAGCCGATCGGGCGCGACGTGGCCGGCACCCCTGCCTCGGTCCAGGGGATCGACCCCGACCGCATCCGCGACTACTACCGCGAGCAGTACGTGGCGAACGCCGCCGTCGTGGCGGTCGCCGGCGCTGTCGAGCCCTCGATGCTGCACGGGCTGGTGGAGTCCTGTGCCGACGGCTGGGAAGGCGGCACGCCAGCGGACTGGGTGCGCGCCCGCCGCGACCCGCGCGGCGAGCGGGTGCGCCTGGTCACGAAGGAGACCGAGCAGGCGTACGTCAGCGTCGGCGTGCGCGGGCTCGACGCGCGCGACGATGACCGCTACGCGCTCGGCCTGCTCTCGGTCGTGCTGGGCGAGGGGATGTCGTCGCGGCTCTTCCTGCGCCTCCGCGAAGAGCTCGGGCTCTGCTACGACGTACACACGTCCACGTCGTTCCTGCAGGACGCCGGGGCGTTCGCCGTACACGCCGGCGTCGACCCCGCCAACGCCTCCGCGACGGTCGAGGAGATCACGCGCGAGCTGGCGCGCGCCCGCGCCTCCATCGACGCCGGCGAGCTGGCGCGCTCGCAGCAGCAGATACGGTCGCGCCTCCAGCTCCAGCTCGAGGAGTCGCGCTCGGTCTCGGCGTGGTACGGGACGCGCGCCGCGCTCAACATGCCCCTGCTCAGCCCCGACGAGGCGATCGCGGCCTTCGACGCTGTCACCCTCGACGACATCGAGCGCGTGGCGCAGCGGCTCATCGTGGAGGAGGAGCTGCACCTCGCCGTCGTGGGGCCGATCACGGACGCGGAGCCGCTGGAGGCGCGGTTGCGCCTCCGCGAGTGAGCCTCCCGTGACGACGACCCAGGCAACGGCCGGCGATGCGGCGGAGCGACACGACCCCGAGCGCTGGGCCCTCGTCGTGTGCCTGCGGGACGCGGACGGGGGCGCGCCGCCGGGGTTCGTGCTGGTTCGCGAGCGTGAAGACGAGCCGCTGTGCCTGCCCGACATGGTCGCGCCCACCCCGGATGCGTCCATCGCCGGGCTCGTCGCCGAGGCCCTGCGGGCCGCGCTCGGCGTGGAGCCCGACTCCGATCCGTCGCCCTCCCTCGAGCGGCGGCCGCGCCGCGTCGCCCGCTGGCGCGAGGGGCACATCGGCACGGGCTGGGTGCGCGCCGTCGCGGTCACGGTCAGCGCGGAACTCGACCCCGGCCCGCCACTCACGGCCGTCGAGGTACTCCCGCTCGAGGAGGCCGAGGCCGCACTTGCCACGTCGCTCGACCGCGCGCTGCTGCGCGACGGGGCGGCGCTGATCGAGGACTGAGCGTGGGCCGTTAGCGTCGCCCGGCCCGCGCCAGCTGGCGCGGGTCGCGCTTCACCGTCGGGTGGATGTCGAGCGACGACTCGGGCAGGACCGCCTCGTCGAGGTGCCGCCAGGCGGCGGCGCCGATCATCGCGGCGTTGTCCGTGCACAGCACGGGCTCGGGGATGAAGACCGGCACCGGCGAGCGCTCACGCACCACCTCGCGCAGCCGCCGGTTGGCCGCCACGCCGCCCGCGACGAGGAGCGCACCGACGCCCTCCCGCTCGGCGACCCGCGCCGCCTTGCGCGAGAGCACGTCGACCACCGACTCCTCGAACGCCCACGCCACCTCGGCGGGCGGCGGGACCGGACCGTCTTCGCCCGACACGAGCCGGGCGACGGCGGTCTTGAGGCCGGAGAACGAGAAATCGTCGCTGCCGCGCAGCCATGCGCGCGGGAGCTTCAGCGTGCGGTCCGTAGCCGTCGCCGCGAGCCGCGAGATCGGCGGCCCGCCCGGGTAGCCGAGGTCGAGCAGGCGCGCGACCTTGTCGAACGCCTCGCCGGCGGCGTCGTCGCGCGTGCCGCCCAGGCGCTCGAAGCGGCCGTGGTCCTCCATGAGCAGCAGCTCCGTGTGCCCGCCGGAGACGACGAGGGCGAGCGCGGGCAGGGGCGGCTCCTCCGGCCCCAGCCAGTTCGCGCAGACGTGACCCTCGATGTGGTCCGTGGCGATGAACGGCAGCCCGCGCGCGTAGGCGATGCCCCGCGCCGCGTTGAGCCCCACGACCAGCGCTCCCGGCAGGCCCGGCCCCGCCGTCGCCGCGACGGCGTCGATGCGGTCCCAGGAGCACTCGGCCTCCTCGAGCGCGCGGCGCACGACGGGGAGCAACGCCCGCACATGCTGGCGCGCGGCGACCTCCGGCACGACGCCGCCGCTCTCGCTGTGCAGGTCGGCCTGGGAGGCGACGACGTTGGAGAGCAGGCGCCGCCCGTCGACGACGACGGCGGCAGCCGTCTCGTCGCACGAGGATTCGATGGCGAGCAGCGCAGTCATGCCGCTAGGGTATCGCGCCGGGGGGCTTGAATCAGGTGCGGCCCCGCTCGATTCACAGCAACTCGAAGTAGCGGTCGAGTGACATCCCGGCCGTCCGGAGGTTGTTGCGGATGATCGCAACCTTGACCTGCCGGTGACGCGGTATCACAAGCGGACGGGCCATCCCGCGTTTGACCATCACGATGTGGGAGCCACTCGTGCGGTCTACGACGAAGCCGTCTTGCTCGAACACCCGCACGAGGGCTCGCCAGCTAACCGGCGACAGGCGCGGCATCGGACACCATGGGTAGACGGACCGATACCGGTTCGGTGAACTCGGCTGTGAACTCAGACTCGTCGGCGACCGTGAATCCCAACTCCTTGAGCGCCTGGTCCAGCGTGCCGCGCTCGTAGCACGACTCGAGGAACAGGTGCACGGCTTCGACGAGGTGCTCGCGAGCCTCGTCCAGGGTCTCGCCCTGGCTCATCACCCCGAACGAAGGGCTGTAAGCCACGTATCCGCCGGCTTCCGCGTCGGCGGCCAACTCGGCGTCGAACGTCACCGCGAACTCGATCACGCTCATTCCGCAGGCTCCCCCCGTTCGAGTGTAGCCGATGCGCCCGACGGCTCCCGCAGCGGCGAGGAACTTACTGCGCGGGCTCGAAGCTCAGGACGCCGAGCCCGGTGAGCACGTAGAGCACGCCGCCGCCGGGTGCGAGGGCGACGCCGCGCAGGTCGGTGAAGTCGGGGTGCGTGTGCTGGCGGAGGAACGCGCCGCCCGGATCGCCGACGACGATGCGTCGCCCGCCCCGATCGGCGATGTAGATCGTCTCGCGGTCCGCGGCGAGGCCCACCGGGGCGTTCAACGCGCGGTCGATGCCCTGGAGTTGCTCCACGCCCTCGCGGCTGCCCTCGAAGCGCCGCAGGCTCTCGGCGTCCAGCACGAAGATGTCGGCCGCGACGTGCAGGGCCCGCGCGCCGCCGAGCGACGCCGTCCCGAGCAGTGCGGAGCGCTCCGAGTCGAACCCGCTGCCTGTCGGCAGGTAGCGCCACACCTCGCCGCCCGAAGCGTCGAGGACGTACAGGCTCCCGGCGTGGACGGCGATGGCGTCGATGCTCGCGAGCTCGTCGGCGTCGCGGAGCCGCAGCTCCACCGGCTCGGCGTCGCGGGTGACGGCAAACAGCGACCGATCCTCATCCAGGACCACCAGCCGCCCGGCGATCGAGTCCCAGGCGATGCCGATGGGAGTGCCGGCCGCGAGGTCCCCGTAGCGGTGACCCGCCCGGTAGACCTCCTCGACACCGAAGATCCCCGCCGGGTCGATGGCGAGCACGCGGCCGAGCGCAGTGTCCATCACCCACAGGCGGTCGGCCCCCACGGCCAGCGCGTCCGGGACGATCGGCTGGGCGACCACGCCCTCGAAGCGGAGCACGGTCTCGACCTCGCCGACGGGGACCACGCGGTTCACCTCGTCGAGCCGCTCCTGGATCGCGATCTGGAGCGAGCCAATGCGAGGATCGGTGGCGTCCACCGAGCGGGCTTCTTCGAGTTGCTGCAAGGCGGCGTTCAGCTGGTCGCGCTGCTCGCCGACGTCCGAGGTCTCCCCGGCGCCCGTGAGCAGGTCGCTCGCCTCGGCGAGCCGGGCGTCGAGCCGCGCGCCCGCGTCCTCCTCGAGCAGCGGGGGCACGAAGATGATGGCGGCAATCACGGCGATGAGCGCGAGCAGGCCCGCTGCCAGCCACAGCCACGGCAGCGGCCCCGAGGCGCCGGCCACGCGTTCGCGCCGGAGCGACGGCATGCGTCGCCTGCGCGGCGCTTCCGCGTCGTCGGTGGCGGCGGGGGCGACGGTGACGCGCACCAGCGCGTCGTCGGGCTCGGGGAACGGAGGCGCGCCCGGCGGCGGCTCCTCCGACGGCAGCGGTTCAGTCCGCGTCGAGCGCTCTACGGGCTCGTCGCGCACGCTCTGCGCGGGCTCGTCGGCCGCGGGCGCATCGGTGATGACGACGGCGTGGACGTCCGGGACGTTGCGCACCTGCACGAAGAGGTCGGTGAGCAGGCGGTCCGGGTGGGAGGAGAAGACGCGGCTGATCGCGGACGGGCCCGCGGTCGTCTCGGCGAAGCTGCTGAGCAGCAGGATGCTCGTGTCTTCGATCTGTGCCGCGACGAACTGCGGTGTGATCTCGCCGTCGCTGCCCAGCGGGCTGGCGGCCGGCTCGCCCGCCGTGGTGACACGCCGGGTGCCGTCGGAGCTGAGGAGGTAGACGAGGCCGGGGCCGGCCTGCGCGATGGTGGCCTCGCCGTTGCGCAGCACCACGCACGTCACGCCCACGGCGACGCGATGCTCGCGCAGCGAGCGGCGGTTCCACTCCGCCAGGTTCGCGTGCGCGCGGCGCATCGCCCGGACGAGCCCGCCGGTCAGCGACAGCTCCTCGGAGACGAAGAGGTCGGCAACCGCCCCCGCTACCTCCTCGCAGAACGCGGCCGAGCGCTCGTCGACGGGCTCGACGAGTACGATGAGCTGCACGATGCGGGGGTCGCCGTCGCGGGTCTGTTCGACCAGCCAGGGGCCGTGCTCACGCACGTCGCCCTCGACGATGGCGAATCGGCCGACGCTGATGCCCATGTGCAGTACTTGCGGCGAGCGGGAAGTGGTTCCTGTAGAACGTGCGGGCCGTCTCCGGCCCGCGCACCCTTGAGGACGGACGCCAAGGGCACGATCATGATACGAGCGACGCGCCGGGCGGTCGATCCGCCCGACGCCCGACGCACCGGCGTCACGCGCGAGCGGCGAGCGCGTGGCCGACGCGATTCGAGGAGTACGGACATGGTCTCCGAGAACGATCTGCTCCGGCACCGCGCACACGCGAATGCCATCATCGAGCGCGCGGGCTCGCAGCTCGGCGAGCTCCTGCAGGAGCTCGCGGGCGGCATCGACCCGTTCCCCGAGTTCCCGGGCTCGTTCTTCTCATACGGCATCGAGGTGGAGCCGTTGCCCGGCGACACCGAACGCGGCTGCGTGGTGCTGGGCGAGGACGGCGAGCTGTACGAACTCCAGGTCGGCAGCGAGGTCGACCAGCTCGACACCGACGACCCCGCGACCGGCCGCTCCGAGATGCGCCTCCCGCTCGAGGACCTCGAGCCCGCCGCGTACCTGCACTACGCGTACCGCGCCGTGGAGGCGGCGCTGGCGCACATGGAGCAGCAAGGCTCGTAAGCAGGCGCGTGCGGGACCGTGGCCGCTACTCCGCCGTGTAGGTCCCCGATCGCCCGCCGGACTTCGCGACGAGCCGCACGGCCTCGACACGCATCCCGCGCTCGGCCGACTTGCACATGTCGTAGACCGTCAACGCGGCGACGCTGACGGCCGTCAGCGCCTCCATCTCCACGCCGGTGCGCGCCGTGGTGCGCACAACCGCCTCGATCTCGACAGCCGGGTCGGCGTGGTCGGCGCCCGGCGCCAGGTGGACCTCGACGCCGCTGATGGGCAGCGGGTGGCAGAGCGGGATGAGGTCGTGCGTGCGCTTCGCCGCCATGATCCCGGCGAGGCGCGCCGTGGCCAGCACGTCGCCCTTCGAGACGCGGCCATCGGTGATGAGCGCCAGCGTCTCCGCGCTCATCGCCACGCGCCCGCGCGCCGTCGCCTCGCGATGCGACTCAGCCTTCCCGGACACGTCGACCATGCGCGCCTCGCCGTGCTCGTCGAGGTGGGAAAGCGTGGGCTGGCCGTCGGCGGGTGTCGAGGTGGTCACGGTGGCCTCCGTGTGTCGCGCGCGGATTGTAGCGCGGCTCGGTCCGTCGTCGTTCCGTGCTATCTCCTCCAGCGGCCTCACGTACAATGTCGCGCATGTCCGATCTCGACGCGCTGATCACGCGGTTGGCAGCCAACGCCGATGCACTCCTGAAACGCGGCGAAATGGCGACGCGGCTGGCAGCGATCGATCCCGTGCTCCAGGCGCTGGGATGGGACACGGTGAACCTCGACGAGGTCGACCCCGAGATCTCCGATCGCAGCGGCGGCAGGGTGGATTACGGCTTGCGGCACGGCGGGCGCGACCTCGTGCTCGTAGAGGCGAAGGCAGCCTCGGTCAATATCGAGAAGCACCAGGAGCAGTTGCTCAACTACGCATTCAGCGTGGGAGTGGAGATGGCAGCGCTCACCAATGGCCTGATGTGGCAGCTCTACCTACCCATGGCCCCCGGCCGCTCGTGGGACCAGCGCCGCTTCGCCAACATCGATTTCCGCACCGACGCCGCGGCCGGGGCAATAGCGCTCCAGCGGTTCCTCAATCGCGACGACACGGTGAGCGGCGCGGCCCTCGCCGAGGCGCAGGGCGAATTGGAGCGACAGGAGCGCGCCCTCAAGGTCCGAGCCGAACTCGAGGCGGGCTGGCAGGATGTGCTCTCCGATCATCGAACCGCCACCCGCGACCTCGTCGCGCGGACGATCGCGGAACTCCCGGACGCCGATGTGGCGAACTTCCTGCGCGGCCTGGTCCAGCGAACCGGATTGCTCGGTGCGACGGTCCGTGACCCGGCGCCGCCTGACATCGCACCCGCACGCCCTGCTGCCTCCCCGCCGACCGGGGCGAGCGGTGACGCCGAGGCAGCAGTCACCCCTGGGACGAAGGCGGCTGCTACTCGCGCGAGCCGCTGGCAGGAACTCCTCAGCCCCGAGACGCACGACTGGGAATACGTCCGCTCCGGTTACAGCGCTGACGGCGTCCACTCGATCACTGGGCGGCCATTGAAGACATACCATGTGCTCCGTGACCGGCGGAGTGGTGACGAGGTGACCGTCGGCGGCGGCGAGATGGCGACCTACGCCGGCATTGAGCCACCCGCCGTTGACGGCGGCCCATCGGACTTCAGTGGCAAGCGGCCTTCAGCGTTCCGGCTGGATGGTGGTCGCCACGAGGTTTCGCACTGGCGAGGAGTGCTGGCGGGTGTGTGCGACCTGGTCGTGGGGCAAGTTGGTCTCGAGCGCTTCGCACAAGCTGTCGAGCCCGTCCGGGGAAAGACCCGCGTTTACTTCAGCCCCGACAGATCGGCCCTGTTCATGCCGACGCCGATCGCGAACGCCCAGTTCTTCGTCGAGGGCAACTTCAGCGCCAACGATTGCGTCCGGCGAGCCCGCCAGGTGTTGACCGCCGTGCGGGGCAGCGACGACGGATTCAGCGTCGAAATCGCCGACTAGATCCAGCACCGACATGGACAAGGCTCGTAGAGCGCGTGGCTCTCCGCCCTTCAGCCGTGTCTCACACCTCTGTGGGCAGTACAGCTAGCCGCCGATGTACGACATCTCGATGCGCGGGCCGAGCGAGGCCACGTCGGGGGTGGCGGCGGAGCGGAGCTCTGAGTAGCGGTCGTCGCGGACGCGCCAGATGCCGCGCAGGATGTCCAGCAGCTCCTCGTCGCTCGCACCCTCGCGCAGCGGCGCGCGCAGGTCCGTGCCGAGCACCGCGAACAGGCAGGTGTAGAGCGAGCCGTCCGCCGAGAGCCGCGCACGCGTGCAGTCGCTGCAGAAGGGTGCGGAGACCGAGGTGATGAACCCCACCTCGCCGTCGCCGTCCAGGTAACGCCAGCGCCGGGCCACCTCGCCGCGGTACGAGGGCTCCACCGGCTCGATCGGCAGCTCCGCGCCCACGCGCTCGGCGAGCTCGGCGGCCGGGACCACGTCGTCCAGGACCCAGCCGTTCGTCGCGCCCACGTCCATGAACTCGATGAAGCGCAGGATGTGGCCGGAGCCCTTGAAGTAGCGCGCGAGGTCCACCGCGGTGTGGTCGTTCACGCCGCGCTTGATCACGGCGTTGACCTTGACCGGCCGCAGCCTCACCGCCGCGGCGGCCTCGATGCCGTCGAGGACGGTCTGCACGGGCACCTCGACGTCGTTCATCTCGCGGAAGATCGCGTCGTCGAGCGTGTCGAGCGAGACCGTGACGCGGTCGAGCCCGGCGTCGGCGAGCGGCTGCGCGAGGCGCGTCAGCAGCGAGCCGTTGGTCGTCAGCGCGATGTCCATGTCGGGCGTCGCCTCGCGCAGCTGCGCGACGAGCGCGGGGAGGTCGGCGCGCAGCGTCGGCTCCCCGCCGGTGAGGCGCAGCTTGCGGACGCCGAGGCCCGCGAACAGGCCGGCGAGGCGCGCGATCTCCTCGAACGTCAGGATCTGGTCGCGCGGCAGGAACTCGAAGTCCGGGCCGAAGACCTCGCGCGGCATGCAGTAGCGGCAGCGGAAGTTGCAGCGGTCCGTGACCGAGATGCGCAGGTCGCGCAGCGGCCGCCCGAAGGCGTCGAGGAGGTCGGTGGGCGCGGCCTGGTCGGTCATTGGAGCTCCCGCAGCACGTCGATTATCTCACGCGCGGCCAGCCCGCGATGGCTGATGCCGTGCTTGTCCTCTCCGAGCTCGGCCATGGTGCGCCCATCCGGCAGCTCGAAGATGGGGTCGTATCCGAACCCTTCGGCCCCGCGCGGCGCGGCGGCGATGCGCCCTTCGACGGTCGCCTCCCGGACATAGGTCTCGCTGTTGGGCATGGCGAGGGCGAGCACGGCGCGGAAGCGCGCCCCGCGGCGCGCAGGCGGGACGCCCTCGAGCTCCCCGAGCAGCAGCGCGTTGCGCGCGGCGGCCGTCGCGGCCTGCGGCCCGCCGTAGCGCGCCGAGATGACGCCCGGCCGCC
>CAZMCK010000049.1:0-12768 GCA_964565075.1 uncultured Dehalococcoidaceae bacterium
CGCTCTCGGCGCTCGCCGAGGAGCGGTCCGCGGCCGCTCTGCCTGGCTGACCCGGGGTTCCTCGCGCGCCCACGCTCGCCCGCTTACGGCGGCGGAGGTCGCCCCCGCGCCGTGCGCAGTGCTAAGCTGGCGAGCAGGTTTGGCGCTTCCCGACCGGCCGCCGGCCATAAACGACTACCACTCGCGACCCGCTCCGGCGGCGGCGCGGGTCCGAATCGAGGCTCCGTGATGGAGGAAGTGGCGCTCAGCGCCCTCGTGGGCGTGATCGCGCTCGTCGTGGGCGGGGTACTCGGCTACGCGGTGCTCGGCATCGGCGCGCGCGACATGCGGCGTCGCGCCGGTGAGGCCGCCGACCTCGTCCGCGAGCAGGCCGAGAGCCGCGCGCGCGAGATCGAGCTCGACGCACAGCAGAGCGCGCTCCGTTACCGCGAGGAGATCGACGACGAGCTGCGCGAGCAGCGCCAGGAGGCCACGCGCGTCGAGCGCCGCCTCGAGCAGCGCGAAGAGTCGCTGGAGCGCCGGGCCGAGGGCATGGAACGCAGCGAGCAGTCGCTGCGCGACCGCGCCCACGACCTCGACGGCCGCGAGGAGACGCTGAAGCGCAACAGCGAAGACTTCGAGACGGAGCGCGGCCGGCTCCGTGACGAGCTGGAACGCATCGCCGGTATGACCGCCCACGAGGGGCGCGAGTTGCTCCTCGCCCGCCTCGACGACGAGCTGCGCGAGGAGTCGGCGCGGCGCGTGCGCACCATGGAGGCCGCCACCCGCGCCGAGGCGGACATGCGCTCCCGCAAGATCCTCGCGACGGTCATGCAGCGCATGACCTCCGAGGTCACCGCCGAGGCCACCGTCTCCGTAGTGCCCATCCCGTCAGACGACCTCAAGGGCCGCATCATCGGCCGCGAGGGCCGCAACATCCGCGCCTTCGAGGCCGCGACGGGCTGCGACCTGCTCATCGACGACACGCCCGAGGTGGTCACGGTCGTCGGGTTCGAGCCCGTGCGGCGCGAGATCGCGCGTGTCGCCCTCGCGCGCCTCGTGCAGGACGGACGCATCCAGCCCAGCCGCATCGAGGAGGCCGTCGACAAGGCGCGCGACGAGGTGGAGCGCATGGTCCAGGAGGCCGGCGAGCAGGCGCTCGTCGACGCCGAGGTCGCGACGTTGCACCCGGAGGTCGTCAAGACGCTGGGCAAGCTGCGGTTCCGCTACTCGTACGGCCAGAACCAGCTCCGCCACTGCATCGAGACGTCGTGGCTGGCCGTAGCCCTCGCGCACGAGCTGGGCGCCGACGTGGAGACGGTGCGCATGGGCGGCCTGCTGCACGACCTCGGCAAGGCCGTGGACCGCGAGATGGAGGGCACGCACGCCACCCTCGGCGCTGAGATCGCGCGTCGCTTCGGCGTCGGCAGCGAGGTCGTGCACTGCATCGCCGCGCACCACGAGGAGATCCAGCCGGAGACCACCGAGGCCCTCATCGTCATCATCGCCGACGCCGTCTCCGGCAGCCGCCCCGGCGCCCGCCGCGACTCCATGGACCAGTACGTGAAGCGCCTCGAAGCGCTCGAGGACGTCGCCAACTCCTTCGAGGGCGTCGACCAGTCGTTCGCGATCCAGGCCGGCCGCGAGGTGCGGGTGCTGGTCCAGCCCGAACGCGTCGACGACCTCGAAGCCACGCGCCTCGCGCGCGACGTCTCGAAGAAGATCGAGGAGACCTTGCAGTACCCCGGCCAGATCAAGGTCACGGTGGTGCGGGAGACGCGCGCCACGTCGGTCGCGCGCTGATCATGCGCGTCCTGATGGTCGGCGATATCGTCGGCCGGCCGGGGCGCGAGGCCGTGGGCGCCGTGCTGCCCGAACTCCGCAACACGCTGCGCATCGACCACGTCATCGCCAACGGCGAGAACGCCGCACGCGGCCGCGGCCTGACCGAGCGTACGGCCAACGAGCTGTTCGAGGCCGGCGTCGACGTGATCACCTCTGGCAACCACATCTTCGACATCCGCGAGTTCGTCCCCCTGCTGGACCGGGACTGGCCGATCCTGCGGCCCGCGAACTACCCGTCCGGCGTGCCCGGGCGGGGGATCGCCCGCCACCAGGACCTGACCGTGATCAGCCTGATGGGCCGCGTCTTCATGCCCGCCACGGTGGACGACCCGTTCCAGATCATCGACGAGATGCTCGACGAGATTGCGCCCGGCACCTGCGTCGTCGTGGACTTCCACGCCGAGGCGTCCAGCGAGAAGCAGGCCCTGTCGTGGTACCTCGACGGCCGCGTCTCCGCGGTCGTCGGCACGCACACACACGTCCCCACGGCGGACGCGCGCCTGCTGCCGGGCGGCACGGCGGCTGTGGGCGACCTCGGCATGGTCGGCGTGCTGGACTCGGTCATCGGCGACGACGTGGACTCCGTCATCCGCCGCTTCGTGACCAGCATGCCCACGCGCCTCCCCGTGGCCGAGGGCGAGACGGGCGTGTTCAACTCCGTCCTCATCGAGATCGACCCCGAAACCGGCCTCGCCACGGGCGTCGAGCGCGTGGACCGGGAGATGCCCCTGTGGTGACGCAGCTGCGGACGCGAACGCCGGAATCACCAACGTGAGCAAGGGCGACTTCCACACACACTCGACGAACTCCGACGGCGTCCGCTCGCCCACCGAGCTCGTTGACCTCGCCTACGCGCGCGGCGTCCGCGTCATGGCGCTCACCGACCACGACACCCTCGACGGGCTCGATGAGGCAGAGGCGGCGGCGGCACGCCACCCCGGTTTCCTGCTCGTACCGGGCATCGAGCTGTCCTGCGACGTGCCGGGCACCGAGGTGCATATGCTCGGTTACTTCATCGACCGCCACGACGCCCGGCTGCAGGAGCAGCTCGAGACGTTCCGCGCGGGCCGCATCGACCGCGCTCAGCGCATCATCGGGGCGCTCGAACGCCTCGGGGCGCCGATCGAATGGAGCCGCGTGCAAGAACTCGCGGGCGAGGCGTCCGTGGGCCGGCCACACATCGCGCAGGCGCTGCTCGAGGCGGGACACATCGAGACGTTCAACGAGGCGTTCGACCGCTTCATCGGCCGCGACGGGCCCGCGTACGCGGAGCGCTCGAAGCTGGAGCCGCCCGACGCGATCGCGATGATCCGCGACGCCGGCGGCATCGCCGTCTTCGCGCACCCGGGCTTCACCACGGACTACGAACGCGTCGCCGCCGAACTCGCCGACGCCGGCCTGTTCGGCCTCGAGGCCTACTACAAGCACTACGACCCGGAGATGGTCGCGAGCCTGGTGAGCCTCGCGGATCGCCTCGGGGTCTTCGCGCTGGGCGGCTCCGACCACCACGGCATCGACCGCGAGGATGAGCGGCAGCCCGGTGACATCCCGCTCCCCGACCACGTCGTCGACGCGTTCCTCGACGCCGCGCGGGAGCGCGGCTGCCGCGTGCCAGAGCCGACCGCCTGAGGAGCCCACCCATTCCGTACTGCGAGCGCCATCCGCGCACGGAGACCGAGCTGAGCTGCGGTCGGTGCGAGACGCCGATCTGCCCGCAGTGCATGGTCCACGCGCCCGGCGGCATCCGTTGCCCCGACTGCGCGATGATGCGCCGCCCGCCGATGTACGAGCTGGAGCTCCGGCACTACCTGCGCGCGGCCGCCGTCGCGATTCCCGCCGCCGCCCTGATCGGCGTCGTCGCCGCCATCCTGCTGCCACCCTCGCCGTTCGCGGGGCTGCTGCGGCTGGCCCTCGGGGCGCTGGGCGGGGCCGCCGCCGGCTCTGCCGTCGCCGCCGCGCTCGACCGGGCGACGAACCGCAAGCGCGGCATGACGATGCAGGCGTTCGCAGCGGCGGCGCTCGCCGGTGCGTTCGGCGTCCGTCTCGTGCTGTCGGGCGAGTTCGACCTGGTGCTGCAGGACGTGGCGGGCGCGGTGATGCTCGTGATCAGCGTCCTCGTGGCCTGGAACCGCCTCGCCTGACCCCGTCTGGCTGAGCCTGCAAGACGCGCCCGCGGCGAGCCTTCGTGCTAGCCGAGGCGGTCGATAGCGACGAGGGCGAGCAGCAGGCCCATGCACACAGTGCTCACGAGCCCGATGCGGATCAACTCGCCGCGCACGAACGGTGCGTCGCGCTCCACCTGGCGGGCCGGGCGCTCCGTGGCCGCCACGGCGCGTGAAGTCTGCCGCGGGGGCGCGGTCGGCGCCGCCGAGGGCGCGGCGGCTGGCGCGGCGGGCAGGCGCGGGCGCTGGATGCGGCGGTTTCGGGTGCGCCTGCTGCGTGGTCGTTGTGGCATCTCGGCTCCCCCGCGAGCGTACCAGCGGCACGCGCGAGGGTGAACCGCCGTGGCCGACCACTGGTGCGATTGACCCTCGCAGCCGGCGGCCTCTACGATCGATGTGTTCGAGGCCCCGTAGTGTAGCGGTCTAACACGCCACCCTGTCACGGTGGAGATCGTCGGTTCGAATCCGATCGGGGTCGCCAGCATTCCCCGCGCCCGCCCGATGACCAACTCGCGCCCCCCGGCGCGCCCGGGCCGTGCGCGCATCCACCCACAGGCACCTACTCGACCGGCAGCAGGCTCCACAGCGAGGCGGCGTACTGCATGCGGACGTCGATCGCCGCGGCCAGCGCCTCGGGCGTCTCGTAGAACAGCCGTCGCGAGAGGTACCCGAACTCGGGCGAGCCGACCGGCGGGATCGTGAGGTCGCGGGCGTTCCCTCGTACCACCCGCAGCGCGCCGATCAGCCTGCGCAGGAACGAGTAGGCCTCCGGCAGCTTCACGGCATCGTCGTAGCTCACATGCCCCGTCGCGGCCAGCGCCGCGATCGCCTCGACCGTGCTCGGCGTCCGCACCGACGGCTCCGTCGCCCCGGCCATGATCTGGAGCGTCTGCACGTAGTACTCGATGTCGACGAGGCCGCCGGAGCTGTGCTTGGCGTTGCGGTCGCCCGCCGCCACCAGCTCGCTCGCCTGACGCTCGCGCATGTGCAGCAGCTCGGCGATGTCCAGCGGCGCGCCCGAGTACACGAAGGCGTCGCGCAGCGCCTCGAGCGTGCGCCCGAGCCCGACGTCGCCGGCGACGCGCCTGAGCCGCACCAGCGCCATGCGCTCGAACTGCCGCGCCTCGCCGCGCGGTGCGTAGTAGACCCGGCACTGGTCGATGGAGTTGGCCAGGCTGCCGCTGTCACCGTGGGGCCGCAGGCGCAGGTCGAGCTCGAAGATGCCCTCGCGCGGCGCACGGATGGAGTCTCGCACCCCGCGCACGAAGTCCTCGAAGTAGGCGCTGTTGGGCACCGGATCGGCGCCGTCGGTGGTCCCCGGCCCCTCGTAGACCGTGAGCAGCTCCAGGTCCGACGCGAACCCGATCTCGCGTCCCCCGAACTTGCCCAGTGCCGCGATCGACCAGCGGCACGGCGCGCCCGTGGAGAGCCGTGGCTCGCCGTGCCGTGCCCGCAACGAGCGGGTGGTCTGCTCCGCTGCCTCGGCGACGACGACCTCGGCGAGGTCGGACAGCTCGTACGAGAAGTCCGCGAACCCCGACCGCCCGCTGATGTGCCGCAGGTCGATGCGGAACAGCTCGCGGTCCTTGAAGGCGTTGAGCGTATCGGCGTCGGGCGGCCCGGCCGCGCGTAGCTCCTCGCGCAGCCGCTCCACGGGCTTGGCCGCGTCGAGGGCGGGGCGGTCGGTGAGCACGGGGAACAGGCTCTCGTGCTGGAAGCGCAGGAAGTCCTCCCACAGGTAGCGGCTGACGCCGAGCGCGGCGGCCAGCGTCTCCAGGACCTGCTCGTCCGCCAGCGCCGCGATCGCCTCGCGCCGCTCGCTGAACGCGAGCATGCTCCTGGCCAGCGCCCCGAACTGCCGCAACGCCTGCCCGGGGTCGGGCGCGAGCGGCAGCAGCTGCGTGAACTGGCGGATCAGCACGGCCGCCACCCGCAGCTCCTCGAGGCGAGCGGGGTCGTCGAGCTTCGAGCCATCGCGCGTGGTGACCCAGAACGTGTCGTGGCTGGTGCTGTCCCGGGTGCGGATCTCGGCGCGCCGGATCGACACCTGCAGCATGGCCAGCGCGTTTGCGAACTCGAACAGGAAGCCGCGCTCGTCGACGCCGGCGATCGTCAGGACCGTCGCATCGGGGTCGGATGTCGTATCGATCTCGATGGCGACGGGGTCCATCGCGCGTGCGGGCGCCTCGCCGTGCGGGAGGGAGCGGCTGATGCCGTCGATGATCAGGGTCTGTGCCGCCTCCGCGTCGCCGCCCGCGAGCAGGGCGAAGGCGCGTTGCAGGTCCTCGCGAATGGCATCCCACGGGTCTGCGTCGGCGCTCCCCCGTACGACGAAGCGGTCGAGGAGCAACTGCACCGGACGGGACGGGCCGCGTGGCGGCATCGGACGCCCCGCGGGTACGCCGGGCCGGCCGCGCGGTGGCCCGAACCGCCCGGGCCGCGGCGCGGCACGCCGCTCGGTGGGGCGACGCACCATGAAGAGGTCACCTGTCTCGATGTCGAAGCCGTGCGCGGTCAGCGCTCCGGTGATGAGCGACAGCGCACCGGAGATATCCGGCGCGACCACGGTCACGACATGGGCGTCGCCGTCGAGCGCCCGTGAGGACCCGGCGAGGTCGGTCGGGTGCGCGACCCGCTCGATCAGCTCGGGGTGCTGTGCCCGCTCGCCGGCATTGATCGCGGCGTAGGTAGCGCCGAGCTGGGCGGCGATGCTGTCGGCGTCGAGGGCATCCGGAGGGGGCATTCGCGCAGCCACATCGTCAGGCGGTCGGCCCGCCCCGCTTCACGCGGGGCGTCACGTCGACCTTCATGATAGCGTCGTGCAATGACCCCGGACGCGCGCCTGTCCGATATGTCGGAATTACTCGCGGCCTTTGATGCGGGCACGCTGCTGCGCCCGGATCCCGATGTACCCAACCTCGTCGACGTCTCCCGCGCGGTGGCGTCGGCGGCGGGCGCACGCAACGTGAAACTCTCGCCGTTTGCGCGTGCCCTCGCCGACACGCTCGAGGAGCGCGAGCACCTGGTCCTGATCCTCGCCGACGGGCTCGGCCTCGAGATGCTGCAGCGCGAGGAATCCGCGGGCGCGCTCCGCGAGCACCTCCACAGCGAGCTCCGCACCGTGTTCCCGTCATCGACCGCCGTCGCGCTCACCTCGCTGGCCACGGGGGAGTGGCCGGCGACCCACTCGGTCACGGGATGGTGGACTCACCTCGACGAGATCGGCGGGCCGGCCACGATCCTCCAGTACCGGCGCCGCTCGGACGACCGCACTCTGGCCGACCTGGGCGTGGACCCGGAGGTGGCGCTCCCCGTGCCGAGCCTGATGGCGCGCGTGCGGCGCCCCGCCCACGTGCTGATGCCTCGCAACATCGCGGGCAGCGTGTACTCGCGGTACTGGACGGGTGGCGAGGCCACCGATGCCTACCCCTCGCTGGCGGGTACGTACGGGGCGATCATGCAGGCCGTGATGGGCTCCGACGAGCCCACCTTCATCTACGTGTACGTGCCCCACATCGACAACGAGGCGCACCACGGCGGCCCGGAGAGCATCGGCGCGCGCGCCGCCATCATCGCCATCAACCGGCTGGTGGCGGACCTGAACGCCGCGCTCGGCAGGTCGACCCGGCTGGTGGTCACCGCGGACCACGGCCACCTCGGCGTCTCGCCCGAGGACCGCTTCATGATCCGCGACTCCGACGGTATCCCGGCGCTCCTGTCGAGCGCCCCGTCCGGCGACGCGCGCGTCGTCGAGTTCCACGTGCGCCCCGGCGAGCACGCGCGCTTCGAGGAGCGCTTCCGCGCGAGCTTTGGTGAGCGCTTCTTCCTGCTCACCACGGACGAGGTCGACGAGCTGCGGCTACTCGGCCCGAACCCGATCACGCCGACCACCAGGCAGCGTATCGGCGACTACATGGCCATCTCACGTGGCGACGCCATACTCGGGTACTACGCCTCGAAGGCCTCGCGGCAAGGGTTGCGGCAGCTCTCGCATCACGCCGGGCTGACCCCCACGGAGATGCGTATCCCGCTGGTGGTGGCCTGAGCGACTTGCGGGGCAGGGACGCCGGCTACCGCAGGAGGACGATCCCCGCGATCGGGCCGACGATGAATGTCCCGATGACATAGAGCGCGACCAGCAGCGGGTGGGACCGCCGCGATCCTCGAGACCCGCTCCGCGAGCCGCACCGGAATCTCCCGGAGCTGCCTGATCGGGTAGATCAGGCCGATTCCCGCCAGGTTGAACAACGTGTGGGTGAGCGCCACCACCAGACCGGCGCGCAAGTCGACCGCCAACGACGCAAGGAGCGCGGTGACCGTGGTGCCGACGTTGGCTCCCAGCGTGATCGGGAATGCGTTGCGCAGGGTGAGCACCCCTGAGCCCACCAGCGGGATGAGGATCGACGTCGTGATGCTCGACGACTGAACGGCGATCGTGGTCACCCCCCCGATAACCATCCCGACCAGCCCGCTGCCACGAGCCACAGCGGAGTTCAGCGAGCGTTCCAGACGTTCCGCGAACAGCCGCCGCATGTTGATGGTGATCAGGGCCAGGCTGATGAAGATCAGCACCAGCCCCAGCGCGAGCAGGAGAGCCCCCACCAGCCGGTCGCTGTCGATGGCGCCGCCGAGCAGGTCCTGGATCTGGCGGACGGGCTCCTTGACGATCTCCTTGATGGGGCTGCGTGCCTTGCCCCCGCCGACGTTGCCGCCGAGCAGGTCGGCAAGCCAGTACGCCGCCTCCGAGAGGAAGCCGGTGGCGATCTGCAGGGGTAGGAAGATCAGCACGGCAAGGATGTTGAAGAAGTCATGCTGGATCGCCGCGGCGAACGCGCGCCGGAACTCCGCGGTCCTCCCGATCGAAGCCAGCGACGCCAGCGTATTGGTGATGGTGGTGCCGATGTTCGCGCCGAGGATCATCGGCACGGCGGATTCCACGTTCAGCGTGCCCGCGCCCACCAGCCCGACGATCGTCGCCGTCGATACCGACGAGGACTGCACGAGCACGGTCGCCAGGACCCCCGCGCACAGCCCGGCCACCGGGTTGTCGACGCTTTCGAGCAGTCCGGCCTGGAACTCCGCCCCAAGCCCCTTGATCCCCGCCTCAAGCGAAGAGACGCCGACAAGGAACAGGTACAGCAATGCGGCGACGAGGATGGCCCGCAGCGGGCGCGGCAGCGTGTAGCCGGAAGTCCGCGATGAGAGCGTGATCAACGGCGCTCCCCGTCACTCCGCACTCGGGGACCCTGACTGCACAGTCCCGCAGAAGCTGTACGTGCCGCGCGCTGCCGGGAATCAGGCGGTGAGAGTCGCCGGCATCCCTCGCTGCGCGACGCGGAAGATCGCGCGGGGAATCCGAGCGGCACGGTAGCCGCCACGCACCCGTCTCGGCAAGCCGCGGGCGCGCGCATCGCCCGAGGGTGGCCGCTCTCTGTGTGCACGCCGGTGCGCCGCTCGGAGGGACTGGCCCCGGGATCTTCCGCGACGCGCGCCACCGCTGCCCCTGTATCATCGGGCGCGTCACGGCCCGCTGAGCAGGAGCACGCCATGCGTATCGGAGTTGGCCTCCATCGCAACGAACCCGACGACTGGGAGAGCGCTCTCGCGTTCGCGCTCGAGGCGGAACGCCTCGGCGCCGACTCGATCTGGAGCGGCGAGGCGTGGGGGTGGGACGGAGCCACCCAGCTCGCCTACCTCGCCAGCCAGACCTCCACCATCCGGCTCGGCACCAGCATCATGAAGATCGGCGCGCGCAGCCCCGCCCTCACGGCGGGCACCGCGATGTCCCTCGCCTCGATGACCAACGACCGCTTCGTGCTCGGCCTCGGCACCAGCACGCCCCAGATCATGGAGGCGTGGGACGGCGTCGACTTCGAGCGCCCCATCCGCCGCTCGCGCGAGCTCATCGAGATCATCCGCCTGGTCGAGAGCGGCGAGCGCGTGGTCTACGACGGCGAGATCCACAAGATCCCGCTCCGCGACGAGTTGCGCCCGATGCGCACCCGCCCCGGCTCGCGCCGCCTCCCCATCTATGTGGCCTCGGTCGGCCCGCAGAACCTGCGCATGACCGGCGAGCTGTGCGACGGGTGGATCGGCAACTGCTTCGTCCCCGAGACCGGCCACGCGTTCCTGGACCACATCCGTGCGGGCGCCGAGTCCGTCGGGCGTTCGCTCGACGACCTCGAGCTGCAGGTGCCGGTCACCCTCGAGTTCGACGACGACCTCGACGCGCTGGCGAAGCGCCACGCCGTGGGCTACGCGTTCACCTTCGGGGCGATGGGCGAGCCGGGCCGCAACTTCTACGTCGAGGCCTTCGCGCGGCAGGGCTTCGAGGAGGTCCGCGAGGTGCACCGGCTGTGGATCAACGGCCAGCGCGCCGAGGCGCAGGACCTGGTCCCGGTCGCGATCGCGCTGCAGACGAACCTGCTGGGCAACGACGACTTCATCAAGGAGCGCCTCCGCGCGTACCGCGATGCCGGCATCGACTCGCTGCGCGTGGGCCTGCGCGGCGACAACATCAAGGACTACCTCAACGACCTCGGACGCCTGCTCGACCTGGTCAAGGAGGTCGACGCCGAGGATGCCGACGACGCATAGCGGGCTGGGGCCGCGCACGGATACTCGCGGGGGCGTTTAGAATCGGAGCGCCATCACGGCGGGCGCAGCCGGCGTTCGCGCGGAGCGGCCATGGGAGAGTGGCATGACAACCCAGCAACTGACCGAAGAGCAGCAGAACGTCCACAACTACCTGCGAGGGCAGGGCGAGAAGTACTCGTGGCTCGACCTCTGGCCACGCGTGGCGCGCCCACGCCTCGACCTCCTCGCGCAGCTCGACGGCGTCACCGCCGAGCAGGCAGAGGCCCGCACGTCCGCCGACGAGTGGACCATCATGGAGGGCCTGCGCCACGAGATCGCCGTGACCCGCTCCACGCTCCACATCGTCGAGCGTCTCGCGGGCGTCACGGTCTCCGACCCCGCCGACGAGGTCGACCCGGCCGAGCTGTCGTTCGAGGAGCTGCGCAACGAGCTGCTGCGTAACGGCATCCAGTTCGGGCAACTGGCGGCAGCGCTGCCGGAGGACGCCGACCTGGAGCCGACGCACCCGCACGGCAACTTCGGCGACCTGCACTGCCGCGCCTGGTACATCTTCCAGCGCATCCACGACGTCGACCACGTCAACCAGTTCCGGTCGATCCGGGAGTCCGAGGACTTCCCGGCGGCCTAGACACATCCAGGGGGGCGCGCCCGCTTGCGGGGCGCGAGGCACCCGCGAGCGGACGGCTGCCCGAGGCAGCCTGGTAAGGACTCACCGTGAAGACTGGGCTGATCTCGGACACGCACGCGCCTGCCATGGGCAAGCACCCGCCGGAGGAGGTCGCGAAGGCCTTCGCGGACGTGGACCTGATCCTCCACGCGGGGGACATCTACTCCTCGGAGTGCCTGGACTGGCTGGAGGAGATCGCGCCCATCCTCGCCGTGGAGGTGCCGCCCGCGCCGTGCGTCGGTGACCCCCGGGTCGCCCGCAGGCGCGTGGTCGATGTCGGCGGACGCCCGGTCGGTCTCGTGCACGACCTGATGATCAGGAATCACGGCTTCGAGGTGGCGCCCGGCGTGATGGGGCGCCAGGTCAGCGATGATGAGCCGCTCGACGAGTACCTGATCGACGTCTTCGGGGAGCGCGTCGAGGCGGTCGTGTTCGGGGACACGCACATCCCGATGGTGGAGCGGCACCAGGGCATCCTGTTCGTGAACCCCGGCAGCCCGACGCTCCCTCGCCAGATCCGCAGACTCGGCACGGTCGGGATCATGGACACGGACGAGAACGGCCACGAGGCCCGGATCGTGGCCCTCCCGGACTTCAGCGAGTAGCCTGAGTTCCCGCTGGATCCCGGAGCAGCCGACGAGGACAGCAGCAGCGATGACCCGGTCAGGTTCCCACGCGAACACGCCGCAGCCCGATCGGGGAGCATCCGGGCGGCGAACGCCCGGGCGGCTTGCCGGGAAGCTCTGGATCGCCGACGACTTCGACGAGACACCCGAGGACATCCTCGCCGCATTCGAGGGCGACCTCGACGTGCGGAGGGACCCGCTCACCGGAAGCTGAACGCCGGACCACTTGCGGCGCCCCGTTATGCTCGTTCGTAATAGAGCGAGGAGGGCAGCATGCCGCGACCAATCCCGGTGCCCGACGCCGTCAGCAAGCCGTTCTGGGACGCCTGCAACGAGCGCCGGCTCATTGTCCAGGTCTGCACCATGTGCGACCGCAAGCAGTTCCCACCCGAAGTGGAGTGCCGCGAGTGCGGCTGGCAGTTCCACCTCGACTGGCTCGAGACCAGCGGGCGCGGCACCATCGTCGGCTTCTCGGTCACCTACGACTCGCGGATCATGGCGTGGCAGGAAGAGCAGCCGTTCAACAACGCGGTGGTCGCCCTGCAGGAAGACCCCGAGATCAACTTCTTCTCCAACCTCCCCGGCGTCCCCGTCGGCGAGGTCCCAGTCGGCGCCACCGTTGAGGTCGACTTCATCGCCGTCTCGGACGACCAGCTGATCCCCGAGTGGAGGATCGTCGAGGAGAGCTAGCCCCTCGTCGCGACCGCGACGGTCAGCGCAGGGCAGGAAGGCACACATCATGGCGCGCGCAATTCACTGGGAGCGCAACGAGGACCCGGTCGGCATCTGGGAGCACCGCGGCAAGGTGGTGCTCGCCGGGGCGGGGCACTCGAAGAACACGGACCGCCGCTGGGACGGCGTCAGCATGGACAAGACGCTGGGCGCCTACGTC
>CAZMCK010000050.1:0-11352 GCA_964565075.1 uncultured Dehalococcoidaceae bacterium
CGGCGGCGGCGGTGGCGGTGGCCGCGGCGACTACGGCGGTGGCGGTGGCCGGGGTGGCTACGGCGGCGGCGGTGGCGGCGGCCGGGGCGGCTACGGCGGCGGAGGCCGCGACCGCTACTAGGCGCTGTCCTACCGCGGGCGCACGCCCGCCCGGGCACTCCCGATCGAACCGGATGACGGCGTCGCGCGCCCCGTGCGCGCGGCGTTTCGTCGTGCCCTCGCGTGGTCGGCAAGACCGCGGCGTCGCACAGAGAACTGCCCCGGCATGGGCCGGCGGCCTTAACGGCGTGCTAACCCGCCTTAACCGTGCGCTAAACCAGCCCTAACGACTCGTTAACCGCCGCGAACTCACGCTCGGAACAAGTCAGCGCCGTGCCGCACGCACGGCCATCGCCGAGAGTGAAGGGACCCTGATACGTGTCGTCCGGAATACGCCGATCCCGCCGCGAGCTGATCTCGCGCCTGCCCCTGGTGGGCAACAAGTCCGAGGCCGTCCCCCGCAAGTGCATCTTCAAGTGCGACGCGGCCTGCTTCCACGAGGCGCCGAACGAGGCGGAGGCCGCCGCCTCAGGCGACAGTTTCCAGCACGTGGTCGAGCGCCGCTTCGGGCGTCGCGCGCTCCTCAAGGGCGCCGTCGCGGCTGCGCCGCTGCTGCTGGCAGCCACGCCGGCCGGCTCGGCGCTCCTGGGCGCCGGCCCCGGCGTGTTCGCCGCCGACGATGACGAGGCGCCCGCGGACGGAGACACGTCGAGGACCGCGCCGGCCACCGGCGCCTCGCTCGGCTTCGCGCCCATCGATCTCAACAGCCAGGACGCCGTCGTCGTGCCCGCGGGGTACGAGTCGAAGGTGCTCATGCGCTGGGGCGACCCGCTCCACCGCGGCGTCGCGCGCATGACGATCGACAACGCCTCGCGGTCACTGCAGGAGCAGACGTTCGGCTGGAACGCCGACCTTAACGCCTACTTCCCGTTGCTGACGCATGGCAACGGGCGCCCCTCGCACGGCGTGCTCGCGGTCAACCACGAGTACACCGAGCGCGATCGCATGTTCCGCAACCCGGCGGAAGGCCCCACGCAGGGCGAGGTGGACGTTGAGATCGCCGCGCACGGGATGAGCATCCTCGCGCTGAGAAGCACGGCCGGAGGCGACTGGTCGGTGGACGTCGGGTCGGCCTTCAACCGCCGCATCACCGGCTTCACACCCATCGAGATCGCCGGGCCGCTGCGCGGGCACGACTGGATGAAGACATCGAGCGACCCGACCGGCACCGTCGTGGAGGGGATGCTCAACAACTGCGCCGGGGGCAAGACGCTGTGGGGCACGGTGCTCACCGCCGAGGAGAACTTCCACCAGTACTTCGCCAACAACGACGGCCTCGCCAGCGTCCCGCCGGTGACGTCGAACCTCGGGCTCCAGGCCATCAACGAGCGCCTCGGCGCCCCCGGCGGCGCCTCCCGGCGCGGCTGGGAAGAGGTCTACGACCGCTTCGACATCTCGAAGGAGCCGAACGAGATCAACCGCTTCGGCTACATCGTCGAGATCGACCCGTACGACTCCTCGTACGTGCCGAAGAAGCGCACCGCGCTCGGCCGCTTCAAGCACGAGGCCGCGACGATGGCGCTCGCCAACAGCGGCCGGGTCGTCCTCTACTCGGGCGACGACGAGCGCTTCGACTACCTCTACAAGTTCGTCACCGAGGGCTACCACAACCCGGCATACCGCGAGGCGAACTTCTCGCTGCTGGACTCCGGCACGCTCTACGTCGCGCGCTTCGACGACGACGGCACCGGCGAGTGGATCCCGCTGGTCGGTGGCGAAGGAGCGCTCGAGGACATCAGCCAGGCGGAGGTGCTGCTCAACACCCGCGGCGCCGGCGACCTGGTGGGCGCGACGCCCATGGACCGCCCCGAGGACGTGGAGGTGAACCCGCGCAACAACCGCGTGTACGTCGCGCTCACCAACAACACACGTCGCGAGGAGGGCGACGAGAACGCCGTCAACCCGCGCGCCAACAACCGCCACGGGCACGTCATCGAGATCTCCGAGGACGGCGGAGACCTCGCGTCGACCACGTTCACGTGGGAGATCTTCCTGCTCTGCGGCGACCCCGAGGACGAGGGCACGTACTACGCCGGGTACGACAAGAGCGAGGTCAGCCCGATCGCCGCGCCGGACAACGTCACCTTCGACGAGCTCGGCAACCTCTGGATCGCGACCGACGGCCAGTCGCGGTCGATCGGGTTCAACGACTGTGTGTTCGCGGTGCCGACCTCGGGCTCGCAGCGCGGCAACGTGCAGCCGTTCCTGAGCGTGCCGCTGGGCGCGGAGGTGTGCGGCCCGGAGTTCACGCCGGAATTCGAGACACTCTTCATCAACGTCCAGCACCCGGGCGAGCGCAGCGAGGGGCCGGACAACCCGCAGAGCCTGTGGCCGGACGGCATCTGGCCGCCGCTGCCGAGCCTGGTCGCGGTCACGAAGACCGGAGGCGGCCGCATCGGGTCATAGCCATCACCGGGCACTGCCCGTGCAGCGGGGACGATGGGAGCGGCCGATCAGGCCGCTCCCGCCGCGTTGACACGGCGGCGCCTGGGGCGGGAATCTGGAAGCCGGAACGCGCCGGTAGCTCAGGGGACAGAGCATCAGACTTCGGATCTGACGGTCGAGGGTTCGAATCCTTCCCGGCGCGCCATACACCTACATCTGCCCAAACCTCGCATGCCGCACAGCACGGCGCTCCACTGGAGCGCCCGGGCTGCGTTTCGTGGTGGGCGGGGTGTTGGCAACTGCGCCGGAACGGAGTAGAAACACAGATGCAGGCGGGGCGGTCGCGTCGCTTCCGCTTACGCGAGCAGCGATCGCCGGCGCCAGGATGTGGCGCTGGAGGAATGGAGGAGACGTGCCGAAGCAATCCCCAGTACCTGACGAGTTGACGAAGCCTTTCTTCGACGCGTGTAACGAAGATCGGCTGGTCGTGCAGCGGTGCAACGAGTGCACCGAGCGCGACGGCCTGCTCATGCTGCAGCACCCCCCCGCAGAGGAGTGCTACCGCTGCGGCCCCGAGGGTACCCTTGAGTGGCACGAGGTCAGCGGCCGCGGCCGGATCCAGTCGTACGTGACCATGTACGACACCCCGGTGGCTTCCCTGCAGGAAGACCAGCCGTTCAACATCGCCGTGATCGAGCTCTGGGAAGACAAGAACGCGCTGTTCCTGTCCCACCTCCCCGGCACCCCGGTCCGCGAGGTCCCCATGGGCGCCGAGGTCCGGGTCGTCTTCGAGGAGACCCCCGCCAACGGCCAGAAGGTCGCCGAGTGGGAGGTCGTCGGGGACTAACGTCCTCAACCGACAGGTAGCACACCAGGGCGTAACGCCCAGGAAGGGCAAAGCAAGTGACTGAAAACGCACCTGCGGACTTCTACCGGACGCAGGAGAACCCCGGCCTCTGGGAGCACCGCGGCAAGGTCGCGGCTGTTGGCATTGGCCACTCCCCCACCGCACGGCGCTGGGACGGCCAGGCCAGCACCAGCATCGGCGCGTGGGCCATGGTCGCAATCCGCAACGCCATCGAGGACGCCGGCATCAGCGCGAGCGACGTGGACGGACTCGTCCTCGACCGCTCGACCACGACCGGCGCGTGGTGGCCCGAGGGCGACCCGCTGCCCGAGGACGTGATCTCGCAGTTCCAGCCCGGCGTCGAGCCGTTCGACGGCATCGCCGCGCTCAGCTCCGAGTGGATCCTCAACAACATGCCCGAGCTGGACAACGTGTCCTTCACGATGTACGGCCCCGGCTGCATGTCGAACGTCATCTGTGTCGCGTCCGAGGCCATCGGCCGCGGCCTCGCGAACACCGTGGTGCTCGTCAAGGCCTGGCACAACTTCCCCGGCCGCTACTACCAGGGTGGCGCCAACGCGCGTCCGCTGGTTGAGGGCCCGGCAGTGTGGCGGAACCCCTGGGGCGTCAGCGCCGCCACCGGCGACGGCTGGACCTTCCAGGAGTACATGGCGAAGTACGGCAAGACCCACGACATGATGGCGCCGTTCATCGTCGAAGAGAAGAAGAACGGCCTCATGTTCCCCGAGGGCTTCTTCGCACAGCACCGCCCCGACGAGGTGACCGTTGAGGACTACGTCAACGCTCGCTGGATCGTCGAGCCGATGAACCTCTTCGACCACGACATGCCCATCCACGTCGCGGTGGCCTACGTCTTCACGACGGCCGAGCGCGCACAGGACATGGCGCAGACCCCGGTCTACATCCTGAACCACGGCACCACCCGCCCGAAGTTCGGTCTGACCCAGGGCCTGGACAACGCCGAGGCGTCCACCGACTCGACCGGCCGCAAGATGCTCGACGGCGCCGGCATCACCGCCGACGACCTCTCCTTCGAGAACATGTACGAGGGTTTCACGACCTTCCACAACTACTTCATCGAGGGTCTGGGCTACGCGGGCATCAAGCGCGGCGAGGCGCTCGACCTCTACGCGGGTGACATCAGCATCACCTCCGACAAGCCGGTGTCGCCCAGTGGCGGCAACCAGGGTGGTGGCCGCACGCGCATCTGGATGCACACGGACACGATCCAGCAGATCCAGGGTCGCGCGGGTGACCGCCAGATCAGCATGCCGGCTGAGATCGGCATCTCCGGTGGGCCGATGCCCCAGGGCGGCGACTTCACCGTCTGGAGCTCCACCCCCGACTAGGCTCTCGCCTACGCTCGGAAACCAGGGCATAACGGAAGCCCCCTCCTCGGAGGGGGCTTCTGCTTGGCCCCGGCTGTCGCCTGTGGGTCCACCCGCGACCGCTGGTGCTCGCGCCCCGGTCAGGCCGGCCGCACCGCCACATGCAGCGCCACCGTCCCGACGCCGAACGTGCGCACCCGCTCGACCTCGAACCCCGCCGCGGCGAGGCGCGCCGAGAGCTCATCGACCGACATGAAGTGCTCGGCGGAGACCGGCAGGTAGCTGTACGCGTCGCTGTGGCCGCCGAACAGCCGGCCGAGCAGCGGCACGACGCGCGCGAGGTGGAAGCGCTTGAACGGCGCCAGCAACCCGCCCTCGATGCGCGGGATGTCGAGCACCGCCAGCCGTCCGCCCGGCCGCAGCACGCGATGCGCCTCGGCGAGCAGGCCGTCGACGTCCGGCACGTTGCGCATCACGAACGCCGCGCACCACGCGTCGGCGGAACCGTCGGCGAGCGGCAGCCGCAGCCCGTCGCCCTGCATGAACCCCACGCCGCTCGCTCCCCGGCGTCCCGCCTTGCGGCGCGCGATCGGGAGCATCGGCGCGGCGAAGTCCACGGCGAGCACCGCGCCCGCGCCGGCCCGCGCGCAGGCCAGCGAGAGGTCGCCGGTCCCGCACCCCACGTCGACGACGTGGTCGCCGGGCCGCACGAGAGCGCGCGCGGTCGCGGCGCGCCACGCGTGGTGCCGCCCGCCGGTCATGATGGTGTTCATCAGGTCGTAGCGCCCGGCGATCTCGCCGAAGATGCGCCGCACGTACCCGGCCCGGTCCGCCGAGGCGTCGTACAGCCGCTCGACGTCCGCGGGCGCCTCGCGCCGCTCGGATGGTGGTGTGCCGCTCACGCGTCGAGCCTACGGCGCGAGGGCGCTAGCGGCAGTACGGACGAGCGTCGATTGCGTGCGTAGTACGGATGTACTGACGTATACTGCGCTGCGCCGGAAGGCACTCCCCGACGGAGCCACCGCCACAGCGATGCCGCTTCGCCTCGTCCCCTGGTCTCCCGAGTACGGCAGCGGCATCGAGGCCGAGACTGACGCTGCCGCGGACGACGGCGCGTCCCTGATGGACGCCGACGTCGAGGGCGCCTGGCGCGCCATCCGCCCTGCCACTGCCCCGCTCCCCGCCGTGCAGATCGTCGACGGCGTGCGACGTGTCGAAGCACACGCCATCGACGACGGCGCGGACGGAGCGATCGCCTTCGGGCTGTTCGGGTCATACGCCGTTGGGGCCGTGCGCTGCGAGGGGACGAGCGCGCGGATCCTCGATGATGAGCGAGTGCTGCGTGTGCGTCGACGCTACCTGCAGGCCGGCCACGGCGGGGCCGATCGGACGGTCGCGGTCGGTGACGCCACGCTGCACTTCCGCGCGGAGACACCCACCGGGGCGCGGGCCCTGGCCGACCTCGTCGCCGCCCTGAACCGGCTGATGCTGGATGAGGAGGCGCGGCTGGCCGAGGAGCTGTCCGAGGACGCCTCGACGCTCACGATCGTCGATGGACCGTTGCGCCTGCGCGCGCCGGGCCCGCGCGTCGTGGGCTACATCAAGCGCACGCACCGCTGGTACCTCGACACCCACCGGCTCGCCCTGCTCGGCGAGCTCGAGGTGGGCGAGCGCACGCCGCTGTTCCGCATCGCCGGGGAGAGCGGGCAACGCGACCGGCTCGCGTGGTACCTGCGCATCGCGGACATGGGCACGCAGTACCACCACCTCGCGGGCGTCGTGCGGCTTGAGACGCCCGGCGCGCTGCCGACGAGCGAGGCGACCGCGCTCGCCGACCAGGCGGCGCTGGTGGTGCCCCGGCTCGCGTCGTCGCCGATCCGCGATCCGCGCGCGCCCCAGAACCTGACGCCCGTCGGGGCGCTCGAGCAGCTCCTGACCCGCCGGCTCGGCGACCGGCTCTGGATCCGCCGGCGCATCGCGGCGGCGCTCGAACCGGCCGGCGCCACCTTCGCCACGATTGCCGAGGCTTCCTGATGACCACGAACCACGACACGGACGGCAACGCACCGGCGCCGGCCGAGGTGCTCGACGCGCCTGCCACGACAACTGACGAGGCAGCCCCCGCCGGGCTCGTGCTCGGCATGGAAAACGCTGCCGCCACGCCGCTCGGCTTCTCCGTCTTCGTGGACCGCGACCGCTACCTCCAGCTCGACGATGTGGTACACGCGCGCTCGCCGCTGCCCCCCGGCAGCCCCGCCGAGGCCGTCGACTTCTACGGCGTGGTCGACGAGGTACGCGCGGTGCAGGAAGGCGTGCGCTTCGACTCCGACGTGGCGCTCGCCAGCGAGGGGCTGCTCCCGGCCGAGCCCGCCGTGACCGCGCACGTCTCGGTCACGCGCGTCGAGCCCGAGATCTTCGTGCCGCCGCGTCCCGGCCAGCCCGTCCAGCTCGCGCGAGGCGACGCGCGCGACCGCGCGCTCTTCTTCGACCAGATGGCCGAGCGCGTCCCGTTCGGCCTCTCACGCGACGGCGAGCGCGTCTACGCGAACCTCGAGTTCCTCAACGGCACCCGCGGCGCGCACGTCAACATCTCCGGCATCTCCGGCGTCGCGACCAAGACCTCGTACGCCATGTTCCTGCTCCACGCGCTGTTCGAGAGCGGCACGCTCGGTCCCGAGGCGGCCAACACGCGCTCGCTGATCTTCAACGTGAAGGGCGAGGACCTGCTGTTCCTCGACAAGCCCAACGCGCAGCTCGCCGACGATGACCGCGAGGACTACGCGCGCCTCGGACTGCCCGCCGAGCCGTTCCGCTCCGTCTCGTTCTACGCCCCCGCGCGGCGCGGCACGCCCGCGCCGGAGACCGGCTCACGCATGGAGGGCGTGACCGGCTTCTACTGGACGCTCCGCGAGTTCTGCGCCGAACGCTACCTGCGCTTCCTCTTCGCCGACGCCGACGATGAGCGCTCGCAGCTCGGCCTCGTCGTGCAGCAGGTGGAGGCGCAGCTCGCGCTCGCCGCGCGCATCTCGCTCCCCCTCGACGCGCCGACCGTGGAGATCGGCGGCGAGGTGGTCACGGACTTCGACGAGCTCGTCAACGCGATCGGGCTGATGACCGACCCCGAGGAGGGCGGGACGTGGGCCGGGCGGGCGGCGGCCGGCACGGTGCAGGCGTTTCTGCGCCGCCTCGACGCGGCCAAGCCGTACGTCGGCCACCTCATCCGCGGGCAGGCCTCCGAGGACGACGCCGCGCACGCCATCGACACCGGGCGCGCGCAGGTCACGGTCGTCGACATCCACCGCCTGCACGACCGCGCGCAGCGCTTCGTGGTGGGCGTGATGCTGAAGCGCGAGTTCGAGCGCAAGGAGGCGAGCGGCTCGCCGCGGCCGCTCATGCTCGTCGTGCTCGACGAGCTCAACAAGTACGCGCCGCGCGAGGGCCGCAGCCCGATCAAGGACGTGCTGCTCGACATCGCCGAGCGCGGGCGCTCGCTCGGCGTCGTGCTCATCGGGGCGCAGCAGACGGCGAGCGAGGTGGAGTCGCGCGTTGTCGCGAACTGCGCGTACCGCGTGGCGGGCCGCCTCGACGCCGCCGAGGCGCAGCGCGGCGAGTACGGCTTCCTGACGCCCGCCGCGCGCGCCCGCGCCTCGCTGCTGAAGCCGGGCTCGATGATCCTCGCGCAGCCGGAGATCCCGGTGCCGCTGCTGCTGCGCTTCCCTCACCCCGCGTGGGCCACGCGCCCCTCCGAGGTGGCGCAGACCACGGACCCGTTCGCGAGGTTCGAGTGAGGCTGCTCCACACCGCCGACTGGCACGTCGGCCGCACGATGCGCGGCCGCAGCCGCGTCGCGGAGTTCGAGGCCGTGCTCGCGGAGGTCATCGACATCGCCCGCCACGAGCAGGTCGAGGCGATGCTCGTGTGCGGCGACATCTGGGACCACCACGCCCCCTCGGCGGAGTCCGACCGCCTGGTGTTCGAGGCGCTGCGCGAGTGCATCGGCCACGGCATCCAGGTGGTCTTGCTGGCCGGCAACCACGACAACCCGCGCAAGCTGAAGGCGCTCGGCCTGCTCTCCGAGTTGCTCGGCGTGCAAACGCAGTGGGAAGTGCGACGCCCGAACGCGGGCGGCGTGCTCACCATCGAGGGCCGCGAGCACATCGCGCGCATCGCCGCCGTGCCCTTCATCACCGAGGGCCGCTACGTGGACGCCGCGGGGATCATGGGCCTGGAGGAGGACTGGCTCAGCGCCTACGCGGACGGCGTCGCCGAGATCCTGCGCGCCGCCTCCGCCACCTTCGACGCGAGCACCGTCAATATCCTCGCGACGCACATCTTCGTCGACAAGGCCCGCATCGCCCGCGTCGACGGCTCCGAGCGCAAGCTGCACATCGGCCAGACCTACGGCGTCACCGCCGCCAGCCTGCCCTCGACGCCCCAGTACATCGCGCTCGGCCATGTCCACGAGCCCCAGGACATCCTCGACGCACCCGTCCCGACGGCGTACAGCGGCTCGCTGCTGCAGCTCGACTTCGGCGAGCGCGGGCAGCAGAAGCTCGTGCGCATCATCGACGCCGAGCCCGGCAGGCCCGTGACGCCGACGACCGTCCCGCTCACGAAGGGACGCCCCCTCGCGGAGCTGCGCGGCACCCTCGACGAGGTGCTCGCACAGGCCGGGGAGCACCGCGGCGCGCACCTCCGCGTCCGCCTCGACGTCGAGCGGCCCGAGCCGGGCGTCGCCGAGCGCGTGCGCGCCGAGCTCCCGAACGCCGTCGACGTGCAGCTCGAGTACGAGGCGCCCGAGGACGACCAGGCGGTCGAGGCGATCGCCAACCTCAGCGCCGCCGAGCTGTTCACGCGCTACTACCAGGCACAGCACGGCGCGGACCCCGCGCCGGAGCTCGTCGGTCTGTTCGAGGAGCTGCTCGCCGAGGGCGACGAGGCGCGCGCGGCCGAGGCCGCCGGCGAAGCGGCGGCGGTCCCATGAGGCCGCTGCGCCTGGAGGTGCGCGGCTTCACGTCGTTCAAGGAGCCCGCCGTCCTCGACTTCGCGGACCGGCGGCTGTTCGCGATCACCGGCCCGACGGGCGCGGGCAAGTCCTCGCTGCTCGACGCGATGACGTGGGCGCTCTACGGCCAGGTGCCGCGCGTGGGCCGCGAGACGCGCCAGCTGATCTCGCACGGCTCGAAGGCGATGGCCGTCCAGTTCGACTTCAGCGTGCGCGGCGACCGCTACCGCGTGAGCCGGCAGGCCCCCGGCAACCTCGGCGCGCGCCTGGAACACTGCCGCGCCGACGGCGCGTTCGAGCCGCTCGAGGATCGCTCGCGCGAGGTCACCCGGCGCATCGAGAGCCTGCTCGGGCTCGACTTCGCGACCTTCACCAAGACCGTGCTGCTGCCGCAGGGCGCGTTCGACACGTTCCTGCGCGGCGACGAGCCGCAGCGCCGCGACATCCTGACGCGCCTGCTCGGCCTCGGGCGCTACGAGGAGGCCGGGCGGGCCGCGCGCAACCGCGCCGCCGGGGCGCGCAGCGCCGGGGACGCACTGCGTGAGCAGGTCGAGCGCCTCGACGTCGCCACGCCCGAGGCGATCACGCACCTCGAACGCGAGCACGCGGCGCTCGTCGCGCGCGCCGAGGTGCTCGGGGGTCGCACGGCGCTGCTCACCGCTCTCGCCGAGCAGGCCCGCGCGAGCACCGAGGCCGAACGCACGTCGGCGCTCGCCGCCGCCGCCAGCGCCGACGCGACCCGTGACGCCGAGGCCGCCCGTGACGCCCTCGCCCGCGACGAGCAGGGCCGCGAGCGCGCAGGGGCCGAGCACGCCCGCCTCGAGGCCCAGCGCACCGCCCTCGCCTACGACGAGCCCGAGCACCGCCGCCTCGAACGCGAGGTGCAGACGCTCGACCAGCGCGAGACGGCACGCCGCGCCCTCGACGCCGCCGACACCGAGCAGCGCGCGGCCATCGAGGATGCCGACCGCGCCGCGGAGGAGGCGACGCGCCTCCGAGGCGACGCGGACGCAGCGGACGCCGCCCGCGCCCGTGCCGAAGTGACGCAGCAGGCAGCCCTCGCCGGCCTCGCGGCGGCGGCCGGCGCCTCGCTCGCGACCGAGCGGGCGCTCGGTGAGGCTGCGAACGCGGCCGACGACGAGCGCGTGTCGGCCGAGCGCGCCGCCGTGGACCACGACGAGCGCGCACGCCACCTCGCCGCGCTCGATGAGCGGCTGCGGCAGCAGCAGGCTGTGCTCGCCGCCGCCGAACGAGAGCACGAGGAGGCGCGCGGGGTGCAGCAGGCAGCCGGGCAGGCCTCGGATGCCATGGACGTACGGCTGCGCGAGGCCGAGTCGGAGCGCGAGCGGCGTGCCGATGCGTTCGAACACGCGCAGCGGCAGGACGCCGCACTCGCGCTCCAGCGGGGCCTCCAGCCCGGCGACGTGTGCCCCGTCTGCGGCGAACGGATCGAGCGCATCGAGCTGCAGGAAGCCCCGGCAATCGACGCGGCGCAAGCAGCCCTCGCCGCCGCCGAGGCCACGCTGCGCGAGGCTCGGGCGGAGCACGCCGTGGCCGCGAGGAGCCTCGCGGCAGCGGAGGCGAACGCCGCGCAGGCGTCGGCCGCCACCGAGCGCGCGACCAGCGAGCTGGCGGCGCTCCGCGGCGAGGCCGCGCAGTCCGGCGTC
>CAZMCK010000051.1:0-11134 GCA_964565075.1 uncultured Dehalococcoidaceae bacterium
AAGAACATCGGCCTCTACTCGATCGCCGGGCTGGCCTACTTCTTCATCGGCTACAACCTGATGTACGTCGACATCGTCGGCGGGGTGATCGGCTCCTTCACCCTGCTCTACGGCCCGACGTCCGCGGAGATCGCGCTCGTCGGCGGCGAGGGGGACGCGGCGGCCATCGTCGGGAGCGCCGACTACTCGACGATGTCCGACTGGTTCTTCCAGATGGTGTTCGTGGCGACCGCCGCGTCGATCGTCTCGGGCGCGCTGGCCGAGCGGGTCAGGATGTGGACGTTCTTCCTCTTCGTCCTCGTGCTCACCGGGCTGATCTACCCCATCGTCGGCGCGTGGACGTGGGGCGGCGGCTGGCTCGCCGAGCTCGGGTTCCAGGACTTCGCCGGCTCGACGATCGTGCACGGCGTGGGCGGCTGGGCCGCGCTGGCCGGCATCCTCGTGGTGGGTCCGAGGCTCGGCAAGTTCCGCGCCGACGGCACCCCGCGGCCGACGCCGCCCTCGAACATCCTGGTGGTGACGCTGGGCGTGTTCATCCTGTGGTTCGGGTGGTTCGGCTTCAACGGCGGCTCACAGCTCGCGCTGGGCAGCGCGGGCGACGCGGTGGCGATGAGCCACGTGCTGGTCAACACGAACCTCGCGGCGTGCGCGGGCGTCATCACGGCCCTCGCCGGGTCGCGCTACATCCTCGAACGCATGGACCTGATCGCCGGACTCAACGGCGCGATCGCCGGCCTCGTCTCGATCACGGCGGGCCCCGATATCACCGAGCACTACTGGGCGGTGATCATCGGCGCGATCGGCGGCCTGGTCTGCACCGCCGCCATGAAGCTCTTCGAGCGCCTGCAGCTCGACGACGTCGTCGGGGCGGTGCCCGCGCACCTCTTCGCCGGCATCTGGGGCACGCTCGCCGCCTCGATCGTGGCGGGCGCCAACGTCGGCGTGCAGCTGGTCGGCATACTCGCCATCGGCGCGTTCGTGTTCGCGACGTCGTGGGTGCTGTGGCAGGTGCTGGCGCGGACCCTCGACGTGCGCGTCTCGCCCGAGGTCGAGCGGCTGGGCCAGGACGCGGGCGAGCTGGGCATCGAGGCGTACCCGGAGTTCGCGTTGATGCCCGAGGAGTTCTACGACGACGGCGACGCGTAGCCGCCGCGCTTCAAGGGTTACCCGGCCGCGGCGACCTCCGCCACGTCCAGCTCGAAGTCCTCGATCACCGGGTTGGCGAGCAGGCGCTCGCACATCTCCCGCGCCGCCGCCTCGGCGGCCGCCGCGTCGGGGGCTTCGAGGGTGACCTCGATGCGCTTGCCGACGCGGACGGACTGCACGTTGTCGTAGCCGAGGTCGCGCAGGCCGCCGGCGACGGCGAGGCCCTGCGGGTCGTTGACGAGCGGCTTGAGCATCACGCGGATGCTCGCCAGGTACGTCGTCACGAGGCGTCCGGGAGCGGCTCGCCCGTGATCAGCCGGTACGCCTCCGTGTAGCGCTGCGAACTCGCCTCGACGACCTCGGGCGGGAGCTCGGGCGCCGGGGGCTCGCGGTTCCAGCCCGTGTCGCTCGCCCAGTCGCGCACGTACTGCTTGTCGAACGAGGGCTGCCCGTGGCCGGCCTCGTAGCCGTCCATCGGCCAGAAGCGCGAGGAGTCAGGCGTCAGCGCCTCGTCGATGAGCGTGATCTCGCCGTCGATGACGCCGAACTCGAACTTCGTGTCGGCGATGATGATGCCGCGCTCCTCGGCCACTCCGGCCGCGTAGCGGTAGAGGGCGAGCGAGCGCAGCTTGATGACGTTGGCGGTCTCCTCGCCGACGAGGTCGATGACCTCCTCGAAGGTCATCGGCATGTCGTGGCCGGTCTCGGCCTTGGTGGTGGGCGTGAAGATCGGGTCGGGCAGCATCTGCGACTCGATGAGTCCCTCGGGCAGCACGATGCCGCAGACCGAGCCGGACTGCCGGTACTCGGACCAGCCCGAGCCGGTGATGTAGCCGCGCACGACGCACTCGACGAGGATCGGCTCGGCCTTGCGCACGATCATCGAGCGCCCCGCCAGCCCCGCCTCGCCCGCGTTCACCTCGGTTCCTCCGAGGTTCAGCGTGTCGCCGGCTTCGACGACCGAGATCATGTGGTTGGGGACCACGTCGGCGGTGCGGTCGAACCAGTGCTCGGAGAGCCGCGTGAGCACCTCGCCCTTGCGCGGGACGGGGGTCGGCATCACCACGTCGTAGGTGGAGACGCGGTCGGTGGCGACCATCAGCAGGCGGTCGTCGCCGAGGTCGTAGAGCTCGCGGACCTTGCCCTCGTGCAGTTTGCCCGGCAGGTCGGTGCGCACCATCGCTGTGGTCATCGTGGGTCCTCTCCGTGGGGATGCGAGTCATCCGAATCCAGAATCTGCTCGACTGGATCTCCCGTGCGGACGATCCGCTCCGCGTCTTCGTCTTCCCAAGTCGGCTCGTCTGTGCGGAGGGTGTCGAGGCGGCTTTCGTACCGGGGCCGATCGAGCAGTGTGCGACTGAAGATCCGCGATCGCGCCGCCCAGTCAATCCCGAGACCGCCGACGTTGACCCGCGCGGATTCAAACGTCCGTGCGAACGCGAGGCGTGACTCGACACGGGTCACCACGACCTTGATCTTAGGGCGGTGGATAATGCCCAGCACTTCGCCAGTGGCGGGATCAGTGATCTCGGCGGCGGCTGGGTCGAGGATCGCGAACGTCATGCCCGGCTCGACACCGTCATCGGCGCCCCGGCTGATGATGACCTCACGAGTGTTGAGAATCTTGGCTACTTGCCCGCGGATGCGGTCGGCTGTCGTAGTCATGGGTCCAATCGCTTCCTCAACTGCGCTTCGATCTCGGTGACCCCTTCCGGTGAGAGGTCACGCCAGTCAGCGAGTGCGTCCTCGAGCGTCTCGAACTGTTCGTCCAGTTGCGCCTCGAGGAGATCCAGGCTCAGGCCAGCCACCTCGGCAGGTATCCGCTCGTCTGCTCCGACCCCTCTTGCCAGCAACTCACGCTGCCTGACGATCGACGTGCCAATCCGAGTGTACCCGGCGTAGAGCGACGCGACGCGACGGAAGGCGGAACGTGCATGTTGCCGCGTCGATTCGGCCGCGGCGCGCTGCATTGACTGATAGCCGGTGAACATCGTAGCGGCGAGGCCCACCAGCAATACGAGCAACTCCAATAACAGCGATTCGAGCGCGGTGAACTGCCGCTGGGAGGCGACCCAGCCCGCCACCAAGAACAACGCGACGGTGCTCACGATGAATGCGCCAAGCCAGGATCGCATCAGTGACACCCACGCCGTCCATGCATCGTGATGGTCGGGCTACGCCAGCCCGATGCGGGCGAACGTGGCGTCGACGTGCTCGAGGTAGGCGTCGACGTCGAACAGCGCCTCGAGCGCGTCGGCGTCGAGGAGCTCCGCGACCTCCTCGTCCTCCTGGAGCAGGCCGAGCAGCGGCGTCTCCTCGCCGTGGGCCTGCAGCGAGCGGCGCTGCACGATGGCGTAGGCCGCCTCGCGGCTCAGCCCGGCCTCGATCAGCGCCAGCAGCACCTTCTGCGAGAACACCAGGCCTTGCGTCGCGTCCAGGTTGCGGCGCATGCGCTCCGGGTAGACCTCGAGGCCCGCGACGACGCCGGTGAAGATGTGGAGCATGTACGAGAGCAGCCCCGTCGCGTCCGGAAAGACGATGCGCTCGACCGAGCTGTGCGAGATGTCGCGCTCGTGCCACAGCGCGACGTCCTCGTAGCCCGCCTGGGCGTAGCCGCGCAGCGTGCGCGCGAGCCCGGCGACGCGCTCGCACAGCTCCGGGTTGCGCTTGTGCGGCATCGAGGAGGAGCCCGTCTGCCCCTCGGCGAACGGCTCGGCGACCTCGCTGATCTCGGTGCGCTGGAGCCCGCGGACCTCCGTCGCGAACTTCTCGAGGGATGCCCCGACGCCGGCGAGCACCGAGAGGAAGAAGGCGTGGCGGTCGCGCTGGATGACCTGCGTGGTCACCTCCGCGACGCGCAGCCCGAGGAGGCGGCACGCGCGCTCCTCGACCTCGGGCGGAACGGTCGCGTGCGTGCCGACGGGGCCCGACATCTGGCCGACGGCGACGGTGTCGCGCGCGACCTGGAGCCGCTCCGTGTGGCGGTCGAGCTCGGCGACCCAGACGGCGAGCTTGAGCCCGAACGTCGTCGGCTCGGCGTGCATGCCGTGGGTGCGCCCGGCGCAGACCGTGCGCTTGTGCTCCACGGCGCGCCGCGCGACGACGTCGCGCAGGGCGCGCACCTGGCCCGTGATCACGTCGGCCGCGGCGACGAGCTGGAGCGAGGTGGCGGTGTCCCACACGTCGTTCGAGGTCAGCCCGTAGTGGACCCAGCGCGACTCCTCGCCGAGCGAGTCGGCGACGGAGCGCAGGAACGCGGTCACGTCGTGGTGGGTCTCCGCGATGTAGCGGTCGATGTCGTCGACGTTGATGCGGGCGTCCTCGGCGATGCGCTCGGCGTCCTCGGGCGGGACGACGCCCATCTCGGACCACGCCTGCGTGACGGCGATCTCGACCTCGAGCCAGCGCTGGAACTTGTAGCCGTCCGTCCAGATGTCAGTGATCTCGGGGCGTGAGTAGCGAGGAATCATCGTCCGCCCCTAGTCGTTCGCGAACTCTTCGCGCACCGGCGAGAACGCCTCGATGAGCGTGACCGCGTCGAGCGCGACGACGTGGTGGGGCACGTCGCCGGGGATGAGGTAGGAGTCGCCCGGCCCGAGCTCCTGGTCGAGGTCGCCGATGCGGAAGTGCACGCGCCCGGAGGCGACGTGGCCGACCTGCTCGTGCGGGTGCGTGTGCTCGGGCACCTCGGCGCCCGGCGCGATGCGGATCTCGACGAACGTGATGCGGTCGCCCGAGACCAGCGTGCGGCGCACGACGCCGGGGAACTGGTCGACGGGATTGAGTGCGTCGTAGCTGCGGGTGCGGGGTTCGGTCATCGGTTCCTGGCCGGTGCGCGCGGCGGCTAGCGGCGCGCCTGCTCCTCGCGGTAGGCGTCCAGCGCCTGCGCGATGTCCGGGTGGCTGAGCGCGAGGATGCGCGCGGCGTAGACGGCGGCGTTGCGAGCGCCCCACGAGCCCACCGACATGGTAGCGACCGGCACCCCGGGCGGCATCTGCACGATGGCGTGCAGCGCGTCGACACCGCCGAGCGCCGAGGACGCCAGCGGCACGCCGATCACGGGCAGCGGCGTGTAGGCGGCGATCACGCCGGGCAGCGCCGCCGCGCCGCCCGCTCCCGCCACGATCACCTCGATGCCCGCGTCCTTCGCGCCCACCGTGTAGTCGCGCACGACGTCGGGCGTGCGGTGCGCCGACATGACGTGCTGCTCGTACGGGATGCCCAGGCGTTCGAGCAGCTCGCCGCAGCCGGACATCGCCTCCTCGTCGGAGCGCGAGCCCATCAGGATCGCGACCACTGCCGTGTCGGTCGTCATCGTGGAGTCCTCATCTCATCGTCCCTCCGCCGAGCATGGGGTCGGGCCCGGCGATGATCTGTGCAAGGTCGCGGCAGACCGCCGCGCGCTCATGGCGGTCCGCGAATGCCGCGCCGCCCGTCGTGTCCTCGCTGATGTGCAGGTTCGCGCGCACGGCGGCGGCGAGCTCGTCCTGGTCCGCGTCGCGGACGCGCTGCCGCACCTCCTCGTCGCGGACGCGGATGTTGCGGATCACGAACTCGCGCTCGCCTTCGAGGCTCTGCAGCACGGCGTCGACCATGCCCGCGGTGTGCCGCCACGCCGCGACGAAGTGGAGGCACGGCGTGCTGATGCGCGTCGACTTCGTCGACCAGAAGTGCTCTTCGAGCGACTGGCGGCACTCCGGCATGGGGCAGCGCAGCAGTGACGGGCTCATCGCGCTCCTACAGGCCTCGCGCGCTCGCCACGCGAGCGGGCTGGGCGATGTCCGTGCGGTAGTGCGCGCCCTCGAAGTGGATGCGGCGCACGTTGTCGTAGGCGCGCTCGCGCGCCTCGCCGAGCGTGGGCGCCTTCGCGACAACGCACAGCACGCGGCCGCCCGCTGTGACGAGCGTGCCGTCCGCGTCGCGCCGCGCGCCGGCGAGGAAGACCTGCACGTCACCGTCGACGTCCTCGACGCCTGTGATCGGCTTCCCGGTCTCGTAGCTGCCCGGGTAGCCGCCCGACGCCATCACGACCCCGACGGTCGCGTCGTCGTCCCAGGTGACGGGCACGTCCGCGAGCCGTCCGTGCGCGACGCCCTCGCAGATGGCGAGCAGGTCCGAGGTCAGCCGCGGCAGCAGCGCCTCAGCCTCGGGGTCGCCCATGCGGCAGTTGAACTCGATCACCTTCGGCCCGTCGGCGGTCACCATCATGCCGGGGTAGAGCACGCCCCGGTACTCGCGCCCCGACGCCGCCATGGCGGCCACGGCGCGCTCGGTCACGTCGCGCTGCACCCACGCCGCCTCGTCGTCGGTGAGCCAGCCGGGGGGCGAGTAGACGCCCATCCCGCCGGTGTTGGGTCCCTCGTCGCCGTCGAAGACCGGCTTGTGGTCGCAGCTGAACGGCATGTGCGCCACGGTCGTGCCGTCGGTGAACGCGTGCGCCGAGGTCTCGGGCCCGCTCAGCCGCTCCTCGATCAGCACGCGCGCGCCGGCGTCGCCGAACGCCCGGTCCATCATCGCGGCCTCGATCGCCGCGAAGGCCTCGTCGATCGTCTCGCAGACGACGACGCCCTTGCCGGCGGCGAGGCCATCGGCCTTGACGACGCAGGCGCCGCCGCGACTGTGCGCGTAGGCGACGGCCATGTCGAAGTCCTCGAACATCGCGGCGCGGCCGGTGGCGATGCCCGCCTCGGCCATGAGCTCCTTCGCGAACGACTTCGACCACTCGATCTCGGCTGCCGCCATCGAGGGGCCGAACACAGGCACGCCCTCGGCGGTCAGGGCGTCGGCGACCCCACTGGCGAGCGGCGCCTCCGGCCCCACCACGACGAGGTCCGCGCGCCGCTCGGCCGCAGTGGCGACGACGGCGAGCGGGTCGTCGATGTCGAGCCCTTCGAGGGTGTCGCCGTACTCGGCCATGCCGGGGTTGCCGGGCGCGCTGGTGAGCGTGCCGAGGCCTGGTGACTGCCCGAGCTTCCACGCGATAGCGTGCTCGCGGCCTCCGCTGCCGAGGAGCAGGACGTTCGTGGTCATTGTCTGCTCACGCGAACTTGGCCACTCTTGGTCACGGCGACGCGGTGCTTCCGCAGGCGCTTCCGCAGTACCTCACCCGGGCACTTTCCGGCCGTGCCCGTGTTCACGCGCGGTAGCGCCCAGATGAACTCCGGCCTTGGACGAGTGCCACTGAAGATTGCTTCGCGGAATACGCGATTCGATCCCGGAAGGTCCTTCGAGCACTCTTGGACCGAATTGCTCGTAAGCCGAGTAGTCAAGCGCGCCCATCGTGCACCGTCGCTTGCCGTGAGAATAACCACACGGGGGCGCGCGATTCTGATGAGCCGCAGACCCACTTCCAGTCCATAATCGTACGGACTGACCTTTGGTTCTTCGCGCGGTCTCTGAAGATGCATGGGCCTCTTAGACCGGAAAGGGATGAGATTTCCAGTAGGGATTCTCCGGAGGAGTTCGTCACCGCCCCCAGCGCTCGCCGCGATGATATCCGCGATGCGCCTGACCGCCCGCTGCCCTTTTTCCTCGCCGGGATCGTCGTTTCCCCAGTCGTCATCGAGGTAAGAAGACCATGACGGGCGGTCGAACGGATCCGAGATCGGGTGGAACTTCGCCCGACGGTGGTCACCGCCGGGGTTCGTCCCGAGGATCATCACGCCTCCAGGCTGTTCGAATGTCTCAACTGACGAGTACGACAGTAGGAAGTTCGGATTCCCTTCCGAATCCTCTCCGTGCCACTTCTTGGTCCAGTTCGATTTGTCGGAGCAGAACTCCTCGCACTCTTCGTTCAGCGCTTCAAGCTGCTCACGGACCGACGGCGCCACCCCTCCTACTCCCACTCGATCGTGCCGGGCGGCTTCGAGGTGATGTCGTAGACCACGCGGTTGACCTCGGGCACCTCGTTGACGATGCGGCGCGAGATCGTGGCGAGGAGGTCGTAGGGGAGGCGCGCCCAGTCCGCCGTCATGGCGTCCTCGGCGGTCACGCAGCGCAGCGCGACGCAGTAGCCGTACGTGCGCCCGTCGCCCTGCACGCCGACCGTGTGCGTGTCGGTCAGCACGGCGAACGACTGCCAGAGGTCGTAGTACATCGCCGCGCCCTTGATCTCGTCCATCACGATCCAGTCAGCGCGGCGCAGGATGTCGAGCTTGTGCGGCGTCACCTCGCCGATCACGCGGATCGCGAGGCCGGGGCCGGGGTACGGCTGGCGGTACACCATCTCGTCGGGCAGCCCCAGCTCGGTGCCGACGCGGCGCACCTCGTCCTTGAACAGGTTGCGCAGCGGCTCGATCAGCGAGAGCTCCATGTCCTTGGGCAGCCCTCCGACGTTGTGGTGCGTCTTGATCTTCGCCGTTGCGCTCGTGCCCGTGGAGGCGGACTCGATGACGTCGGGGTACGTCGTGCCCTGCACGATGTAGTTGACCGCGCCGATGCCGCGCGCCTGCTGCTCGAAGACCCGGATGAAGGTCTCGCCGATGCGGATGCGCTTGGTCTCGGGGTTCGTCACCTCGGCGAGGTCGGCGAGGAAGCGGTCCGACGCGTTGACGTGCCGCAGGTCGATCGACATGTGCTCGCGGAACGTCGAGACGACCCGCTCGGGCTCCTCGGCGCGCATCAGCCCGTTGTCGACGAAGATGCACGTCAGCTGGTCGCCGACGGCCGCGTGGACGATGGCGGCCGCGACTGCTGAGTCGACGCCGCCGGAGAGGGCGCAGATCACGCGGCCGTCTCCTACCTGTTCCTCGATCGTGCTCACGGACTCGTCGATGAACGACGCAGCCGTCCACTCGCCGGAGCAGCCGGCGACCTCGAACAGGAAGTTGTGCAGCAGCTGGTCACCCTGGGGGGTGTGCACCACCTCGGGGTGGAACTGGATGCCGAGGTGGCCCTCGTCGTCGGCCATGGCGGCCACCGGCGAGTCGTCGGAGTGGGCGACGGCGCGGAAGCCGGGCGGCATCTCGACGATCCGGTCGGCGTGCGACATCCACACCGGCATGGTCGCCGGCAGGTCGTGCAGCAGCGGGTTGGCGGGCTCGGAGACGGTGATCACGGCATGCCCGTACTCGCGCCTCGACGCGGGGGCGACGCGCCCGCCGAGCACCTGCGCGAGCAGCTGCATCCCGTAGCAGATGCCGAGCACCGGGAGCTTCGACCCGACCACGTATGACGGCAGCGTCGGGGCGCCCTCGTCGTAGACGGACGCGGGCCCGCCGGAGAGGACGAAGCCCTTCACGTTGAGGTGCGAGAGCTTCTCCGGCGAGGTGTCCCAGGGGACGAGCTCGGAGTAGACTCCGGCCTCGCGGATGCGGCGCGTGATGAGCATCGAGTACTGCGAGCCGTAGTCGAGCACGACCACGGTCTCCGGTGCGTTGGGGGCGGGCGTGAGCAACTGGCCCGGCTCGCGCGCCTCGGCGATCTCGAGGTACGTGCTGACCTCGCTGTCGCCTGACGTGCGGATACGATCGCCGGTGGGAGCGGCCGCTGGAGCGGCCTGTGGGATTGCTTCGGTAGCCTCGGCCATCGAGCCCTGAATGACGCGGGGAGCTGTCGGGGCCAAATCGTATCGGCGCGCTATACTTGCGTCAACGAACCCCGACTTGTCATGCATGAGGCACGGATGCCGCAATCTATTCGCGACTATGATGGAAAGGCCAGTACGGCGCAGACTGACAAGGCCAGCTTGATCGTCGAATACGCGCATATCACGGCCGACTCGATGCTAGACGCGTTTCAGACTCTGAGACAGGCACGTCAAGCTAAGGGTACTCCCACCGACGAAGAGCAGGATATCCTCCGATCGATGCTGGTGTTTGCTGGAGCGGCGATCGATTCCAGTGCGAAGCAATTGGCTCGTGACTGTCTCCCAGTACTCGCTCGTGACGGAGGAGAAACGCGAGAGAAACTTGAGGACTTTAGCTCCAGGAGACTACGCGGAATGGGAGATTCTGATAGCGCAAACCGATTCATGGTGCGAGTCCTGATGCACCAGAATGCTGAAGAGGCCTTTATTGATGAATTTGTAAACGACCTTACGAGCGGAAGTCTGCAGTCCGTAGAGGGGTTGCACAGGATATGCGAAGCATTCGGCATCTTGTCCAAAACGATCAGCAAGCAGATACGGGAACTACGGCCAGTCTTCGAGGCTCGGAATGACATTATCCACGAAATGGATATGGATTTCGAATCAAAGAACAGGAATCGACGCTCACGAACCAGAGCGCAGATGGTCAATTGGACCAACACCGCTCTCGCTATGGCTGAACATATAGTCGACGAGGTAGACGCGCGCGTCGGCGAGTACACGTAGTCAACGCGCCGTCATGCCCATCCTCGACCCCGACCGCGTCAACGAGATCGTGAGCGCGCTCCAGCGCGGCGAGGTGGTCGGCATCCCGACGGACACCGTCTACGGCCTCGCTGCGATGCCGGGCAACGTCCAGGCTGTGCACGCGCTCGCAGACCTCAAGGGCCGGTCCAATCAGCAGCCCATCGCCGTCCTCTTCGACGACATCGAGGGCGTGGCGCCGTTCGTCGAAGACACGGCGCTCCTGGAGCGCATCGAGCGCTTCTGGCCGGGCGCGCTGACTGCAGTCCTGCGGGCCCGCCCCGGGCTCGCGACCGCAGCGCTCACTGACGTCGGCACGCTCGGCCTGCGCCAGCCCGACGACGACCTCGCGCGGTCGGTGATCCGGGCGTGTGGTGGAGCGCTGGCAGTGAGCAGCGCGAACCACACCGGCGAGCCGCCCGCCCTGAGCGCCGGTGAGGTCGCCGCGGCGTTCGGCGACGACCTGCTCGTGCTCGACGGTGGTGCGCGCCCCGGCGGGACCGCCTCGACGGTGGTCAACCTCGCGGTCGACCCGCCTGCAGTGCTGCGCGAGGGGCCTATCGATGCGTCTGCGGTGCTGGCGGCGCTCGGTCGGGCTGGGAGCTAGCTGTACTGCCCACAGAGGTGTGAGACACGGCTGAGGGGCGGAAGGCCGCC
>CAZMCK010000052.1:0-9704 GCA_964565075.1 uncultured Dehalococcoidaceae bacterium
CGGCGGCGGTCCGTGCAGAGCGGGGGCTGGCGTATCCCCATTCCGCGGGTGACATCGAGTGCCGAGGCGGTGCGGCCTCGGCTTGCTCGTTCCTTGCGCCGGACGCTACGCGCCCCTGCGGCGGAACGCGACGTAGGTCACGGCGGTGGATGTGATGAGGCTGAGCAGCCCGCCGATGAGGATGTCGATCGGCACTAGGGCGCCGGGCCACGTCGCAAACGTCACGTAGAACGGCACGATGTAGGTGGCGTACGCCGCGCAGCCTAGGACGAAGCTGTTCCGCATCGCCGTGGTGAGGCTGTTGTCGCGCAGCGCCGGCTCGATCGCGAGGTGGCTGTTGGCGAGCGCGATGAGCCCGAAGAACGCGAGCAGGGCGAGCGCTTGGGCACCGCCCCAGGTCTCCGGCTGCCTGCCGAACTCGTCGAGAAGCACGTCGCTGCCGCTCGCCTCGTGGAGACGCTCATACATGCCGACCGCGATCGGCGAGAGGTTCCATGCCACGTCGATGACCGCGTACACAACGAACGCCGCCCCGAACCTGACGTAGTGCATGTTCACCTCATGTCGTGCTTTGGGGCGGTTCGCCTGCCGTAGCCTGAAGTACGCCGTCCGACCAGTACGCGACGACTGCGGACAGACCTTACCCGGTCGGCCGCTGCGCGTACCACGCGCACTTCGATCGTCGTGCCCGTGATCCCGGCGGCCGCGGCCGAGGTGAGCCAGACGGCGAGCCGCCCGCGGATTCTGCGCTCACGAACTGCACCCCGCGGCGCACATCCACCTCGATCGCCCGGAAGCCGCGCGAGGCGAGACGCCCCCCTCAGTTTCTGGAACTCGATGTCGACGGTTCGGGAACAGGGTTCACTCGTCGTCCCATCGACGTGGTGGCCACCAATCGCTACCTTGCCTACATGAGGTCAGTTGGCATCAAGGTCCTGAACAGCAGGTTGAGCGAGTACGTCCGGCTCGCGGCATCTGGCGAGACGATCCTGGTGACGGACCGCGACCGCGTGGTGGCCAAACTCGGTCCTCCCCGCGACACCCGAAGTCCGATCCTCGCCGACGCTTCGCTCGCTGAAGCCGTGCGGTCCGGCGTGATGACTCCGCCTGCGCTGGCTGCCGCGGGCCCGCCGCCGGCGCCGCCCCCGGTTGTCCGGCTGGAGGGGGCGCTTGCGGATCTGGATGAGAGCCGGCGCGACCGATGATCGCTTGCGAGCTGCGACCGGCGGATGAACGCCGCTGGGCCGGCGTGCTGCAGCACGACTGGGCTGCAGTTCTCACGACTGAGAGCTGCGGGTGCCTGCCGGCGAGCCGTCGCCCCTGATCCGGCTCCGGTGTGCTCTTCGTCCGCGTGTGCATACACGGCCGGGAGCCGTGTGCCCGCACGCATGCATTGCTCGCGCGGGCATCACTCCTCACCACTATGCAGCGCGGCGTCCACAGCCTCGGGAATCGCGAGGAACGAGTCCACCCTCAGTCCCCGCCACTCACGCACCTGCCCCGAGCCAAATAGGATCCCGGCTATGCCGAGCGACGCCGCAGCCCGGAGGTTTGCTGGCCGGTCGTCCACCGCCACGCAGTCGCGTGCCCGGGCCGACGCGCTCTGTAGGAAGTGCTCGTAGATTCTCGTGCTCGGCTTCCGGTAGCCGACATCGCCACTGACGACGGTGCACTCAAGCCATCTCTCGAGATCGTGGACGCGCCGCAAGTGGCGCGACCACTCGGACACGTCGTTAGAGACGAGACCGACCTTCACCGCTGAGTCGCTGAGAGCCCGGAGGGCTTCAGCGAGACCGTCATTGAGCTGGAAGCTGCTCTCGAGGTACTCCGTCTCCACGGCCGGGTAGCCGGACGCCAGTCCGACGGCGGCCCAGAACTCTCTGCTCGTGATCTGGCCCAGCGTCGCCTTCAGGTAGTTCGCTTCGACGACGTCACTCGTTACGTCGACCCGCCGACGGACGAACGGAAGGAGAAGTTCCCCAACGTCGTCACCCACCGGGAAGACGACTCCCATGGCATCGAGCAGCACCCACCTTGTACGCACGCGCGAGCTCATGTCGGTTCCTCCGCACGCGCACCGGCGCTCGATCACCACACAGAGCCGATCGACCTCGACCATAGTCGGACGTGAGCAGCACGGTCGCACCGGGCTAGGATGTCGACCATGGAGATCACGATCGGTGAGTGGAGGCTCCGGCCCTGGCGACTGGGCGACGAGGAAGCACTGGTGAGGTATGCGAACAACCGGAGGATCTGGATCAACCTGAGGGACAAATTCCCTCACCCGTACACGATGTCAGACGCGATCTCCTGGCTGGAGCGCGCACGCTCGCGGGAGCCAGCGACCAACCTCGCCATCGCGACGGGCTCCGAGGCCATCGGCAGCGTCGGCCTCACCCTCCAGCCCGACGTGCACCGACGATCCGCGGAGATCGGCTACTGGCTCGCTGAGCCCTTCTGGGGGCAGGGCATAGCCACCCGCGCCCTGCGCGCGTTCGCGGACTACGCCTTCGCGACCTTCGACCTGGTCCGTCTGTACGGCGCCCCCTACGAGTGGAACCCCGCCTCCGCCCGTGTGCTGGAGAAGGCGGGCTTCTCGTATGAGGGTCTCCTCCGAAAGAGCGTCACGAAGGACGGCCAGAATGTCGGCGCGTGGATGTACGGACTGGTCAGGGAGACCGGGCCCGACCACTCCTGATCTCGCCGAGCTCGAGCACCACCACTACGAGACGGATTGGTGTGCACCGCAGGGTGACGAGGTGCTGTAGGCGCCTCGCACGCGTCCGAGCGAGGGTCGAGAGACACGTGCGCCCCGTCCGAGCCGTTGACGGCCGAGCTGCCGGTCATCACCCCTCGCGGCTGATCAGCTCCAGGTAGGCCTCCTCGAGCGTCGGCTCGCGCGTGGTCATGTGCACGATGCTCGCGGCGCCGATGATGCGCGTCACGTCGGCGCCGACATCCGCATCGGGGTCGTGGTGGATCATCGCGCGGTGCGTGCCGCCGTCGCTTGTGACCTCGGCGCGCTGCACCGCCGCGTGGGACTCCAGGGCCTCGAGCAGGCCGGCCCGCATCTCCGTCATGAGGACCTCGATCACCGAGGCGCGGCCGAATCGGCGCTTGATCTCCTCCGGGCTGCCGAGCGCCACCTCGCGGCCCTCGTTGATGACGCAGATCGTCTCGCAGAGCTGGTCGACCTCGAGCATGTAGTGCGAGGTGAGCAGCACGGTCGCGCCCGACGCCGCGAGGTCGGGGACCAGCTGGCGGAACTCCCGGGCGCCCTGCGGATCGAGCCCGATCGTCGGCTCGTCGAGGAAGATCACCTCCGGCCGCGCGAGCAGCGCCCGTCCGATCTGCAGGCGCTGGCGCATCCCGCGCGAGTAGCGCTCCACCAGCGTGCCGCCGGAGTCGGCGAGGCCGACGAGCTCGAGGACCTCGTCGATGCGGCGGCCTGCGTCGCGCCCCGCCATGTGCTGCAGCGCCCCGAAGTAACGGAGATTGTCCCGCCCGGAGAGGCGGCCGTAGAGGCCTCGCTCGCCGCCGAGGGCGAGCCCGATGCGCTTGCGCACCTCCTTCGCCTCGCGCTCGACGTCGTAGCCCAGCACCCGCGCCGAGCCCCAGCTCGGCAGGAGCAGCGTCGAGAGGATGCGCACGGTCGTGGTCTTGCCGGCGCCGTTGGGGCCCAGCAGTCCGAAGACGGCGCCGCGCGGGATCTGAAGGGAGAGACCGTCGAGAGCCATCGTCTCGCTGCGGCGCCCGAGCAGACCGCGGGACTCGTAGCGGCGCCCGAGCTCCTCGCACTCGATCGCAACGCTCTCCATGGGAAGCCTCCCTACCCCGTGAGCTCCAGCGCGCCCGTCCGCCGGCCGTGGCGCTCCAGTAAGAGGAACGCGACGTAGCTCATCACACCGTATGCCAGCGCGACGACGCCCTCGCGCACGAGAGAGTCCGAGACCTCGGCGATGGAGGCGCCGTCGAACGCCTGCCTGAGAGCCTCGACGCCGTGCGTGAGCGGCAGCAGCACCCCGACATCGGCGGCCACCGGCGGCAGGTCGGCCGTGGGAACCAGCACGCCGGTCAGCGTGATGAGGAGTGCGTGCGAGGTGGCGTTCGAGACGAACCAGTCCTGCGTCAGGGCCGTCCAGCAGCCCAGGACCAGCCCGAGCGTGGCGCAGCCAAGCGACATCATCACCACCGCCGCCGCAGCCGTCCCCCAGTCGAGGGAGGAGACGTCGAGGCCGGCGAACGCCGCCGCGAGGGCGATCGTCACCAGGGCGCTGATCACGCCGTTCGGGACGTGGAGCGCGGCGCGGCTGGTGAGGGCGCCCAGCCGGGAGACGGGCGTCGCGAAGAGCAGGGAGAGCGTCCCGAAGCCCCGGTCATAGGCGAACGACTGCAGGATGCCGGAGATCACGATCCAGACGATCGCCCAGGTGATCATCCCCACCATGTAGCGCTGCGCCGACTCGGCCCCGGTCGCGTAGGTGGCGACGAGCGAGAAGGTGAGCAGCTGGAAGAGGGGGGCGAGGATGACGTTCGAGACGTAGCCCCAGGGGTAGAGCCAGTAGAAGAGCGCGACGTAGACCAGGCGCGACTGCGCGGCGAAGGCGGCCATCTAGAAGACCCCCTCCACGCTGCCGGTGCGGCGGATGCGGGACTCGGCGACGCGGAAGAGCCACACCGAGACGGCCACGTAGAGCGCGGTGAGCGCGGCGGCGATCCCCCAGTGGGAGGCGAAGTCGGAGGCGGGGTGGCCGCCGGCGATCGCCCACCTGACCGTCTCCATCGCCCACGACGTGGGTATGAGCCGGGCCACGGACTCGAGCACACCCGGAAGAACCTCGACCGGGTAGACGAAGCCCGACATCACGGCGCCGAAGGGCGTGATCGCGGCGAAGGAGCCGGCGCGGTTCCCGAGGATGAAGAGCATCGGCAGGAGCACGAAGGCCACGGCGAGGAGGGCGACCGTCGCGAGAGTCATCGCCACCGCGAACGCCGGGAGCGCCGCGACCGTGATCGGCTCGCGCGTGACCGCGAACACGACGATGAGCGCGGCGATGGCGTTCGGGATGAAGGAGAGCGTGATGGCGGCGGCCTTGCCGAGCGTGATGAGCGCCAGCGGCGAGCGGGAGAGCATGTTGAGGTCGAGTGTTCCGAGCACCGCCTCGTGGCGCAGGGCGAAGCTGACGCGGAAGGCGGCGGCCGTCCAGATCACCAGCAGTACGATGCCGACGGAGACGGTCGCGACGACGCTCGAGTCATCGCTCTGCGACGCGATCCAGGCGAGGACGGCGAAGCGGGGCACGCCGTTACCGACCGTGGAGATGAACTCCGACCGGGTCCGCATCTCGAGCCACTCCGAGAGGATGGCGACCGCGAAGACACGCAGGTGCCTCGTGGGCCGCGCCGCCTCCCGGACCAGGACTGACACGGCCGCCTCCCCGCCACTCTGGTCATCGAGCAGCCTCGACCGTAAAGTGCACCTGGGCAGTACGCAATCTGATAATTCTCATAGTATTCATGAGGAACGCTCATGACTGACGCCAACGACACGGCTCGACCGCGCCCGTCGGCGCTGCACCTCCAGCAGCTCCTCTACCTGCGCGAGGTGGCGCGGCACGGAAGCCTCACGCGCGCGGCCGAGCAGATCGGACTGACCCAGTCCGCGCTCTCCCACTCGCTCGGCCAGCTGGAGCGGCGGCTCGGCGTCTCCCTCTTCGACGGCGCGGGCCGGCGGCGCGCGCTCACGCAGGAGGGGCGCGAGGTGCTGCGCTTCGCCGAGCGCGTGCTCGCCGAGGCCGCGGATCTCGATGAGCGCCTGAGCGGCGGGCTCAGCGGCACCAGCGGCCGGCTCGTCGTGGGCGCCGTCGACGCGGCGGCGCTCCACGTGCTGCCCGAGGCCGTGCGCGCCTACCGGCGCGCCCACCCCGGCGTGGAGCTCACGCTCGTGGTGGAGAACAGCTCGAGGCTGCTGCGGCGCATCCGTGCCTTCGAGCTCGATCTCGCCTTCGTGATCGGGCCGGTGGACGAGGAGCTCTCGCCGACCGAGATTCGCCGGGACCCCCTGCACGTCTACGCGCCCCCCGGGCCGTGGCAGGAGCTCGATGAGGCCGAGTGGATCCTCTACCCGGCCGGGTCGCGGACGCGGCGGATCATCGACGAGGGACTCGCGCGGCTCGGGCTCAGCCCGCGCGTTGCGATCGAGAGCAACAACCCCGAGGTGCTGCGCCAGCTCGTCTCCCTCGGCTTCGGCTGGAGCGTCCTGCCGCCCGCGGTCGCCGAGAGCGGCGGAGGCCGCAGGATGGAGTACGCGCGCGGCGCGCAGGTGGCCGAGCTGCCGCTGATGGCGGCACGCCCGCCCGGCCGTCCCTCCGAACCGCGCGCCGACGCATTCGCGCGCCTCGTTCTGGATCTCGCCCGGGGCCAGCTCGGGGAGCCCGCGACCCGGGAGCCGCTACCCCCACGACCGACGCCGAGCCCGGACGCCGCGGGGCGCTTCGAGCAGGAGCTCGCGGCGGCGCGGCGCGCCGAGGCGCGCTCGCTGTGGCAGGAGGGCGCCGCCCATTACGCAGAGTGCCTGCTGATCGCGGAGGCTGCGCCCGAGGCGGCGACCGTCGATGCGTTCGAGCTCCGGCTCGCGCGGGGCATGTGCCTGCGCAACGCGGCCGACTGGCGCCCCGCGTGGCGGGAGCTCCGCGTCGCCTTCAACCTCGGCAGGATGCGAGCCTCCGGCGTCGAGGTGGCTCGAGCGGCGCTCGAGATCATGGAGATGAACGCCCCTGATCAGAGGAAGAGCGCGGTGGGCGAGCAGGCCCTCGCCGTGCTGGGCGACGGCGATCCGCTGCTCCGCGCGCGATTGCTCGCGGCGCTCGCGGAGTGGGATCGCAGCGAGCGCGGGGAGGCGCGCGCGGAGGAGGCCGTGCGGCTGTCGGAAGAGCACGACCTGGAAGACGTGAGGACGTTCGTGCTCGCCACGCACCAGAGCTGGGCGCTCCACGATGCGGGAGAGGTGCTCGAGATCGGGGAGAGGGGGCGGCGCGCGCATGAAGCGCTGGCCGCGGCCGGGCGGATCGTGACCGCGTCGCGCCTGATGCTCGAGGTCGGCTCGCTCGAGATGTGGGGCGGCCACGTCGCACGCGGCGAACGGACGCTGATCGCCGGCTACGAGTTCGCGCGGGCCCACCGGCTCGGCTTCTACGCCCCGAGGCTGCTCTCTCGCGCGGGCAACGGCGTCTTCGCCCGCTGCGACTGGGAGCGCCTGGACGCGATCATCACCGAACTCGGCGACGGGCCGGACGTGACGAGTCACCCGCACGAGATGGCCTGGGCCGAACTCAGGGGCGAACTCGAGCTCGCCGTCGAGTTGATGCCCGATCCCGAGACGGCGGGGAACATCTCGAGCTATCTCGGCTACATCCACGGGGTACGCACGCGCGTCCTCCTCAACGCGGGGCGCGTCACGGAGGCGCGGGCCGAGCTCGTCGAGTGGTACCGCGCCTTCGATGCGCAGCCCGGCATTCGCCGCGGCGGCGGTGTCGGGCCCTCGACGCTGGCCGAGATCGACAGCGCGCTCGCGGAACTCGGCGACGAGGCGGCGTGCCGCGAGCTCTATGAGGAGCTGGAGGCACGCCCGTGGGCGCGCTTCGGCGGGCGAGGCTACGACGTCATCCGGGGCGCGCTCGCCGAGCGGCTCGCGATGCCGGCGGAGGCGGAGCGCCACTACGTCACGGGGCGCGACTGGGCGGGGCGTGAGCGGCTCCCGATCGAGGAGGGGCGCTGCCTGCTCGGGCTGGGGCGGCTCGCCCGGGCAGCCGGAGACGTTCGCGCCGCCGGCGCGAATGCCGAACGCGCGGCAGCGCTATTCGGTGAGCACCAAGCCGCCCTCTACCAGAGAGAGGCGGATCGGCTGCTCGGGCCCCGGCCTGCTTCCCGGACGCAATAGCGCCCAGAGGGCTGCGATGCCTGCGTCCGCCTGCGCGCGGCGCGCCAGGCGCCCCGGCTGCCGGGCCGCGATTCCGTCGCGTGATCGTCCGGACTTGTCAGGCGGCCCGAGGGCCAGCACGCTGTCCCGACTCTCACTCGACGCGACCGACGATGGCACGCAGGCGATCGACGCCCCGGCGTGAAGGACCGATGGCTATGGCCGTGCTCGCCGAGGCCGCCGCCCTGCCGACGAGGCACGCGCGCGTGTTCCTCGTGTCGCTCATCTCGCAGTGGCTCGTGTTGCGCAGCCGCGCCGACTTCGTCTCGACCTTCTTCAACGGGGTCCCCCGCTTCGCGATCCTCGCCTGGATAGCCGCGCAGAGCGATGACTCGACGGTCGTCACGACCGTCTCTGTGGGGGTGGTCCTGCTCGTGATCTGGACGGCGGCGGTCTTCCGCGTCGGCTTCGCACTCCGCACCGAGGCGGTTCTCGGCACGCTCGATCTGAACATGCTCTCCCGCTCGCCGCTGGCGCTGATCACGCTCGGCAAGGCGGCCGCCGTGACGCTCTCCTTCATCCCGAACGCGATCGTCGCACTGCTGGTCGTGCTCGCGATCACCGGAGAGCCGGTGAGAGTGGAGATGCTCCCCGCCTTCGTGGTGGCCATGACGCTGGCGGTTGCGGCGCTCCTCTCCGTCGCGTTCATCTTCGTCCCGGCGACGTTCATGATCGGGAGTCGCGCGGGGTCCTTCAACGCGATCACACCCTTCGGGGCCGTGCTGTCCGGCTTCGTCTACCCGCTCGACGTGCTGCCCGGATGGCTCGAGATCGCTGCGCGCGGGCTTCCCACGTCCTGGGCGATGGAGACGGTGCGCTGGGCGATCTTCGGCGGACACTCCGGCGCCGACTTCGCCGCGCACTGGGCGGTCGCGGCGTCGCTCACAGCCCTCTACGTGCTGGCCGCGGCGGCGCTGTTCCGCCTCGCGGAGACCCGCATCCGCCGGACCGGTAGCACAGAGGGAGGGTTCTGACGGTGCGCTCCTTCGCCGCGCAGACGCACCTCTCTTATGTCGCGCTCTTCTACTGGCTCCACCCGTGGGGCTACGTCTCGAACGTCTTCCTCGCTCCGCTCTTCCAGCTGCTCACCTTCTCGCTGGTCGCCACCTACGCGACCGGCGCCGAGTCGGCGCAGCGGTTCATGATCGGGATGATCGCCTACGCGATCGTCTGGATCGTGCTCGCCGGCGTCCTCCAGTCGTTCGCGTACGACCGGCAGCTGGCGACGCTCTCGTTCCTCTTCGCCACGCGCGCGAGGCGGATGGCGGTCTTCGCGAGCCGGGGCACCCTTCACCTCCCGAACGGGATCATCAGCGGCCTCGCGACGATCGTCCTCGCGGCGCTGCTCGTCGACCTCGACGTCTCGGAGCTCGACTGGGCGGCCGCGACGGCCGCCGTGACGGTGATGTCGCTCGCGTGCGTGACGCTCGCGCTGCTCTTCGGGTGCTGGGCCGCGATCATGCAGGACTGGTTCATCCCCACCGCGACCGCACAGGCAATCCTGATCACGTTCACCGGGATCCTCGTCCCGACTGGTGACCTCCCGCCCGTCGCGTCGGAGGTGGGTTCTCTGCTTCCGCTCACCCACGGGGTCGAGGCGCTCCGCGAGGCGTTCGCGGGCTCCTCGCTGGCGGACACCGCAGACCTGCTCATCCGCGAGGGGCTCGTGGGACTCGTCTACGGGGTGGCCGGCTACGCGGCGTTCCGCGCGCTGGAGAGCCATGCC
>CAZMCK010000053.1:0-9046 GCA_964565075.1 uncultured Dehalococcoidaceae bacterium
CGGCGGCGGCGGGGGCGGCCGGCCCGTCATGGCGCAGGCCGGCGGCCGCGACGCCGCGCGGCTGGATGAAGCACTCGACGTCGCGCGCGAGGCGGCCCGGGGTCGCCTCGGCGGAGCGTAGCGGCGCGTGACGACCCGGGACCCCGACGACAGCACGCACGAGGCGGAACCACCGCCCGGGCGCTCCGGCGCCGCGGACGATGGCTCGCTCATCGATCGCTGGACGGCGTCGGTGCGCGGGCTACCGGGCCGCGTGCGCGACGAGTGGCGACAGTTCGTCGCCGACTGGCGACTGTCACGCGCCGGGGGCCGGGAGACGCCTCGCCGCCGCCGAAGGCGGCCTCGCAACGTCCCGCGCAGCGTGCCCTACATGGCGGGCGCCGCGACGGTGGTGGCGGGCCGTGAGGACGACGCCAACTCCGTGATCGGCCGCATCGAGACCGCGAGCGAGGTCGAGGTGCTGCTCGTGGTGCCGCGCCGGGCGCGGGGCCTGCGCGACGCGATGGCGTGGCCGCGCATCGCCGCCTACGCGCGCCAGCGCGGGCTCACGGTGCGCGTGCTGGCAAGCCGCCGCGACGTCCGCGAGCACGCGCTGAATGCGGGGCTGAGCACTGCCCGCACACCCGGTGGCCTGCGCCCCGCGCCCGCCCTCAGCATCCCCCTGGGGCCGCGCGAGTTGACCCTGCGCGTGCCGTCCGTGACACCGCTGCTGCGGCTTGCGGCCTTCGCCGCGATACCGATCGTCGTGTTCGGCGCCGCCGCCTACTACGTGCCCTCGGCGGACATCTACATCGCTCCGCCCGGCGAGGAGCTCACGAGCGCCGCCCGCGTACACCTCAACCCCGTCGGCGAGACCGACATCGACGAGGGCGTGGTGGGTGCGACCTCGGTCAGCGAGACGATCGTGGCCGTTGCCTCGACCGTCACGACCGGCACGACGACCGTCGGCGATGTCGCGGCGAAGGTGGAGCTTGAGTTCACCAACACGAGCGAGGCCGACGTGAGGCTGCCCATCGGCACGGCCGTCGAGGACGCGGACGAGTTCACGTTCACCACCGACGAGGCCGCCACGGTCGCCGCCGGCGAGGTCGCGTACGTCCCGGCCACGGCCATCCGGCCCGGCGCCATCGGGAACGTCGAGGCGGGGGCACTGCGCTTCCTCATCGGCTTTCCTGCCACGCTGACCGTCACGAACCCGCTCGCCGCCGCCGGGGGCGAGGACATCGAGGTGCCGGCGGCTGCGGCCGAGGACGCAGTGCGGGTCGGCGAGATCGCGGAGGACGTGCTGCGTCGGGCCGGGACGCGGGCGCTGGAGCGCATCGTCGAGGACGGGACGGTGTTCCCCGAGACGGTCTCGGTTGCGATCCTCAGCCAGGAGCCGCTCGTCGAGCCGGGCGACCCCGCCGAGGCCTTCCTCATGGAGTACACCGCGCTCGTCTCCGCCATCGTGCTGCCCGACGAGGCCGCGAGGCGCGCGGGCGAGCAGATCCTCGTCAGCGTCCTGCCGGACGGGATGGCGTTGATCCCGGGGACCGCGGACGCCGTCGCCGAGAACCCGGTCTTCGACGGCAGTCGCCTCGTGGCGACCCTCAACGCGACCGGACTCGCGACCCCGCTCTTCGATCCCGCCTCGTTGCGCGGCATCCTGACCGGCGTCGCGCCGTCGGCCGCGGCCACGCGGCTGCGCGAGGAGCTCTCGCTCGACGTCGAGCCGTTGATCCGCGTCCACCCCGGCTTCTTGCCCGCAGTGCGGATGCCGCAGCGCGAGGACCGCATCTCGATCGTCTTCCTGAGCGAGGAGGACCTCGCGGCCGAGATCGCGGGGCTCCCGGAGGACGAGGGGGACGGCGAGGGCGAAGAGGGCGCCGACGATGGTGCGGGCGATGAGTGAGCAGGGCGTGGAGCCGATGCGCTGGCTGGGCGTCGACCCGGGCAGCGTCCGCGTGGGCGTCGCCGCGTGCGACCCCGAGGAGCGCGTCGCGGTGCCGATCGAGATCGTGCCGGCGAGTGCTGCATTCCCGGCGATCCGCGCCATCGCCCGGCGCGAGGAGATCGGCGGCATCGTGATCGGACTGCCCCGCACGCTCGCGGGCGCCGAGGGCGAGGCGGCGGCGGCCGCGCGCAAGCTGGGCGAGCGCCTCGAACGCCTCGGGCTGCCGATCGAGTACGAGGATGAGCGGCTGACGTCCGTGGCCGCCGAGCGCGAGATGCCGCGCGGCGAGTTCGCCGACGATGTAGCGGCGGCGCTGCTGCTCCAGCAGTTCATCGACCGGCGGCGCGGCGTTCGCGCGCTGCGGGCCGCCGAGGAGACGCACGATGCGGTTTCTTGACCCGATCATCGTCGTGTACCTGCTGCTCGCGGTGTGGGCGCTGTTCATCGGCTCGGTTGCGTCGGAGCGGCTCGCGGGGACGCAGAGCGTGATCGCCTCGGACGCTCGCGAGGGGGGCGGCGCTGCCGTCGCCATCACCCCCGCGACCGACGTGGACGAGGCGACGATCGCGGTCGAGATCCTGCCGGGGTCGGGCGCGGAGGTGATCGCCACCCAGCTACTGACACGGGGCGTGCTCGCGGAGACGGGCCGGTTCAACACGCTGCTCGGCTACACCGGAGTCGCCTCGCAGCTGCGCTCAGGGCGGTACGAGTTCGCCCCCGGCACGCCCGCGCCCGAGGTGATCCGCAAGATGCGACTCGGCCTGACGCGCGAGGTCGTGCTCGTCATCCCCGAGGGGCTGCGTGTCGAGGAGGTCGGCGAGATCGTCGTCGACCTCGGCGTCGCGACGGCCGAGGAGTGGGAGGAGGCGCTCGCGCAGCCACGCTTCGAGCCGCTGCTGCGGGGGCGCCCGGTGGGCGCGGACTTGACGGGCTACCTCTACCCCGCCACATACCCACTGACCGACGAGACGACCGCGGAGAGCCTGGTCCAGGAGATGGTGGACGCCTTCACCAGCGCCGTCAGCCCCGCCATCCGCTCGCAGATCGAGGCGCGCGGCATGACGCTGCACGAGGTGCTCACGCTGGCGTCGATCATCGAGCGTGAGGCGCTGCTGGCGGAGGAGCGCCCGGTCATCGCGTCGGTGTTCCTGAACCGGCTCGCGTCCGGTATCGCGCTCTACGCCGACCCGACCGTGCAGTTCGCCATCACCGAGGGGCTCGACGAGGAGCCAGAGGACGGGTGGTGGAAGGTGGAGTTGACCATCGAGGACCTCGCGGTCGACTCGCCGTACAACACCTACATCGTCCCGGGGCTGCCGCCGGGCCCGATCGCGAATCCGGGACTGGGGGCCATCCTCGCGGTGCTCCGTCCCGCGGAGACGGACTACTTCTACTTCATGGCGAAGGGCGACGGCTCGCACGCGTTCGCCGAGACGCTCGCCGAGCACGAGCAGAACGTCGAGCGCTACAGGCAGCCATGACCCACCGGGACGAACCGTGACCGCGACCATCGCGCTACTCGGCCACCCCGTCGCGCACTCGATCTCCCCGCCGATGCAGCAGGCCGCCCTCGACGCGCGCGGCGTCGACGCCCACTACGAGGCGTGGGACGTGCCGCCGGGCGAGGTGGGGGCCGCCGTCGAGCGCCTGCGGGGCGAGGGCGTGATCGGGGCGAACGTCACCGTCCCCCACAAGGTCGAGCTGCTCGAACGCGCCGACGAGGTCGACGCGCTCGCCGCGCAGGTCGGGGCGGTGAACACGGTCGTCCCGCGCGACGGCCGGCTGCACGGCTCGAACACGGACGTCGCCGGCGTGCAGCGCACGCTGGCCGACGCAAGAGTTGACGTAACTGGCGGCGAGGTTGTCCTCATCGGCGCGGGTGGCGCGGCGCGCGCGGTGGTCGTCGCGATGCGTGCCGCAGGCGCGTCGGGGCTGACGATCGCCAACCGCACGCCCGCGAACGCCGAGGCGCTGACCGGCCTCGGCAGCGACGCGATGGGGGTGCGGATCGCACCGCTCGACCCGGCATCGACGGCGCTGCGCGAGGCGATGGGGCGGGCGCGGCTGGTGATACACTCGACGACACTCGGGATGCGGCACGGACCGGACGAATCGGCGACGCCTATTCCGGCCGAGCTGTTCGTCGCGGGGCAGGCCGTTCTGGACCTGGTCTACATCCCGGAGCGCACGCCCTTCCTGCGGGCGGCCGAGGCCGCGGGCGCGCAACCCATCGGCGGACTCGGGATGCTCGTCTACCAGGGCGCGGAGTCGTTCCGGATGTGGACGGGCATGGAGCCGCCGACCGACCTGATGTTCGCGGCCGCGCGAGCGGCGCTGGCGCGCCGCAGCGCGGAGGAGACAGCGCAGTGATCGAGCTCGGCCTGCTGCTGATGCTGGTCGTCGGCGGATTCCTCGGCTTCATCATCACGCAGTCGTTCTTCTCACAGCGCCACTGGCGGCGCATCATCGCCGAGGGCGACATCCCTGCACTTCGCGCCTCGGTCATCGAGGCGTTCGAGACGTGGCGTCGCATGCGGCCGCCCGCGGACGTGCCGCCCGCGGACTGGCGCGCGCTGGTGTCGGCCGACCTGGTCGCGGCGGACACCGAGCGCTGCCGCGTCTCCCTGCTGGCCGAGCCGGACATCCGCGTGATCGACGGCGCGCGCGAGCAGGTGGGTCCCCCGCGCGAGGTGGCTCGCCGGGCGGCGGTGCGCATGGCCGAGCGCCTGCTCTACGACATCCCCCTCGCGCGGTTCGAGGCCGTGCAGGTCGATGTCTACGCCGAGTACCGCAGCGCCGAGGGCGCGGTCGAGTCCGAATGCCTGCTCACGACACAGGTCAGCCGCAACCAGGCCGTGATCACGGACTGGGACGATGACGCCGCACCTGCGATCCTGAAGTCGTGGTCGACGCGCGAGTCGACGGCCACGCGTGACCTCGACCCCGGCGACGGGGCGCTGATCACGGCGGCGGAGGCGGAGGCTGCGATGCGGACCAACGGCGCAACACCGACCGGGGAGGCGGGACAGTGAGCAACTTCCGGTTCCTGACCGCGGGCGAGTCGCACGGCAAGGGCCTGACCACGGTGATCGAGGGCGTCCCGGCCGGCCTCGAACTCAGCGAGGACTGGATCGCCGCGGACCTCGTGCGCCGCCAGGGCGGCTACGGCCGCGGCAAGCGGCAGCAGATCGAGAAGGACCGCGCGGAGATCACCTCGGGCGTGCGCCACGGCCTGACCATCGGCTCGCCCATCGCGCTGTGGCTGGAGAACAAGGACCACAACAACGCCAACTGGCGCGTCCGCATGGCGGTCGAACCGGTCGACGAGGAGGTCGAGCGCGTCACGCTGCTGCGCCCCGGCCACGCCGACCTCGCCGGCACGCAGAAGTACAACCTCGACGACGTCCGGCAGATCCTCGAGCGCTCCAGCGCGCGCGAGACGGCTGCGCGCGTCGCCGCCGGGGCGGTGGCGCGTGCGCTGCTGGCCGAAATCGGCATCGAGGTGCACTCGCACACGGTCGCCATCGGCGACGTCGTCGCGCCGGCGCTCGCGGACAACGGCGCCGTGGACTGGGAGGCGATCGACCGCTCGCCGGTGCGGGTCGCCGACGCGGAAGCCGAGCGCCACATGATCGCGGCCATCGACGCCGCGAAGGAGGCGCTCGACAGCCTTGGCGGGATTTTCGAGGTGCGCGCCCGGGGCGTGCCGATCGGGCTCGGCGCGCACGTCCAGTGGGACCGCCGCCTGGACACGCGCATCGCCGCGGCGTTCCTGGGCATCAACGCGGTGAAGGGCGTCGAGATCGGCCCCGCGTTCGAGAATGCGCTCAAGCCCGGCTCCGAGGTGCACGACCCGCTGCTCCCCGCCAGCGAGTGGCAGGATCGCAAGTGGGAGCGCACGACCAACCGCGCGGGCGGGATCGAGGCCGGGATGAGCAACGGCGAGGACATCGTCGTGCGCGCCGCGCTCAAGCCCATCTCTACGTTGCCGCGCCGCCTGCCGACCGCAGACCTGCTCACCGGCGAGGCCGCCGATGCGTTCTACGAGCGCGCCGACCAGTGCGTGGTCCCGGCCGCGGGCGTGATCGGCGAGGCCGTGCTGTGTATCACGCTGGCCGACGCAGCGCTCGAGAAGTTCGGCGGTGACCACATCGACGAGTTCAAGCGCAACGCCGCGGCGTTCGTCGAGACGGTCGGTCCGCGGGAGCCGTCCGAGTGAGCCCAGCGAACGAGGCGGGACGCGGCGCCGTGCGCCAGATCGTGCTCGTCGGGCTGAGCGGCGTCGGCAAGTCCTCGACCGGCGCGATCCTCGCCGACCGCCTCGGCTGGCCGCTGATCGACACGGACGACCTCGTCACGCAGGCGCAGGGTCGCACGCCGGCCGAGCTCATCACCGAGGACGGCGAGCCCGCCTTCCGCAAGATCGAGGAGAGCATCGTCGCCGAGGCGGCGAAGCGCGTCCCGGCGGTGATCGCGACCGGCGGCGGCGCGTTCCTGAGCGCCCGCTCGCGCCGCGTGCTGGGCGAGCGCGGGCTGCTGTGCTGGCTGGACGCCACGCCGACCGAGATCGCGCGGCGCGTCCGCGAAGCCGTCGACGGCAGTGAGCGCCCCCTGCTCGCGGGGGACCTCGAGGTCCGGCTGCAGGAGCTCGACGACGAGCGCCGCGTGGCCTACTCGCACGCCGACCTGTGGGTGCCGACGCAGGGCCTGACGCCCGAGGACGCCGCGGAGCGCATCCTCCGCGCGTGGGGCGGCGGCGCCTCGGCCCTCGCCGGCGGCGACCGGCGCCTCGAACGCCTCGGCATGGATCCGCCCGCCGTGGGACCGGCCGCGATCGTCGACACGGGCGAAGACCGCTACCCGATCTGGGTGGGCGCGGGCGAGCTCGCGCGCGTGCCGGACCGCCTGCACCAGCTCGGCCTCGACGGCACCGTCTACCTCATCGCCGACGAGCACGTGATGGACGCGCACGGCGAGAGCCTCGTCGAGGCGCTCGACGCGGGCGGGCTCCGCGGGGCGTCGTACGTCGTCCCCTCCGGCGAGCCGTCCAAGCGGCTGCGCGTCGCCGAGGAGATCTACGCATGGCTCGCCGAGTCGCGGGCCGAGCGGCGCGACACGATCCTGGCGTTCGGCGGCGGCGTCGTGGGAGACCTCGCCGGCCACGTCGCGGCGACGTACCTGCGCGGCATGCCGCTCGTGCAGGTCCCGACCACGGTGCTCGCGATGAACGACGCGGCCATCGGCGGCAAGGTCGCCGTCGACCTGGTGCAGGGCAAGAACCTCGTAGGCGCGTTCCACCAGCCGCGCGCCGTGATCTCGGACGTTGAGCTGCTGCGCACGCTCCCGCGCCGCGCGCTCGCCGAAGGTCTCGGCGAGGTGGTCAAGCACGCGCTCATCCTCGACCCGGGCCTGATGGACGAGCTTGAGCGCCACGCCGGTGCGCTGGTCGCGCCGCCGCTCGACACCGACCTGCTGACGCGCGTAACGGCGCGGTCGTCGCGCCTCAAGGCGCTCATCGTCTCGGCCGACCCGCGCGAGCAGGGGCTGCGCGCCATCCTCAACTACGGCCACACCATCGGCCACGGCATCGAGGCCGCCACGGGCTACACGGACTTCCTCCACGGCGAGGCGGTCGCAGTGGGCATGATGGGCGCCGCGCGCATCGCCGAGCGCCTCGGGCTGCACGACCGCGAGATCATCGCCCGCCAGGGCGACGTGCTGCGCGCGATCGGCCTGCCGTTGTCCGCGCCCGGCGTCGACCCGGAGGCGGTGCTCGGCGCGATGCGCCTCGACAAGAAGGTCGAGCGCGGCCGGATGCGCTTCGTGCTGCTCGAGGATGTCGGCCGCCCGGTCGTGCGGGGCGACGTGCCGGAAGACCTCGTGCGCGAGATCGTCCGAGGGCTCACCACGTCGTGATCGGCTTCGGCGAGAACGGCGACACCGAGGAGCCACGTCCCGTCGTCAACCCGCGACGTCGTCGCCGCATCGTGGCGAAGGCGGTGGGCCGGGTGCAGGGCGTGAGCTACCGCGCGTTCTGCGTCTACGAGGCGCAGCGCCTCCAGGTCGACGGCTACGCGCGCAACCTCCCCGACGGCCGCAGCGTCGAGGTGCAGGCCGAGGCGGACGAGGCGACGCTGCGCCGGTTCGTCGGACGCCTGCGCGAGGGCCCGCCGCTGGCGATGGTGCACAACCTGGAGTACCGCTGGGAGGAGCCCACGGGCGACTTCGCCGGCTTCGAGGCGGTCATCTGAGAGTGGGCTCGTGAACGAGATTGAAGGCCTGCTGGAGCACGTCCTGCCGTCCCTCCCCTCGCAGGCTCAGGTCTGGCGAGAAGATGGCGTGTACGTCTCACGCTGGCCGAGGCTCGACGTGTACAGCCAGGGCGATACGGAGCGGGAAGCCCGCGAGCATCTGACCGAGGCGGTCGAGCTATTCATCCGGTCGTGCTACGAGCGCGGCACGCTCGATGCAGTGTTGGAGACGCGCGGATTGCAGGAGGACGAATGATGGATGCAGAGCCGTTCGAAGTCCGCGAGCCGCTCCTTCTCGTATCGATTGGGCAGACGTACCGCGAGGGTGCAGACGTCTACGAGCTCGCGAGATTCTCATGGAAGGTGGACGTCAACCGGGCGCGACGCTGCGATCTCGTACTCGCTCACAGTCGCGGTGTCGTTCGCGGCGCATTCCGACCCGACGACTGGCTTGCGGCGACCAGCGAGAACTTCCCGGGCAGGGGTGACGAGCCCGGCCGCTGGGGCTTCGTGGGCCGAGATGCCGAACCTGAGGTCGAGGGCTACTACATCGGGAAGAGAGTGCCAGAGCGTTACCGCCCGCGCGGCGCAGCGAATCCCGTGCGCTACTGCGACCCCGAGGAATCAGCCCGCCTCTGAGCCTTGATCGCGGCGCTGATAGCGCGGAACCGTGGGCCCAGGCGTTCGTACTCCGCGCGCAGCGCGGGGTCGTCACGCAGGTACTCCTCGAAGCGCTCCATGAACCGGGCCATCACCGCCTCCACCAGTCGAGCGTAGCTCCGTGCGCACGTCGGTGACAGCCCTAGCTTGTCCTATTCCCGAGTAGCTGCGACAGGTGCTGGCCTTCTGAGATAGGGGTCAG
>CAZMCK010000054.1:0-8226 GCA_964565075.1 uncultured Dehalococcoidaceae bacterium
CGTCTCGTTCACACAGTCGTCGCCGCGGTTCCATCGAGCATCGCTCGAGGCGTAGTCGGGCACCCGGGGGCGGCGATGCACCCCACCGCAAGGGGCTCGACCCCGACGGCAACGCCTCCCGGCCGGGGCCGCCGGCGTCCCGCGCCCAGTCCGGCGCGGCGGCAGCCATGACCGGAGGGCGGCATCCGCTCGCGAGAGCGCTGGGACGGCGGGTCGCGGCGAGCGTCGCGGTGCTGTGGGGCGTGTCCCTGTTGCTGTTCGCCGCGACGGTCGTGCTGCCCGGCGATCCCGCGACCCGCATCCTCGGACAGGACGCCACGCCCGAGAACGTCGAGGCCATGCAGCGGGAGCTGGGTCTCGACCGCCCCGTGGCGGTGCAATACGTCGACTGGCTGGGTGGCGTCCTCACCGGCGACCTGGGAACGGCCACGACCGGGCAACCGGTCGGTCCGCTCCTCCGCGAACGGGCGAGCAACTCGCTCATCCTCGCAGGTGTCGCCGCGAGCCTGACCGTGGCGATAGCGCTTATCGTCGGCGTGGCGAGCGGCCTGCGAGTCGGCCGCCCGGAGGACGCGGCGCTCTCCGTTGGCGCGCTCGTCGGGGTGAGCGTCCCCGACTTCGTCGTCGCCGGAGTCCTGATCTCGCTCTTTGCGTTCACGTTTGAGTGGTTCCCGCCGGTCTCGCTCGTGCTCGCGGGGGCCAATCCGCTCGACCGGCCGTCGATCCTCGTGCTGCCCGCGGTCGCACTCGCCGTGCCCGCCGGCGCGTGGGCGAGTCGCTACGTCCGCGCTGCGGTCGTCGACGCACGCACAGCGCCCAACGTCGAGGCAGCGCGGCTCGCCGGGCTCTCGCCGCAGCGAGTCCTGCTTCGGCACCTGCTTCCCGGCGTGATCGGTCCGACCGCGCAGGTATTCGCCGCGGCGACAGGCTTCCTGATCGGCGGCTCGGTCGTCGTGGAGCGCATCTTCGCCTACCCCGGCATGGGTTCCCTGCTCGCGAGCGCCGTCGCGGTCGAGGACATCCACATCATCCTCGCGACCGGACTCACCATGGCCGCTGCGGTGGTCATCTCATTCCTCGTCGCCGACCTCGCCGGCGCGCTCTCGAACCCCCGTTTTCGGACCGGCCTGTGACGACCGGAGCAAGTGTCGCTGACGTGTCGGAGGCCGCGACCCATGGCGCCGACCGTCGCGGGACGATCGCCGCTGGTGTCGGGACCGTCGCGCTGCTGCTCGTGGCGCTCCCCGGCGTGGTGGTGCTGGTGCTGGCCATCGTGGGCCCGTGGATCGCGCCGCACCCGCTCGGAGCCACGGTGGCGCCACCCTTCGAACCGCCGGGCGACGGCCACCTGTTCGGGACCGATCGCCTCGGCCGCGATCTGTGGTCGCAGGCGCTCCACGGCGGGCGCCGCCTCCTGATCGTGCCGCTGATCGCCACCGTCACGACCGTCGTTGTGGGGGGAGCAGTCGGCATGACCGCGGGCTATGTGCGTGGCCGCATGGACGCCGCGATTATCGCCGCGATGGACCTGCTCCTCGTCCTCCCGGGCGTGCTCGTGCTGCTCGTCCTCGCCACCGGCTGGGGCGCGGGGCCGCTCGTCATCGTGATCGCGATGGTGCTCTCCGGTTCTCCATTCCTCGCCCGGCTCGCCCGTGCCGCGACGCTCCAGGTGAGTCAGGCGCCGTTCGTCCAGGTGAGCGTCACGCAGGGAGACGGGACCTTCACCATCCTCCGCCGCGACGTGCTGCCCAATGTCCTCGGTCCGTTGCTCGCCGACTCCGGGATGCGCTTCCTGGGGGCGCTCTACCTGGTCGCCGCGCTCAGCCTGCTCGGCTTCGGCCCCCCGACCCCGGAGACCGACTGGGCCGTCATGATTCGCGAGAATGCCGAGGGCGCGGGCCTCAACGTCTGGGCGCTCGCCCTCCCCGCCGGGATGATCGCGCTGCTCTCGATCGCCGTGAACGTGCTCCTGCAGACCGTCTCCGATCGTCTCGCCCGATGACCAGTCAGCGTCTCCAGGACGTCGTCCGGGTTGAGGGCCTGCGGGTCGAGGACCGCACCGGACATCCGATCCTGCGCGATGTCTCGGTCTCGCTGACGCACGGGTCGCGCCTCGGGATCGTCGGCGAGTCCGGCGCGGGCAAGACCACGCTCGCCCTGAGCCTCCTCGGACACTTCCGCCCCGGCCTCGCCCGCACGGGCGGCGCCGTCCACGTCGCGGGGCACGACGTGCTCGGCTCGTCCGCGCGTCAGCTCCGCGCCTACCGGCGCACCGTCGTGTCCTACCTCGGCCAGGATCCCGCGGCAGGCCTGACCCCGAGCATGCGCATCGGCGCCCAGGTGTCCGAGCTCATGCTCGGCGATCGCGGCGACGACGCCGTCCGCGCCCGGTTCGAGGCTGTCGGGCTCCCCGGCGATCCCGGCTTCCGCCGCCGCTACCCGCACGAGGTGTCGGGCGGACAGCTGCAGCGCGTCGCCATCGCGCGAGCGCTGGCGCCCGATCCCGCCGTGCTGGTGCTCGACGAGCCAACCGCGTCCCTCGACCTGCTGACGCGCGGGCTGATCGCCGACGAGATCGACCGACAGGTTGCGATGCGCGAGCTGACGCTGGTGATGGTGTCGCACGACCTCGCGATGGTCGCCCGCTCGGCGGACGAGTTGGTGGTGCTCCGCGACGGCGATGTCGTCGAGGCCGGCTCGGTGGACGGCGTCCTCAGCCGGCCGTCGCACCCCTACACGCGGGAGCTCGTCGCTGCCAGTGACGGCGTCGCGGCGCGCCCGGAGGCAGCCACGGGACGTGCCGGCAACGCGCTCCTCAGCGTCCGCGACCTCGCGGCGGGGTACCGCCAAGGGTCGACCACCGTGCCGGTGGTCGAGCGATTCGACCTCGACGTCGACGCGGGCGAGTGCGTCGCGCTGATCGGCGCCTCCGGCGCCGGCAAGACCACGATCGTGAACTGCCTGCTGGGCCTGCACCTCCCGGACCGGGGCGAGGTCGTGGTCGAGGGGAGCCGGCTCGCACCCGGCGTACGGCAGCGGAGCGTCGCGGAACGCCGCAAGATCCAGCTCGTCCCCCAGGATCCGCTCGGATCGCTCAACCCGAGGCGGCGCGTCGGAGACACGCTGCGCCACGCGCTCCGCACGATGCGCGGCATGAGCCACCGCGAGGCCGACGACGAGGCGGCCCGGCTGCTGGAGCGCGTCCGGCTCTCGCCCGAGCTGCTGGGGCGCTTGCCCCGAGCCCTCTCCGGAGGCGAGCGCCAGCGCGTTGCGATCGCCCGAGCGCTCGCGGCCGAGCCGCAGGTGCTCATCTGCGATGAGGTCACGTCCGCCCTCGACGTGTCGGTCGAGGCTTCGGTGCTCGATCTCATCGACGAACTGCGCTCCAGCAGCGGAATGGCGGTGCTGCTGATCGCGCACGATCTGCGAGTGGTCCGCCGCATCGCCGACCGCGCCGTGGTGCTGCACGACGGGCACATCGGCGAGCACGGCCCGGTCGCGGAGGTGCTCAGCGCCCCCTCCCACGAGCTGACCCGCGCACTCGTCGCGGCGGACCGTCCGGTCGCGGCCATCGTGCAAGAGCGCACCACCGGGGCAGCGGCTGCCCGGTCTGCAGTGGAGCCCGCAGCGTCATGATCACCTCGCCGCACAGACGAAGCACACCGACCGCCGGGTACGCGGCATCGCCGCCCTCTCACCGGGCGGTCGGCTTGCCAACCCGGCCACGCTGAGATGGAGTCAGGTATGCGTATGGAGTTCGGTCTGTTCCTGAACAACGGCATCTTCGACGGCGTCGATGACGCCCGGGCGCTCGCGCACACCATCGAGACCGCCGACCTCGCGGAGGAGCTCGGCTACGACGAGTTGTGGGTGACCGAGCATCACTTCATCGAGTACGGCGTCTGTCCGTCCGCGATCACGCTGGCGGGCTTCCTGCTCGGGCGAACGCGTCGCCTTCGGGTCGGCACGGCGGTCACCCTCGCGCCGCTCGTCCATCCAGTGGCGCTCGCGGAGCAGACGGCGCTCAACGACCAGCTGAGCGGCGGCCGCTTCGACCTCGGGCTGGGACGCGGGGGTTACGAGCTCGACTACCAGGTCTTCGGCATCCCCCCGATGCGCTGGACGACCGAGGTCGAGGCCACGGTCGAGGCAGTGGTCGATGCGCTGTCGAACGAGGAAGCACGCAGCACGAACGGCTTCTTCCCGTACGACTCGGTCTCCGTCCGCCCGCGAGCGCGCACCCGCCCGCACCCGCCGATCTACGTCGCCTCGACCACGCCCGGCTCGCTGGAGGCCGCTGCCCGCAACCGACTGCCGCTGCAGTTCTACTTCACGCTCCTGGGCGCCGACGAGCGCACGAAGATCGCCGAGCAGTACCGCGGCTTCGCCGAGGAGGCCGGCTGGGACGGGGCCGCCGACCACCTGCACAGCGTGATCTGCTTCGTCGATGACGACGAGACGGCCGCGCGCGAGCGGGTGACCGAGGGATTACTCCATACCTGGTACACCGGCATGCACCCGGGTCTCTACCAGCGGGAGGAGTCCGGCGAGCCCGAGGAACGCGCCGCCCGAATCGTCGACCAGAGCCCCATTGGCCCGCCGGACGTCGTTGCCGGCTGGCTCCAGGAGTTCACCAACGCTACGGGCGCGACCAAGCTGGCGCTCTACATGGAGGCCGACGGCGATCCGGCGCGAATCCTCACCTCGGTGCGACGGTTCGCCGAGGAAGTGATACCGCGCCTGCGAAGCTAGCCGTCACGGGCGCCTTCTCCCGACCTGACCGGCCAGCCCTCGATGCAGGTCGCCGGGCCGCAATCGGGCCCTGGCGCCGGAGCGCTCGCGAGTCTCACCCACAGTGCCACCGCGAGTCTGAAGATTCGCAGTAGAGTCTTCCTTGCCGGCCAACGCCGTCGGGAGGCAGTCGTGACGCTCTTCCTGCGCTTCTTCGTCCCCTTCCACATCTTCATCTTCCGGCTCACCCGCGGACGCGTCATGGGGCGGTTCGGGTTACCCGTGCTGCTGCTCACCACCACGGGCAGGCGCTCCGGGATGCAGCGCACGGTGCCGCTGCTCTACCTCGAGGACCGTGGCACGCCGCTCATCATCGCCTCGAACAACGGCGGGCCGAGGAACCCGGACTGGTACCACAACCTCGTCGCCAACCCCCTGGTCGAGGTCGAGACGCGCGCGGGCGCGCACTCGATGCGTGCCGAGCCCCTGCACGGCGAGGAGCGGCGTCACCGCTTCGGGCGGATCGTGGCCGCGGCGGACCGGTACGAGGAGTACCAGTCACGGACCAGCCGGGTCATCCCGGTCATCGCGCTGCGAGCCGTCTCCGCCTGACCCGCGCGCCGCGGCGCGCGTAGTCGCCGTCGCCGTCGCACGCCCCCGGCGCGCGCCAACGCGTGCCGCCCCCCGTCGACGTGCCGGGGAACCATCCGGGGCAACGCTGCGTATATCGATTATGAACGGCATGGCGGCCGGGTCCCGCGCCTGCCGGGGAGAGCCTGAGCGCTCCCCCGGCGACGCGACCGCCGCGACCTCGCCGCCCCGTGAAGGCCGTTCGACGGGAGGCCGAGATGCAACGCTCACTGCGGAAGTACCTGATCCTCGTCGCCGTCGCGGTCGTCACCACGCTGGTCGTCGCCTGCTCCGGCGACGACGACGATGACGACACGGTTGCGGGCTCGACGAGCACGGGTACCACGTCGACCACGACCGCGACCACGCAGTCGGCTGCCAACTCGCAGTCTGCCGACTCGTACTCCGGCGCGAGCGCCGAGGGCTCGGACGACGCAGGCAGTCCGTCCACGCAGTCCGCCGCGGTCCCCGTGCCCACAGCACAGCCGTGGGCGAGCAGCACGACTACCCAGTCTTCCCCAGCATCCTCCGGCGCGAACAGCAGCTCGGGTTCCGGGACCACGGCGGCCCCCGCGCCGGCATCGCCGAGCTGGCAGCGCCCGACTGCGCCTGCCACGACGTTCAAGAACTACGGGCGCACCCCGTTCGTCGACGCAGGGCAGGATGCGGTCTCCACCTTCAGCCTGGACACGGACCGCACCTCGTACTTCCTCGCCCTCAACTGGTCGCTGCACGGCTACGAGGTCGACCCCGACTCGGTGCGGGCCGAGGAGTGGATCAACGCCTTCGCGTATGACTACGACCTGCCGCGCGACGGCCGCAGCTTCGCGATGAGCAGCGACGTGGTGGGCCACCCGCTGGACGGTGGCCTGCACATCGCGCGCGTCGCCCTGCAGGCGCCGAGGGTGCCCGACGACACCCCGCTCAACGTCACGCTGGTCCTCGACGCCTCCGGCTCGATGGCCGACGGCAACCGCGTCGACATCGCGCGCACGGCGGCCGAGACCATCCGCCAGAGCCTGCGGCCGCGCGACCGCATCGCCGTGGTGCACTTCACCACGGACGTGCTCGACCGCTACACCGTCGAGCACACCGGGCCGGACGACCGCGACGTCGTCCGTTCGATCGAGCAGCTCGCGCCGCACAACAGCACCAACGTCCAGGCCGGGCTGAACCTCGGCGTGTTGCTCGCCGCCGATGCGCGTGCGGAGCGGCCCGACGCCTTCAACTACGTCATCCTGATGTCGGACGGCGTCGCGAACGTCGATGCGACGAGCCCGTTCTCGATCCTCGAGTCCGCGCACGACGCAGACCACCTCAACCCGCTGCGCCTGATCACGGTCGGCGTGGGCATCGAGAACTACAACGACTACCTGCTGGAACAGCTCGCGCAGCACGGCAACGGCTGGTACCGCTACCTGGACGACACCAGCCAGGCACGCGCGACGTTCAGCCGCGAGAACTGGCTCGCGCTCTCGACGCCATTCGCGGACCAGGCGCGGGCGCAGGTGACGTGGGACCCGCGTCTCGTCCAGGCGTGGCGCATCGTCGGCTACGAGAACCGCGTGACGCCGGACCACACCTTCGAGCAGAACCGCAAGGAGTTCGCGGAGCTGCCTTCTGGGACCGCGACGACGGTCTTCTACGAGCTGGCCCTGCACAACGAGGCCCGCAACCGCCAGGTCTCGCTCGGCGAGGTCGAGGTGCGATGGGTCGACCCGCGCACCGGCGAGACGCTGGGCCAGCGCGTCGACGTCGCAGGCCACACCGCCGCGCCGTTCGACTCGGGTGACCGGTTCCTCCGGCTCGGCACGATCGTGGCGCTGTCCGCGGACCGCTACAGCGCGCTCTCGCCGCAGGCTGAGTACGCCCCGGTCGATAGCCGCGGCGTCCACGCCGACCTCAAGGCGCTGGAGTGGGAGCTGAGCCTGTTGGACGAGCGACTCGGCGCCACCCAGGCGTACGAGGACTTCCGCATGTTGCTCAACCACCTCACGGTGGCCGCCGCGCAGCTGGCGCCCTCGACGGGGTACAGCCAGTAGCCCGGAGCGCCGGCGAGCCGGGCGCCTTCGGCGGGTCCTACCCTCCCCGTGAAGGCGCCCGGCGGCGTGGTGGTCAGACACATCGGACGGATGACCCTTGCCGCGCATCCCCCGGGGGTCACCGTCCGCCGGGCGCGCGAGGCGATCCGGGTCCCGGCTACGCCATGCGGCGGAGCGTCGGCGACAACGCCAGATAGCCGAGCACCATGACCACGAGCGCCGCGCCCAGTCCGCCGAGCGCCGACTGCACTCCGACGAATTCCGCCAGCAGGCCGACAAAGAACGCCGCGCCCAGCATGAGGCTGATCTGCGTCATGAAGACGGCCATCACGCGCCCCCGATAAGCGTCGTCGACGTAGCTCTGCACCAGCACCTGGCTCAGCGCCTGTCGTCCCGCGGTGCCCACGCCCGCGGTCGCCATGAAGACGCAGCCGAGGATGTACGAGTCGGTGCTTGAGAACGCGACGAGCGATGCGCCGATGAGTGCGGCGGAGAGCAGCATCAGCACGCCGCGCCGCTTCGCGGGCAGGGACGCGATGACCAGCGCTCCGGCGAGCGCGCCCGCGCCGCTGACGGCGACGATGAGCCCGAGCGCCTCGGCGCCGCCGCCGTATACCTCGCTTACGTAGCCCGGGAGCATGACCATGAACGGCATGCCGAGCATGGCCGTCAGGAAGTTCACGGTGAGCAGCTGGAAGATGTTGCGGTCGCGGACGATGTAGCGCGCCCCCTCGGCCAGGTCCGCGAACCCGGCTCGCGCCGCGGCCATCGCCCCGCCCTCGGCGGGCGCTCGGCGCATCGGCGGCCCGGGCGCGGGGCCCGG
>CAZMCK010000055.1:0-7628 GCA_964565075.1 uncultured Dehalococcoidaceae bacterium
GGCGGCCTTCCGCCCCTCAGCCGTGTCTCACACCTCTGTGGGCAGTACAGCTAGCGGGGTGTGTGGGCAATCCCGGAAATTCCTTAATTTCCGACCATCCAGCCACCGGTCGGACGCCCGCGGAGGATTATGCTCGCCGAGCCCGCGACGCTCGTTGCCCACCCCCCGACGCGCCCATACACTCGATCCATGAGCGCATCCAGCGTCACCGTCGAGGTCCCGGCGACCTCCGCCAACCTCGGATCGGGTTTCGACAGCCTCGGCGTCGCGCTCGACTGGCCGCTGCGCCTGCGCTTCACCCTCCACGACGACCCGCAGCCCGCGCCAGACGACCCGATCGCGCTCATGGCGGGGCGCGCGGCGTTGACGCTCTACAACATGGCCGCCATTCCCGCCCCCTCCGGCCTCGAGGTCAGCGTCGAGCCGGACGGCCCACCGGTCGGCCGAGGGCTCGGGCAGTCGGCAGCCGCCCGCGTGGCCGGCGTGATCGCGGCGAACGCGCTTACCGGCAGCGATTACGACCACGACACGCTGCTCCCGCTCGCCGTGCAGCTCGAACGCCACGCCGACAACGCCGTGCCGGCGATGTTCGGCGGGCTGCAGGTGGTGGTCGAGCACGATCTCGACGGCGTGCTGCACCTCGGCATCGAGGCGCCCGGGGAGCTGCGGTTCGTGCTGCTCGTCCCGGACCTGACGATGGCGACTGAGGAGACGCGGCAGCGACTCCCGCAGCGCGTCTCGCGCAATCACGCCGTGCACAACATCGGCCGCGCCGCGCTGCTCGTCGCGGCCCTCAACGAGCGTCGCTACGACCTGCTGCAGGCAGCGACGGAGGACGTGCTCCACCAGCCGGCGCGCGCGACGATCTTCGAGCCGATGTACCCGATCTTCCAGGCCGCCCGCGACGCCGGGGCCCACGGCGCCTATCTCTCCGGCGGCGGCCCGACGATCGCCGCGCTCGCTACCGACCACTTCGAGGAGATCGCCGGCGCGATGCGCGCCGCGGCCGCCTCGCACGGCGTGGAGGCGGCGACGCGCGTCTGCGCGGCACGGGCCGAGGGCGCCGTGCTGTTGCCCGACGAGGCGTAGGGCCGGAGCAATGGCGCTCGTCGTCCAGAAGTACGGCGGCTCGTCCGTGGCCGACGCAGAGAAGATCCAGCACGTCGCGCGTCGCATCATGGCGCGACACACCGCCGGCGACCGCGTCGTCGCCGTCGTCTCGGCGATGGGCAAGACGACCGACGAGCTGATCGCGCTGACGCAGCAGATCACCTCGACCCCCCGTGCGCGCGAGCTCGACATGCTGATGTCGACCGGCGAGGCGGTCTCGTCGTCGCTGCTCTCGATGGCGCTGCACGAGCTGGGCGCCGAGGCGATCAGCCTCAGCGGCCCGCAGGCCGGCATCCGCACCGACGCGATCTTCGGGCGGGCCCGCATCTCCGGCATCGATACGGCGCGCCTGGAGCACGAGCTCGACCGGGGGCAGATCGTGATCGTGGCCGGGTTCCAGGGGGCGTCGGACGACTTCGACATCACGACGCTCGGGCGGGGCGGCAGCGACACGACGGCCGTCGCGCTGGCGGCGGCGCTGAGCGCCGACCGCTGCGAGATCTACACCGACGTCGCCGGCATCTACACCGCCGACCCACGCATCTGTCCGGCGGCGCGCCCGCTGCGCGACATCGGCTACGAGGAGATGCTGGAGCTTGCGACCACCGGCGCGCGGGTCATGCATGCGCGCGCCGTCGAGATCGGCGAGCTGTACAGCGTCGCTATCCTCGTCGCGAGCACGTTCGACGTCGAGGCGCCCGGTACGCTGATCCACGAGGAGACGACGATGGAGCAGGCCAACAAGGTGCGCGGCATCGCGCACGAGTCGAACGTCGCGAAGATCACGGTGCGCGGCGTCCCGGACCAGCCGGGGGTCGCCGCACAGGTCTTCGGGCCCCTTGCCGAGGCGGGCATCTCCGTCGACACGATCGTGCAGAACGCGAGCGTCGAGGAACTCACCGACATGACGTTCACGGTCGACCGCAGCGACCTCCGGGGAGCGGTCGGCGTGGTCGAGCAGGTGCTGCCTCGCATCAACGCCGCCGATGTGATCTCCGACCCGGACTTCGGGTCGGTCTCGATCGTCGGCACGGGGATGTCGAGCAGCCCGGGCTACGCGGCGCGCATGTTCGAGTTGCTGTTCGAGCACGGGATCAACATCGAGCTGATCTCCACCTCGGAGATCCGCATCACGTGCATCGTGCGGTCGGGCCAGGTGGAGGCCGCCGTGCAGGCGCTCCACGACGGGTTCGCGCTGGACCGGGAGTAACCTGCACCGGGAGTAGCGCGAACCGCGTGGGTAGCCTCGACGGCTGCCGGAAGGCGGGGCCCCATGCGCCGCGACCCGAGACTCACCCGCCTCTCCGAGGAGCACCACCATGGCCTCGTCTTCGCGCTGCGGCTCGAGCGCGAGCTGCCGGAGGCGGACGACGCCGAACTCGCCGGCCTCTATGGGGACCTGCTGCGCTTCTGGGCACGCGGCCTGCTCCCCCACTTCCACGCGGAGACCGAGTGCCTGATCGCGCGCCTCGTCCGCCACGTGCCGGACGGCGACGACCGCGTGCGGCGCATCCAGCGCGACCACCTCGGCATGGAGGCGCTGGTCGCGCGCATGCGCGACGCGACAGGCGACGAGGACCGCCGGGACGCCCTCGCCACGTTCGGGGAGACGCTGCGCGCCCACATCCGCTGGGAAGAGCGCGTGCTGTTCGAGTCGCTGCAGGAGGACCTCAGCGAGGCCGAGCTGGACGCCGCGGGCGCGGAGATCCTCGACCGGCTGCCGAAGCCGACCCGGTCACCGTGGGTGGAGGAGTAGCGCGGCGCTACTGCGCCGCGGGCTCCCCACCGTCAGCCCGGGCGAGCACGCCGGACAGGCCCGAGAGAGGCACGACCTCGCAGTCACTTCGGACCTGGCCCTCGGACCCGCCGTACACCACCGTCCTCGCGGTCACAGCGGGAAGCAACGCCCCGACCCGGTGAAGGCCGGCACAATAGTCCGAGGCGATGGTGGCGCCGGACTTGACCTCGATGGCGCTGATACCGCTCCCCGTCTGGTACAGCAGGTCGCACTCCAGGCCACGCGAGTCCCGGAAAAAGGACAGGTTCGACTGCAGGCCCTGATTGAAGCGGTGCTTCAGTGCTTCAGCCACGACCAGGTTCTCGAAGAGTTGCCCGCGCAGCGGATGCGTCTCGACCTGCCGAGGGCTCTCGATGCCGAGCAGGAAGCTGGCGAGCCCCACGTCGTAGAAGTACAGCTTCGGCGACTTGACCAGCCGCTTGCGGATGTTGGCGTAGAACGGCGGAAGCCGAAACACCACGTAGCTCGCCTCAAGCACCGTCAACCACTCGCGAGCCGTCCCGTGCGAGACGCCGGCGTCGGAGCCGAGTGCGCTCAGGTTGAGCAGTTGCCCGACACGTCCGGCGCAGAGGCGCACGAACAGCCTGAACGCTGACAGGTTGCGGATCCCCCCGAGCCGACGTACATCACGCTCGACGTACGTCTCGAAGTAGTCGCCCAGCGCCTGCCGAGGCTCCAGGCCCTGATCGAGAATCCGCGGGTAGAAGCCCGAGAAGATCATGTCGTCGGTAGTCTCACTCGCGCTGGCCAGGCGCCGTTCGGCGAGGGAGAAGGGCAGGAGACGGAGGAGGGCGGTTCGCCCGGCCAGCGACTGGTTAATCGCCTCGGAGAGCGGGAACTGCTCGCTGCCTGTCAGCACGAAGAGTCCGTTGCCGCCCCGTTCGTCGGCGAGCACCTGAAGGTACGAGAGGAGTTCGGGGACGTGCTGTACCTCGTCGATAATGGCTCCCTCGCCAAGCTGCGCGAGAAACCCGCGGGGATCGGACGTGGCGAAGTCGCGCTGATCGGGGGCCTCGAGGTTTGCGTACTTCAGGTCTGGGAACGTGGCGCGGCAGAGCGTCGTCTTGCCCGACTGGCGGGGCCCGGTCACCGTAACGAACGGGTAGGTCTCAAACAGAGCGGTCAGCCTGGCAGCGATGTCGCGCTTTATCACGCTATCAGTATACCCTGGATGCACAAATTGAAAGTACTACCTTCAGATTGTGCAGCCCTGCGGAATCGGCCATGGCGTGACAGAACTTGCTGGCGGGGCCTGTGCGCTCCGTGTAGTATGCCCCGTACGCCCGTTCGCGTAATGACGTAAGCCGATCACCCGAAGAGCGCGAGGCGCCAGCGGCATGTTCGCCCACCTCCACACCCACTCCGAATACTCGCTGCTCGACGGGCTGAGCACGATCCCGGACCTCGTGGCGCGCGCGAAGGCGCTGGGCCAGGACTCCCTCGCCATCACCGACCACGGCGCGCTCTACGGCGCGCTCAAGTTCTACGAGGAAGCACGGGCGAACGAGATCAACCCCATCATCGGCCTCGAGGCGTACGTGGCGCCGGGCAGCCGCCTGGAGCGCAACCCGTCCGAGCGCACCCCGTACCACCTCACCCTGCTCGCGCAGAACGAGACCGGCTACCGCAACCTGCTGCGGCTCTCCTCCGCCTCCCACCTCGAGGGCTTCTACTACCGCCCGCGCGTCGACCGCGAGCTGTTGGCCGCGCACCACGAGGGCCTGATCGCGCTCTCGTCGTGCCCGTCGGGCGAGGTGCTGACGGCGCTGCAGGAGGAGCGTGAGGACGCCGCACGCGAGGCGCTCGGCTGGTACCGAGACCTCTTCCAGGGGCGCTACTACGTCGAGCTGCAGGAGCACGGGCAGGCCCAGTTCTCGCGCCACACGCCGAAGCTCGTCGAGCTGGCGCGCGAGCTCGAGTTGCCGACGGTGCTCACCAACGACTCGCACTACACCTCGGAGGACCAGGAACACCCGCACGACGTGCTGCTGTGCATCGGCACCAACTCGACGGTCCACGAGACGAACCGCATGAAGCTCGAGGGCGGGTCGTTCTACCTCAAGTCCGAGGACGAGATGCGGGCGCTGCTGCCCGAGCTGCCCGAGGCCAGCGACGAGACGGCCCGCATCGCCGAGCAGGTCGACATCCGCCTCGACTTCGGGCGCACGCTGCTGCCCGACCCCGGCATCCCCGCGGGCGCCACCGCGGAGAGCCACCTGCGCGAGCTCTGCGAGCAGGGCCTGCGTGCGCGCTACCCGAACGCCACCGCCGAGCAACGCGAGCGGCTCGACTACGAGCTCTCGGTGATCGCGGAGACCGGGTTCAACGAGTACATCCTGATCGTGCGCGACATCGCGCAGTTCGCGCGCAAGCGCGGCATCCCGATGGGTGTGCGCGGCTCGGCGGCGGCGTCGATGGTGCTGCACTGCCTCGACGTGACCGACATCGAGCCGACCCAGTACCGGCTGGTGTTCGAGCGCTTCCTCAACCCCGAGCGGCGCGAGATGCCGGACGTGGACTTCGACTTCGCCGACGACCGCCGCGAGGAGGTCATCCGCTACGCCGCCGAGCGCTACGGCCGCGAGCGCGTCGCGCAGATCGTGACGTTCGGGACGCTGGGCGCGAAGGCCGCGATCCGCGACACCGGGCGCGCGCTCGGCATGAGCTACGGCGACGTCGACCGCGTCGCGCGGCTGGTGCCCAACACCCTCGGCGTCACGCTCGACGGCGCCCTCGGCGAGGTCGAGGAGCTGCAGGCCGCGTACGAGGGCGACCCGGCCGCGAAGGAGCTGCTCGACACCGCGCGGTCGCTGGAGGGCGTCGCGCGCCACGCGAGCACGCACGCCGCCGGCATCGTCATCTCGCGCGAGCCGCTCGTCGAGGTGGCGCCGCTGCAACGCGCGACCTCGGACCGCAGCGACGACGCGGAGACGCTGCCGACGACGCAGTACGACATGAACGACGTGGCGAAGATCGGGCTGCTCAAGCTCGACTTCCTCGGGCTCGCCAACCTCACGATCCTCGGCAAGGCCGCGGAGCTGATCGACGGCGGGCTCGACCTCGAGGCCATCCCCGACGGCGACGAGGCCGCCGCGCAGCTGCTCGCCGAGGGCCGCACGTTCGGCGTCTTCCAGCTCGAGGGCGGCGGCATGCGGCGCTGGGTGCAGGAGCTGCAGCCCAGCGACATCCGCGAGCTCGCGGCGATGATTGCGCTCTACCGCCCCGGCCCGATGGAGCACATCCCGCGCTACATCGACGTGAAGTACGGACGCGCGGAGGCGCACTACCCGCACGAAGACCTCGCGCCGGTCCTCGACGAGACGTACGGGGTGATCACGTACCAGGACCAGGTGCTGGAGATCGCGCGGACCTTCGCCGGCTACACGCTCGGGCAGGCCGACGTGATGCGGAAGGCGATGGGCAAGAAGATCGCCGACGTGATGCTGTCGGAGCGCGAGCGCTTCATCAGCGGCGCGACGGGGAAGGGCTACGACCAGCGCCTCGCCGAGCAGCTCTTCGACCTCATCGAGCCCTTCGCGGGGTACGCGTTCAACAAGGCGCACGCCTTCTCGTACGCGGTCATCGCGTACCGCACGGCGTGGCTGAAGGCGCACTACCCCGTGGAGTTCATGACCGCCGTGCTGGCGGCCGCCGGTGCGCACCCGACGGGCGCGCAGGACCGCATCGCGGCCGCGATCGCCGAGTGCAGCCGCCTCGGGATCGAGGTGCTCCCGCCGCACATCAACGAGTCCGGGCAGAACTTCGCGATCGGCTCGCGCGGCGCCGAGGGCGCCGGAGGCTCGATCCGGTTCGGGCTCGCGCAGATCAAGAACGTCGGCCAGGGCGCCGTCGAGGGCCTGCTCGCGGTGCGCGAGAAGGATGGCGCGTTCACCTCGATCGAGGACTTCGCGCGGCGCGTCGATCCACGCGACTGCAACAAGCGCGTCCTCGAGTCGCTCGCGAAGTCGGGCGCGCTCGACCCGCTGCTGCGCCGCGACGAGGGCGAGGATCGCTCCTCGGTCGTCTTCGGCGTCGACCGCATCCTCACGGTCGCGCAGGAGGCGCAGCGCCAGCGCGACACCGGCCAGACCTCGATGTTCGACCTCTTCGGCACGCAGGTGGACACGCCGCTGCCCGCGCTGGAGCTCGAGGCCGTGCGGACGCCGGAGCGGGAGATCGGTGCGTGGGAGCGCGAGCTGCTCGGCACGTACGTCTCGTCGCACCCGTTCCGCGAGTCCGCGCGCGGGCTGTCGCCGTGGATCACGCACCAGACCACCGAGCTGACCGTCGACCTCGCCGGCCAGGAGGCGATTGTCGCCGGCATGGTGACCGGCGTGCGGCGGCTCACCACCCGCCAGGGCAAGGCCTTCGCCGCCGTCACCATCGAGGACCTCGGCGGCACCGCGGAGCTGACCATCTGGCCCGACCGCTACGAGGAGCAGGAGCACCGCCTGGTGCAGGGCAACGTCCTGCTCGCCAGGGTCGAGGTCCGCGAACGCGGCGACCGGCTGACCGTCGCCGTCGAGGAGCTTGCCCCGTACGACCAGGACCGGGGCCGGCCGATGGACTTCGACCCCACGAAGTTCACGATCACGCGCGGTGCGCGTCGGCGCGGTCGGCGCCGCGACGCCGCCCCGGCCGCGAACGGCGCCAACGGCCGTGGCCCGAACGGGAGCGGCCCCAACGGCGGACCGAACGGCGGCGGACCGGGGCCACGCCT
>CAZMCK010000056.1:0-7625 GCA_964565075.1 uncultured Dehalococcoidaceae bacterium
AGGCGCGCGCCGCGGGTGAGGCCGCGGCGCCGCATGTCTCGCGCGCCGCGCAGGACGCCGCCCAGTACGCCCGCGAGCACGACGAGGAGCTGCGCGGCGCCGCGGCCAACATCGCCCGTAACGCCGCCCCGCGGCCGTTCAAGCCCGCGGTCGACGCCCTCGGCGAAGAGATGGCGAAGCGCCGGCGCTCGCAGGCGGGTGACGGTGAGACGGACGAGGAGTCCTCGGAAGACGGGGACCGCGCGGACGGGCCCGCGAGCAGGCAGCCGGGCGACGCGTAGCGCCGGAACGGCGGCGAGGCCCGCGCGCTACGGGCGCGGCCGCGGCCCTCTCGGGTCGATGGGCTGGGCCTCGACGAGCGCGATGCGCAGCTCGTCCATCGCCACCACGGTGAAGCGGTAGCCCTCGAACTCGGCCGTCGCGCCCACCTCCGGGATCTCGCCCAGCAGCTCCAGCACGAGGCCGGCGACGGTGTTGTAGGGCCCCGGCTCCACCTCGAGGCCGAGCAGGTCGTCGAGCACGTCGAGGCCCTCGGCGGCGTCGATGCGCACGATGCCGCCCGCGCGCCGCACGGCCGGCTCCTCGGGGACCTCGAACTCGTCCTGCAGCTCCCCGACGATCTCCTCGAGCACGTTCTCGAGGGTCACGATGCCGTCGGTGCCGCCGTACTCGTCGAGCACGATCGCGAACTGCGTGCGCCGCACGCGCATCAGCCGCAGCAGCTCCTGCACGTCGATCTGCGCCGGCACGATCAGCGGGTCGCGCAGCAGCGAGGAGAGCGGCATGTCGGACTCCGCGAGCAGCAGGTCGCGCGCGTGCAGCACGCCGATCACGTCGTCCAGGTCGTTGCGGTAGACGGGATAGCGCGAGTGGCGCTCCGCCTTGGCGAACGCGATCGCGTCGTCGGTCGAGGTGGCGGCGTCGATCGCGATCATCTCGGTGCGAGGGGTCATGATGTTCTCGACGGTGAGGTCGGCGAAGCGGATCACGCGCTGGAGCATGAACTGCTGCTGATCGTTGAGCTCGCCCGCCTCGGCGCTGGCCTGCACCACCAGCCGCAGCTCGTCGGGGCCGAAGTGGCCGCGCTGCCCGGCCGCCCGGTCCACGCCCAGCAGCCGCGCGACGACCCAGCCGCTCTCGTTCAGCGCGTAGATGACCGGGCGGAACACGGCGCGGAACAGCCGCAGCGGGCCCGCGATGACGACCGCGGTCTGCTCCGGGTACTGCAGCGCGACGCCCTTCGGCGCGAGCTCACCGGCGATGACGTGCAGCGCGGTGATGATCGCGAACGCCACGGCCACGGCCACGGCATGTCCCGCTACGGCGCCGATCACCGGCTCGATCAGGCCCGCCAGCGCCGGCTCGCCGATCCAGCCGAGCGCGAGGCTGCCCATGGTGATGCCGAGCTGGCAGGCGGCGATGTAGCTGTCGAGGTGCGTGATGCCGTCCTCGACGTTGCGCGCACCGGGGCGGCCCTCGGCGACGAGCTGCTGGACGCGCGTCTGCCGGACGGTGACGAGCGCGAACTCGGCGGCGACGAAGAAGCCGTTGACGAAGACCAGGATCGCGACGGCGAGAAGTCCGCCGCCAATCTCGAGCACGGTTGCCCCCACCCCTCGGGCATCGAGCGTACTACAGGCCGGGCGAGCGGGCGCGGGAGATCGGGACGACGTCCGGGTTGAACGGGCAGCAGCGTCCGGGGTACCGTCGTACCCACAGGAACACAAGACAATATTTTGTGGAGCAGGCCGTGAAGACGATCAGCGTCTCGGTGGACGATGGAACGCACCGGCTGGCGCGCATCAGGGCCGCCGAGACCGGCACGACGGTGTCCGCCATGATGCGGCAGATGCTGCTGGAGATGCTCAAGCGACCGGCAACCACGGCGCCCGCCGAGACCGAGCCGGAGCGACGGGCGCGGCTCCTGGGTGACGTCCTCGAGCGGTTCCGGGACGAGGGCATCGGCGTGGACACCGCCCAGTTGCTGACCCGCGAGGAACTCTACGACCGCGATGCGGCTCGCTGACACCAACATCCTGCTCTACGCCGTCAGCAACCGGGCCGGCGACGCCGGGAAGAGGGCCACGGCCGTGGCCACCCTGATGGAGCCGGACCTGGCGCTCTCCGTGCAGGTGCTCCAGGAGTTCTATCACCAGGCCACGAGGCCGCACGGCCCGGCCGGCCTGACGCACGAGCAGGCCGTCGAGTTCCTCGAACCGCTCGGCACGCTCCCCACCCAGGAGATCACGGTGGGCCTGTTCACCCGCGCGACGGAGATCCGGGCGAGGTTCGGCGTCTCCTACTGGGACGCCGCCATCCTCGCGGCGGCGAAGCTGCTGGGATGCGAGGCCGTGTACTCGGAGGACCTGAGCCACGGGCAGGACTACGACGGGGTCGTCGTCATCAACCCGTTCCTGGGGGGATGAAGGCCGGCGGAGCCCCCGAGTTGGCCGTCCGGAACGCATCGTTGGTCGAGGTTATCCTCGGTAGGACGCGTTCTCATGCGCGTGACGGGATCTCGGTAGACATCCCGTGATGCGATCCCGAGTCTTGACACACCTGCATAAGATAAGAACGCACGTTCTGCGAAAGGCTCCCCATGTCCGACCGCAGCGCTATCGAATGGACCGAGGCGACCTGGAACCCGGTCACCGGCTGCACGCAGGTCTCGCCGGGATGCGCGCACTGCTACGCGAAGCGCTTCGCCGAGCGCTTCCGTGGCGTGGCTGGCCATCCGTACGAGCAGGGCTTCGACGTGCTCCTCCGCCCGGAGCGCATCGAGCAGCCGCTCGCATGGAAGCGCCCGAGAACGATCTTCGTAAACAGCATGAGCGACCTGTTCCACCCGGACGTCGATGACGCCTTCGTCTCCCGGGTATTCGACGTGATGGCGCAGGCGGACTGGCACACGTTCCAGGTGCTCACGAAGAGACCGGAGCGCGCCGCTGAGCTCGCGCCGGCGCTCCCTTGGCCCTCGAACGTGTGGCTCGGCGTCTCCGTCGAGAACCAGCGCTGGACCACCCGCGTCGACGCCCTCCGGTCGATCGACGCGAAGGTCCGCTTCCTGTCGTGCGAGCCCCTGCTGGGCCCGCTCGCCCTCGACCTCGACGGCATCCACTGGGTGATCGTGGGCGGGGAGAGCGGCCCGCGCGCCCGCCCGATGCGCCCCGAGTGGGCGCGCGACATCCGCGACCAGTGCCTCGATGCCGGCGTGCCGTTCTTCTTCAAGCAGTGGGGACAGCACGACGAGACGGGGAAGCGGATGTCCAAGAAGGCGTCAGGGCGCCTGCTCGACGGGCAGACGTGGGACGAGTCGCCCGATCGGCTGGAGGCTGGCGTTGCCTGACCTCGTCGCAAGCGACGGACTCCCGGCGTTCCCGCTCCAGCCGTGGACGAGGACGAAGCTCCTTCTGATCGATGGGTATCTGGGCATCTTCACCGTTGGCATGCGGCGCCGGTGGAGGCTGGTCTACGCGGACCTCTTCTCAGGTCCCGGTCTCTGTGTCGACGAGGAGACCGGCGAGGAACGCCTGGGTTCCGCGTTCATGGCCGCTCGCCACGAGGAGTTCGACGCTGTGTTCCTGAACGACATCAGTACCGACTCCATCACCGCACTGAAGCAGCGAGTGGGCGAGACCGGTGCCGGGAATGTTCGTTTCTCAGACCAGGACTGTAACGACGCGGCGATGGCCGCTCGCGAGTACCTCTTCCCCCTGACTGATGCGCGTCAGACGTTGGGGGTGGCGGTCATTGACCCAACGGCCTTCCAGATCTCGTTCGATGCTATCCGGCGGATGACCGCCGGGCTGAGAATCGATCTCATCATCACATTCATGACTGGCTACATCCGACGTTTCATTGGTGAATCGGCGCTCGAAGCTACGCTCGACCGGTTCTTCGGCACGACTGCCTGGCGAGACCTGATTCCCGGGATAGGCTCCGAGCGCTTCACGTACAGAGCGTTGCTCGACCTGTATGAGGATCAACTCCGCTCCATCGGCTACACGGTCTTCGACGACCGGCAGCAGGCACGGAATCGCGCGGGAGCGTCGATCTACCACATGGTTTACGCGAGCAAGCATGAGCGTGGTGGGGACTTCTGGGAGAAGATCAGCCAGCGGGACCATGTAGGCCGAGTACGGTTGCCGGGTCTAGAGTAAGGGCTTCCTACTCCCCACGCCCCAACGTCAGCCCCAGCACCCCCGCAAGCTCGATCAGCGCGGGCGTCGCCGTCTCCGCGTGGAGGCGGCGCGCTTCGAGGTCTGTGGCGATGCGCGTGAGCACCTGGATGGCGCGCGGCGTGTCGAAGTCGGCGTCGAGGGCGTCCATGAACTGGTTGCGGCGCGGCTGCACCAGGAGCTGGTCCGGCGGGCCGCCCGGCGCGTCGACGGCTCGGCGCAGGCGCGTCGCGAGCTCCTCGTAGCGTCGCAGCTCGTCCTCGCTCCACGGGTGCTCCTCGCGGTAGTGGCGGCCGAGGAGCATGAGGCGGATCGCGTCGGGCGTGTGGCCCTGCGACAGCAGCTCGCTCACCTTCACGAGGTTGCCGAGCGACTTCGACATCTTCTCGCCGCCGATGGTGAGCGTGCCGACGTGCATCCAGTAGCGCACGAACGGCGCGGCGTCCGTCGCCCCCTCCGACTGCACGATCTCCGACTCGTGGTGCGGGTAGACCAGGTCGCCGCCGCCGCCGTGGATGTCGATGCGTGGTCCGAGGTTCGCGGTCACCATCGCCGAGCACTCGATGTGCCAGCCGGGGCGGCCCGTGCTCCACGGCGAGTCGTAGGCGGCGCCCGGTGCGTCCGAGGGCTGCCACAGCACGAAGTCGAGCGGATCGCGCTTCAGGTGGTCGGGCTCGTCGGGCATGGTGTCGGTGCGCGGGCCATCGCGCAGCTCCTGCGGCGTCTTGCCGGCGAGCGCGCCGAAGTCCGCCCGGCTCGACGCGTCGAACATCACGTGGCCCTCGACGGTGTACGCGAGGCCGCGCGCGAGCAGCGTCCCGATCATCTCGATGATCCCCGGCATCGACTCGGACGCGAGGGGGTAGGCCTGCGGGCGGAGGACGTTGAGCGAGTCCATCTCGCGCAGGTAGATGGCGTGGTTCTCCTCGGTGAGGTCGGCGATGCTCATCCCGCGCTCGCGGGAGACGCGCACCATGTCGTCGTCGACGTCGGTGATGTTCTGGATGTGCCGGACGTCGAGCCCCTGGAACTCGAGGTAGCGGCGCACGGTGTCGAAGAAGACGTACGTGAAGGCGTGGCCGAGGTGGCCCACGTCGTAGGGGGTGATGCCGCACACGTACATGCGCGCGACGCCGTCCTCAAGCGGTTCGAACGGCTCGATGCGGCGCGCGAGGGTGTTGTAGATCTCGAACAGGAGCGGGCTCCTCGCGGCGGTGGCCGCACGCTGGTCGCGGGCATCGTAGCATGAGCGGCACGAACAGCCCGCCCCCACGACCGGCCGTCGATCGAGGGGTGCACACTGCCGACGGGAGGCCTCGGATGCTGCTCGGACGCGCCCGCGTGGGGAGTCGTACCATCCACGGAATCGTCGAGGGGGACACGATTCACGCCGTGCGCGGCGGGCTCTTCGGCCGCCTCGAGCGCACCGGTGAGTCGTTCACCGCGAGGGAGGCGACGTTGCTCGCGCCGACGCGCCCGTCGAAGGTCGTGGCGATCGGACTCAACTACCGCACGCACCTCGGCGACGACCGCGACGCGCCCGCCAACCCGGAGCCGTTCCTGAAGGCGCCGAGCTCCGTGGTCGGGGCCGGCGAGGCCATCGTGATCCCCTCGGACGCCGGGCGCGTCGACGAGGAGGGCGAGGTCGTCGCCGTGATCGGGCGGCGCGGCCGCAACATCCCCGAGGACCGCGTCGACGACTACGTGCTCGGCTACACCGGCGGCAACGACGTCTCGGCGCGGCACTGGCAGCGCGACGACCTCCAGTGGTGGCGCGCGAAGTCCGCCGACACCTTCACCTCGGTCGGCCCGTTCATCGCCACCGACCTCGACCCGGAGCACATCGGGCTGCGCGTGCTCGTGAACGGCGAGGTGGTGCAGCAGGCGACGACCGCCGACCTGATCCACTCCGTGCGGAAGTGCATCGCCTGGATCTCGCGCTCGATGACCCTTGAGCGCGGCGACCTGGTCTTCACCGGCACGCCCGGCGAGACGCGCCAGCTCCAGCCCGGCGACTCCGTGCGTGTCGAGGTCGAGGGCGTCGGCTTCCTCGTGAACCCGGTGGTCGCGGAGCCTTCCGGTATGCGGGGAAACCCCGCAGGGCAGTGAGCGATGGACGGGTGCTGGACGTCGCGCTGCTGCAGCTGCGCGCGTTCGGGCTCGCCGACCACGAGGCGGCATGGGCCGAGCTGCTGCGCCGCATCGACGAGGCGGCCACCAGCGAGGGGCCGCCGCCCGACCTGATCGTCGCGCCCGAGGCCAGCTACCCGGCCTACTACCTGCACTCGCGCGCCGCGTACGAGGCCGCGCGCGTGCTCTCCGACGGCGAGGTCGAGGCGACGCTCGCAGCGCGGGCGGCGCGCTACGGGACGACGATTGTCGTCGGGCTCGTGCAGCGCGCGCTCGGCGGCAAGCTGCGCAACCACGCGGTCTGCTTCGGCCCGTCCGGCGAGGTGGTCGGCCGCACCCCCAAACGCTTCCTGTGGCACTTCGACACCGAGTGGTTCGACGCAGCCTGGCCGGAGCCGGGTGACGCCGCACCGGTCGTCGAGGTCGGCGGGGCGCGGGCGGGCGTCTTCGTGTGCGCCGACGGGCGGCTGCCGGAGATCCCTCGCGCGCTCGCGGTCGGCGGCGCGGAGCTGCTCATCGACCCCACCGCGTGGGTGTCGAGTGGGCGCGACCCGGCCGCGCTTTCCAACCCGCAGGTCGACTACATGCTCGCGGCGCGCGCCATCGAGAACGGCGCGTGGGTGGTCGCCGCCGACAAAGTCGGCGTCGAGGCCGGCACGGTCGTCTACGCGGGGCGCTCGGGCGTCGTCGACCCCGGCGGGCGCTGGCGCGTGCAGGGACCGAGCGACGGGGCAGGCATCATCCGCGCCTCGATCGACCTCGGCGAGGCGCGCGGCGCTCCGGCGCCGCGACGGCCCGAGCTGTACGCCGGCGCGGCGATTCCCGGCGAGGACTCACCCGCGGCTCGCGCGACCCTGGAGCCGGTCGTCGTGGCGTCCGCCGAGGTACGCCTCGCGGCGGCTGCGCTGCCCGCGCAGCCCTCGGCGGTCGAGCTGATGGAGCAGGTCCGCGCGACCGCCACGACGCTCGCGACGCAGGGCGCGGAGCTGCTCGTGCTCCCCGACCTCGCGGGCTCCGACCCTCATGCGCTGAGCCAGCAGGAGTTGCTCCCGCAGCTGGCCGCGCTGAGCGCCGAGACCGGGCTCATGCTCGCCGTCACGCTCGCCGACCGTCCCGCGCGCAGCGACGGCGGCGCGGAGCTCGTCTACAAGTCGATGCTGCTCGTGGACGGCGGCGAGCTGCTGTGCGCCTACCGGCAGGCACACCTCGACGCCGCCGAGGCAGCGGCCGGCTTCGCGGCGTGCGACGCGCCGCCGCCGCTTCTCGACACGCGGCTCGGGCGGCTAGGCCTCCTCGCGGGAGGCGACGCCCTCGCGC
>CAZMCK010000057.1:0-6849 GCA_964565075.1 uncultured Dehalococcoidaceae bacterium
TTCGCGTTCGTCGCGGGCGTGCTCGCGCTGGCGCTGGCGATGTCCGTGGCGCTGCTCGGCTACTGGCTGGTGCGCGGGCTCGCGGCCGGCGAGGCGGTGCGAGGCGTGCTGAGCGCGGCGACGGACTCGCTGCTCGCCGCGGGGCTCGCGGCGGCGGTTGCGGCGCTTGCCGCCTTCCCGGTCGCCATGCTCGCGGCGCGGCACCGTGGATTCGCGCTCACGCGGCCGCTCGAGGCACTGAGCTACACGGGCTTCGCGCTACCCGGGCTGGTGGTGGCGCTCGCGCTGGTGTTCGCGGCCCTCGCCACGGGGCTGCTCTACCAGTCGCTGACGCTGCTGGTGCTGGGCTACGCGCTGCTGTTCCTGCCGCAGGCCGTCGGCGCCACGCGCGTCTCGATGCTGCAGCTGCGCCCCTCGATGGAGGAGGCCGCGCGTGGGCTGGGGCGGCGTCCCTGGGAGGTGCTGCACACGATCACGCTGCCGCTCACGGCGCGAGGCATCCTCGCCGGCGCCGTGCTCGTGTTCCTGACCGCGATGAAGGAGTTGCCCGCGACGCTGCTGCTGAGCCCGATCGGGTTCGAGACGCTGGCCGCGCGCGTGTGGGGCGCGTCGAGCGAGGCGTTCTTCGCGCAGGCCGCGCTCCCCGCGCTGGTGCTCATCGCGCTCTCCGCGCTCCCGCTCGCCATCCTCGCCATGACACGACGAGATGCCTGAGGGGTCACCCGCGCTGCGCGCCGAGGGCCTCTCGCGTCACTACGGCGGCGTGACGGCCGTCGACGACTTCAGCCTCGAGGTCGCCCCGGGCGAATTCTGCGCCATCCTCGGCCCGAGCGGGTCCGGCAAGACCACCGCGCTGCGGCTGATCGCCGGGTTCGAGCGACCCGACGGGGGCACGCTCGAGCTGTTCGGCGAGGCCGTGGCGGGCGGTTCGACGTTCGTGGCGCCGGACCGCCGCGATGTGGGGATGGTGTTCCAGGACTACGCGCTGTTCCCGCACATGAACGTCGCGGAGAACGTTGCCTACGGCCTGCGCGGCGGCGTCCGCAGCTCCCGCGAGCGCCGCGACCGTGTCCGCGACGTCCTCGACCTGACCGGGCTCACCGGCCTCGCCGAACGCAGCGTGCACGAGCTTTCCGGCGGCGAGCAGCAGCGCGCCGCCCTCGCGCGCGCCCTCGCGCCCGGCCCGCGCATGCTGCTGCTGGACGAGCCGTTCTCGAACCTCGACGCGAGCCTGCGCGAGCGGCTGCGCCTCGAGGTGCGCGAGATCGTGCGGCGCGCCGGGGCGACGGCGATCCTCGTCACGCACGAGCAGGAGGAGGCGCTCTCGCTGGCCGACCGTGTCGCGTTCATGTGGCAGGGGCGCGTCGAGCAGAGCGGGACGCCCGAGGCGATCTACCGCGAGCCGGAAACGCTGCACATCGCGACGAGTATCGGCGACGCGATCGTGTTCTCGTGCCGCGCGCGCGACGGCCGCGTGCGCAGCCCGTTCGGTGAGCACGCGGCCCCCGCCGGGGCCGCGGAGTGTGCGGTCGTGATCCGCCCCGAGGACGTGTCGATCGGCCCGGCGGGCGACCCCGGCGTCCCCGGCGAGGTGCTCGGGCGCACCTTCTACGGCCACGACCAGGTGCTGCGGGTGCGCACGCACGACGGCGCGGACCTGCGCGTGCGCGTCGGCTCCGACGAGGCGTACGAGCGCCTCGGGAGCGTCGCGCTCAGCCTGCGGCGCGAGCCGCGCGTCTTCGCACAGACGCCCGGCACGGGGTAAGACCAGCATCGCCGTCTGCGCGCACCCCACCCCGGCCATTGACGCGCACCGCGCAGGCCCGACAATACGGCCGTGACCACCGTCGGACCCGGATCCGCCCCCGCGCCCGTCGAGGCGCCGCGTGAGGCCGACGCGCCCGACTCGGCGCTCGAGCCGCTCTACCACCTCGTGCTGCTCGACGACGACCAGCACACGTACGCGTACGTGATCGAGATGCTCGGCAAGATCTTCGGCTACGGCCGCGAGAAGTCGTTCGCCCTTGCGCGCATCGTCGACACAGCCGGGCGCGTGGTGGTCGAGACGGACAGCCACGAGCGGGTCACGCTCGACCAGGGCAAGATCCACGGCTACGGCGCCGACCCGCGCATCCCCACGTCGAAGGGCTCGATGTCCGCGATCGTCGAAGCGGTGGACGGGTCGTGAGCCCCGCCGGCCCGGCGATCGCTCCCGGCGCGGTCGTGCGGAGCCCCGTCGAAGGCTCGTTGAACCTCGCCCGCGCCTGTCTCGAGGGGTGGGCGCACGACCCCGACCACGCGGACCGCGCCGCGTTCACGTTCCTGCGCGGCCCCGGCCCGGACGACGCCGAGTCGTGGACGTATGCCGAGGTGTGGGAGCGCGTGCAGCGCGTGGGGCGCGGGCTCCTCGCGCGCGGGCTGGAGCCGGGCGACCGCGTGCTCGTGCGGCTGCCGCACTCGCCCGCCTACGCGTTCGCCTTCTTCGGCGCGAACGCGGCGGGGCTCGTCCCCATCCCGGCGTCGCCGCAGCTCACCGACGCCGAAGCGGCCTTCCTCGTCGAGGACGCCGAGCCGCGCGCCGCGTTCACCACGCGCGACCTGCCGCTCTCCGGCTTCGACGGCCTTGAGCTGCACGCCAAGGACCTCGACACCCTCGACGGCGGTGGGGAGCTGCCGGAGACGGCCGCCGAGGATCCCGCCTTCCTCATCTACACCTCGGGGACGCTGGCGCAGCCCAAGGGCGTCCTGCACGCGCAGCGGACGCTGTACGGGCGTGCGCTGATGTGGGAGGCGTGGCAGGGCTTCGGTCCCGGCGACGTGGCGCTCCACGCGGGCACGCTCAACTGGTCGTACACCCTCGGCGTGGGGCTGATGGACGTGTGGGCCTCGGGCGGGCACGCGATGCTCTACGGCGGCCCGCCCGACCCGGCCGTCTGGGCGCCGCTCATCGAGCGCCACGGCATCACCGTCTTCACCGCCGTGCCGACCGTGCACCGACAGCTGCTCAAGTACGGGTCGCCCGAGGAGCACGACTTCTCGTCGCTGCGCCACTGCCTGTGCGCCGGCGAACCGCTGCTCCCGGCGCTGCGCGCCGAGTGGCTCGAGCGCATCGGCGTCGAGATGTACGAGGCGCTCGGGATGACCGAGGTGAGCACGTACGTCTCGTCGGGGCCCGCGACGCCGGTGCGGGCCGGCTCGCCGGGGCAGCCGCAGCCCGGCCGCCGGGTCGCGATCCTGCCCGAGGACGGCGGCGAGGCGCCGCTCCCGACCGGCGAGGTGGGCCTGCTCGCCGTGCATCGCTCCGACCCTGGCCTGATGCTCGGCTACTGGCGGCGGCCCGACGAGGCCGCCTCGGTCTACCGCGGCGAGTGGTTCGCCGGCGGCGACCTCGCCGCGCTCGACGAGGACGGCTACGTCTGGTTCCACGGCCGCGCCGACGACGTGATCAAGTCGTTCGGCTACCGGCTCTCCCCCGTTGAGATCGAGGCCGCGCTGGAGTCCGCGCCCGGTGTCGCCGAGGTGGCGGTGGTTGGCCTCGCCATCGACGCGACGAAGACGCTGGTCACCGCGTGCGTCGTGCCCGAGGAGGGCGCGGACATCGAGGAGGGCGCGCTGCGCGCCCACGCCGAGTCGCGCCTCGCCGGCTACAAGCAGCCGCACCAGTACGTGCCGGTGGCGGAGCTGCCGCGCACGCGCAACGGCAAGCTGCAGCGCAGCGCCCTGGTCGAGCGGCTGAGCGCCGAGGCGTCTACGTAGGAGCCTGCGGAGCCGCTCCTTAGCCCGTCCGTGTGATGAACTCCGCGCCGTACTGCAGGGCGTGCTCCGCGCGCCGCTCGTCGAGCGCGGCGCGGCCCTCGGGCGTGTCGAGGCCGTCGAGCAACATCACGAGGGCGTCCTCCCCGTTGTCGGCGTAGTAGTTGCGCAGCCGTCCGTTGCTGCGGAAGCCGTAGCGCGCGTAGAGGCTGATCGCGCGGGCGTTCGTTGCGCGCACCTCCAGCGCGACGCTGTCGAGGTCGGCGGCGACGGCAAGGTCGCAGACGGCCAGCAGCAGGGCCTGCCCGATGCCGCGCCCGTGGTACTGCGGCGCGACCGCGATGGTGACGAGGTGCAGCTGCTCGTGCGTGAACCAGGCGCCCGCGTAGCCGGCGAGCGGTGCGCCGGCCGGGCCGAACGGCAGGCGGTCCGGGAGGAGCTGCACCAGCCGCGCCCACCAGCCGAGCACCTGCTCCGGCGCGGGGGCAGCGTCACTGACGTCGGCGACCAGGAACTGCGCGAGCCCGTTGAGCAGCTCGCGCCGGAACCGCGTGCGAGGGCTCTGCGAGCCGTACGCGTCGCGCTCGATCCGCACCGCGGCGCGCACGTCCGAGCGGCGCATCGGGCGGAGGGTGACCGTGCCGGGGCGAGCCATGGCGCACATGGTGGGATCGTACCCCGAACGAGATAAGACGCACCGCGCCATCCCCACCTCGGGACTCTCGCGTGCAGCGCCTACCGTCCGCGGCACGCATTCCCAGCACACGAGGAGGAACCACGATGGAAGAACGGGACGAACTGACGGTCACCGACGGCGAGGGCGAAGACCTGCCCGACGAGGCGCTCGCCGAGCTCGCGGCGCTCGAGGACGAGCAGCCGGACGCCGGGGCTGCCGGGCAGGCCTCCGAGGAACTCGCCCGGCTCCGCTCGGACCTCGACACCGAGCGCGCCGCGCGGCGCGCTGCGGTAGCCCGCTACCGCGAGGCGGTGCTGGCGGCCGAGCCGACGCTGCCGCCGGAGCTCGTCGCCGGCGACAGCCTGGCCGACGTCGACGCCTCGGTGGAAGCGGCGCGCCGCGCGGTGGCGCAGATCCGCGAGCGCCTCGCCACCGAGGCGGACGAGGCCGCCGCGCGAGGCTTCCCCGTCGGCGCGCCCGGGCGGGTGGAGCCGAGCGTGGAGGGCATGTCGGCGTCGGAGAAGATCGCGCTCGGGCTGGAGCGCCGCCCGGGCGCCTGAGTGCTCACCCACCCCTCGCCCGGCCACGCACCCGGGCCGGGCGGGGGGACGCACCTCGCGGGTCGAGCCCGCCGAATGCCATTTTGCCCTTCGCGTAGTACGCACGTTCTCCTAGGCTCCCTCGCACAACACATCGAAGCAGGTGCGCGGCGGGAGGCCGCGCGCGAGGGAGGACGCAATGGCACTGACGCTGACCGAGGGGGCCAAGCTCTCCAACGACGTCCTGCAGCAGGGCGTGATCGAGACCGTGATCAAGGACAGCCCCATCCTGCAGCGGCTCCCGTTCATCGAGATCGTCGGGAACGGGCTCACCTACAACCGCGAGAACGCCGCCGCCACCGCCGCCTTCTACGCCGTCGGCGACACCTGGGCCGAGAGCACGCCGACGTTCACGCAGGTGACGGCCTCGCTCACGATCCTCGGCGGCGACGCGGACATCGATAACTACATCGCCCGCACCCGCAGCAACGTCCAGGACATCGAGGCGGCCGTCGTCGAGCTCAAGGCGAAGGCGGTCCAGCAGCAGTTCGACGACACCTTCGTCAACGGCGACACCGGCGATGACGCGAAGTCGTTCAACGGCATCGACGAGCTCTGCGCTGCCGGCCAGACCATCTCGATGGGCAACAACGGCGCGACGCTCACCCTCGACAAGCTCGACGAGCTGGTGGACCTCGTGCGCGGCGGGAAGCCGGAGATGCTGCTCATGTCGCGGCGCTCGCGGCGGACGCTGAACAGCCTCGCGCGCGCCGCCGGCTCGGGCGTGGTGGAGCACGACCGCGACGAACTCGGCCGCATGGTCGCGTACTACGACGGCATCCCCATCGGCGTGAACGACTACATCGCCGACAACCAGGCCCACGGCACGGCCAACGACACCTCTGTGATCTACGCCCTGCAGTTCGGCGAGGGCGGCGTGGCCGGGCTCACCGCGCCGGGCGGCGTGACCATCGAGCGCGTCGGCGCGCTGGAGACGAAGGACGCCACGCGCGTGCGGGTGAAGTGGTACGTCTCCGTCGCGCTCTTCAACGAACTCAAGCTCGCCAGGCTCACCGGCGTGCAGGCCTAACGGCCCGCACGCCCACCTCGACACGCCCGAGGAGACGACCATGCACCTGACCGAGATGCGGACGCGCGTCCGCCGCGACCTCCGCGACACCGACCCCACCGACGAGCGCTGGTCCGACGACGAGCTACACCGCCACATCGAACGCGCCGTGCGCGAGCTCTCGCTCGCCGCGCCCGTCGAGGTGGTCGCGACGCTCACGACGAGCGCCGGGAGCCGTGACCTCGACGTCTCGGCGCTCGCCGACCGCGTCTCCATCGACGCGGTCGAGTACCCGGCAGGGCAGTACCCGCCGGAGTACGCGGCGTTCTCGACGTGGGGCGAGACGCTGACGCTGGTCGTCGACCGGGCGCCGCACGCGGGCGAGCGCGCCGTCGTCTCCTACTCGAGGCTCCACAGCCTGACGGACGATGGCTCGACGCTGCCCGCAGCGCTCGAGGAGATCGTCGCGACGGGCGCGGCGGGCTATGCCGCCCTGGAGTGGGCCTCGTTCGCGACGAACCGCGTCAACGCGGGCGGGACGGACACGTGGCGGCACTACCACATCTGGGCGCAGGAGCGCCTCGCCGCCTTCGCCCGCGCGCTGGCGAAGCACGGCCGTGAGCGCCGGGTGCGCTCGCGCCAGCTCCACCGGCCTGCCGCCGCGCCCGCGCCGGGCGCGTAGCACCGTGAGGCCACTCACGGCCGAGCTGGAGGCGGCGCGGCACTCGCCCAGCGTCAAGCCGTACCTGCGGGTGCAGCTCCACGACCGCGATGTGGGCTCGCTGCGGCTGCAGGTACGGCTTGACGCTGGG
>CAZMCK010000058.1:0-6298 GCA_964565075.1 uncultured Dehalococcoidaceae bacterium
CTGACCCCTATCTCAGAAGGCCAGCACCTGTCGCAGCTACTCGGGAATAGGACACGCTAGCCCTCGACCTCCAGCACGCGCAGGCGCACGGAGCCGGCCGGGGCCTGCACCTCGACCTCGTCGCCCGGGACGTGGTCGATCACGGCGCTGCCGACCGGGGACTCGACGGAGATCTTGCCGTCGGCGGGGTCGACCTCGCTGGGGCTGACGAGCTGGAACGTCTGCTCGCGGTCCTGGCTCAGGTTGAGCACCTTGACGGTGGAGCCGACGTTGGCGCGGCCACGCTTGGTCTCCGGGTCGATGATGACGGCGTGCCGCAGCTGGTCCTCGATCACGCGGATGCGGGCCTCGAGGTGTGCCTGCTGGTCGCGCGCGGCGTCCAGGGGGGCGTTCTCGCGGAAGTCCTTGTCGGCCATCGCGGCGCGGAGCTCGCTGGCGATCTCCGGCCGGCGCGCCTTGAGATCCTCGAGCTCCTGTTCGAGGGAGGCCAGGCCCTCCAGCGTCACGTAGTACGCCTTGCCGCCGAGCTCGGCCGCCGCGCCGGCGCCGCCGCGGGCTCCGCCCGCGCCCTCGCCGAGCCGCAGGTGGGGCACGAGGTTCTCCTCGGTGAACGCCAGCCGCGAGGCGTAGGCGAGGAAGGCCCGCAGTGGCTCTATCTGGGCGGCCGACGTCTCGTCGAGTTCGCTCTCCTCGTCGTCGTCGGTCACGGCGTCGGGGAAGCGCTCACGCAGGTACGAGGCGATCTCGTCACCGCCGAGCGCGCCCATCTCGCGCTCGGCCCCGAGCCACTCGACGAAGCGCTCGACCTCCGGGCGCTCCTCGCGCGCCTTCTCGGGTTCAATCGCGTTGAGGAAGTGTGCGCTGGCGTCGCCGGCGCTGATAGCCTCGGCCATCGGTGATCAATCCCTGCTCCATTGGAGGACGTGTTGCCGTCGCAGGGCGCTTGCCCGCCGGCGCGCAACCGCCCCACAGCCGGTCGTCAGGCGCGCGAAACTTGTCAGTGACCGCGCGCCCCTGGTCAGCCTTCGGGTACGGTGCAGTCTAGAAGATAGACGGGACAGGGTGTCAACGGGTCAACGCGCACAGACCGGCATACCTCCCGACCTCGGCACGCTCGAGGAGGAGGTCGCGCGCCTCGGGCTCGATCTCGATCTCGATGCGACTGCGCGTGCGCGTTTCCGGCGCTACATGGCGCTGCTCGACGCCTGGCGCGAGCGGGCCGGCCTGACATCCCTGACCGATCCGGCCGCCGTGCAGCGCCGCCACTTCGGGGAGTCGCTCGCGCTGCTGGTGGCGTTGCGAGCCGCGGGCGTGCTGACCGCGGGGGCCCCGGCGAGCGTGGTCGACGTGGGATCGGGCGCCGGACTCCCCGGCCTGCCGATGCGCATCGTCGAGCCCTCGCTGCGCCTCACGCTCGTCGAGTCCCACCGGCGGCGGGCGAGCTTCCTGGAGACGGTCGTGGAGACGCTGGACCTCGAGGGGGTCGAGGTGGTCACGGCCCGCGCCGAGGAGGCGGGCCGCGACCCCGCGTATCGGGAGCGCTTCGACGTCGCAGTCGCGCGCGCGGTCGCGCCGCTGCCCGTGCTGGTCGAGTACCTGCTGCCGTTGCTGCGGCCCGGCGGCGTGATGGCCGCGCCGAAGGGGAGCAGCGCCGAGCGCGAGCTGCGCGAAGCCGAGGCTGCTATCGACCACCTCGGCGGATGCGCCGAGGAGCCCCTGGCGCTCTCGCTGCCGGCCGGTACCGCCCCCCAGCAGGTGCTCGTCGTGCGCCGCTGCGGCGAGTTGGCCGAGCGTTTCCCGCGCCGTCCGGGCATTCCGTCGAAGCGCCCGCTAAGCTAGAAGTGCTTGCCGCTCCCCATTCGTGCCGAGGGGCTCGATCGTGTCTCAAGTTGGACTGACATTCGTACGGCTGCTGCGCCTCGCCCGCTTCGACCTCGACGTGCTGGATGAGCTGCGACGTGACTCGGGCGCGACTGCCCCGGCGCTGCTCGTGGCGATCTGCTCGATGCTGCTCTACGGCGTCGGAGGCTGGCTCTGGTGGGTGCGCGACGACTTCAGCGAAGCGGGCCCGCTGCTGCTCAAGAGCGCCGGTATCGGGACGCTGTTCGCGCTCGCGCTGTGGCTCGGGTGGCTGCTGGTGGTGTACCTGGTGCTCCTGCAGTTCGCGCGCGTGATGGCGCCCGTCGATCAGCTGCTGCGCGCCGCGGGGTTCGCCACGGCGCCCCTGGTGGTGGGCCTGCTGATGGTGATCCCCGGCGTCTCGGTCGGGATCGGGATACTGGCGCTCGGTGTGTGGCTGGTCTTCACGCAGAGCGCGGTGGAGCGATGCGCGCCCCGCGCGCGCGGCATCGCGGCCCTGGCGAACCTCTCGGGCTTCGCCGTCTGGGTGGTCGTGATGTCTGTGCTCGCCCTCGGTGACGAGCCGTTCGTCCCCGGGGTGTTCCTGATCGAGGCGTTCGCCGACGCCCGCTGAGCGGCGCCGCGCCTACTCCACCAGTTCGGCGACGACCCGCTCGTACACCTCGGCGGTCGCGGCGTCGAAGCAGACGAACGTCACACGCTCCGGCATCGCGCCGGCCTCGAGGGCGTCGGCGACCTCGCGCACGGCGATGCGCGTCGCGCGCTCCAGCGGGTAGCCGTACGCGCCGGTGCTGATCGCGGGGAAGGCGACGGTGGCGGCGTCGTGGGCGCGGGCGAGCTCCAGGCTGGAGCGGTAGGCGCTCGCGAGCAGGTCGTCCTCGCCCTGCTCGCCGCCGAACCAGACGGGTCCGACGGTGTGGATCACGTACATGGCCGCGAGGTTGTAGCCCATCGTGATGCGCGCCTCGCCGGTGGGGCAGCCGCCGAGGGGCCGGCACGCCTCCAGCAGCTCCGGGCCGGCGGCGCGGTGGATGGCCCCGTCGACGCCACCGCCGCCGAGCAGCGTGCTGTTCGCGGCGTTCACGATCGCGTCGACCTGCTGCTCCGTGATGTCGCCCTGCTCGACGCGGATGCGGTCGCGGACCATCGCGGCCTCCTCGCAGGCATTCTAGCGAGGCGAGCGCCGCGCGCTCCGCGCTCGCGGGCGCCGGGGCCCGCTAGACTGTCGCGAGCCTGCACCTCAGTTGGACGGGCGCGCCACTTCCGCCGTGTCGAGGTCAGGCGCGGAATCCCCCGCTCCACGAGTCAGGACGTGGACGTGGATCGCAGGGTCGGGCGCATGGCCGTCAACGAGCACTTGCTTTACGACCGGGACGAGCGGCCTCCGCACCTCATCACGCTCAGCGTGGCTGCCCAGGGCTGTGTACTCGTGCTTGGCAACACAGCCGCCGTCGTGACCATATTCGGCGTGGCGGCCGGCGGCACCGAAGGCTACCTGTCGTGGGCGCTCTTCGCGTCGATGGTGGTCGGCGGGTTGGTCATCGCCCATATGGCGACGAGCCTCGGCCGCCTGGCGCCCGGGTACATCCTGCTGACCGGGCCCGGCACCCCCTTCATGGCGGTCGCCGTGCTCGCGGTCGCCGAGGGCGGTCTGGCGGTCATGTCGAGCCTGCTCGTCGCCGCCTCGCTGGTCCAGTTCGCGCTGGCGTTCTGGCTGGCGCAACTGCGCCGGGTGATCACGCCCGTCGTCACGGGCGTGGCGTTCATGGTGATCGCGGCTTCCATCATGCCTATCGCCGTCGCCCGGCTCGACAACGTTCCCGCCGATGCGCCCGCGCTCGCGGGCCCCGTTGTGGGGGCGGCCACGCTGGGCACGGCGGCGATGTTCATGCTGCGCGGCTCGGGCATGTTCAGGCTGTTGGCGCTGCCCATCACCATCGTCGTCGGCTGCCTGGCCGCCGTGCCGCTCGGCGTGTACGAGATCCAGCCGGCGCTCGACGCCCCGTGGCTCGGCCTCCCCGAGTTCTCGTCGTGGCCCGGGCTCAGCCCGGTCCTGGACCAGGACTTCGCGGCGCTGCTGCTGGCGTTCCTCATCGTCAGCGTCGTGGTCGGCATCCGGGTCAGCAACGAGGGGGCCGTCATCCAGGGGGCGTCCCTGCGCAGCCCGCGCGCCCCGGACTACCGCAGCGTGCAGGGGACCCTGAACGTGAGCGGCGTGGGGGTGTTGTTGTCCGGGATCGCCGGCACGCTTCCCACGATCATCTATCTCCCCTCGTCGATCTCGCTGATCAACTTCACCGGGGTGGCCGCGCGCCGGGTGGGGTACGCGATCGGGGCGATGCTGATCGGGCTGGCGCTCATGCCCAAGATGGTCGGCTTGCTGCTCACGATCCCCCGGCCCGTGACGGGGTCGATCCTGATGATCGTGATGGGGCTGCTCTTCGTAGAAGGCATGCGCACCGTTCAGCAGGACGGCCTCAACCCGAAGAAGGCCTTGATCGTGGGGGTGTCGCTCTCGATCGGCGTCGGCCTGCAGTCCGAGAACATCCTCGAGGCCTCGCTGACCAGCCCCTGGGATGTCTCGCTGGGGAACAGCGTGGTGGTGAGCATCGTGGCCGCGTTGCTGATGTCGATGGTGCTTGAGATGACCGGCGCCCGTCGCAGACGCCTGGAGACAGCGTTCGACATGTCCGCGCTCCCGGCAATCGAGGAGTTCCTGAGCGGGCTGGGCTCCAGCGTGGGATGGGGCCAGGCTTCGATCCTCCGGCTGTGCTCCGCGGGCGAGGAGACGCTCTCCGCCATGCTCGAACTGCGCGATGACCACGACGCCGAACGGTCCCCGCGCCTCGTCGTGATTGCGCGGGCGGCGGACGATGCGGTGGAGATGGAGTTCCTGGCGGTGTTCTCCGAGGAGAACATCGAGGACCGCATCGCGTACATGAGCGATCAGGCCGAGGCGCCAGACGTGAGCGAACTCTCGTTCCGGCTGTTGCGCCACTACGCGTCGTCCGTGCGCCACCGCAAGTACCACAGTCTCGACATCGTGACCGTACAAGTCGAGGCATAGGTAGCGGATGTGTGACATAGTCCCGGAAGGACTAAGTCATGTGTAATTTCGCGCTCGCCGGTCGAGCGAGGAACTGGAAAAGAGGTATCGACGTGGCCGCATACGTGATCGCCCAGCAGGAAGTGACCGACCCCGTGCTGTTCGAAGAGTACGTACGGGGCATGGGCGAGCTGATCCCCGCCAGCAACGGCAGATTCCTCGCGCGCGGCGGCGCCACGGAGCTCGTGGTCGGCGACCAGGAGCCGCACCGCCTCGTCCTCGTCGAGTTCGAGAGCCTCGAGGCCGCTCAGGCGTATACCCGTTCCGCGGAATACCAGCGACTCGGGGAGATACGGGACCGGAGCTGCAACGCCAGCGTGATCATCGTCGACGGCGTGTAGCGGCTCACCCCGTCACCGGGTAAGTCGCGGGCCGTCGCGAGGCGGAGACTCGCGGCCGCGCCCTCGTCGCGCTGACCACGCAGGCGTAGCGCGCTTCGTGGGCGCAAGCGCCGAGGCGCGCTAGACTGTCGGGCGCGGGCCTGTAGCTCAGCTGGGAGAGCGCCACACTGGCAGTGTGGAGGTCAGGGGTTCGAGCCCCCTCAGGTCCACCACGACACCTCGACGCCTCCTCGTCTCGCGGGATGGAGCGTCACGTTGACCGACGCACTCGCTCGCATCAGCGCGCGCAGGCCGTGGATCACCGTCGGCCTGTGGGTCGTCGCCGTCGTCCTGGCTCTCGGCGTCAGCGGGCAGCTCCTCGACAGCGCGACGACCACCGAGCTGCGGCTCTCCAGCGGCTTCGAGTCCGAGGACACCCGGCTGCTGCTGGAGGAGCGCTTCCCGTCCACGCAGCAGCCGCGCGAAATCGTCATCGTCCAGTCGGACACGCTGACCGTGGACGACCCCGCGTTCGCCGCGAAGGCCACCGAGGTGTTCGGGGCCATCACAGCCCTCGGCGACGACGTGATCACGCAGGGCTTCCACTACTTCCTGCTGCCCGACCCGCGCCTGGTTTCCGGGGACCGCAAGACGACGATCATGCCGTTCCTGCTGACCGGCACGCTCGAGGAGGCCGCGCTCAACGCCGAGGAGATCTTCCACGCCATCGACGGGGTGACGGCCGACGACGGGTTCCGCGTGCTCATCGTGGGCCAGGCCAGCAGCTCATTCGAGACCAACGAGTTCGCCGTGCACGACCTGGAGCAGGGCGAGCGTTTCGGGATCCCCGTGGCGCTGCTCATCCTGCTCGTGCTCTTCGGCGCGGTGGTGGCCGCGCTGGTGCCGATCGGGTTGGCGATCGTCGCGATCGTGATCGCCCTCGGGCTCGCGGCGCTCATCGGGCAGGTCTACGAGCTGGTCTTCTTCGTCACGCTGATGATCACGATGATCG
>CAZMCK010000059.1:0-5920 GCA_964565075.1 uncultured Dehalococcoidaceae bacterium
CGGCGCTGCTCCTCTTCCTCGTCGATGTCGCGCAGCTCGCCGATCTCCTCGGCGAAGCGCAGGCCGCTGGTGTCGGTGCGCGGCGCCGCTGCCGCCACGGGCTCCGGCTCTGCCTCCGGCTCGGCCTCGACGGGCTCGGGCTCGGCCACCGGTGGCGCTGCCTCGGCGGCAGCGGGCGCTTCCGTGGCCTCGGCCGCGGCGGGCTCGGCGAACTCGGCGAGCACCTCCTGCTCCGGGGTGAGCGGAGCAGGCTCCTCGGCGACCGCGGGCGCCACCGGCTCCACGCGCTCGCCGGGCAGGCCCGGCTGGACGTAGTCGGGCCCGGCCGGGGTGACCTCCACGGTCGGCATGCCGACGGGCGCCTCGACGGGGATCGCCTCCATGCTCGGCTCGGGCGGCGGGTAGAGGTCCTCGCCGTTGCGGATCAGCACGCCCTCGGCGGTGATCTCGATGCGGCGGCCGGTCAGCTTGGCGGCGAGGCGGGCGTTCTGGCCCTCCTTGCCGATGCCCAGGCTGAGCTGCTTGTCCGGGACGGCGACGAACGCCGTGTTCTCGTCTTCATCGAGGCGGATCGAGACCACCTCGGCCGGGCTCAGCGCGTTCGCGACGAACGCCGTCTCGTTCGGGTCCCAGCGGATGATGTCGACGCGCTCGCCGCCGAGCTCGTTCACGACGTTCTGGATGCGCGCGCCGCGCATGCCCACGACCGCGCCGATGGGGTCGACCCCGTGCTGGCGCGAGATGACGGCGATCTTGCTGCGGAAGCCCGGCTCGCGAGACATCCCCATGATCTCGACGACACCCTTGGCGATCTCGGGCACCTCGAGCTCCAGGAGGCGGCGCAGCAGCTCAGGGTGCGCGCGGGAGGCGACCACCTGCGGCCCCTTCGAGGCGCGGTAGACCTCCTTGATGTAGACGCGCAGGCGCTGGCCCACGCGGTAGTGCTCGGGCCGCACCTGCTCGGAGGCGGGCAGCACGGCCTCGGCGCGGCCGAGGTCGAGGATGACCTGCCGCCGCCCGGGCTCGACGCGCAGCACGGTGCCGGAGACCAGCTCACCTTGCTTGGTGGTGAACTCGCCGAAGACCGCCTCGCGCTCGGCCTCGCGAAGTCGCTGCAGCACGACCTGCTTGGCGGTCTGCGCGGCGATCCGTCCGGCGTCCATGGAGGCCTCGAGGGGCTCGCGCAGCAGCGCGCCCGGCTCCTGGCCGGGCCAGCCCATCTCGGCGGCGCGCTCCGGGGTGACCTGGAGCTCGTCGTCCTCGATCTCCTCGTCGTCGCGGACCTCCCAGACGCGCCAGGCGTCGATGTCGCCGGTGGCGATGTCGATCTTGACCTCGACCTCGGCGTAGAGCAGTTCGTCCTTCTTGTAGGCGGACGCCATGGCCGCCTCGACGGCCTCGAAGACCTTGGTCTGGTCGAGGTTCTTCTCGGCGGAGAGCTGTGAGATGGCGAGTACGAAGTCGTTCTTCATGAGCCGTTGCGCCTTCGGATGACAGCCGGTTCGGACCTCGAAACGGCCTGCGGGTGGTGGGCTACGAAAAAGACGTGGGACGTGGCCCACGTCTGTCCGAGAGAGGACGCCGAGGTCGCGACGATCATAGCACGCGCCCGGATTGCCCGGCTACGGTCGAGGGCACCGCTGACACGGTGCGCGATAGCGGCGAACAGGCGGTCGTCATCAGTAACAGGATCGGGAAGAGGTCACCCGCCCTATTCCGCGCCCCGCCAGATCGATTCGGTGATGCGGTCGAAGAGCGCCTCGTACTGGCTCCGCGTTCGTTCCACCCTCGCGCAGCGCCTCCAGCACGCGCCACTCGGCGGGCGTCAGGACGTCGGGATGGTGAGGGCGGCCCCCTCGGCTGCGGTCCATGCAGCCATCGTAGAGGGCGTGCCGGGTGGGTTACCCCACCCGATCGTCTGTTCGACGACGCTCAGCGCCCGTCGTTCACCCGGTCCGCGGCCTCGGCGAGGGCCGTGAGCGCCTCGGCGCGCAGCGCCTGCACACGCTCGACGACTTCGCCGCGCGGGACTAGCTCGGTCTCGCCGCTGTCGCGGCGGCGGAACTCGACGACGCCCTGGCGATGGTTGCGTGCGGAGACGGTGAGGCGCAGCGGGAGGCCGATCAGGTCGGCGTCGTTGAACTTCACGCCCGGCGACTCGTTGCGGTCGTCGAACAGCACCTCGAGGCCGGCGGCCTGCAATTCGGCGTACAGCGCCTCGGCGTCCGCGGCGACCTCCTCGTCGCGGTCGAGGCCCAGCGCGACGATGTGCAGGTCGAACGGGGCGATCGAGGCGGGCCAGGTGATGCCGTCGTCGTCGTGCCCGGCTTCCACGGCCGCCGCGACGATGCGGTCCACGCCGATGCCGTAGCAGCCCATGGTCGGGACCACGCCAGTGCCGTCCGAGTCGAGCACGTCCACGTCGAACGCCTCGGAGTAGATCTGGCCGAGCCGGAAGACGTGCCCCATCTCGATGCCGCGGTGCAGCCGGATGGCGCCCCCGGCGCACATGCCGCATGTGTGCCCGTCCTCGACGAGCGCGATGTCGGCGACCTCGGTCGCCGTCCAGTCGCGGCCGTGGTTGGTGTTCACGAGGTGGTAGTCGGGCCTGTTCGCACCCGCGACGAGGTTCGGTGAGCCCTCGATCGAGAGGTCGGCGATGACCTTCATGCGGTCGCCGAGCCCGATAGGTGAGGCGGCGCCGGCGGTGAGGCCGAAGTCGTTGACCTCGCCGTCGGTCATCGCGCGCAGCGAGCGGCCGCCGAGCGTGTTGCTGAGCTTGACCTCGTTGATCTGCAGGTCGCCGCGCACGACGGCGAAGATCGGCTCGTCGGGCTCGCTGCCACCCTCGGCCATGTAGAAGACGGCCTTGGCGGTCTGCTCCTCGGCGATGTCGAGGAACGTCGCAAGCTCGTCGATGGTCTGGGCGCCGGGGGTGTGGACCTCCTCCATCGGCAGGGGGTCGGAGTCGGCGACGGGCGGGCGCACGAAGGCGGCCTTCTCGGTGTTGGCGGCATAGCCGCAGCCGTCGCAGATGGCCACGACGTCCTCGCCGGTCTCGGTGAGGAAGATGAACTCCTGCGAGCCCTTCCCGCCGATCGCCCCCGAGTCCGCCTCGACGGGCACGGTCGGCACGCCGCAGCGCGTGAAGATGCGCCCATACGCCTCGAACATCGCCTGGTACGAGTCGTCGAGCCCCGACTCGTCGAGGTCGAACGAGTACGCGTCCTTCATCGTGAACTCGCGGACGCGCACCAGCCCGCCGCGGGGTCGCGCCTCGTCACGGAACTTGGTCTGGATCTGGTAGAGCGTCACCGGCACGTCGCGGTAGGAGCTGGTGTGGTCGGCGAAGAGGCGCGTGATCACCTCCTCGTGCGTCGGGCCGAGGACGAGCGCGCGGTCGCGCTTGTCGCGGAGGGTGAACAGCACGGAGCCCATCGACTCGTCGCGGCCGCTCTGCTCCCACAGCTCGGCGGGGTGGATGGTGGGGAGGAGCACCTCCTGGCCGCCGGCGGCGTCCATCTCCTCGCGCACGACCTGCTCGACCTTGAGCTTGGTGCGGCGACCGAGGGGCATGTAGCTGTAGACGCCGGCCATGAGCTGGTCGATGAAGCCGGCGCGCAGCAGGAGCTGGTGGCTCGCGGTCTCCGCGTCGGCCGGCGCCTCGCGCAGGGTGCGTCCAAAGAGCCTCGACATGCGCATGCATCGAGGGTACGCAGGCGGCGCGGAGCGGGCAAAGCGAGTGGTACTCGTCGAGCTCCGAGGCCGCCCACAGGCGTGGCGAGTGCTACAGTGCGGCTCGCGCCGAGACTCGGCGCCCGCTCCCATCCGCCGAGGCCGTGGCGCGGGTTCACGTGTTCGCCGACGAGGCCGGCAACTTCGACTTCAGCCGCCAGGCCGGAGCGAGCCGCTTCTTCATCCTCACGACCGTCGCGTTCCCCGAGGGCCACGACGCCCTCGCCACCTCGTTGCGCGCGCTGCGCTTCGAGCTGGCGTGGGAGGGCGTGGACCTCCGTCGCGGGTTCCACGCGACGGACGACACGGTCCATGTCCGCGACCGCGTCTTCGAGGTGCTCAGGCAGCACGACTTCCGCGTCGACGCGACGATCCTGGAGAAGCCCCGAGCGCGACCCTCGATGCGTTCCTCGGCGGAGGTCTTCTATCAGAACGCGTGGTACTTCCACCTCCGTCATGTCCGGCCTGCCCTCCAGAGGGGCCCGGACGATCAGCTGCATGTCATCGCCGCCGCGGTCGGGACAGGACGCCAGCGGCGGGAGTTCATGACGGCCGTCCAGAGTGCAGTCCGGGCTGCGACGATGCCGACTGCCCGCGTCGGCTTCTGGCCAGCGGCGACGGATCCCTGCTTGCAGGCTGCCGACTACTGCGCGTGGGCCATCCAGCGCCGCTGGGAGCGTGGCGATGAGGGGGCGTATCAGCTGATTGAGGATCGAATCGTGCTCGAACAGGATCTGTTCCGACGCGGGCGTCGAACGTTCTACTGACGGCCGCGCGAGTCTGGGCATGAAAGTAGGCCGGCTATCCGGCTTGCGCCGGAAGAGCCCGGGGGCTCTTGTCACCAGCCTGGTTAGGGGCACGGGGCGATGCCCACGCCTTGTATTGATCCTACTGAACCTGCCAGAGCCCTTGCAATACGCGTTCCGGATCGCGCTACGACCCGGCAGCCTCGATCACGCCGGCCCCACGCAACACCTCGAGCGCGCCGCCGACCGCGTCGTCCGGCTCGCGCTGGTCGATCTCCAGCGTCCGCGCCGCCGAGGCGGGGATGCGCTCGGCGAGCCACGCGAAGTCCACGTCGCCGTTGCCCGGCGCGCGGTGGTCGCGCACGCCCGCGACGTCGTGGAGGTGGGTGCCGATCAGCTGGTCGCCGAGGAGGTCGAACCACGCCTCGAGGTCCACGAGGCCGAGGCGGTGTAGCACCTCCGCGTGGCCGACGTCGTGCCAGTAGCCGGCGACGTGCGGCGGGTACGGCGCCAGCAGATCCGCGGCCTCCTCGGGCAGCGGGATCTCGTGGAAGTGCAGCCGGCACTCCAGCCCGATCGCGATGCCACGCGGCTCGGCGTACCGCACCAGCGCGTCCAGGGAGCGACGCGCCTGCTCGAGGTGCTCCGGCGCGCGCTCGGCGCGCTCGCGGTGGGCCGCGGCGATTCGCGCGCCACGAGCCTCCGCGTCCGTGTTGCCGCGGTTGTAGGCGTCGCGCAGGCGCCGTTCGGCGCTCACGCCGCGGTCGCCCGCCGCGCCGAGGTGCACGACGATCGCGCTGGCGCCCGACTCTGTGGCTGCGTCGACGGAGCGGAGCGTGTAGCGGACGGCTGCTTCGCGCTCACCCTCGTCGGTCGAGGCGAGGTTGAGGCCGCGGTTCCAGCCACGCGCCGGGTCGCGTTCGAGCGGCGCGGGAGCGTGGACGGCGGTCACGGGCAGCACGCCGGCGGCGAGGATCGCGCCGATCTGCTGCGCGTCCATCGAGTGGTTGACCTCGATGGCGTCGTAGCCGAACTCGGCGGCGCGCTCCATGAACGCGGGTAGGTCGCGCTCGAAGCGCGGCTGCACCGCCCACATGGTGCTGAGCGCGACGGGCATCGCGCCCGAGGGCTCGCCGGGGCTCAACCGCTGCGCTGCGCGATGAGGGCGTCGAGCTCGATGCGGAGCTGGTCGAGCACCTCGTCGTAGGGGAACGCGCCGACGCTCTCCGAGCCGCGCTTGAGGTTCACGGCGGCGGGGCCGCACCACAGCCCGAGGTCGGCGTCGTCGGTCTCGCCGGGGCCGTTCACGCGGCAGCCCATGACCGCGATGGTCAGGTCGTGCTCGCGCGCGTACTCGGTCATCGCGCGCACGTCCTGCGCGAGGTCGATGAACGCCTCGTTCTCCACGCGCGAGCAGGAGGGGCAGGAGATGATGTTGA
>CAZMCK010000060.1:0-5548 GCA_964565075.1 uncultured Dehalococcoidaceae bacterium
CACCGGCCGCTACGTGCCGATCATCACCGACGGCGGCATCCGCACCGGCGGCGACATCTCCAAGTCGATCTGCGCCGGCGCGGATGCAGTGATGATCGGCTCGCCGTTCGCGGCCACGAAGGAGGCGCCCGGGCGCGGCTACCACTGGGGCATGGCGACGCCTCATGCCGAGCTGCCGCGCGGCGTGCGCGTCCACGTCGGCCAGCCGCGCACCCTCGACACGCTGCTCTTCGGCCCGACGTCGCGCACGGACGGCACGGAGAACCTCGTCGGCGCGCTCCGCACGTCGATGGCGACATGCGGCGCCCAGACCATCGCCGACTTCCACGCGGCGCGGATGGTGATCGCCCCGTCGATCAAGACGGAGGGGAAGATCTACCAGCTGGCGCAGCAGATGCCTGGGTAGCGCCACGCACCGCCTCGAGTGAAGCCCGCCGCGAACGCCAGATCAGCAGGATCGCCGACTGACAGGTCGGTCGACGCTATCCGAGCAAGCTGACGACCGCGGTCACCGCCGTGACGAGGGCTGCGGTCACGCCGAGACTGCCGGCCACAATGCCGAACATCCATTTGATAAGCCGACTCTCCGAGCGCTCGAACTCGGCACGGAGGATTTCGAGCGTTACGAAGGGGCTGAGCACCGAGACGATGCTTTCCGCCTGCTCCTCCGTATGGCCGGCTTCCCGAAGCCTTCGCACCATCGCACGCGTGTCGAACGTGTCCGAAGCCATGGACGCACTCGATCCCTTCAAGCCCATTGTAGGCCGCGCGTGGGAGCGGTTGGCCTGGCAGGAGTCTCCCTCATCGCTTCACCGACGAACCCGCCACCAGCCAGCTCGATATCAGCGCGGACGCCACCCAATCGGCCTCGCAAAGCGTACGCTGGATGTGTGACTGGATAGAGATACAGTCGCAACAATCGAGGGGAGCCAGTGATGGCCATGACCACCGTGCTACCTCCGGATCGCGCCGCCTCCCTCCGGCGCCTCTTACTTATCCTTGCTGCGTTGGTCGGGCTGGCGACGGCGGGGTTCCTGCTGAGCAGCCAGCCCACGATTGACTTCCTCCGTGAAGGTCCAGCACGCCTCCTGCCGTTCAAGGGCGACGAGGCGCGCATGGTGCTCGGGATCGGCGCGGGCGTCGCGGCGATAGTCGCGGTCGCCGCGCTGTGGCGGGGCGTCAGCATCGGCTCGCTCATCGTTGCGGCGATCGCGCTCGGCGCCGGGTTCGCGCTCGTCCACGTCGTGTTCACGCCCACGCTCGGGCTCGTCGTGCTCGCCGTGGTCGCCCACGTCGCCGGGAGCGTCGAGCGCTCCCGCGTCGCCGAGCTGGGGCCGCGCCACTACCCCGCACGCTGGGCTGCGGGCGCGGTCGTGGGAGTCATCGGGCTGGTGGTGTTCGGCGCGATCTCGTGGTGGCTCGCCTCCCCGCTGTTCGACGAGGGCGAGCGCGTCGAGGAGGGCCTCGGCTTCCAGGTCGCCGGGATGGCGACGACTCCCACCCCCACGCCGGCGCCAGCGACCGCGGCGGCGACGGCCGACGCGACCGACGACGAGGACGAGACCCCGGCCGCTACCGAGACCGCCACGCCCACGGCGGCTCCCACGCAGGCCGCCACCGGCGAGCTGATCTCGATGGGCGATCTCATCGGCTCCGACTCGTTCCACACGGCGAGCGGCCAGGTGCTCCTCGTGCGCGGCCCGGACGGCGAGCTGATCCTGCGCTTCCAGGACTTCGAGGTGCGTAACGGGCCAGACCTGTTCATCTACCTCACGCCCGACCCCGACGGCGACGTGCACGTCGACGGCGCCATCAACCTGAGCGAGATCCGGGCCACGAGCGGGTCCGTGAACTACGAGGTGCCTGACGACGTCGACCCCACCTCGTTCCAGTCGGCCGTCGTGTACTGCCGGGCGTTCTCGGTGATCTTCGCCACCGCGCATCTCCAGTAGCCCGCAAGCCAGGGCCGAGCACCAGCGAGGCGGGCCCGAAGCCCGCCTCGTTGCATGTGTGCCCCACGGCAAGAGACGCCTGTATCAGACGCGCACCAATCCCTGCCTGAGGCCGAGCCTTTCGCGGAATTCCGCGGGGATGGACGACCAGTGTTCGACGAGTAAGTCAACAAGCTGATGACCGTTGATGAGACCAATTCGCGGGAAGCCTTCTTCCGTCGCCACATCAGCCGCCTTCGCCTGATAGTCAGCCGTAGTAATGAAGGCTCCCTGTCCACCAAAGGGGATCGCCTGGCGGAGCTGTCTAACGGTCAGTGCGCTCACTCGCGTACCGATCTGATAGCGCTTCGCTTGGACGTAGATCTTGACCTTGGCCAGGTTAGACGCGCTGAGTTCGCCAGTAGCATCCACACCGCCGTCCCCGGGTCCGCCCACAACCTCCGAGCCCTCGAAACCGAGAGCCGTCAACAGGTAGCCCACCAGAACTTCGAACTCGCCTGCGTCAAGTTCCAGAATCTGCTCTAGAACCACACGGTACGGATCGTACGCCTCACCAAGGCTGCTCGAACCCGCTCCAGACTCACCGATCCGGACAAGGAACTCTTCACTCTGGGAAACTGCGAATACCGTTAGTAGCGACCGAATCGTGTTTTGGAATGGCACCGAGAATTCAGAGCGTCGCAAGCGGTGTTCGTCCCAGCTGATTCTCCGGCGATGCATCTGGGGAACATCATCGTCGTCACAATAGAAGTACGAAGGATCCGAATCAACCCGGCCGTAGCGGAGCCACTCAGTGTCGGCAGCTGGTGTGATTACGTAGTCGCCTGCTCTCATATCGAGCAGAAACCGCGCGATCTGACCGACGCGATTCCCAATGACGATGTTGCTAGTAGTGTCGGCCTGGTACGACTGCACGACCTCGTAGAGCTCGTCCCGGGATCGTATCGCCTGCAGATCCTCGGAGATCCCGAAGGCGATACCTGCGAATCCGTCACGCACCCACTGCTCAGTGTATCGACCACCATCAGCCCGCACACACCACAACTGCGTCACGGCGACTCCAGATGTGCAGGAATGGCTCTAATCTGGTCGCTTACCCGTTCGTCTACTCCGAGCTCTCGGCCAGCCTGCGGCCCCGCGACTTCGAGCCCCTGACGCGCTCGCGCACCTCGAGGGGCGGCGGGGGGGCTGCCTCGATCTCCTCGGGCGTCATCACCGTGCTGGCGCGGCGCACCTTGTCCTCCTTGACGAGGAAGGGCTCGATCTTCGACATGTCGCTGCTGGTCATGGGCTTCGTGGACTGGCCTTTGGTGGTCCAGTACAGGCCCTTGTCGGGGATACGTCGCGGCATGCCGCCGCGCATCGTGAATGCATGCACCTGCGTCGGCATGAGCCGCTCGCCATCGTCGTCGCAGATGGGGCAGGGCTGCGGGTCCGAGGACCGGCTGACCGGCCGGATCAGCTCGAAGATGCCGTCGCAGGGTTCGCAGTAGTACTCGTACAGCGGCATGGTGTCAGCTCCCCGTGTGCCCCGAAGCCCCCAGTGGCTCTTGCGGAGTATACGTTACGTCGCCGTCGGGGGATTCCACCCCGCCGGGCTCACCGCCGTCGTCGCGGCGCGTGCGGCGCACGGCCGCGAGGAACCGCGCGCTGCCGAGGTCGCGCTCGGCCATGGCGCGCACGAGGTCGTGCATGACGCCTTCCAGCCCCGCGGCCACGCGCTGGTTGAGCCGCACGCGCGCGGCCTCCTCGTACGGCGCGTCCTGGATGAGCCGCAGCACCTTCACCACGGAGACGTCGATCGGCTCCGCCTCCGGGTGCGACTCACGGCAGCGCGGGCAGAGCAGCCCGCCCGCCAGCGGCGACCACACGAGGCCGTCCGGGGTCACCTCGTCACGGCACGCCGCGCAGCGCTGCCACTCCGGCCGGAAGCCCGTGGCCTCGAGCAGCGCGAGCTCGAAGCTGCGCACGACGAGCTGTTGCCCGTCGCCGCGCAGGAGGCGCAGCAGCGCGGTCAACAGCAGCACGTACGCCGCATCCGCCTCGGCGCCCTCGACCGTGAAGCGGTCGGCGAGCTCGAGCAGGTAGAGCCCGGCGCTGAGCCGTTCGAGGTCGTCGCGCAGCGGCGCGAACGGCTCGATGGTCTGCGCCTGGGTGACGATCCCGAGGGTGCGGCCGTGCGCCATCACCAGCTCGACGTGCGTCATCGGCTCGAGGTGGCCCGCGAGCTTGCTGCGCGGGCGCAGCGCGCCCTTGGCGATTGCCTCCAGCTTGCCGCGCGCCGGGGTGAGCAGCGTGACGACGCGGTCCGAGTCGCCGAAGCGGCGACGCTTCAGCACAACCGCCTCGGTCTTCGTCACGCGCGGGACACGGGAGGGCATGGCGCTACTCGACCGACTGCCGGAAGGCGAGCGCGCGCTCGAGCGTGACGTTGTCGACGTACTCGAGGTCCGCGCCGGCGGGCAGCCCGCGGGCGAGCCGCGTCACGCGCACCCCGAGCGGCTCCAGCAGTCGCGCGAGGTACATCGCCGTCGCCTCGCCCTCGAGGTTGGGGTTGGTGGCGACGATCACCTCGGTGACGGCCTCAGTGTCGTCGTCCTCGCGGCGCAGGCGTGCGAGCAGCTCGCTGATCTTGAGGTCCTCGGGGCCGACGCCGTCGGTCGGCGAGATGGCGCCGTGCAGCACGTGGTAGAGGCCGTGGTAGCCGTTGGTGCGCTCGATGGCGACGAGGTCGAGCGGCTCCTCGACGACGCAGATCACCGTGCGGTCGCGACGGGTGTCGTCGCAGACCGCGCACGGGTCGGTATCGCTGATCTGCTGGCAGGCGCCGCACAGCACGGCGCGCTGCTTCACGTCGAGCAGCGCCTCGGAGAGGGCGCGCGCCTCCTCCTCGGGCGCTCGCAGCACGTGATACGCGAGCCGTTGCGCGGACTTCGGCCCGATGCCCGGCAGTCGGTGGAACGACTCGACCAGGCGCGTGATGGCCGACGAGCCGTGCGGTGACTCGTTCATGGGGCCGGCTCCCCGTGCCGGGCGGCGCGCAGCGGTCTACTCCTCGGCCAGGACGGCGCCCTGCTTCAGCGCCTCCTCGACGAGGTGGCCTCCGCCCTGCGCCGGCACGGCAGCCGCGGCGGGTGGCGCCTGCGCGGGCGGGGGCGGTGCGGCGGGCGTGTCGCCCGCGCGCTGCTGTGGCGGTGGGGCGCTGCGCTGCAGCGCCTCCCACACGACGGGCGTCACGCTCACAGTGCGGCCCACGACGCCCCCGACGGCCTCGCCGAGCGCCTGGAGCACCTCGGGGTCGCCGAGTGCCTTCTCGACCAGGAGCTGCGACTGGAAGCCAATCTCGATGGTGTCGCCCTCGAAGCTCTTGAACTCGCAGCGCGAGCTGAGGAGCGCACCCGCCACGCGGTGACGATCCCGGGCTGCTTCCCGCACGGCGTCGTGCTGCTCGCGCAGCGCGGCGAGGTCCTCGGAGACCGGCCCCTCGTCGGGCGGCGGCTGGCGGCGCGGCGCGCGGCGTGTGCCGCCCGAGGAAGCACGAGCCGGGGGCGCGGCGGCCGGAGCCGGCTCTGCGCGGGGCTGGGGCGGCTGGGGCT
>CAZMCK010000061.1:0-5372 GCA_964565075.1 uncultured Dehalococcoidaceae bacterium
CGCGCGGCGGTGCGCTGCATCTCGTCGACCAGCGCCTCGTCCAGGCTGGCCGGGGCCACCTCGGCGACGTCGCGCTCGGTCATCACGTCCACGAGCCGCCAGCGCTTGGTCTTGCTGATCGGCCGCGACTCCTCGATGGTCACGAGGTCGCCGACGCTCGCGCGGTTGTCCGGGTCGTGCACGGCGTAGCGCTTCGTCTGGCGGATCACCTTGCGGTAGAGGCGGTGCCGCGCGGCGCGCGAGACGGCGACGATCACCGTCTTGTCGTTCCCGGACGACACCACGGTGCCGGTACGGCGCTTGCGGTTGACCTGGCGTTCGGCCTGGACCACGGCTTACTCCTCCTGGTCCACGTCGTCGCTCGGCGCGGCGGCGGCTTCCACCAGCTCGCCATACGCCTCGACGATCGCGCGCTCGTGCAGCAGCGTCTTGATGCGGGCCACGCGGCGGCGCGCGGTGCGCACCTGCGAGACGTCGGCGAGCTGTCGCGTCGCCGCCTGGAAGCGCAGGTTGAAGAGGGCGCGTTGCGTCTCCTCCAGCTCACCGCGGAGCTCGGCGTCCGTCATGGCGCGCAGGTCCTGGACGTCTGCGGCGGCCATTACCCCTCCTCGCGCCCGATCATCTTCGTGTTGACGGAGAGCTTGTGGTGCGCGCGCCGGAACGCCTCGCGCACCGCGTCCTCCGGCACCCCGGCCACCTCGAAGAGCACACGGCCGCGCTTCACGACCGCGACCCAGTGGTCCGGGTTGCCCTTGCCCTTGCCCATGCGGGTCTCGACGGGCTTCTTGGTGACGGGCTTGTCCGGGAACACCCGGATCCACACCTTGCCGCCGCGCCGCAGCGAACCCGTGATGGCGCGACGCGCGGCCTCGATCTGGCGCGCGTCGACCCAGCCCGTGGTCTGCGCCTGCAGGCCCCACTCGCCGAACGCGACGGAGTTGCCCGAGTGCGCCATCCCGCGGCGCTTCCCGCGGTGCTGCTTCCGGTAGCGGACGCGACGAGGCATCAACATCGCGCTACTCCGATTCCTCGGTGCCGGCGATGGCGAACGGCGAATCCTCGGGGGCGATCTCGCCCTTGTAGATCCAGCACTTCACGCCGACGATGCCGAACGTGGTGCGCGCCTCCGCCTGCCCGTAGTCGATGTCCGCGCGCAGCGTGTGCAGCGGCACGCGGCCCTGCAGCTCGTACTCGGAGCGCGACATCTCCGCGCCGCCGAGCCGGCCGCCGATCTTGATCTTGCAGCCCTCTGCGCCGCGCTGCATGGTGCGCTGCACCGCCTGCTTCATCGCGCGCCGGAACGCCACGCGCCGCTCCAGCTGGTCCGCCACGGACCGTGCGACGAGGTACGCGTCCGTCTCCGGCACGCGGATCTCCTCGATGTTGAGCCGCACGCGGCGGTCGGTCGCGTCCTCGAGCGCGTTGCGGAGCTGCTCGACGTTCGCGCCGCCGCGCCCGATCACGATGCCGGGCTTGGCGGTCTTCACCGTCAGCGTGAGCTGGTTCGCGTTGCGGTCGATGATGATCTCGGAGATGCCGGCGTCCGGCAGGCGGTCGAGCACCACCTTGCGCATGCGCAGGTCCTCGTGGACCAGGTCCGCGTAGCCGCGCTCGCTGAACCACTTCGCCTGCCAGTCCTTGGTGACCCCCATGCGGAAGCCGTACGGGTGAACCTTGCGACCCACTAGAACACCCCCTCGTCGTCCACGACGATCTCGATGTGGCTGTAGCGCTTGAGCCGCGGGGCCGCACGGCCGCGTGAGCGCGCCTTGAAGCGCTTCAGCGTGCGTGCGTCGCCTGCGATGGCGCGCTTCACGAACAGCCCGTCCGGGTTGAGGTTGAAGTTGTTCTCCGCGTTCGCCATCGCCGAGCGCAGCGCCTTCCAGACGATGCGCGCCGAGGCCTGCGGCATGAACTGCAGCGTCGTCAGCGCCTCGTTCGCGGGCATCCCCTCGATGACGTCCAGCACCAGCCGCACCTTGCGGGGCGAGACGGCCTGGTGACGGGCGACGGCGCGGACTTCCATCTAGCGGACCCTCGAACTCGACTCGCTGCGGCCGCGGTGGCCGCGGAACGTGCGTGTGAAGGCGAACTCGCCCAGCTTGTGCCCCACCATGTTCTCGGTGCAGAACACCGGCACGTGGCGGCGGCCGTCGTGGACCGCGATGGTCATCCCGACCATCTCCGGCATCACCATCGAGGCGCGCGACCAGGTGCGGATCACCTGCTTGTTCTGTGAGCGCTGCGCCGCCTCCACCTGCTTCATCAGGCTGGGGTGGACGTACGGCCCCTTCTTCGTTGATCGGGACATGGTTAGCGCCTCCGCCCGCCGCGCGTGCGCCGCCGCACGATGAACCGGTCCGTGCGCTTGTTGCGTCGCGTCCGGTAGCCCAGCGCGGGCTTGCCCCACGGCGTCTTCGGGCCGGGCAGGCCCACCGGGGCCTTGCCCTCGCCCCCGCCGTGCGGGTGGTCGACCGGGTTCATGACCGAGCCGCGCACCTGCGGACGACGCCCGCGATGGCGGTTGCGGCCCGCCTTGCCGAGCTTGATCAGCCCGTGCTCCGGGTTGCCGACGGTCCCGATAGTGGCCCGGCAGTTCTCCAGCACCTGGCGCATCTCGCCGGACGGCATGCGCAGCAGCACGTAGCCGCTGTCGCGCGCCATCACCTGGATGCCGGAGCCCGCGGAGCGCGCGAGCTGCCCGCCGCGCCCCGGCTGGAGCTCGACGTTGTGCACCATCGTGCCCGGCGGGATCTCGCTCAGCGCGAGCGAGTTGCCGGGCGCGATCGGCGCGCCGGAACCCGCGACGACCGTATCGTCCACGCTCAGCCGGTCCGGCGCGATGATGTACCGCTTGTCGCCGTCGGCGTAGAAGATCAGCGCGATCCGGGCGCTGCGCCCGGGGTCGTACTCGATGGCCGCGACGCGGCCGGGCACGCCGTCCTTGTCGCGCTTGAAGTCGATGATGCGGACGCGGCGCTTGTGGCCGCCGCCGCGGTGTCGCACGGAGATGCGACCGTCGCGGTTGCGCCCTGCGTGCTGCTTCTTGCTGGCCAGCAGGCGCTTCTCGGGCTTCTTCTTCGTGATCTCGTCGAAGGTGAAGCCCATCGAGTTGCGACGGCCCGGCGAGGTCGGCTTGTAGCTGCGCAGCGGCATCGCCTACACCCCCTCGAAGTACTGGATCTGGTCGCCGGGCGCGAGCGTCACGACGGCCTTCTTCCAGGCCGGCGATGTCGTCAGGCGCGTCCCGAAGCGCTTCGTCTTGCCGCGCACCATCATCGTGCGCACCTTCACCACGGTGACGTCGAAGGCGGACTCGACCGCCTCGGCGATCTGCGGCTTGTTCGCGCGCGTGTCGACCTCGAAGACGTACTGGCCCAGCGCGCCGAGCATCGTCGACTTCTCGGTCACGACCGGGCGCTTGAGGATCTGTAGCGGGTGCATCGCCTTCGGCATCGCGCTAGACCTCCACCGTCGTCGAGTCGCCGGTCGCCCGGCCACCCGCGCGTTCGCCGCCCCACAGCGCCTCGGCGCGACGCACCGCGTCGACCGTCAGCACGAGGGACCGGTGCGCGAGCATGTCCGCGACGTTGAGCACGTCGGCGGGCACCGTGCGCACACCGGGGATGTTGCGCGTCGAGAGCAGCGCCGTGCGGTCCGGCGCGCCCGTCACCACCAGCGCCGAGCGGTCGACGCCGAGGTTCGAGAGCAGCTCGACCGCGGCCTTCGTCGAGGGCTCCTCGACGCCGAGGCTGTCCACGACGTGGAGGCGGCCCTCGGCCACGCGGCTGGAGAGCACGGAGCGGATCGCGAGCCGGCGCATGCGCTTCGGCAGCTTCTGCACGTACGAGCGCGGCTTCGGGCCGAACGCGACGCCGCCGCCGCGGCGGATGGGGGCGCTGGCCGAACCGACGCGCGCCATGCCGAGGCCCTTCTGGCGTCGCAGCTTGGCCCGCGAGCCTCGCACCTCGCCGCGCGACTTCGTACTGGCGCTCCCGGCGCGGCGCGCTGCGAGCTGCGCCACCAGCGTCTGGTGCACCACGGCCTCGTTCGGCTCGATGCCGAACACGGCGTCATCGACCTCGATCGGGTCGAGGTCGGCGCCCTGTGCGTCGCGCACCGCGAGTTCCATCGTTACTCGTCCTGCTCTTCCGCGTCGCCGGTGTCCGCGTCTGCGGCCTCATCGGTCGCGTCGTCAGTCTCGTCGGCCACGTCCTCGGCCCCGGTCTCGATGGCCTCGGTCTCGTCGAGCTCGTCCGCCGGGAGTTCGACCGCGGCTGCGGCGGCCTCGATCTCCGGGGGCTCGTAGTCGGTGAGCGCGGCCTTGCGGCCGGGCGTGACCTGCACGAGGCCATTGGGCGGCCCTGGCACGGAGCCCTCGACGAACAGCAGGTCGCGCGAGGGGTCGGTGGCGACGACCAGGAGGTTCAGCACGGAGACGGTACGGGCGCCCATGTGGCCGGCCATCTTCTGGCCCTTCCACACCTTGCCCGGCGTCGTGCCCGCGCCCACGGAGCCCGGCGCGCGGTGGCGGTCGGACTGGCCGTGCGTCTTCGGCCCGCCGTGGAAGCCCCAGCGCTTCACGCCGCCGGCGAAGCCGCGGCCCTTGGAGGTGCCGCTGACGTTGACGTAGCTGCCGGCCTCGAACTGATCGACGGTGAGGACCTGGCCGAGCTCGTGCTCGTCCAGGTTGTCGGCGGGGAACTCGCGCAGCAGCGTGAGCGTCTCGCCCTCGGCGCCCGAGGCGCGGAGGTGGCCACGCGCCGGGCGGTTGAGCCGCCTGCGGTTGCCGCGGATGCCCACCTGGACGGCGCTGTAGCCGTCGCGCTCCTCGGTGCGGAGCTGTGTGACGGTGTTCGGGCCGAGCTGGATCGCGGTCACGCCACGGGCGCGGCCGGCGCCGTCGTAGAGGCGCATCATGCCTACCTTGCGACCGAGCATTCCGCGAATCATCTCGCCTGCCGCCCCTACAGCTTGATCTCGATGTCGACGCCGGACGGCAACTGCAGCCGCATCAGCGTGTCCACCGTCCGCGACGTCGGATCGAAGATGTCGATCAGCCGCTTGTGCGTGCGGATCTCGAACTGGTCGCGGGAGTCCTTGTCGATGAACGGCGAGCGGATCACGGTGTACTTCCGGATCCGCGTGGGCAGCGGAACCGGGCCCGCCACCTGCGCGCCGGTGCGTTCGGCCGTCTCCACGATCTGGGCCGCCGAGCGGTCCAGCACGCGGTGGTCGTAGGCCTTGAGCCGAATGCGTATCCGTTGACGCGCTGCTACCACTCAGGACTCCCTCGCCCCCTGCCGGGGGCTGTTCTTACTCGTTGATGCCGGTGACGACGCCTGCGCCGACGGTGCGGCCGCCCTCGCGGA
>CAZMCK010000062.1:0-5073 GCA_964565075.1 uncultured Dehalococcoidaceae bacterium
GGACGCCCGCGCTACAGCGCGATGAAGTTCCTGCTCTTCACCATGGGCGGCTCGGCGTTCATGCTCGTCGGCTTCCTCGTGCTGGGGTTGACCGCCGGGACCTTCGACATCGCCGTGCTTGCGACCGAGGCGGGGCGGCCGACCGACGCCGTGATCCCGCTCTCGATCGTGTTCTGGCTGGTGATGGCGGCGTTCCTGGTGAAGCTGCCGGTCATCCCCGTCCACACCTGGCTGCCCGACGCCCACACCGACGCGCCGACGGCGGTGTCGGTGATGCTGGCCGGCGTGCTGCTGAAGATGGGCGGCTACGGCATCCTGCGCATCGCCCTGCCGATCATGCCGGACCAGGCGCGCGACTTCGGCGTGATCCTCGCGATCATCGCCGCCGCGTCGATCATCTGGGGGGCGATCCTCACGCTGCAGCAGCGCGACCTGAAACGCCTCGTGGCGTACTCCTCGGTCTCGCATATGGGGTACGTGCTGCTCGGCGTCTCGGCGCTGGGGGCCGTCGGGCTCTCGGGCGCGGCGCTGCAGATGTTCACGCACGGCACCATCACCGGCCTGCTCTTCATCGTCGTCGGGCTCATCTACGACCGCACGCACACGCGGCAGATCTCCGACATGAGCGGGCTGCTGCACCGCATGCCGATCCTCGGCGTGGTCATGATCGTCGCCGGCCTCGCCTCGCTCGGCCTCCCGGCGCTGAGCGGCTTCGTCGCCGAGTTCACCGTCTTCGCGGGGACGATCCAGGCGCACCCGGCGGCGACGATCTTTGGGGTCTTCGGCGTGGTGCTGGCCGCGGGCTACATCCTCTGGGCCGTGCAGCGCGTCTTCACCGGCCCGCCCGACGAGCGCTGGTCCGGGCTCACCGACGCCGAGGAGTGGTGGGAGTACGCGGCGATGGCCGCCATGCTCATCTTCATCATCGGCGTCGGCGTGTACCCGAGACTGCTGACCGACGTGGTTGAGAGCGGCGTCGAGCCCATCGCGCTGCTGGTGCAGGCGGCCGTATGAACTGGTTCGATCAGATCCACCACATCGGCCCGGCGTTCGCGCTGCTGCTCGGCGCGGGCGTGGTCATGGGCGCGGACCTGGTCCGCCCCGGCCGCGCGCCGGTCCTCGCGCTCACGCTGCTCACGCTCCTCGTCGGGTTCGCGTGGGCGGTCTGGCAGGTCGTCGCGGGCACCAGCGGCCCGGCAGTCGCCGGCGCGGTCGTCGTCGACGAGTTCGCGCTGTTCTTCACCTTCCTGCTCATCGGCGTCACTGCCGCGGTCGTGATCGCGACGGTCGAGGGCCTGTCGCGCGAGGAGCCGCGGCCCGAGTTCTTCGCGCTGCTGCTCACCTCTGCCGGCTCGATGGTGCTGCTCGCGCAGGCGCAGGACCTGATCGCGATCTTCGTGTTCCTCGAGACCACGTCGGTCTCGCAGTTCGTGCTCGCGGGCATCGCGCGCGACGACCGTTCGTCCGAGGCCGGGCTGAAGTACCTGCTCTCAGGCGCCATCGCCGCGGCGGTGCTGCTCTACGGCTTCGCGTTCCTCTTCGGCCTCTCCGGGACCACCTCGCTGGACGGTATCGCGACGTTCGTCGGCTCGAACTCGCAGGGCACCGAGCTGGCGCTGATCCTCGGCTTCGTGCTCGTCGCCGCCGGGCTCGGCTTCAAGATGTCGATCGCCCCGTTCCAGGCGTGGGTCCCCGACGTCTACGAGGGCGCCCCGACGACGGTCACGAGCTTCCTCTCGGTCGCCTCGAAGGCGGCGGGCTTCGCGGTCGCGCTGCGCCTCTTCTACACCGGCCTCGGTGGCAGCGAGACGTTCATCAGCGAGAACTGGGCCGCGCTCTTCGCCGTGCTCGCAGGCGCTTCGATGACGTTCGGGAACGCCGCCGCCATCCTGCAGACGAACGTGAAGCGCCTGCTCGCGTACTCCTCGATCGCGCAGGCCGGCAACGTCGCGGTCGGGCTCGCTGCGGTGGCGGCGAGTGGGGCAGCGGGGCCGTCGGCCGTGCTGTTCTTCCTTGCGACCTACGCGGCGACGAACCTCGGCGCGTTCTTCTGCGTGATCGTGGTCTCGGAGCGCATCGGCTCCGAGCGCCTGGCGGACTACGCGGGGCTGCTGAAGCGGTCACCGGCGGTGGCGGTGGTGCTGCTGTTGTGCCTGCTCTCGCTGACGGGCATCCCGCCGACGGCGGGCTTCCTCGCCAAGCTCTACGTCTTCAACAGCGCGGTCCAGACGGGCATCGACTGGATGGTCGTGCTCGTCGCGGTGGCGGTGCTCAACTCGGCGATATCAGCGTTCTACTACCTGCGCTGGGCGCGCACGATGGTGCTCGACGACCCCGTCGACGAGACCCCGTTCCGCGCGTCGGCGCCTGTCCAGGGCCTCCTCGGCCTCGCCGCCTTCGGTGTGCTGTACTTCGGCCTGTGGCCCTCGCCGCTGTTGCAGGCGGCGCAGCGGGCGGCCGCAAACCTGCTGTAGACCTCGCACCCCCCGCGGGCGGGACTGCTCAGGAGCGGGCGGCGACCGCCTCGCGCTCAGCAGCCGCGACGAGCGCCTCGTTGTAGCCGATGTAGTGGGCGACGGCCGCAGAGAGAAACCGGTTCAGGCTGACGTTGTCGCGCCGCGCGAGCGCGACCGCCCGTGCATGGAGCGACGGCGGCATCCGCAGCTGCGTCGTCCCCGAGAACACGCGGTCCTCGAACGGCTCCGGGATCTCCTGGCCCCGTTCGAGCATCACCGCGATGACGGCAGCGAGGGCGTCGCGGCCGTTAGCCAGCGCTTCATCGGGCGTGTCCCCCTCGGAGATGGCTCCCGGCAGTTCGAGCACCTGCACCGTGTAGACGCCGTCGTCCCCGTGGGTCACGGCGAACGCATATGGCCGGGCCGCGAGCTCTTCGGCGTGGGTGTCGATATCACTCACGGCTTCTCTCCTCGGTCTGGATCTGCCGGACGATCCGGCGGATCGTGCCGGTTCCCTTCAGCCGGGCAGGCACGGCGATCACCTCGGGCCATCCGGGCCTCGCGTAGATCATGGCCGCGAGCGCGCCGAACGAGATCCCAACTGCGGGACTCCAACTCGGCGATCAGCACCCTGCGCTGCACCGAGCCGGGATTCTGGTGCATGCGCTTGAGGCGCTCGCCCGCCATGTGGCCAGTATCGAACCTATAGTAGCAATAATCCAATCACATTTCGAATACCAGGTGCTCGGACGAGGTTGCTGCCCCTGCCGGAGCAATCGCGTACCTTCACTCCATGACCTACGAGATCTCCATCGAACTCGACGGCATCGCGCGCACCGTCGACGCGGACCCGCTCGTCGCCTTCGTCGAGCAGGCGCTCGCCGCCGACGGCGTCGAGGATGCAGCGGTGTCGCTGCTCCTCGCCGGCGACGAGATGCTGTTCCGCCTCAACCGCGAGCACCGCGGCCTCGACGTGCCGACCGACGTGCTCGCGTTTCCCGCCGACGCGGGCGACGTGTTCCCCGTCGGCGATGACGAGGAGGTGCCGTACCTCGGGGACATCGCCGTCTCCGTCGGTAGCGTGCGGCGCCAGGCCGCCGACGCGGGGCTGACGTTCGAGGAGGAGCTGCGCCACGTGGTGCTCCATGCGCTGCTCCACCTCATCGGCTACGACCACGAGGAACCCTCGGACGCGATCGTGATGGGCGAGCGCGAGGAGGCGCTGCTCGGTCCGGGCATCCACGCCGCGGGCGGTCACGGCCAGGAGGACCACGTCCGCTGATCGCCGCGTCCAGATAGCTCACCCCGGTTCGTGTCCACTCCGCTCGCCGCCCGCGGCGGCGGGCGCGTCGAGGCGCTGGTACACTGCGCCATGCGGCCCCGTCGCGCTCCCCCGGCGGGCCCTGGGGTGTCCGTGAGCCAGGAAGTCCTCTACCGGAAGTGGCGTCCGGCGTCGTTCGGCGACGTCGCCGGGCAGGATCCGATCACCAGCACGCTGCGCAATGCCGTGGCCGCCGGCACGCCCGCGCACGCCTACCTCTTCACCGGCCCGCGCGGCACCGGCAAGACCAGCACCGGCCGCATCCTCGCCAAGGCCGTGAACTGCGTCGCACCCGTCGACGGCGAGCCCGACGGCGCGTGCGAGTCGTGCCGCGCCTTCGGCGAAGGGCGCGCCCTCGACCTCATCGAGCTCGACGCCGCCTCGAACCGCGGTATCGACGAGGTGCGCGCGCTGCGCGAGAGCGTCGGCTACGCGCCCAACGCGGCGACCTACAAGGTGTACCTCGTCGACGAGGTGCACATGCTCACCGACGCGGCGTTCAATGCGCTGCTCAAGACGCTCGAGGAGCCGCCGGGCCACGTCATCTTCGTGCTCGCCACCACCGAGCCGCACCGTATCCCGCCGACGATCAGCTCGCGCTGCCAGCGCTTCGACTTCCGGCGGATCGCCCTCGCTCCGACGGTGGAACAGCTGCACATGATCGCCGCCCGCGAGGGCATCGAGGTCGCCGACGGCGGCATGGAGTTGATCGCCCGGCAGGCGGGCGGCTCGCTGCGTGACGCCGTGAACCTGCTGGACCAGCTTGCCGCGTACCATGGCCGCTCGCTCGACATCGAGGCGGTGCAAAGCGGCCTCGGCCTCGTGGTCGACGATCGCGCAGCCCAGCTCGCGCGAGCCGCCGTCGAGCGCGACCTGCCGGCAGGCCTCGCGCTGCTCGCCGCCGTCCGCGACGACGGCATCGAGGTGCGGGCGTTCGTGCGCGAGGTCGTGCAGACGCTGCGCACGCTGCTCATGCTGCGCGCCGGGGCGCGCGGGGAGCTAGAGCTCTCCGACGGGCAGCTCGCCGAACTGACGCCGCTTGCCGAGTCGGCGAGCGCCTCGGACATCGTCGCGGCGCTGAGTGCGCTCGGGGAGATCGACTTCGCGGGCGACAACTACGACGCGCTGCCGGCGGAGATCGCGTTCGCCGCGCACGCCGTCGGCCTGCCCGCCGAGCGCGACGCGCTCGCACAGCCTGCGCCTGCCGCCGCCGCGGCCCCTGCATCGGCGCCCGCGACGGCTCCGGCTCGCGGGGCACAGCCGGAGCGGCAACCGCAGCGCGCGCGGCAACCCCGC
>CAZMCK010000063.1:0-5062 GCA_964565075.1 uncultured Dehalococcoidaceae bacterium
TCGGAGGCCCCTTTGCGATCAGGTGTCTCGCAGGTGTGTAGGCACTACAGCTAGCCCGCCGCGAGCAGGATGGCCGTGGCGATGGCCATCGCCGCAAGGAGGATCGCGGTGGCGCCCGCCACCATCGCACCGAAGCGGATGGTCAGCCGCTGCCCGAGAACGGTCAGGTCGTCTCTCGTCGCGACGTTCTCAACCATGTTTCGCGAGAACGTGGTGACGAGCGCGTCGGCCTTGGCTTTCTCGAAGCCCGCCTCCTGCAACTGCCTCGATGCCTCGAGGGTGTCGAACAACATGGCCATGTATCGATCCGATCGCCGAGTGGGAGCGGCGTCCGGGCCCATACTACCGCCGATCGTTGGCGTTGCGGGAACCATGCGCGATATCCGGATCGTGTTAGCGGCTGCCCTGCTGATAGGCTGCCGGGGCGCGTCGAGCCGACTCGCGACGGTGGAGAGGTCCGTGCATGAGCCTGCCCTCGATCGGCGACCTGCCGCTGCAGCAGCGACGCATCATCCGCGCCTGGTGCATGTACGACTGGGCCAACTCCGCCTTCGCGACGAGCGTCGCGGCCATCGTCCCGGTCTACTTCGTGTTCCTCTTCAAGGAGTCCGTCGGCGAGGGTGGAACGTTCCTCGGCGTCTTCACGGGCAGCTCCATGTGGAGCCTTGGGGTCGCGCTCTCGACGGGGTTCGTGGCCTTCTCGAGCCCCGTGCTCGGTGTGATCGCGGACCGCGTCCCCATCCGGCGCGTGCTGCTCGCGACGTATATGACCATCGGGTCGGTGTTCACGATGCTGGCGTTCTTCGCGCCGTTCTGGCCCGAGCCGTGGATGTGGCTGTTCTTCACGTTCACCGTGGCGAACATCGGCTTCGTCGGCAGCATCGTCTTCTACAACTCGTTCCTCCCGCACCTCGGCCCGAGGCACCTGCTCGACGACATCAGCAGCCGCGGCTACGCGTACGGCTACCTCGGCGGCGGGCTACTGCTCATCGTCCACCTCGCGTTCATCCTCGCAACGCGCGGCACGGACTTCGCCGAACTCACGACACGGCTCGCGATCGCGTCGGTGGGCGTGTGGTGGTTCGGCTGGGCGATGTGGACGCTGCGCGTGGTGCCCGAGCCCCCCGTGCTGCGCTCCGGGGAGCGACTGACAGCCCTCTCGGCCATCCCGACCGGGTTCCGCGAGCTGCGTCGGACCTTCCGCGAGGTGGCGCGGTTCCGCGTGGCGCTCGTGTTCCTCGTCGCCTACCTGCTCTTCAACGACGGGATATCGACCGTCAACGCGATTGCGGGCGCGTATGCGGCCGACACGCTGGCGATCCCGCTCGTCTACAACATGGGCACGGTGGCCACGGTCCAGTTCGTGGCCGTGCCCGGCGCCCTCGCGTTTGCGCGGCTCGCGGAGCGCATCACGACGAAGCCCGCGCTGATCGTCGCGCTCGTCGGCTGGATGTGTGTCGTGTTGGTGGGCGTCTCGCTGGCGCCGCTGCCGCCGAGCGACCACGGCGACTTCGACATCCAGCTCTCCTACCGCGAGGACACCCGCGACTACGTCGTCGACGTCGCCCCCGACCTGGATGACGGGTACCAGCTGCGTGGACGCGGCCAGTACTGGCGCATGGAGGAGGGCTTCGCGTTCCGCACTTCCGCGATCGAGGACCTGGCCGGCGCGTTCAGCGAGACGGCCAATGTCGAGTACTCCGTATCGCTCCGCGGTGGGCCGCTCGATGGCAGCTCGGGGGTCGGTGAAGCGCACCCCTCGATGCTCGGGGCCGGCCCCGTCGACTGGTGGCCGTCGCTCGCGCGGAGCGTGCTGTGGCAGCCGCTCGGGCTCGGCGTGGGGCCGCAGTGGCTGATGCTGGGCGCGATGGTCGGATGGGTGATCGGCGGGAGCCAGGCGCTCGCCCGGAGCCTGTTCGCCCAGATCACGCCGGAGCGGCGCAGCGGTGAGTTCTTCGGCTTCTTCGGCTTCATCGGCCGGGCGTCGTCGGTCTTCGGGCCCATGATCTACATCGCCGCCACGGCGCTGTTCGACACGCGCGTGGCGGTGCTGTCGATCCTGCTCATCATCGTGATCGGGACCGTCGTGCTGCGCTGGGTCGACGTGGCCGAGGGCGCCCGTGTCGCCGCCGAGGAAGACGCCCGCGCCGAGGGGGCCTGACGGCGCGTCGCGTCCGCGGCCTCGGCGTCGGCTATCATCGCCGCACCATGGGCTTCGTCCACGACCGCCTCGACATGTCGGGCCGCGTCGCCATTGTCACGGGCGGCGGGCGCAACTTCGGGCGCGCGATCGCGCTCGGCCTCGCCGATGTTGGGGCGACGGTGGTGATCGCGGAGATCGACGAGGACACCGGGCCGGCGGTGGAGCAGGAGCTCCGTGACGCCGGCCACGACGCTGCCTGGATCCACGCCAACGTCCGCGACGCCGACTCGGTCGACGCGCTCATCGCGGAGACGATCGAACGCTTCGGCCGGCTCGACGTGATGGTCGCGAATGCGGGCGGCATGTTCCAGGCGCCCGCGCTCGACATCTCCAAGCGTGGTTTCGAGGCGGTGATCGACCTCAACCTGATCGGCACCTGGCTCTGCGACACGGCTGCGGCGCGCGCGATGATCGAGGCCCGGAACGGCGGGAGCATCATCAATGTCTCCTCGCAGAACGCGCTCTACGGGGCGCTGAACGGCGCGCACTACGGCGCCGCCAAGGCCGGGATTCTCGGACTGACGCGGTCCGTGGCCGCCGAGTGGGCAGAGCACGGCATCCGCGTGAACGCGATCGCGCCGGGAGGCCGGACGGGGCGTGCGGGCGCGGCGCCCCGTGAGGGGCAACTCGCGGGCGGCGGCGACGCCGAGTACATCGAGAACGTCGCGACCAGCGTGGTCTACCTCGCCTCCGACCTCGCGAGCTGGGTTACCGGCCACACCCTCGTCGTGGACGACGGCGGGACGTTCACGAACGCCGTCCCGCGCGGCGCGTAGGCCATCGCCCGCGATCCCACCCCCGCGAGCCCGACGCTCGGGTGCGGTACGATCCGCCTGTTGTGATACCCGCCCTCACCCAGTTGCGTGCACTCACCGGCCTCGCCGCCGGCGCGATGCGTGCACTCGCCCTCGCGAAGAGCGGACGGTCCCACCCGCCGGTCTCGGGTCGGCTGCGTGTCGGAGGCCTGGACGACCCCATCACCATCACGCGCGACCGCTTCGGCATCGCGCACGTCGACGCCTCGACGGAAGCGGCCGCGGTCTTCGGGCAGGGCTTCGTGCAGGCGCACGACCGGCTGTTCCAGCTCGAGCTGTTCCGGCGCGGCGCCTCGGGCAGGCTCGCCGAGGTCTTCGGGCCCCGCGCCGTGGACGCCGACCGCTTCTCGCGCCGGCTGGCGCTCACCGAGCTCTCCGAGCATGACCTGGAGGCGGCGAGCCCGGAGGCGCGCGAACTGCTCGAGGCGTTCGCGAACGGCGTGAACGCCGCCGTTGCGACGCTGCCCGCGCTCCCGCCGGAGTTCGCGATCACGGGCGCGGATCCGGAGCCGTGGCGGGCCCAGCACTCACTGCTCGTGGGCCGGCTGCTCATGCTCGGCTTCTCGCCGAACTGGGACGCCGAACTGCAGCGCGACCGGCTGGTCGCGGCCCTCGGGCCGGAGCGCGCCGCGCTCGTCGACGTGATCTACCCCGCGGATGCCTCGACCACGACCGGCGAGCCGTACGAGGGCACCGCGGAGCGCCTGCTCGCGGCGTATCGCAGCATCGAGGCGGCCGGCGTGCCCGCGGGGGGTGCGTCGAACGCCTGGGCGCTCGCGGGCTCGCACACGCGGACCGGGGCGCCGCTGCTCGCGTGCGATCCGCACGTGCGGGCCGGCGTCCCGAGCCTCTTCCACGTCGCGCATATCCGCGGTGGCGACCTCGACATCATCGGCGCGAGCGTGCCCGGCGTGCCCGGCGTCGTCATCGGGCACAACCGCGACGTGGCGTGGGGCATGACCGCCGGGCTGGCCGACGTGAGCGACTGCTACATCGAGGAGTTCGACCCCGCCGACCCGGACCGCTACCGCACCCCCGATGGCTGGGAGCGGGCGCGTACCCGCGTCGAACGCATCGAGGTGCGCGGCGGCCCGCCGATCGACGAGACGATGCGCGTGACGCGTCACGGGCCCGTCGTCGGCCCCGCGCTGCCGGGCGAGGAGCGCGCGATCGCGCTGCGCTCGACGGCCCTTGAGCCGGGTGAGACCGTCGGGCCGCTCCTCGACGCGAACCGGGCGCGAGATGCCGCCGCGTTCGAGACGGCGATCGCGCGCTGGCCCGGCGCGACCTTCAACTTCGTCTTCGCCGACCAGGCCGGCGCCATCGGCTACCGGCTGGCGGGCTCGATCCCGCGACGCGGCACCGGCGAGGGACTGGCGCCGCAGTCCGGGGCGACGTCACCGGGGCCGCCGGAGCTGCTGACGGCCGGGGAGATGCCGCACTTCCTCGGCCCATCGGGCGGCGTCATCGTCTCGGCGAACCAGGCGCCGGGCGGCCCCCTGGAGCTGGGCGAGGAGTGGATGGAGAGCTACCGCGCGGACCGCATCCGCGAACTCCTCGGCGGCCGCGATGACCACACAGTGGCCTCGTTCCAGGCGATCCAGTCCGATCTCCACAACGCCGGTCTCGTGGCGCTGCGAGACCTGATGCTGACGCGCGGCGCGGTCGTGGATGAGCAGGTGCGTGCGGTCCTCAAAGCCTGGGACGGGCAGGTCGCCGCATCCAGCGCCGGGGCGGCGATCATGGAGACCGTCTACCAGGAAGCGGCCCGCAGTCTCGTCTCGCGCGTGGCGGGGACGATGTCGGACCTCGTGCTCGGCCAGGGCCTCGGCGGGCCAGGCGGCGACGACAGCCGGTTCCACTACCGCCTCCAGGGTCGCCTCGTGGCCGCACTCGCTGCCGCCGAGGCGCCGTGGTGCGACGGCGAACACGACCGCGACCGCGTGCTGCGCGCGGCGACCGAGCGGGCGCTCGGGGAGCTCCGGGAGCGCCTCGGGGCGACGCCGGCCGAGTGGCGCTGGGGGGCGCTGCGCTCGTCGCGGCA
>CAZMCK010000064.1:0-4633 GCA_964565075.1 uncultured Dehalococcoidaceae bacterium
TCGTCGGCGGCGGCGCGCTCTTCTTCCGCCTCGCCGCCGACCCGGAGCGCCGCCCGCGCCGCGCGGTGCTCAACGACCTCAACCGCGAGTTGATCGCGACCTTCCGCGCCGTCCGCGACGACGTAGACCCGCTGATCGAGCGCCTCGACAACCTCCAGCGCAGCTACCTGGACCTCGACGATCCAGGGCGCGAGGAGCGCTACTACGAGGCGCGCGAGGAGTACCGCGCGCTGGTCGCCGGCGACGTGTCCGATCTCGACGTCGCCACGCTGCTCATCTTCCTGAACAAGACCTGCTTCAACGGCCTCTACCGGGTGAACCTGAGCGGCGAGTTCAATGTCCCGTACGGCCGGTACCCGCGCCCCCGCATCTGCGACAGCGACGGCCTGCGAGCCGCCTCGGCCGCGCTCGCGAGCGCGGAGCTGCTGAGCGTGGACTTCGAGGAGGCGTGCAACGGCGCGGGCCCGGAGGACTTCGTCTACTTCGACCCGCCGTTCTACCCGCTCTCACCCACCTCGAGCTTCACGGCGTACACCGGCAGCGACTTCGACCACGACGACCAGCTCCGCCTGAAGTGGCGTGTCGACGCGCTGCGCGAGGCGGGTACGCCGGTGCTGCTCTCCAACTCGCCGCACCAGTGGGTGCTCGGCCTCTACGAGGGCAGCCGCTACGGCATCGAGCGCATCCCGGCCCGGCGGATGATCAACTCACAGGGCGGCGGCCGCGGCCCGATCGACGAGCTCGCCGTCACCAGTTACGACCCGCACGCCGCTTCCCCCAACGGAACGTAGGTACCCGCATGGCCTGGTACGACATCCTCGACACCGAACTTGGTCCGCTCTTCATCGGCGGCTCCGAGGAAGGCGTGCATCGCATCAACTTCCTGTCGGGCCAGCACACCCTCCGCGAGGAGGTCGCATGCCTCGAGGCGGACAGCGGTCAGCCGGTGGCTCAGGATCCGGATGCGGCGCGCCCGGCCATCGACGCGCTCGCCGCGTGGTTCGCCGACGGGGGGGAAGACCCCGACCTGCCCCTCGCGCCGCGCGGGACGGAGTTCCAGCGCCAGGTGTGGGATGCGCTGACCGAGATCCCACCGGGCGAAACCACCTCGTACGGCGAGATCGCGGTCGAGGTCGGGAAGCCCGGCGCGGCGCGCGCCGTCGGCGGGGCAGTGGGCCGCAACCCGATCTCGATCGTCGTGCCGTGTCACCGCGTCATCGCCGGCGACGGGTCGCTCGGAGGCTATGGTGGCGGCCTGGACCGCAAGCGCTGGCTCCTCGCGCACGAGGGCGTGCCGCTGCCCGGCGAGTAGGCCCGGCCCTCGACCACCGAGGTGCTCACTCCAACCTCGGTCCGTCGCTGATCGCAATCGCGACTCCGCTCGCGAGTTCGTCCACCAGGTGGGGCTCAGCAACGCCGAGGCGTTCGATGAATCGCTCAAGCGCCACGCTGCGGACCTGCAAGAAGTCCGCCATAGAGTCCGAGTGCAGGCCGTTTCGTTCGGTGGCCGCGACATCGACCTTGTTGATGGTGCCCGCGAACTCCTCGCGGCGACTCGAGAGCGGAACGATGATGCGCACGGGCGCTGCATCGAAGGCCGGTGAGTGCACGACGATGGCCGGACGGTCGCGCTGCAACTCCGCCCCTACCGCGCGGGGGAGTCGGACGAGCCACACCTCGCCGCGCATGGGTCGCGGGGTAGGCTGTTGGCTCCGTTCACTCGTCAAGGCCGTCGCCAGCCGTACCGTCCCACGCCTCGATCTCGTCAGCGTCCATGGCGATCCCGGCGGCTCGGACCACTCGGCTGATCTCCTCGGGCGGTCGCGTCGCCAGCTCCCGCAATGAGATTCGAGCAGGTGCCGTCTTCGGGCTGGCGACTCCCAGCCTCTCGCCTGCAACGATCGTCCGGGCGTAAGCCGCGCAGGCGAACACGTCGTCGAGTTCGAGGTCGGGGTGTTCTGTCACGATCGCCTCGGGCGTGACGCCCTGCGCCAGGCGATCCAGCACGGACTCCACGGTCACACGGGATCTCCGGATGCACGGCCTCCCGCCGAGCACATCTCGACGAACGGTGATCCGCTGGAGGAGTTCTTCGTTGTCCGGCATCGAACACCTCTCACCCTCGCGCGACCGGCGCCGGGTCTCAGCCCACAGGATACCTCGCGGCCCGGGAGGCGACGCCGCGCTACCCGCTGAGCCCGAGGTGCGTGAGTAGTTCCGGCAGGCCCGCGATCTCGACGTCCGGCACCACGTCGTACGGCGGGACGAGCGGGTTGGTGCGCTGCGCCGTGCGCAGCCCGGCGCGCTGGGCGCCGAAGATATCGTCCCACGGCCGGTCCCCGACGTACACGACGCGCGCCGGGTCGGTCACGCCGACGGCGGCGAGGGCCGCCTCGAACGCCGCGCGGTGCGGCTTCATGTACTCCAGCTCGCACGTGTAGACACGCTGGTCCAGCAGGTGCGCCAGCCCGTCGCGCTCGAGGAAGTGCTCGTGGTACTCGCGCGGCCAGTGCGTGTTGGAGAGCATCGCGGTGCGCAGGCCCGCCGACCGCATCGCCTCGAGCGTCGCGGCGGCCTCCGTGTCGTGCTCGATGTGCGGCGCCCACGCGTCGAGGTAGGCGCGCGCGGCCTCGCCGAGCACGTCGTCCGGGATGTCGGCGTCGAGGCGCTCGTGTGCCTCGGCGACGATCTCGGCGAGCGTGCCCGCGCGCTGGTGAGTGGCGGTGCGCTGCCAGAAGTCGTCCTCGGTGGATGCGAGGCACGCCCAGATCTCGTCGGCGGAGTGCGACGCGTACGGCTCCAGCACCGCGGCCGCCGGCCGCCATAGCTCCTGGACGCGCACCGAGGTGGCGTGCGTCGAGAGCGTGCCGCCCCAGTCGAACACGACCGCCTCGATGCCCGCGTCGCGAAACGCCATCGCCACCCTCCCGCCGTGCCGCCGGAAGCATCGCACGCGCCGTGGTAGGCGGCACGACGCCGCCCGCGTGGGCTACGCTGGATGGGCTGATTGCGGGACGGCGATGAGCGACACCCCGGCGATACGGTTCGAGGGCCTCGTGAAGTCGTACGGCGACGTGCGCGCCCTCGACGGCATCGACCTCGACGTGCCGCGCGGCGAGGTGTTCGGGTTCCTCGGCCCCAACGGCGCGGGCAAGACCACCGCCATCCGCATCCTCATGGACCTCATCCGCCCCAGCGCGGGCCGCGCCGAGCTGCTCGGCTTCGACGCGCAGCGCGACTCGATCGAGGTGCGCCGTCGCTGCGGTTACCTGCCCGGCGACCTCGCGCTCTACGACGCGCTCGGCGTCGACGCCTGCCTCGACCTCGTCGCCTCGCTGCGCGGCGGCGTCGACCAGCGCTACCGCGAGGAGCTCGTGGAGCGGCTCGGGCTCGACCACACGCGGCGCGTCGGCGACCTGTCGCGCGGCAACTACCAGAAGGTCGGCCTCGTCATCGCGCTCATGGCGAAGCCCGACGTGCTCGTGCTCGACGAGCCGACGAACGCCCTCGACCCGCTGGTGCAGGAGGAGGTCGAGGCAATCCTGCGCGAGGCCGTGGACGAGGGGCGCACGGTCTTCTTCTCCTCGCACGTCCTCGCCGAGGTGGAGCAGCTCGCCCAGCGCGTGGCGATGCTGCGCAACGGCCGCATCGTCGCCGTGAACGACCTCGCCGAGCAGCGCCGCCTGGCGCCGCGCCGCGTGACCGTGACGTTCGAGGAGGCCCCGCCCGCCGGGTCGTTCGAGCGCCTGCCCGGCGTGCGCCTCGTCTCGCTCGAGGGCCGAGACGCAGTGTTCGAGACGCACGACGCAATGCACGCGCTCATCCAGGCGCTCGCCGCGCACCGCGTGCAGACCCTCGAAACCCACGAGGTCACGCTGGAGGAGCTGTTCCTGTCGTACTACGAGGAGCCCGCGGAGGCAGTCGCACATGCCTGACCGCACGATCGTCCGCAAGACGCTGCGCGACCTGCGCTGGCAGGTCGTCGGCTGGGGCCTGGGCCTGGCCGGCCTCGCGGCGATGCTCGTGCTGCTCTACCCCGCCATCGCCGAGCAGTTCGAGGGCGTCGAGCTGGAGAACATCGGCTTCGGGGAGATCGGGGACTTCTCCAATCCGCGCCAGTTCTTCCAGATCGAGTTCTTCACATGGTCCCCCGTGCTCATGACGGTCTTCGCCATCATCGTCGGCGGCGCGCTGCTCGCGGGTGAGGAGGGTGCGGGCACCCTCGAGCTGCTGCTCTCGCAGCCGCTCGGGCGGCGAGCGCTGTTCGCAGGCAAGCTGGCGGGCGTCGCTATCGCCGCACTCGCGATCCTGCTGATCGCCGGCGCGGGGTTCCTGCTGACCGCGCCGTTCGTGGACCTGAAAGGCGAGGTAGCCGTCGGCGAGCTCGCCGTCGCGCCCCTCTCGCAGCTCACCTTCGCCTGGTTCGCGCTCTCGGCGACGGTGCTCGCGGCCACGCTCACGCCGACGCGGGGGCGTGCGGCGGCGCTGATGACGGCTGCGGCCTTCGTGGCCTACGCGCTGAACATCACCGCCGACCTCGTCGAGTCCCTCTCTTGGCTCCACTACCTCACGCCGTACTACTACTCCGACGCCCACCGCGTGCTGACGGAGGGCACCGTGTGGTGGCACCAGG
>CAZMCK010000065.1:0-4317 GCA_964565075.1 uncultured Dehalococcoidaceae bacterium
TGGTCGTGATGCACGGCTCGATGTGTCGCCCGATCTCGGAGACAGGACAGGCTAGCGCCTACCCGAGCGCCAGCTGGTCGACGGCGACCGCGGCGAAGAGCAGCGTCAGGTAGCTGATCGAGTAGTGGAACAGGGCCAGCGCGCCCTTCGTGCCCTCGGCGCGGTAGAGCCGCCACGCGAGCCACAGGAAGATCGCCCCGCCCAGCGCTGCAGTGCCGAAGTAGATCGCGGAGAGGTCCGCGATCACCGTGAACGCCAGCGCGAGCGGCACCAGCATCAGCGAGTAGAGCCCGATCTGGCGCTTCGTCTCCGCCTCGCCCCGCACCACGGGCATCATCGGCACGCCCGCGCGGGCGTAGTCCTCGGCGAGGACGAGCGAGAGCGCCCAGAAGTGCGGCGGCGTCCAGTAGAAGACGATGAGGAACATGAACACGGCGGCGATGCTGACCTCGCCCGTCACGGCGGCCCAGCCGATCATCGGCGGCGCGGCGCCCGCCGCCCCGCCCAGCACGATGTTCTGCACCGTCGAGCGCTTCAGGTAGTACGTGTACACCCCGACGTAGAACGCGAACGCCCCCACCGCCAGCGCGGCGGCGAGGATGTTCACCGTCAGCGACAGCCACACCCCGGCCGCTGCGGCGAGGGCCAGCCCGAACCACAGGGCCTGGTTCGGCTCGAGGATGCCCATCGGCAGCGGCCGCTCGCGCGTGCGCTCCATGAGCGCGTCGATGTCGCGGTCGGCGTACTGGTTGATCGCGTTCGCGCCGCCCGCGGCCAGCATGCCGCCGATGAGCGTGGCGGCGATGAGCCACGGCGAGGGCCAGCCCTCCTGGGCCAGCACCATCGCGGGCACGGTCGTGACGAGCAGCAGCCAGATGATGCGCGGCTTCGTGAGCGCGATGTAGGCGCGCAGCGTCTCGGCGACCGGGCGCAGCGTGAGGGCCTCGCTACGCACGGGCGGGCTCCCGTCCGTCGCCGGGCGGCCGCGCGGCCTCGGCCTCCTGCGTCGCCTCGCCCGGCTGGTACGCGGCGGCGACGACGAGGACCACCGCGAGCGCCCAGAGCGCCGCGCCCGCCGCGAGGTGCGAGGCGCGCACGACGTCGGAGAACGTAGTCCAGATGTTGGCCGCGCCAATGAGCATCTGCGCGCCGTAGAGCCCCAGCAGGGCCATCGACGCAACCCCGATCCGCTCGGCGTTCGGCCCTCGGAGCGTCGTCGCGCTGAGCGCGACGAAGCCGACCGCGCCGAAGCCGACGAGCGTGCTCAGCCGGTGCGCCCAGTGGATGTGCTGCTCCAGCACGCCGTCCACGAACGGGATCGGCGCCTGCAGGCAGCCGGGCCACGTCGTGCACGCGGTGGTGGAGTTGGAGCCGACGACGTACGAGCCGCCGAGGAGGATCACCATCAGGACCGCGGCCGCGATCGCTGCCAGCCGCACGAACGAGGCGCGCTCGCTGCCCTCGATGCGTCGCCGGTGCGGGCCGTAGAACGCGAAGACGGTCAGCACGCTCAGCACGGCCAGCAGCGTCAGCGCCGTCGCCAGGTGCAGCGTCACGATCTCCGGCGGCAGTTCGCGCTCGACCGTCTCCTTGCCGAGCCACGCCTGCACCGCCAGCAGCACCAGCGACGCAACCGCGAGGTTGCGGACGACCGTGTCACCTCGACGTCGCAGCAGCGCGACGCCCGCCGTGGCGACGATGAGCAGGCCGACGATGGCGGCGGCGGAGCGGTGCGTGAACTCGATGATCGCGGTGCGCTCGGCGGGCGGGATGAGCTGGCCGTGGCAGAGCGGCCAGTCCGGGCAGCCGAGTCCGGAACCGGTGGTGCGCACGACCGCGCCGATCGTGATCAGCACGAGCGTCGCGCAGACGGTCGTCACGGCCAGTGCCTGGTAGCGCGTCACTCGCTGCTCCCGTGTGCCGGCGAGGCTCCATGCATCGTACCGCCCAGCCCCGTCACGCGCTCCGCGAGACCTCGTCCCGGCGCGGCGCTCACGTGCCCGGCGGTGCGTCCGATCCCGAGCGCTCCTCGGCCTCCCGCTCGGCGAGGCGCTCCTTGAGCGTCTCCATCTCGCGCTGCACGGTTCGGAGCCGCGCCTGCAGCCAGAGCAGGTAGACGAAGAGGCCCGCCCAGAACACCGCGAAGCCGGCGAACAGGAACTCGAGGTAGTCCACTACGCCTCGCCCCCTCGCCGTACCCCGCCCGCCTCGATGCGGTCGACGCGGGCGCGCATCTCGGCGGCCTCGACGCCGATGCGCTCGGTCTCCGCGCGCAGCGAGAGCAGCCACAGCGTCAGCAGCGTGACCGCCGCCGTGCCGAGCATCAGCACGAGCAGCATCGAGTCCGGCAACGCCTGGTTGCCCGGCAACGTCGTGACGATGGGGTCGGGGTGGAGCGTGCGCCACCAGCGCACCGACATGTTGATGATCGGGATGTCGACGAAGCCGATGATGGCGAACACCGCCGCGTAGCGCGCCGCGCGCACGTCGGTGTCATCGGAGAGGCTGCGCGCGAGCAGGTAGCCGCTGTAGATGAGCAGCAGCACGAGGGTGCTCGTGAGGCGCGCGTCCCACGCCCACCACGTCCCCCAGATCGGCTTGCCCCAGATCGCCCCGGTCGCGAGCGTCAGCGCCGTGAACAGCACCCCGACCGTCGCGGCCGCGCGCGCGACCGCATCGAAGCGCAGGTCACTGCGCAGCAGCACGACGATGGACGCCACGAAGACAACGAAGAAGGCGAGGTAGGCCGCGATCGCCGAGGGCACGTGGATGTAGAAGATGCGCTGCACCTCGCCCTCGATCGCCTCGCGCGGCGCGACGACGACCGCGCCGACGAGCATCGCCAGCATCGCGGCGCCGGTGAGCGGCGGGAGCGCCGTCCAGCGCGCCTCGTAGACCGGCCGCACGAGCGCCCACACGAGGCGCCTGAGGCGTCCGGCCCCGCTCGAAGGCGTCGGGGTCGCGGCGCTCATTGCTCGGCCACCAGGGGGAAGAGCAGCGCGCTGCCGAGCGCGCTCCAGACGGTGACCCCGGCGAGCAGGAGCAGCCACGGCGAGCCGCCGGTCGGCAGGTCGAGCGCGCCACCCGTGGCGCGCACGGCGGCGATGAGCAGCGGGACCAGGAGCGGCAGCGCCAGCACCGGCATGAGCACCTCGCGCGAGCGCACGCGGCTGCCGAGCGTGGAGAGCAGCGTGGTGAGGCTGACGTAGCCGACGGTGCCGAGGGCCATGATGGCGACCAACTCCGGTGTGAGCAGCGCGGTATTGAAGAGGATAGTCGCCAGCAGCAGTACGGCCAGTTCGATGAGCAGCAGCGCCAGCAGGTTGCTCGCCACCTTCGCCACGTAGAGCGCCGTCCGCGACACCGGTGCGACCATGAGCGCGTCGAAGGTGCCCTGCTCCACCTCGGCGGCGAACGAGCGGCCGCTCGCGATGATCCCGGCGAACAGGAACGTCACCCACAGCACGCCCGGCAGCAGTGGCCGCACGTTGCCCGTCGCGAGGTCGAGCGCGAACGAGTAGGTCAGCACGCTGATCGCAGCGAAGACCGCGGCAGAGAGCCACCCGGCGCGCTGCCGCCAGAGCAGGCGCAGGTCCTTGGCCAGCACGGCGGCCGCGGCGCTCACGGGCCCACCCCGGCCGGCTCCGCGGCAGGATCGAGGACGCGCCCGCGGTCGAGCTCGATGACCAGCTCCGCCCAGCCCTCGGCGCGTTCGCGCTGGTGCGTCGCGGCCAGCACCGTCACGCCCGGCGCGCGCAGCACCAGCTCGTCGAGCAGCGCGAGCCCGTCGCGGTCGAGGCCCGTCTCCGGCTCGTCGAGCAGCATCACGGGCGGGCGGTGCAGCACGGCGCGCGCGATCGCGAGGCGCTGGTGAAAGCCGTGCGAGAGCACCGCGGTCTGCTCGTCGCGTCGCGTCCACAGCCCCACCCGCCGCAGCAGCTCCCCGACGCGCGCGGCGGCGTCCTCGACGCCGTAGAGGCGCGCGAAGAACTCGAGGTTCTCGCGGGGCGTCAGCTCCTCGTAGAGCATCGCGCGGTGCGTCAGCACGCCGATGGACGCACGAATGTCGCCGGGCGCCTTGCGCAGGTCGTGGCCGGCGACGGTGGCGTCGCCTTCGGTCGGTGCGAGGAGCGTGGAGAGCACGTTCAGCAGCGTGGTCTTGCCCGCGCCGTTCGCGCCGAAGAGCGCGGCCTTCGCGCCGGCGGGCACCTCGAAGTGCACGCGGTCCAGCGCGACCGCGCCGCCGAAGCGCCGGGTGAGCCCTCGCGCCGCGATCACGCCGTCGCCCCGCCCCGGCGGCCTGCGAGGTGCAGCGCC
>CAZMCK010000066.1:0-4292 GCA_964565075.1 uncultured Dehalococcoidaceae bacterium
CGCGCCTGCCGCGCCGGCGGCGCTTCGGGCGGTTCTCGCCACCCTCCTGCGCCGGCTGCTGCGAGCCCTCGCCGCCGGGCCGCGGCTGCTCGCCGCTGGGCGCGTCGACCGGCTCCAGCGTGGCGATGAGGTTGTCGCGGCGGTCGCGGTCCTGGCGTCGCACCCGCTCCTCGACCGTCGCGTCCAGCTCCTCGGGCCGCACGGCAGTGCCGTACTGCGAGGCGAGCTCCTCCGCGGACATCTCGATGACCTCGTTGGTCTCGTCCATGCGCAGGCGCACGGTCTGCTTGAGCGTGCCGACCGAGATCACGCGCGCCCGGCCTGCGGGCGTGGTGACGCGCTTGCCGACCTTGGGAAGCGTCCCGCGCAGCTCGCGGTACTCCTCCACCTCGAACGAGAGGCAGCACAGCAGGCGCCCACAGACGCCCGAGATCTTCGTCGGGTTGGGCGGCAAGTCCTGCTCGCGCGCAAGCCGCATCGAGACGTTCGGGAACGTGGTCTGCCAGCTCTTGCAGCACAGCGCGAGCCCGCACACGCCGACGTCACCGAGCGAGCGAGCGCGCTCGCGGTCCCCGACCTGCTCGACCGTGACCTGCACGTCGAGCAACTCGGCGCACTCGTCGCGCAGCCAGCGATGCTCGACGCGCTCGGACGCCGAGAACGTCACGTGCGCCCGTGTTCCCGCGAGGTCGTAGACAACGTTCGCGACCCGCACTCGCGGGTCCTGACGGGCCGCGAGCGCCTGCGCGCGGCTGATGTCCTCCCGCGCGCGCTCGCGTGCCTCGCGCCAGGCCGTCACGTCGTCCTCGGTGGCGAGACGCTCGATGACGCGGCGCGGGCCTTCCGGCTCCGCTGCGAGCAGCTGGTCGGGCGCGAGCACGACCCATCCGAGCTGCTCGCCTCGATCCGTGTTGACGACGACGTAGTCGCCGACGCCGAGATCGAGGTCTCCGGGACTGCACCAGGTGAGTGGGCCGGCTTCGTGGAAGCGGACCCCGACCGTGCCATCCATGACTGTTCCCGCCGGCGCTGCCCAGGGCCCCGAGCGTAAGCTCAGGACGCGAGAGCCGCGGCCGCGCGGGCCTCCTCTCCGTTCTTCGCCCCTTCGGCAGCTACGTACGGGAGGTCCAGCATCAGGACCTCGACCGCGAGCTGCGGGTTCGTGTTCTCAATCAGCCGTTGGCGCGTGCGCTGCGTGGCGCGCAGCGCCTCGGCGGCCGCCGCGACGGGAACCGCCGGGAGCGGCGCGACCTCGTCGGGCTCCCCGGCCTCGACGCCCGCCGCCTGCGCCAGCGCGTCGTGCCAGCGCCACCGCCACACGTCGAGCGTGCCGAGCACGCTCGGCCGCTCGCGCCGCCACCGTCCGGCGAGCCGCGCGGCGTAGTCGAAGCGCTCGTTGCGCCCCGCGGCGACGAGCCCCGCGAGGTCCTCGGCGGCGCTGTGCCGCAGCTGGATCAGCGAAGGGTCCTCGTGCAGTCGCACGGCGAGCCCGTAGCGCCCGCGCGCGAGCGCGGCGAGGCGCGAAGCTTCGGCGTCGTCGAGGCCGAGGCCGGCCGTCAGCGCGTCGGCGCAGTCGGCGTGCGGCATGGGCCGCAGCGCGATCTCGCGGCAGCGCGAGCGGATCGTCGGCAGCAGCTCGTCGGGGTCGGTCGCGAGCAGGATCAGCAGCGAGGACGCGGGCGGCTCCTCGATGGTCTTGAGCAGCGCGTGCCCCGCCTCGGTCTGGAGGTCGTCGGCAGTGTCGATGACGAAGACGCGGCGCGCCGCGTGGTGCGGCGGCGCGTGGAACGGCGCGAGGCTCGACAGTCGCGTGAGCCGCCGCGCCTGGCAGATGCGGATGCGCGTGGAGTTGTCGGCGGTGTGGTCGCGGTGACTCTCCTCGTCGCACGGCCCGCCGATCGCGACCACCTCGAAGTCGGGCGCCCCGCCGTCCTCGACGCGGCGGCATGCCGCGCACGCCAGGCACGGGTCGACGCCGTCCGCGGGCTCCTCGCAGTGGACCGCCTGCACGAGCCGACGCGCGAGCGTGGCCTTGCCGACGCCCTCGGGGCCGGTGAGCAGGTACGCGTGCGCGAGCCGGTCGGCGGCGAGGTCGGCGCGCAACTGCGCGACGGCCAGCGCCTGGCCGTGCATGCCCCACCCGGCAGCGGCGGCGGTCGCGGTTGTCATGCGTCGAGGTCCACGTCGAGCGCCATGAGGTCCTCGGGCGTCTCGCGGCGGCGCAGGACGCGCACGTCCCCGTCGTCCAGCAGCAGGCACGCGGGCTTCATCGCGAGGTTGTAGTTCGACGCCATCGAGAGGTGGTACGCGCCCGCCGCCGGCATCGCCACGATCTCGCCTGCGCGCAGCCGCGGCACCTCGATGTCGCGCGCGAGCACGTCGCCGGACTCGCAGTACTTGCCCGCGAGCGTCACGGTCTCCTCGGCGGCGTCGAGCGGGCGCTCGACCGGCACGACCTCGTACGGCGAGTCGTACATCGCGGGGCGGACGTTGTCGGCCATGCCGCCGTCGACAGAGACGTAGGTGCGGATGCCCGGCACCTCCTTGCGCGCGCCGACCGTGTAGAGCGCGAGGCCCGCGCGCGCGACGAGCGAGCGGCCCGGCTCGATGGTGAGCCGCGGCAGCGCGAGCCCTCGCGCGTCGGCCTCACGGCGCAGCGCGCCCGCGATGGCGCCCGCGTAGGCGGTCGGCTCGGGCGGCTCCTGCTCGCCGCGGTAGGCGACGGCGAAGCCGCCGCCGATCGACAACTCGGGCACGTCGAGGCCGAGCCTGTCACGCACGACGTCGGCCCAGAACTCCGCGATCACCTCGATCGCCAGCACGTAGGGGTCGAGGCGGAAGATGGGGCTGCCGAGGTGGACGTGCAGGCCGCGGAAGTCGATGTGGCCGGCCTCGGCGATGGCCTGCAGGGCCCGCTCCGCCGCGCCTGTGGCGATCGGGATGCCGAACTTCGTGTCGAGGATGCCCGTCGTCGTCTTCTCGTGCGTGTACGCGTCGACGCCCGGCGAGAGCCGCACGAGCACGGACTGCGTCGCGCCCAGCTCGGCAGCGATGGCCTCGAGCACGCTGATCTCGTCGATGTTGTCGATCACAACGCGGCCCACGCCGGCCTCGATGGCGAGCGCAAGCTCGTCCGGACCCTTGTTGTTGCCGTGGAAGTAGACCGTCGACATGTCGACGCCGGAGGCGCGCAGCACGGCGATCTCGCCGCCCGAGACGGCGTCGAAGCCGTAGCCCTCGGCGGCGATGAGCTGCGCGAAGGGGCGGTTAAGGAACGCCTTGGCGGCGTAGACCGCGTCCGTCTCCGGGTACTCGGCGCGGAACGCGTCCAGGAAGCCCCGGCACTGCGCGCGCAGGGTCGCGTGGTCGTAGGCGTAGAGCGGAGTGCCGTGCTCGCGGGCGAGCGCGGCGAGGTCGCGGCCGCCGACGGCGAGCGTGCCCTCGTCGCTGAGGGTCGCGCTGACGGGCAAGACGTGGGCGAGCGGCAGCGCCGCCTGCGTGGTGGTCACCAGGTCCCGCATTCCTGCGGTGTCCGCCTTGCGCACTCTCGCGCTGCGCCGGGGAGCCGGGCGCGCGGCGCGCTGACAGTCACACGATGTAGTTCGTGACGATTATTGCACGGGCCGCCGCCCGGCGGCGACGCGCCGCGTGACCTCACAGTCTTCGTTGCCCGTGCCTCAGAGCCTGTCGCCGGGCGAACGGTCATGGAATCTCGTGCCGTTGTGGTGGCGTTACGCGTTACGCCGCAGGATGCGCGACGGTGGCGACGCTCCCCACAGCCGGTGGACATGCCCGCTACGGGAGGGGCTCGATCTTCCCAGGTTGCTCCAACCGGCGGGCGCGTTCCCACGCATCGTGCAGTTCGTCCTGATGGAGGCGCACCCACTCATAGACGAGTCGTCGAGCGCGCAATGGTAGGCGCCCCCGGATCACCTCAACGCTACCGATTATCAATGAGAGCCTCGTGCTCTCCGTATACGGCGTGCAGGTGCGCCGGCGGATGGTCACCTCCGTACATCCGAATGATGAGCCGTAGAAGCGGCTGATCTCAGGCATCAGGCTGGGGCAGGGGAACCACTAATCGGGCAGGTCGCCCAGCAGCTTCCCGGTGAGTTCCATGTAGAGGGCGTCGGGGCACAACTCGAGGTCGTCGCTCCAGGCGATAGCTCGATGCGGCGCGATGTGTACGCGTTCGAAGACCCCCGGCTCGGCCCAGGCCGCGAACATACCGCGGCCCGCTAGGTGTAGTGCCTACACACCTGCGAGACACCTGATCGCAAAGGGGCCTCCGA
>CAZMCK010000067.1:0-2802 GCA_964565075.1 uncultured Dehalococcoidaceae bacterium
TCGACTTGCATGTGCGCCTGGACGCTACGCCGCCATGAGGCGGGACTGGTCACTCTCACGCGTAGACTCTGGCTGCACCGCTGCTCCTCGGCGCTCAAGCGCGCGTCGCTTGAGGAACCCGAGGCAGACATCGGCCCACTCGTCCGTGGCATGTGCCAGTTGGGGGTCGATGTCACCGCGCCGCGGCCGTCGCTCGTTGCCGCGGGCCCTAGGCAGCGTGCTGCTCCGTGGCGACTTTCGGGAGCTCGCTCCCGCGCTCGCCCGTGCGATCTCGAAGGGCTATCTTCCTGCTTGTGGACATGGAGATGATCCTCCCTGTCTACTACGGGCAGTCCGGCGTTAGCGCGCCGGGCTGCCACTTCTCGCTGGGTTGTCACCTCTCGCCGCGCGCCGGGGCCGTGGGTCACTGAAGTCCTGCACCGTTCCTGCGAAGTTCCCGTCATTGCCTCGCCTGCTCCCTTCCTGGGTGTCGGCCCCGCGGCCGGGCCGACTGCGTGCCCACGCACTACCGTTGCAGCCGCCCCAGCGCGGATGCAGGGCGATGCGCAAGCACTTCGTCGGGCGCTCGACGGTCCCAGCGTTTGCTGCGCCATTCCCGTCGATCCCTTCCCGCCGGGCGACGGCCCGGCCATACCTCGTCGGCGCGCGCGTCCGCTAAGACACGTGCCCGACGCATTCAGTGTAGCACATATCTCACGGCGACATGGCGAGTAGATTGCAAACCACGACCTTGACGCGTGTATTATGAACCTCTAGAGTCGCCGCTACCATGAAACTAGGTGCGCTCGCAGACATCCGCCCAGGGATGGTGATGACCGGCCACGGCGCGGGTGCCCGACCGGGCGGCTGGGAACTGCAAGTCGTCGAGAGCGCCGACATTCTCGAGGACCGCCTGACCTCCGAGAATCTGCGCATCATCAAGGTGCGGGAGGGCATCCGGTCCAGGGCGCACCTGCTGGAGCCCTACGACATCCTGGTCACCGCGCGCTCGCACGCGGTGAAGGTCGCACTGGTCCAACCGGACGTATTCCGCACCGTCGCTTCGGTGACGCTGCTTATTGTGCGCACGCCAGACCCCGGCTCCGGCCTCGCACACTTCCTGTGGTACTACCTATCGTCGGGGCGCGGCCGCGCCGAAATCGCATCGAGGCTGACCGCCACGTCCGTGCCGACGCTGTCGGCGAGATCTCTCGGTGAGGTGCCGGTGCCGCTGCCGTCGTCCGACGAGCTGCTCCGCATGCCCCACCTCGTCCACCTGGCCGGATTGTCTCGCCAGGACGCGCTGGAGGCCGTGCGCTTGCGGCATGATGTGCTGCGGGATGCGATCATTGCCGAGATCGCGGCGAAGGGGGACGAGTAGCCGATGCCGCTCACCACGACGGAGCTCGAGTCCAAGCTGTGGGGCGCCGCGGACATCCTGCGCGGGCAGATCGACTCGAGCGACTACAAGAACTACATCTTCTCGATGCTCTTCCTGAAGCGGCTCTCCGACCGCTTCGCCGAGGAGGTCGAGCGCGCCGTCGCCGACGGCGTGAGCCGCGAGGTCGCCGAGCGCGACCCCGACGAGCACGAGTTCTTCGTACCCCCCGAGGCGCGCTGGGGCGAGATCGTCCGCGAGTCGATGAACCTCGGCGAGGTCGTCAACCGCGCGAGCGCCGAGATCGAGGAGGTGAACGCGCCCCGGCTCGACGGCGTGCTGCGCAACACGAACTGGAACGACGAGTCCAAGCTCGGCAACCCGCTCAACCGCGACCGCATCATCACCAGCCTGCTGCGGCACTTCGGCGAGCTCGACCTGAGCGACGCGAACCTGACGCCCGAGGACGCCCAGGGCGCGGTGAACGTGCTCGGCGACTCGTACGAGTACCTGATCCGCCAGTTCGCCGACGACGCCGGCAAGAAGGGCGGCGAGTTCTACACCCCCCGCTCCGTCGTGCGACTGATCGTCGAGCTGCTCGAGCCGGCCGAGGGGATGCGCATCTGCGACCCGACCGCGGGCTCGGCCGGGATGCTGATCTACGCCGCGCAGCACGTCGCCGAGCAGGGCGGCGACCCGCGCAACCTCGTGCTGCACGGGCAGGAGCGCAACCTCGGCACGCTCGCCATCGGCAAGCTGAACCTGCTGCTGCACGGCCTGCGCTCCGCCCGCTACGAGGGCGGCGACGTGATCGCGGATCCACAGCTGACAGACGATCGCGGACGGCTGTACTCGTACGACCGGGTGATCGCCAATCCCCCGTTCAGCCTCAAGGAGTGGGGGCGCGACTTCGCCCCGAACGACCCGCATCACCGCTTTGACCGCTACGGCGCGATCCCGCCCAAGACCCGCGGCGACCTCGCGTTCCTGCAGCACATGCTCGCCGTCACGAACCCCACCGGCATGGTCGGCGTGGTGATGCCGCACGGCATCCTCTTCCGCGGCGGCGCCGAGGGCACGATCCGCAAGGGCATCGTCGAGGCGGACCTGTTCGAGGCGATCATCGGGCTGGCGCCCAACCTCTTCTACGGCGCCAGCATCCCGGTGGCGATCTGCATCCTCAACAAGGACAAGCCGCCGGAGCGGCGCGGCAGGGTGCTGTTCGTCGACGCGAACCAGCCCGACTACTTCCGCGCCGGCAAGGCGCAGAACCTGCTCGAGCCGGAGCACGCCGCGAAGATCGTCGAGGCGTTCCGCGCCTACGAGGAGGTCGACCGCTTCGCCCACGTCGCCGGCCTCGAGGAGATCGCGGCCAACGACTTCAACCTCAACATCAGCCGCTACGTCGACACCACCGAGCCGATCGAGGTGCCGAGCGTCGAGGA
>CAZMCK010000068.1:0-2442 GCA_964565075.1 uncultured Dehalococcoidaceae bacterium
GGAAGGACAGATTCGCTGACCAGTTAGCCCCTGTCAGAGTCGCTGACCATCAACATCAACAGCGTTCGGATAGCGATCCAGGTCATCGGCCGGATGTTGATCCACTCCGGCGCCACGATCCCTGCTGACGTTCTTGGTGCTGAGTCCTTCGTTGATCAGGCCTGGGTTCTGTGTCGCGTCCGGTAAGACTGACCGCGCGTCGTGAGGATCTGGGCGTGGTGCCCGAGGCGGTCGAGCAGCGCCGTGGTCAGCTTCTCGTCGCCGAAGACCTGCACCCACTCGCTGAAGGCGAGGTTGGTGGTGACGATCGTCGAGCGCCGCTCGTAGCGGTCGGCGAGCAGGTTGAAGAGGAGTTCGCCGCCTGCGCGCTCGAAGGGCACGAAGCCGAGCTCGTCGACGATCAGCAGCGCCACGCGCAAGTAGCGCTGGTGCAGCCGTGAGAGCGTGAGCTCGTCGCGCGCCTCGACCAGCTCGCGCACGAGGTCGGCCGCCCGGATGAAGGCGACGCGGTGGCGGCGGCGGGCGGCCTCGACGCCGAGCGCGATCGCGAGGTGCGTCTTGCCGGTGCCGATCGGGCCGGCGATGACGACGTCCTCGGCGCGCTCGAGATACTCGCAGGTCGCGAGCTGGGCGAGCTGTGGGCGCTCGACGCCCCGCAGCGCCTCCCAGTCGAGCTGCTCGAAGGTCTTGAGGTCGGGGAACCGCGCCTGGCGCAGGAGCCGCGTCACTGCGCTGTCACGGCGGCTCAGCACCTCGCCCTCGAGCAACTGCACGAGGAACTCCTCGTAGCTCCAGCCGTCGTGCGTGGCCTGGCGCACGAGCTCGGGGTAGTCACGGCGCACCGAGGGCATCCTCAGCTCGCGGCAGTGCGCCTCGATCACGGCCGCCCGCGCCGCCTCGCTCACGGCGCCGACGCCACGAGCAGGCGGTCGTAGACGGCGGCGGAGGCGCTCTCGACCTCGTAGCCCCGCAGCGTCTCCGGCACCGCCACCGCCGCCGGCCCCTGCGCCGCGGTCAGCAGGCGCTGCACGGCGAGATCGTCGAAGGTTCCGCCGGCGAGGACCTGCTCCAGCACCCCGCACACGCGCTCCTCGCCGTGCTCCTCCACGGCGCGCAGCAGCCGCGCCAGCGCACGGGCGGCCTCGTGGCCGCCGCGCTCGTCCTCCAGCAGCACCCAGAGCCGCCCGTACGGCTCACCCAGCTCCGCGAGCAGCTCCGGAGCGACCTGCCTGAGCGCCTGCGGCTTGCGCGCCAGCTCACGCAGGTAGTGGCGGTAGTCGACACGGCGCTCGCCGAAGCGCTGCCTCGGATGGCTGACCTCCTCGCCGCGGCAGCGCAGCGTCAGCTCCTCGACGCCGAGCAGCGCCGTCGCGCCAAGGCCCGCCCAGCGGCTCGGCACCGAGTACCAGGCCCCCTCGACGCGCACCAGCGCGCTGCGGCTCACCGCGACCGGCCGCACCAGCCGCGCCTCGAACGCGACCACGGGCTCGGGGCGCAGCAGCGGCCGCTCCTCGGCGAAGCGCTCCCATACCTGCGGCGCGGCGAGCCGGTCGACCTCGCCTTGCAGCCAGTCCGAGAGTTCGGCCAGCGACTTCCCGCGCGGCACCGGCGTGAGGTGCTGCAGCCGGACCGCGTTCCCGCGCCCCTCGACCCCGCCCTTGTCGTGGCCCTCGCCGGGGCGCGCGAAGCTGGGCTCGTACAGGTAGTGGCTGACCAGCGCCGTGAAGCGCTCGGTCAGCCGGCGCCTCGGGAACTGCACCCGCTGCACCGCCGCGGAGAGATTGTCGTAGATGATGCGCGCGGGCACCCCGCCGAAGTGGGCGAAGGCCCGCACGTGGCCGTCGAGGAACGAGATCTGGTCCTGGCGCTCGTAGAGCCGCACGAAGTCGCGGCCCGAGTACATCAACCGCATCAGGAACTTCCAGGCCTTGCGGCGCTCGCCGCCCACTTCGACGGTGACCTCGAAGAAGTCGACCTGCGCCTCATCGCCCGGGCGGTGCACCAGCGGCACGTAGACCTCGGCGCGGCGCCGCCGCCACTCGCGCAGGTAGTCCCGCACCAGCGTGACGCCGACCGCGTAGCCCTCTTCGCGCAACTGGCGGTGCAGCCGCGTCGCCGTCAGGCGCTGCTTCGGCGTCGTGCGCCCCGACCACTCCTCCAGCAGCTCGTCGAGGCGCGGCTGCACCCGCTCGAGGACCGGCCTGCGCCGCGGGGAGCGCTCGACCCGTACCGGCTCGGCCAGCGTCAGGTAGCGCCGCACGGTGTTGCGGCTGATCCCCAGCTCGCGGGCGACCTGCCGCTGGCTCTTGCCTTCGACCAGCACCTTGTGCCGCAGCACGTGCACGTCCTGCACTCGGAGCATCCCCTCCCCCAGCCTCCGCGGCCCCGCCGCTGGAGATGCTGGGACAACGCTCCGAGTGGATCACCATCCGGGCGCTGTTT
>CAZMCK010000069.1:0-2036 GCA_964565075.1 uncultured Dehalococcoidaceae bacterium
CGCATGAACGAGCGCAACCTGCTCTACCAGGTCGTGCAGGCGTTCGCGAAGCTCGACCTCTCGCCCGAGCGCGTGGACAACGTGCAGATGGGGTACGTGTTCGAGGAGCTGATCCGCATCGGCGCCGAGCAGGCGAACGAGGAGGCCGGGGAGCACTTCACGCCCCGCGAGGTGATCCGGCTGATGGTCAGCCTGCTGCTCTCGCCCGAGCCGGACCTCGCCGCGAGCTACAAGGTGAAGACGATCTACGACCCGGCGTGCGGCACCGGCGGCATGCTGTCGGTCTCCGAGGACTACCTGCTCGAGCACAACAGCGAGGCGCGACCGCACCTCTTCGGCCAGGACTACAACGACGACGCGTGGGCCGTCTGCAGGTCGGACATGCTCATCAAGGGCGCCAACGCCGACAACATCATCCTCGGCGACAGCTTCACGCGAGACGGCTACGCGCCCGGGAACAGCAGGGGCCGTCCCTCGCGGTTCGACTACATGCTCGCCAATCCGCCCTTCGGCGTGGAGTGGAAGCAGCAGAAGCAAGCCATCGAGCAGGAGCGTGACACGCTCGGCTACGGCGGCCGCTTCGGCGCCGGGACGCCGAGGATCAACGACGGCTCGCTGCTGTTCCTGCAGCACATGCTGTCGAAGATGCAGCCCGTCGCGGACGGCGGCAGCCGCATCGCCATCGTCTTCAACGGCTCGCCGCTGTTCACCGGCGACGCCGGCGGCGGCGAGAGCAACATCCGCCAGTGGATCATCGAGCACGACTGGCTCGAGGCGATCGTGGCGCTGCCCGACCAGCTCTTCTACAACACCGGCATCTCCACCTACATCTGGGTACTCACCAACCGCAAGGAGGAGAGGCGGCAGGGCAGGGTGCAGCTCATCGACGGGCGGCAGTTCTTCGTGAAGATGCGCAAGAGCCTCGGCAACAAGCGCAACGAGCTCTCGCAGGAGCAGATCGACGACCTCACGCGCATCCACGGCGCCTGCGAGGACGGCGAGACCCGCGAGCTGCCGTACGAGGACCCCGTGACGCACGAGCAGCTCACCCGGCCACGCGTGGTCAGCAAGGTGTTCGCCAACGAGGACTTCGGCTACCGCAAGGTCACCGTCGAGCGTCCACTGCGCCTCAACTTCGCCGCCACCGGGGAGCGCATCGCGCGCATCGAGGGCGAGCGCGCGTTCCAGAACCTCGCGAGGAGCAAGAAGCGCGCCGGCCCCGCGCACGACGCCGAGGTCGCCGAGGGCCGGGCGCGCCAGGAGGCGATCCGCGGCCTGCTGCGCTCACTCGCCGGCCAGACCGGCGGCGAGGAGATGCGTGACCGCGAGGCGTTCGTCGAGGTGCTGCGCGGCGCGGAGTCGGCCGCGGGCGTGAAGCTGTCGGCGCCGGAGCGCAAGGCGGTGCTGTCGGCGCTCGGCGAGCGCGACCCGGACGCCGAGGTCTGCCGCGACCGCCGCGGCAACCCCGAGCCGGACACCGAGCTGCGCGACACCGAGACGGTGCCGCTCAGCGAGGACGTCGACGCCTACATCGCGCGCGAGGTGCTGCCGCACGTGCCCGACGCGTGGGTCGACGAGAGCAAGACAAAGGTCGGCTACGAGATCCCGCTCAACCGCCACTTCTACGTGTACGAGCCGCCGCGTCCGCTCGAAGAGATCGAGGCGGACCTGGAGGCGCTGGAGCGAGAGATCGCGGGGCTGCTCTCGGACGTCGTGCGAAGCTGACGCCCTGCCGGGCCCTGCCGGCACGCGTCCGATAGACTAGGTGGCGAGATGCCGACGGCTGCGGGAGGGGCCATACCGCTTCTTCTTCTACTCGGGCGATCGGGAGGAACCGCCGCACGTCCACGTTGAGCGCGACCGGCAGACGGCCAAGTTCTGGCTGCAGCCGGTCAGGCTCGAACGCAGCGGAGGGCTGCGGCCCCCCGATATCCGGCGGATCACGCGAACCGTCGTGGAGAACGAGACGCTGTTCATGGAGGCGTGGAATGAGCGTTTCGACACTTGAGGTGAGCGTCCCCGAGGCGGAGACCGTC